>CABRRA010000008.1:0-80775 GCA_902473205.1 uncultured Collinsella sp.
CCCCGCCGCACGTAGTGCGCAGCGGGGGCTCCGACATGTCCGAGGACGATTCTGGGGCTAACGGGCGGGGCCCGCCGAACCAGGTTAAGCAGCCGGGCAGATCTTCTTGAAGAGCTCGATGACGTCGTCGAGCGTCGCCTCGCGCGGGTTGCCCGGGAAGCAGGCGTCGGCCATGGCGTCCTTGGCCAGAACCTCGATCTCGTCAGCCTTCATGGCCTCGCAGACGTGCGGGATGTTCACGTCGGCGGAAAGCTGCTTGACGGCGGCGATAGCGGCGTCGGCAGCCTCGTCGGTGCTCATGCCCGTGGTGTCAACACCCATGGCAACGGCAACCTTGGCCAGGCGCTCGGTGCAAACCGGCTTGTTGAACTCCATGGCGATCGGCAGCAGCATGGCGCAAGCAACGCCGTGCGGGGTGTCGTAGTGAGCGGACAGGGTGTGAGCCATGGCGTGGTCGATGCCCAGGCCGACGTTGGAGAAGCCCATGCCGGCGACATACTGGCCAAGAGCCATGCCCTCGCGGCCGGAGCCGGGCTTGCCGGACTTGGCCTCGGCGACGGAGTCGCGCAGGTTCTCGCTGATCAGCTTGATAGCCTCAAAGTGGAACATGTCGGAGAGCTCCCAAGCGCCCTTGGTGGTGTAGCCCTCGATGGCGTGGGTCAGAGCGTCCATGCCGGTGGAAGCGGTCAGACCAGCGGGCATGGAGGCCATCATATCGGGGTCGACGACAGCGACCTCGGGGGCGTCGTTGGTGTCGACGCACACGAACTTGCGGACCTTCTCGGGGTCGGTGATGACGTAGTTGATGGTCACCTCGGCGGCGGTACCGGCGGTCGTCGGCACGGCGATGGTGAACACAGCGTGATTCTTAGTCGGAGCAACGCCCTCGAGGCTGCGGACATCGGCGAACTCGGGGTTGTTGATGATGATGCCAATGGCCTTGGCGGTGTCCATGGAGGAGCCGCCACCGATGGTCACGATAGCGTCAGCCTCGGCGGCCTTGAAGGCCTCGACGCCGTCCTTGACGTTCTGGACGGTGGGGTTGGGCTTGATCTCGGAGTAGAGGCTCCAAGCGATGCCGGCAGCGTCGAGCTCGTCGGTCACCTTAGCGGTAACGCCAAACTTGACCAGATCGGGGTCGGAGCAGACGAAGATCTTCTTATAGCCACGACGCTGGAGCTCGCCGGGGATCTCCTTGATGGCGCCGGAACCATGATAAGAGATGGTATTGAGAACGAAACGATTAGCCATTGATAGCCTCCCATCGCGTGTGGGGCACCCATTACGCCCCACGCTATGAGTCCCATCCTAACGCTTTTGAAACGAAAAACATGTGAGAACGTCAAATTAGTTAAAGCGTTTCAACATAATAACGGAGTCCTAGACCTTCCCTCCCGACAGCAGCGAAGGCTAGATTATAGGAGCAATCGCCCAAAGGATACGACCACTCAGTCTATAAATTGTTTCTGTTTTAGCAATATATGTTTGACAATACGTTTATAAATGGTTACCTTATAGTAAACATCTTAGTTCACTAAAATAACATTAGTGAAATGAAAGAGGCGGTAGAGATGTTAGTTCTACCCATAAAGACCCTCTTGGGCCACTACATTTATGATGCCAATCGAAACGAGATACTTGCAGTAAGCAAAGATCTCTTCAATTTCATCTCAGAAGTCCAAGCAGGCGATGTTTGCCCCGACTCCTATAAATCAGACCAAGAATTCCAGTTACTACAATCATGTGGCTACTGCTGTGATTCGCCATTGCAGGATGTCGCTTATCCATCAATTGACCTTTTGAAAGTTAAGCTGGAAAGAAATTTACGGATGATAACCCTTCAGCTGACTCAATCTTGCAACTTCCGATGTGATTACTGTATCTATTCCGAAAACTCCTTATACAACAGAACCCACAGTCATAACTCTATGTCTGTTTCGACGGCCAAACATGCAATCGAATTCTTTAAGATGCACTCGATTGACAACCCAAACCCGGTCGTAGCATTTTATGGAGGAGAACCTCTCCTTCGATTTAGTGAAATTAAGCTAATTACTCAATATGCAGAACAGGTATTTGAAGGAAAACACATCTCATTTCGAATTACAACCAATTGCTCTCTTTTATCTGAAGATATGGTTAAATTCTTCTTCGATTCTGGGCATGAATTCTATTTGCTAATCAGTCTTGACGGGCCGCAGCAAATCCATGATAAGTCTAGGCATTACGCTAATGGTGAGTCCTCATACCAAGCAGTTATAGACAATGTTCATATGATTTTAGACAACCATCCTGAACGCAACAAATATATTCATTTTAATGCCGTAGTCGACACGAACAACATCTATAAAACAGTCTCTTCCTTTATAAATGATAAGGATATCGAGGCTTGCGATGTTCAATTCAACTACTTGGAACGCAACGGACGTATCGCCCCCTACAATGACAAGTTCTCAAGTCAACTGAATTACGCCTTATTTAAAGCAAGAATTATGGACGAGCGCAAGATCGAAAAAGGAAACCGCAGCGATAGGCTCGCTTCATATACGCTTGCAAGCATCAACCAAAACATTAAGCGATTTGCACCTTCGAACATCCCAACAAAAGCTATACCCGGCGGTCCATGCGAGCCAGGAGTTACGCGTCTATTTGTGACAACAGCAGGAGCGCTTCTTCCTTGCGAAAGGGTCAGCGAAACAACCAAAGACATGTATATCGGTACATTGGATTCAGGATTTGATTTAGGTCAAATTGAAAAGATGATCAATGTTTCAAAGCTGACCAGCGATTCATGTAAAAAATGTTGGGCATTTCAGCTGTGCACTCAATGCATTAAAAGCGCAGATTGCAAAGGAGTAATTAGCCCTGATTACAAGCGAACAGCATGCGACAACTCAAAACGAATTGCCTTTGATCGACTTAATCAGAAAATACTTCGCTTTGAGCTTCATAGACACGAAGTGTCCATTACAACGGCTCTTAAAAGGAACAAGCGATAAAAATCATGAAGACAATTGGACTTATATCTTTCACGAGAGCTGACTATCCTCTTCTAATTGGGTTGCTAGGAATTGGCTACAATATCCGGGTATCAACGCCATGCGGCATTCTACCGGACGGCCTAGATGTTGCCAACCTTGTTAATTGCAAAGAAATTGGTATAAGAAATCAAATTAACTATGTAACGACAATCGATGAATCAGACCTGGTAGTCATTTTATCGACAAAAGAAAGCGCCGCAGGACTCATAGAATTTAGTAAACACGCTGAAACCTATGCTCATTCTGTAAATAAGAAGGTTGTCAGCCAACTCGCCACTGAACAAATCGAGTCTAGCAAAAGCGACATGCAGGATTTAGCCCTGATACCAAAAATTGTTGTCGGGAATCTATATACACCCGCCGATTCAACAATTACGTTTAGTAGCATCGTTAGCGAGATGAGAAAGTACCATCCCAATCTATGCGCTTTGAGCTTCAATCCTTTAAATGAAATCTGGGGCTGCAACACCCTTAGTTTTGATGGTGGCCAATCCGCCATCATCAAAATGAATGAGCAGATCAATCTCATCATTGAAAATGATAAAACCGACCTGGCTCTATTAGAAACGCCCAATGTGCTTATGAAATACGACGACCACATTTTCGGAGATTACGGATTAGGATCGATTGCTGCATGTCGAGCTTTCTGCCCTGACTTGGCCATTATCAATATCCCATACACGATAGCCGACTACGACATAATGCTTGGACTCATGCCCATAATTGAAACGCTTACGCAAGCAGAGAAAGTTCAATTTGAAATTACAAACGAAGTACTTGACGCCACGGAAGGGTTGGAGACGCATAGATTTCAAATAAGCTATTCATCTAGCGATAAAGCTATTCAAGCAGCAAGAGAACTTCGACTAAGAGGAATGCCCTGTTTCTCAGCCAGCTTAGATCCAGAAGAATCATTACTATGCTGCAAAACAATCGAGAACGAGTTGTTTGATTTCGATATTGGGGTGCTGAAATGACAGC
Organism: uncultured Collinsella sp.; assembly: GCA_902473205.1. Lineage (GTDB taxonomy): Bacteria > Actinomycetota > Coriobacteriia > Coriobacteriales > Coriobacteriaceae > Collinsella. The sequence continues at coordinate 4,023 of CABRRA010000008.1, forward strand.
ATATTGTAAAGATGAAACCATCTATGCAGAAATCGAAAAAGCGATAAGCAATATTAGAGATTTGGATTTGACTCAATTTGACCAAAATCTAAGAAATCAGCAATTGACCGACCCGCCATTCAACTTGTCCTCATCAGATTTAGTTCGACTGCTAATTTATCTTGAAAGCAGGTTTTCTGTTTACGTTGAGTACTCGTCGATTGAAAACCTAGGGTTCAACAGTGTTGAGGAGGTGAAGAAGGTAATAGAACAGTCAGAAATAATCGAACAATGGGAGGTAAATCATGAGAAGTATTCGTCCATTTAACATGCATGCAGTAAATAGCGCCATTCATTTTATTAGAAATTGCCCATGCGGTTATTGCAGCTGCATGTACTGCAACATACTGCGCAATTCTCCGCACGAAGCAGAAGTCGGTTCCAATTCGATCGAGGCGATGACGCGTGGTGGCTACTGGTCCTAAATCGAGCAAGACGGCTACAAACGAATATCGAATCTCAATTGAGGGTAACCCTTATCCGCATGATCTAGTTCTCATCAACCCAGCTGGAGACAACCTCAATATCAAAAGACATGGGTTCACGGGTCCACTAGGACAGCTATTGAGTCTAAAATATACCGTTTATGACGATGCAAATGAAAAACTCTTTACTGTCGTCGACGGTGGTTTTAGTAACATGCCCAGGGTTGCGCTCATCATCGAACACAAGGAAGTTGCGGTGTTCGATTATGGCCTAAACAGACTTGAGATGAAGTGCATAACGAACATACCGAATTACACAATAAAAGGTAACTTCCTATTTGGAGATTACGATATATTCAGCCAACGGGAAGTGAAGCTATCTTCAGTTATCGTCCTTCAATGTGATAAACGATCGTGCTTTAGCATACAGGTTTTGGATAAAGCCGAATTAGCCGCCGCAATTGGAATACCCACAGCCATTGCCCTTCTGAGGGCTCGGATTGAAGAGCATCTCGAATAAATCGCAAAAAGCAGTTCGTAGCAACGTTCAGGAGCTAGATAGTTTTTTCTGGCTCCTGAAACTGTATTACATAGTCCGAAAATTGTTCGAAACCATGTCCATGATCCGCAATGATGACGATTCGCTCTTTCATCTCCTGTGCAACAACCACCTTCAAAAAGGATATCGAAGCATTATCTAAATTGTTGCAAGGCTCATCCAAAATAACAATAGAATAACTGCTCAGAAAGGCCCTACAAAGTAATAGAGAAGCCAGTTCTCCGCCAGACAAATTGTGTCCCCTAGCTCCAATGATGGGATTTGATTCAAATAATTTATCGAGGCTAAAACCCCTCAAAAGATAGATGAGTTTTTCAGAGTCAATATCTACAAGACCATAGTAAAGAGCCTTCCTGAAAGTTCCCCCCATTATCAAATGTCTTTGCGGCATAGTTGCGCAGGGTAGCTGGATTAAAGTCGAACCATCGAAAATGACAGTAGACTCATTAACACACAGTCTGCCAGCAACTGGAGACAATAATCCATTCAATACTTCCAGAAATGAAGATTTACCACATGCATTAGGGCCGCTTACTAAAACCAGACAAGGTGCCTGTATCGTGCAATCTGGAATTGTTATCCTCTCATTAGTTTCGTTCGACGAAAACGAGAGACTGATTCCTTTCCAACTAATTCGATCAGCGTGATCGAAGCATATCAAATTAGGTTTTTCAGCTTCCAAAAGACGACGTAATTCCAAGACACGGTGCAACGATCTAAACGACGGCTGAAGCTGAGCCCAACAATTCAGAACAAGAGGAAAAGGAGAATAGCATAGAAGTACAAGTTGATAACTCTGCACTGCAATCCCGACCGTCAGCCCGCGCTTTAACACAAGGAAAATAAGCAGCAGAACTGAAAGCAAGCCAGTAATGATGTTGCCAGCGTCAACTATTTCAGTTGCCAATCTCGCAAAGACACTCTCCTCAACTCGAGAGTTCCTGCAGGCTTTAAGCATCTTTTTATAGTGAAGTAATTCCAAGTTAATTGAACGAGAAATACGAATGTAAAGTCGACAATTTATTAGTTGGGCTAAATAAGCAGAACCCCTCGCCTGGGCCTCCAATGCCTTTTCGCTCTTAGTCGATAGCTTACTAAGAGCGAACGGATATAGAAGCGAAATAAACAATGCCGAAACACAAACAGGAATCAAAAGCAACATAGAGATATTAGATAGCGCCACAAACGATACCAAACCCGTCACTAGGCACGGAAGAAACGCAGTTGTAAATATTCCAATCATCGGCTGTAGGTTCCCGGCCTCTTCAATGCGCGATAACAGGTAGTCACTGTCTTTTGCTAAAACTAAGGGCCGCTCTAAAGCATGGCGGGCAAGCAATCTATAGAAGCAGTTAGCACCATCGGAAGCCAATTGCTCCGCATATTTTGATCTGAACAGATTTGTCACCAGCTCAACTGAGAGCAATACTAGCAGGCCTAACCCAATGTATAAAACGTTACGATAATTAGAACGAAGCAGGCCATAATCTATTATCAACGATTCAGCTTTAACAACAGACAGCTCCACCAGGGCAGATAAAATGCAGAGCGCCATCAACTTGATTACTGTCGTCTTATTTTGAATAAAAAGCTCTGGCATATGTCCATCCCCTCAACTAATAATTATAGCTAGAAAGATGACATTTTTATTCTATAGCCTCAAGCAGCACGCTTTGCTGACGTCAAATCTTGTCATTACAAACATGCACCTTAGCGCTTAAGACTCCAAAAATGGGGCGGCCGAGATGGCCGTCCCCTCCCCATTATCGATCTATCTGACAAAGGGACGGCCCCTTTGCCGCATTCGGTTACTTTCGACAGCCCTCTTTCCAAGCCTCGGCCGCAACCTTCCAGCGTAAGCGCAAGTCGCGCTCGCGGTCGATGAACATGATGGCAAACGCGACAAACAGCAGCAAGCTCGCCACGACGATGGCGTGCAGGCCCATGCGCTCAATACACCAGTTGCCCAACACGGCGCCAAACACAAAGGTAAAGATCACGCCAAAGTACAGCAGGCCGTTTTCCAAAAAGCCGCGCCTGTGGGTGATGATGTAATCGTCCACGTTTTGCAGCGCGTTGCGCAAGTTGCCGATGCACATGGTCGTAGCGATGCCGTGACCGTGGATCTTGCGGAAGCTCTCGACCTGCATGCCGCAGGCAAACGAGGTGAGGCAGTTGGCGAGCAGGTTGTAACCGCCACCGGGGATAAAGCTCACGCCCAGCAAGATGACGGCTTCAAAGAACACCGTCACCTGACGCCAGTGGATCACACTGCCAAACCGCTCGTGTACCAGGTCGGCAAGCATAATGCCCACAGCAAACGACACCACAGGGAAGAAGTAGCGCCCCGCAAGTGCCCAATTGCCCTCCGAGATGCTTACGCCCACCAGCAAGATATTGCCCGTCTGCGCGTTGGCGAAAACATGGTCGCGCCCAATGTACGAATAAACGTCCATAAAGCCACCGGCGAGCGCCAAGATGATGCCCAGCTCAATAGACTCCGATATCTGTTTGGCACGCTGCATCGTCGTGCATCCTCCTTGTTGACGACTCTCTCGTGCGTTGGCGGAAACATAGCCGCCGTTCATACTGTAACCCATTGACAACATGGCGTGCGCGCGAGACGGGTTCTCCAACGCGCAGATACACAGTCTGGAAACAAACAGCGGGCGCGGCGCCGGCACCCGCATCGACACGCCGATCCGCCAGCTCGTGTACTCCACCAGTCTTTTTAGCCCCGTCCCAAAAAGACTGGTTACAATTACGTGCAGCATACAAACACCGGGAGGGATCGTGGCAAAAAAGCCTCAGCACGCTCAGAACAACCAGCGCAGTCAGCAGGGCAAACAGGGCCAGCAGCAAAAGCGCGGCGGCAAGGCGCAGGGTGGGCACACCACGCATACCCCAGCAGCGCCCACGCGCCCCTGGCGTCCGGGCCGCGATAAGTTCCTCCCCGTCAGCCGCGCCGACATGGATGCGCGCGGCTGGGACCAGTGCGACTTTGTCTACATCTGCGGCGACGCCTACGTGGACCACCCTAGCTTTGGTATGGCCATCATCAGCCGCGTCCTCGACGCGCACGGCTACAAGGTGGGCATCATCTGCCAGCCCGACTGGACCGACCCCGCCAGCATCAGCGTGCTCGGTGAGCCGCGCCTGGGCTTTCTCGTCAGCGCCGGTAACATGGACTCCATGGTCAACCACTATTCGGTGACCAAGCACCGCCGCCACACCGATGCCTATACCCCCGGTGGCGAGGAGGGGCGCCGTCCCAACCGAGCCGTCACGGTCTACGGCAACCTTATCCGCCAGACGTTCAAGGATGCCCCCATCATCATCGGCGGCATCGAGGCGAGCCTACGCCGTCTGGCCCACTACGACTACTGGCAGGACAAGCTCAAGCGCTCGGTACTGCTCGACTCGGGCGCCGACATCCTCATCTACGGCATGGGCGAGCACGCGATTGTCGAGATTGCCGACGCGCTCGACGCGGGGCTGCCCGTCGATCAGATCACCTATATCAACGGCACCGTCTACCGCACGGGTTCGCTCGACGAGGTCTACGACTACGACCTGCTGCCCAGCTGGGACGATCTTACCGCCGACAAGCTCAACTACGCACGCAGCTTCAATGTGCAACAGCAGAATATGGACCCCATCACCGGACATCGCCTGGTAGAGCCCTACCCCAACAGCGTCTATGTGGTGCAGAACCCGCCATCGGCGACGCTCACCACCGATGAGATGGACGAGGTTGCCGAACTCCCCTACGCACGTGACTGGCATCCCGACTACGACGCGGCGGGCGGCGTGCCGGCCTTTGCCGAGATCAAGTTTTCCATTAGCTCCAACCGCGGCTGTTTTGGCGAGTGCTCGTTTTGCGCCCTCACCTTCCACCAGGGCCGCGTACTGCAGATGCGCAGCCACGACTCGATCATGCGCGAGGCCGAGCTGCTCACGCGCGATCCCGAGTTTAAGGGTTACATCAACGACGTGGGCGGACCGACGGCAAACTTTAGCCGCCCGGCCTGCGACAAGCAGCTCAAGCACGGCGTGTGCAAGAACAAACGCTGCCTGTGGCCGAGCGTATGCAAGAACATGGTGGTCGACGAGAGCGGCTACACGCAGCTGTTGCGCGACCTGCGCCAGCTGCCGGGCGTCAAAAAGGTCTTCGTGCGCAGCGGCATCCGCTTTGACTACACCATGGCCGACGCCTCGGACGAGTTTTTGCGCGAGCTGCTGGAGCACCATGTCTCGGGCCAGCTGCGCGTAGCGCCCGAGCACGTGAGCGACGCGGTGCTGTCCGTGATGGGCAAGCCGAGCCGCGCCGTCTACGATGCATTCTGCCGTAAATTTGAACGCTTGAATCGCGAGTATGGACTCAAGCAGTATGTGGTGCCGTACCTCATCTCGAGCCACCCGGGCTCAACCATGAAGGAAGCCGTGGACCTTGCCGAGGCCGTGCGCGACATGGGCTACATGCCCGAGCAAGTGCAGGACTTCTACCCCACGCCGTCCACCATGTCGACGTGCATGTACTACACCGGCGTGGACCCGCGCACCATGGAGCCGATCTATGTGGCGCGCGACCCGCACGAGAAGGCCATGCAGCGCGCGCTCATCCAATATCGCAAGCCCGAGAACTACAAGCTCGTACGCGAGGCGCTGGAAAAGGCCGGGCGTCGTGACCTGATCGGCTACACCAAGCATTGTCTGATTCGCCCCGTGCCGCCACGCCCGGGCGAGACATCTGCTGGCGGCGGACACGGCGCTGGCAAGAAAGGCGGCAAGCCGCACGGTGGCGCTGGCGGTGCCGGCAAGGGGCCAAAGGGCAGCAAGGGGCACAGCGGCATGTCGCGCGCACAGAACACTGCCGGTCGCAATCGCGCGGCCCAGGGACGGCAGGGCGCCAACGGAGGCGGGCGTCGCAATTAGTGCGGGAATGCGGTAGATGTGGTCGCAGCGCTCTGCTGGCACGCTTGGCGCAGTGAGCGCATTGCCTCAACGAGGATGACGCCGGCAATAGCGACCGTAATTGCCACGTCGAACGGCGTGTCCACAAACCAGAGCAACGTCATGAGATACGACCCGGCATTAAAGGCAAAATGCAGCAGGATCGTATAGCGAAGCTTTCCGGTCGTCACGAGCACCCAGCCAAAGATGAGGCCGGCGGCACCCGCGTAGCAACCTTGCACCCAATTCATGTGCATAAAACCGAAGATTGCCGCCTGCAACACAATCGCCGCGGCGATACCCCACGTGCTTGGGGCCGCCCAGGGCACCATGGCGCCGTCCTGCGCGCTCGCACGACGCCGGCGCTTCCAAAGTGGGCGGCACTGCGGATTAAACGCTCGGAGCGAAAACTCAAAGATGATGCCGCGCACCAGGAGCTCTTCGCAAAACGGCGCGCCGAGCACCGTGGTCAGGACGGCCAGATAGCTCGTGTCGCCCATGCCCGTCTCCTCGACAAGTTCGCTGTAATCGGCCGCCGCCTCGGGCAACAGCGACAGCACGGCGTCGGTCACGTAGCCAACGACCACCTGCATGGACAGACCGATCACGACAACGCAGACGATGCGCTTCCATGCCGCGCCTGTTCCCCCACCGAGCGGGCGCTCGCCCTGCCGGCGCGCCATGAAGGAGCGGGGCCACAGATAGCGCCACCACAGCAGCGCCATCAAATACGACGCCGTCTGAGCGGCAGCCTGGAACCATTGAATATCGAGATTGTCGACCGGATAGCCCGTCAGCACCGACAGGGCATCGAGAACCGAAAACAGAACCACGCTCAGGGCTATATCGGCAGCGACAACGCCAAAACAGGCAAGTGCCCAAACCAGCGCATTGAGCATGCCAACCTCCTCAAAACGTTCCCTAATTCTACCACAACTCGGCAGAGAGCTGATCCCATGGGGACGGAGGAAAACGGATCACTTATTGATGAGAATCGGGCGCAGCGCCAAAGGCCCCGCTGGGCGAAATGTCGAACGGAAAGGTGCCGCAGCGATTGAACGCGGCGATGAACATGCGGATGGCGTTGGACGGCGTGGTACCCACGAGCTGGGTTGCCGCCGCGAAGGCCGCCTTTTCCTCGGGCAAGACCTTCGCGACAACCGGGGTCATGTGTTCTGCCATGGCGCTTCCTTTTTGAAACGACGGTGGTGTGGATAGATGCGGGCCACGCGGCTGGGCGACGGGCTGTGAAGGCAACCCGATTGGCCCGCATCTGGAGTTTGTTTCTACGGCGTTGGTATTACTCTGTATTCTTAAGTATTACCCCCGCAGATAGAATACCATACCCGACCCCATGGGGACGGAGAAATACGGATCATTTTGTTGCTAAGTAGTATTTAGAGCGTGATGATGTCCGAGATATTGAGGGCCCGAGCGTCAGCGGCATCGTGCGTGGCAAGCAGGAGCATGCGGCCGTCGAGCGCCGGCGCCCAGGGCGCGCGATCGCCCACGGCAAGCGCAAGCTCCGCTGCAACCCCGCCGTCAGCAGGGCCGCCCGCACGCCCATAACTGCCCTCGCCTTTTGATTCGCGCACGGCGCGGAAGGGACGCGGCGAACGTCGGCGTATGGCGCGCCCAATCTGGGCATCCGGCGCATGGCGCCCTATTGTCTTGCATATTTTCGCTTGTGCCATGCATAAATAGATGGGGGCGCCCCTTCCCGTCCCAACGTACCCCCGCTTGGACCGTGCAAAAACCGGAGTATTCAGCATCGCGACCCCCGCCGGCGACGCCGCGAACCGGGAGCATCGCGCGGCCGGCGTCGCTTTGGGGCACGGCACGGCGCGAAACGCGCGCTATCGCCACGCCGTACGCCGCCTGCCGACCCAAATCGCCCGTCGAGGGATCTCGCGAGATCAAATAGACGCTTCCGGCGCGTATGCAGCCACCCCGGCTTGCTGAAAACTCCCGAAAATGCACGTCGCACCCCGGGGGACCCGTGCGTGCCGTGAAAAAACACGCCCGCATCCAGAACAATGCGAGCGTGAAAGTCAGATGGCAGCAAGGGCGCCAGGCAGCGAGCGGAATCCCGAGTGTGTCCGCCCGGGCACTGCGGCCACCGTGCGTCAGTAGGGAGCTTCACGTTCTCCGTCTATGCCAGAACCCCGCATACGCGAATCTCCAACTAAGCCGATAACCCACATCTCTTGCCGCGACCGCCTCCGTGCTTTTTCGTGAGGGGGCCGGCCCACCTCAAACTACGCCCACAAAAAGGGCCCCGAGCATCGTCTACTCGGGACCCAAACTCATCTCGCCTTACCGCGCGACGCGTATGTTACTTGCGCTTGCCGCCGCCGTCACCGGGACGACGGGAGCTGCCGCCGCGCTTGCCGCCACGATTGTTGCCATAGCTGCCACGGTTATCGCGACCGCCGGCACGACCGCCGCGGGAACCGGCCTGGTTGCCGCCGCGACCGCCACGGTAGCCGCCACGACGCTCCTCGCGGGTATCGTCGTAGTTGCGCCAATCATCGCGACGATCGCGGCTGGCACGCGGATCACGACGATCGCGCGATTCACCAGAACGCCCGGCGCCACTGCGCCCGCCATTACCGCGAGCACCCTCGCGACGCTCGCCGCCACGGCCGCCGTGCTCTTCAAAGCGCTTGCCACCACGGGACTCACCGCTGCGGGTGTCACGCGCACCGCGGCCCTCGCCGCCGCGACGCTCGCCACGGCCACTGCGCTCGTCATCACGACCGGAACGACGACGGTTGCCCGCACCACGCTTGCCGCCGCGCGAGCCACGGCCCTCGTCCTCGCGCTCAACACGGCGACGACCGCCGCGGTCCTCGTCCTCGCGGCGACGGCGATGTGCCTCGCCCTGGAACTGCTTAGCACGGCGCTCGGCACGGTTGCCGCGCGGGGCCTGCTCAATGGCACCGGCACCGCCGCGCTCCTCGGCAGCCACCTCGCGGGCCACACTCTCCACGGCCTCGTCCACGCGAGCCTGGACGCCCTCGCGCACGCGGGTCTTGCCGCCACGCTTGGGACGGCTCGGACGCTCGCCGTCGCCGCGACGCTCGTCGCGACCGCGGTTGGAACGACCGGCCACATCGCCGTAGTCATCGCCGTTGCGCTTGCCGTCGCGACGTGCCTGCTCGAGCTTCTTCTTGCTCTTGGACTTGCCGCGCTTGGTCTTCTTCTTCACCTTAAAGGCCGCAGGGTCGCGCTCGGGGTCAACCGCGGGCGGATTGGGACCCACATGCAGGTCACCGGCCTCGTAGATGTCGGCGGTCTTGTCCATGAGCTTCTCGATCTCGTAGAACTCGTCAACGTCCTGCTCGGTCACAAACGTGATGGCCCAGCCCAGCTCACCGGCGCGGCCCGTACGGCCAATACGGTGGATGTAGTCGGTCGGCTCGGCCGGCACGTCAAAGTTCACGACGTAGCGCACGTCACTGATGTCGATGCCGCGGGCAAGCACGTCGGTTGCCACCAGCACGTCGACGGTACCGTCGCGGAAGGCCGAAAGCGCGCGCTCGCGCTGCGCCTGGCTGCGGTTGCCGTGAATCGCGGCGGCCTTGATGCCCTTGCGCTCCAGACGACGGCAGCAGCTGTCGGCGCGGTGCTTGGTGCGCATAAAGACGATCGTGCGCTCCGGGCCCTCCTTTTTGAGGAACTCGGGCAGCAGGTTGTTCTTGGCCTCGATGGACACTGGGAACACAAACTGGTCGACGGTGTCGGCGGTCGACGTGGCCGGTGCGATCTCCACGCGAGCCGGGTCGCTCACCAGGTCGGTGATCTCACCCACGGCTTCCTCGTCGAGGGTCGCCGAGAACAGCAGCGTCTGACGCTCGGCCGGCGTCTCGCGGACAATACGGCGAACGGCGGGCAAAAAGCCCATGTCGAGCATGCGGTCGGCCTCGTCGAGCACCAGCACCTTAACCTCGTCCAGGTGGCAAGCGCCCTGCTCGATCAGATCGACCAGACGGCCCGGCGTGGCGACCAGAATGTCGCAGCCGTACTTGAGTGCCGCGGTCTGCGGCTTGTAGCTCACACCGCCCACGACGGTCACGGCAACATGGCCGGTGACGTCGGCGATCTTGCTCGCGACCTCGTCGATTTGCAGGGCAAGCTCGCGCGTAGGAGTGATGACGAGCATCACGGGGCCACGGCCGTTGCCCTCGGGCTTTTTAGCACCGCGACGACGGTTGCGGCCGCCGCGCTCGCGCACGGGCTTGGGAGGAGCGATGTGCTCCAGATTGTTCATAGTCGGCAGCAAGAAGGCGGCCGTCTTGCCGGTGCCGGTTTGAGCGGCGGCAAGCAAGTCGCGGCCTTCGAGCACCACAGGGATCGAACCGGCCTGCACGGGCGTCGGCGCCGTGTACCCCAGGTTCTCGATAGCACGAAGCATCTCGTCCGAAAGCCCCAGCTCGTCAAAGGCGGGCAGGCTCTCGGTAGCGGACTCGACGGCCTGGGCAGCATTGGCCTCGTCGGCGGCATCGAAGGCAGCCTGGGTCATGGCCTCGCGGGTCTCGTCCAGAATCTCGGCGTCCGTGACGTCGGATACAGAATTACGCATATGTCGTTGTTCCTTATCTGCACGCGTCATGGGCGCGGCATGCGGCCGCGCGGGCGTGCTTGGTAGTGCGCTAATACATACAAATACGGGTGCGCACAGAGAGGACGTTGCTCAGCACGCTGGCGATCGCTTTGGCAGCCCTATCACGCGCCGTCCAGACGCAGCGGCCCTAAGCGATGGAGCAGATTCGCCGCGGGTTAGTATACCCGTGCTTCGCATGCCCCCACGTAAACCACAGATGACGAGGCGGACGCGGCGGGCCCGGCTGATTGTCTCAATCTGTAACATCTACAGGGCAAATCTTCCTCTACGTGTTACAGATCGAGACAAACGGTCGACACGGTTCACAAACGTCTCAATCTGTAACAGTTATCGAGTAAAATCGGCCCTAATTGTTATAGATCAAGACAGAGGGGGATTTCCGTTCAGTCCAAACCAAATCTCTCGCTCTTCCTGCAATTTCGAACATGTGGCCTATAATGTTGCTTTGGTTACGCTATATATTGCGCAGCCATTTAATACGTCGCCCACCGGGAGCCATTAATTCCTATCGCCATATTGGCTAGGAAGCAATCAAAGGAGGTATCCGTGGCAGCAGAGACGCCTTGCTCGGTCCTCTATAACGATATTCGCTCGTTCGGCGGTCTTAAACATCTCGAGATCGCCCGAATGCTCATCAATGGAAACTCTTATCTCGGCAGTACCCTGCTCGAGAAATGCTCTTCCAACCGCTCGTATCTCACCCGTTACATCGTCCATCGCAAGCCTGACCAGTGCGCGCCCGCCATCTACAGCGACTTTACCGTCACCACGCTCAACCTTTCCGCGGCAATCTGCAGCAAGCTCGGCGGCGGCGAGTCCGCCTATCGGGCAATCGCCGAGCACTATCGCGGTCCGGCCGCCAACGAAATGATGTCGGCTCTCGCCAGCTACAAGCTGGACAGCCGCCTATATGCAAATACCCTCAATCGCATCGATAACTTTGACGGCAATGCCGTGCGCGAAAAAAGCACGCTCTTCTTGATGCTCTTTGTGGCAACGGGGGCGCTCGCCGATCCCGTTCAGGGCGTGGCCACCGTCGAGCGCTTTTGCGACAGCAAGACGGGCGGGCACTTTGGCACCACCGAAACTACCGTCGGACGTGGCTTTATGAGCAGCCTGGAGCAGCCGCGCACCGTCGCCCCCAACCTCGGTCTGCTCAGAACCCATGCCGACAACTGCGCCGACATGCAAATCCATCCCCTCACACGCGATCCGCGCGGCACCGTAATTGGTTCTTTGCCCAAAACCTCGCCCAGCATCACCGATGTGGGCGCCGACGCATCGCGCGAGCATCTTCGCATTTGGCTTGAGGGTGAGCACTGGTACGCCCAGGGCCTTGGATCGACCAACGGCACGGTACTCGAATCGGGTGCAGGCGACGGCGATATTGTGATTGAGCCGCCGCGCGACCAACGCGAGCCCGGCAAGATCTATCCCCCAGTGAAAATCGAAAACAGCGACAGGCTCCATCTGGGTCTCTACACGACATTCCTTGTCATTGTGGACTAGCGCGGACGGCGATCGGAAGACGGTCGCCGTCCGTCTTTCGTCTTCTACCTTCTGCGTCGTAAACGACAATGCTCAGCGGTATACGTGGGCAGTGCGGCTATCATGGTACTTTACCGATATCCGCACTGCTCGCGTATACGTGCGGCAACCCATGCCAGACAAAGGAACGCCATGGATACTACCGATAGCGCCTATGGCGACAAACTCATCCGTCTCGATACGTTCGATACCGCCGTGGCGGTCGACCCCAGCGCCGAGGACGACGCCAAACGTCGGTTTATGACGCTTATTCTCCAGACGGCCCACCGCAACAACGGCAACATCGGGCACGTGCTGCGCGCGACCAACACGAGCGGCGAGGTCTTTGCCGTCAAGCTACTCAAGGACAACGCTATCCTTTCCGGCCAAGCCCCCGACCGCTCCGCCGAGCAATCGGCCGCTCACTTGGCCAACACCGCCGCGCTATTCGAGGAGTACCGTCATCTTTGTACCGTCTCGCACCTGCGCGGATTTCCGCGCGTCTATGGCTACGGATCGTGCGAGGATGACCCGCTCATCCTCATGGAGTGGGTCGAGGGCACCTCGCTCAAGCAGGCGCTGCCCCTGCTTCCGCACGACGCCTCGGGCGGGCTGACCACCCAGATGGTCGCCGCCGTCGGAAACGCCGTGCTTCGTGCGCTCTTGATGACCCAAGGCCTCGTGAACCCGGTCATCCATCGCGATCTGTCGCCCGCCAATATTATGTTCCGCACCACCAGCCGAACGCTCGAGCAGCAGATTGCCGATTGCTCCTTTGACCCCTGCCTCATCGACATGGGCTCCGCGACCATGGCTCTCGGCGACGACACGATCACCCGGTGCGCCGACATCTGGCGCTTTGCCACGCCCGCATACGCCGCGCCCGAGATGCTCACGCAGGATATCGAAGGCATCGCGGCCCTTCGCCGTTCGCCGGCAATCGACGTCTATGCGCTTTCGAGCATTCTGTACCAGCTCTACAGCGGTCGCAAACCGTTTGACTTTGAGTCGACGGACGCCGCTGCAACCGGCTCGTTCTATCTCGTAAAGACCAAGACCAAGCCGGCACCGCTCGAGCCGCGCTGCGAGGGCGATGAGGCGCTCGTCCAGATCATCATGAAGGGTCTCTCAGTCGAGCAGTGCGATCGTCCCACCGAGCAGCAGATGCTCGAGGTGCTCTCGGCATACCTCACCGACGCCGAATCCGAAGGCCGCGAAGGTGCAGGAGACGAGGCCGCAATTGATATCGATTCTGGCACGCACCTTAAGGTCGACGTCGCCGGCGAGCGCGCACGAGAGATCCTGAATCAGGCCCGCCACGATGCCATGACCCGCCGCCGCTTTATTATCGGCGGCGCTATCGCAGCCGTTGCGGGGCTCAGCGTTATCGGGGCGGCAACCCATGGCTTTGGCATCCCCGACTACCTCGACGGCATCCGCGGTTCACTTGACGACTACACCTGGGATCAGCTGCAGGAGATTTCGCTCAAGATTAAGGCCGCCGAGACCCGTAGCGAGGCACGCGAGATTGCCAAGCGCTATCACCTGCTCGATGCCGATGGGCATATCCCCTATCCGTGTACCAAGCGTGTCACGCTCACCAACGGGCTGCAGGTTGGCGCGCAGCTTGTGGGCATCCGCCACGATGAGCTTCTGGACGGGACGGGCAAGGCCGGACTGACGTTTATGTTCGACGCGGGTATTGCCGAGCGCAACGCTGCGGCTGAACCGCCGAGCGCCGGCTGGGCAGATTGCGAGCTGCGGAAATGGCTCAACGGCGACGGCCTTAAGCTGCTGCCCAACGAGTTGCGCGCACTCATCAAATCTGTCAAAAAGATCTCGAATAACGCTGGCGCCGCCAACAGTGCATCGTGTCTGAGCGAGTTGCCCGCAACCCTTTGGCTGCCCGCCATGGTCGAGCTGTGCGGTACGCAACCGCCCGATTCGTTTGCCAAGGACTATCACTACCTGGCAGACATCTACAACGGCGAGGGCAAGGGGTACCAACTCTTCCGCGAGCTCAAGGTGAGCCCGTATTCCACGAACGAGACGATGGTCCGCCAGTGGAAGGGCAAGGACACCTGCTGGTGGGAGCGCACGGTGAGCCCCGACTCATCGGAGACCGAAGGCACGCTCTATTTGAATCGCGTTGGACACGACGGCGACGTCTTTACGTACGCAACGCCTGCGGACAAGCCAAACAAACGAACCTGTGTGATCCCCGGATTCTGTATCTAGAGAGCGGGCGTCTTGCCGTGACGGGACCCCTCCCCGGCAATTGTCTCGATCTGTAACACTAGCTCGGCAGATACAGGTCTAGATGTTACAGAACGAGACAAACCCCAACCCCGCGAGACAACATCTCAATCTGTAACAACTAGGACCCAAATATCGGTCTTGCTGTTACAGATCGAGATGTTCAGGTTACCCTCGAATGGTTTGTCTCGATCTGTAACATCTAGCAGGCAAAACAGTCCCCAGATGTTACAGATTGAGACGTTAAGTTGTGGCTCGATGAAATATCTAGATCTGTAACAGTTACTCGACAAAAACGGGTCTAGTTGTTACAGATTGAGACATTAGACCGGCTACGGTCCGCCGACCTGGCTATCACCTCGGCCAATAACAGAATGGCATACATTTCAATCTCCACTGTACACCCCCAGGGGGTATGGGTGTATAGTATCAGCAGGTTAACAATTCCAACACCGAACCACAGAAAGGAGAAGCCATGGCTCAAGATAAGTTTGACGTGGGCGGCATGACGTGCGCCGCGTGCCAAGCGCACGTGGACCGTGCCGTCAGCAAACTCGACGGCGTCCAAAGCGTCGCGGTCAATCTGCTCGCCGGCTCTATGCTGGTGGACTACGACCCTGCGCAGGTCTCCCCCGACGACATTTGCACCGCTGTCGACCGCGCGGGCTACTCGGCCTCGCCCGTCAGCACGGGCATCGACGCCTCCCAAAACGGCAGTACGCAAGCCAGGTCCGGCGCCGCCCATATGGAGTCGCCCACCAAAAAGCTGGAGGCCGCCGCCTCCGCCATGCGCACCCGCCTCATCATCTCGATCGTATTCCTCATCCCACTGTTCTACATAGGCATGGGGCACATGCTCGGCTGGCCGCTGCCCGGTATTTTCACCGACCATACCCACAGTATGACACTCGCGCTCACCGAGCTCGTCCTGCTCATCCCCATCGTCTACGTCAACGACGCGTACTTTATCAACGGGTTTAAATCGCTCGCGCACGGCGCGCCCACCATGGACGCCCTTATTGCCGTGGGCGCCACCGCCTCCATCGCCTGGTCGCTCTACGCCATGTTCATCATGGCCGACCAGCTAGCCGCAGGTCAGGTGCACGAGGCCATGATGACGAGCATGGACAACCTGTATTTTGAGAGCGCTGGCACCATCCTGTCGCTCGTCACCGTGGGCAAATACCTCGAGACGCGCAGCAAGTCCAAGACCGGCGGCGCTATCGAGGCGCTCATCGACTTAGCACCCAAGACCGCGACCGTCGTGGCAGAGGACGGCAGCGAGGCCACCGTCGACGTCGATGCCATTCTGCCCGGCCAGGTGCTGCGTGTGCGCCCCGGCGAGTCCATCCCCGTTGACGGCGTGGTACTCGAGGGCGCTTCGGCCGTGGACGAAAGCGCGCTCACCGGCGAATCCATTCCCGTGGAGAAGACCGCCGGCGACACTGTCAACGCAGCCACGGTCAACCGCACGGGCTCGTTTACCTTCCGCGCCACGCGTGTGGGCGCCGACACGTCGCTCGCCAAGATTATCCAGCTCGTCGAGGACGCCAACGCCACCAAGGCGCCCATCGCCCGCATGGCCGACAAGGTCGCCGGCGTGTTCGTGCCCGTAGTATTCGCAATCTCGGCCGTGACCTTTGTGGTGTGGATGGTGCTGACCGGAAGCATCAACGAAGCGCTTACCTCCGCCGTCGCCGTGCTGGTGATCAGCTGCCCGTGCGCGCTGGGCCTGGCCACGCCCGTCGCCATTATGGTCGGCACCGGCAAGGGCGCCGAGATGGGCATTCTGTTTAAGAGCGCCGAAGCGCTGGAGAACCTGCGCAGCGTGGGCACCGTAGTACTCGACAAGACGGGCACCGTCACCCGCGGCAAGCCGGCTGTGACCGATATCACGGTAGCCACGCGCGCTGACGGCTCGCCCACCATGAGCGAAAAGGCGTTGCTCAAGCTGGCCGCTGCGCTGGAGCGCTCAAGCGAGCACCCGCTGGCCGAGGCGATTATGGCCGAGTGCAAGGCGCGCGGAATCGTCGCACGCATGGTCGAGGACTTTGCCGCCGTGCCCGGGCGAGGCGTTACGGCACGCGAGGGGCAGAATGTCATCGCCGCCGGCAACGTGCGTCTGATGGACGAGCTGGGCGCGAAGGTGCCCGCCGGCCTTGCCGAACAGTTCGCGGCCGAGGGCAAGACGCCGCTGTTCTTTGCCAAGAACAGCGAGCTTGTCGGTACCATCGCCGTGGCTGATGAGGTCAAAGAGACGAGCGCCGAGGCCATCGCCGCGCTCCGCAAGCTCGGCATCGACGTGCGCATGCTCACCGGCGACAACCGCGTGACAGCCGAAGCGATCGCCCGCCGCGTGAGACTGAGCAGCGAGCAGGTCATCGCCGACGTCCTCCCCGCCGACAAGGAACGCCACGTGCGCGAGCTGCAGGATGCGGGCAGCAAGGTCGCCATGGTGGGCGACGGCATCAACGACTCCCCCGCCCTGGCGCGCGCCGACGTGGGCCTTGCCATCGGTACCGGCGCCGACATCGCCAAAGAAGGGGCAGATGTGGTTCTCATGCGCAGCGACCTCATGGACGTCGCCCGCGCCATCGAGCTTTCGCGCGCCACGATTCGTAACATCAAGCAGGACTTGTTCTGGGCGCTGTTCTACAACGGCATCGGCATTCCGCTCGCCGCGGGCGTGTTCTTCCCCCTCACCGGTTGGCAGCTCTCGCCGATGTTTGGCGCCGCAGCCATGAGTCTGTCGAGCGTCTGCGTCGTAAGCAATGCGCTGCGCCTAAAATCCTTTAAGCCTAAAGTGGCAAAATAGGCTCACCACTAAGTCCATTTAGAACGGGTTTTCCAGGTGCCCGAGATTGACCTGAAAGAGGAGCGACGCGTACTTTGATACGCGAGCGACGGCTTGAAGGTCAAGGTCGGGTGCCTGGGAAAGCCGACACAACAGAGAGGAATATCCATGCGTTTCACAATTAAGACTTCCGGCCTTATGTGCGGCCACTGCGACGCCACCGTCGAGACGGCGCTGCTCAACGTTGCCGGCGTAACCGATGCCGACGCCGATCACGAGACCCAGACTGTCCAGGTGGAGTGCGCCGACACCGTGACCGTCGAGCAGCTCACCGCCGCTGTCGAGGGCGCCGGCGAGAAGTTCCACGCCCTTTCGGTGACCGCCGCATAGCAGTCGCTGCCTACTGAATCCTCAGAAGTTGCGGTGAAATACGGACTGTTGAGCCGCCCTAGGCCTTTAAACAGTCCGTATTTCGCCGCAACTGACGGGGGCATCCGGAAGATCGACCAGAAACGAGGACCCGCCATGATGGCAGACCATAAATCGGTGACCCGCATGCTCAAGACGGCACGCGGCCAGATCGACGGCATCTTGCGGATGGTCGATGAGGACCGTTATTGCGTCGATATCTCCACGCAGCTCATGGCCACACAGGCGCTCATCGCTCGCATCAACGCCGATGTGTTGAAGGCGCACATCGAGGGCTGTGTGACTTCGGCAATCGAATCGGGCGACGAAGACCTCAAAGCCGCCAAGCTCGCCGAAATCGAACGCGTCGTCGACAAGCTCTCCAAGTAATTGGGGCATTGGGGACAGACTTCTTTGCACCGTCTTGGTATTCCGGGGACAGGTATGTTTGCACCACATTGGTGCAGATTAACCTGTCCCCCTTGCTCTAAATCGGGTATAAAGGCGTGCAGCATATCGAACGAAAGGCAATTTGCATGAATGACTTTATGAAGGGTCGCAATGGTGCCGATGAACTCACCATCGTGATGGGTTTTGCCGGCATCGTCATCGCGATGATCGGATCGATAGCCCGCATCCAGTGGCTCAGCTGGATTGCCATCGCCGTAATCGTGATTGGCGTGCTGCGCGGCCTGTCCAAAAATATCGACGCACGTCACAAGGAGAACGAGGCCTTTGTCGCCGCGACTGCAAACGTACCCGGCTTGGGCAAGTTTGTAGCTAGCTTGGGCGGCGGCGCTGCAGCGGCCAGCACCTCACGCGCGGCCGGCACCAGCAAGGAAGACTTTGAGCGCGCCAAGCGCACGGCCAAGAAGATGTGGAAGGGTCGCAAGACCACGGCATACCTCAAGTGCCCCAACTGCGGCCAGATGCTCTCCGTCCCCAAGGGCAAGGGCAAGATCCGCGTCACCTGCCCCAAGTGCCACGCCAAGATGGAGACGCGCTCCTAGCCGCTACACCATAGGACATAATAAAAGCCGAGGCCTCGCGCTGAGACCTCGGCTTTTTTGATTATGACAATGGGACCGTCCCTTTGTCACACCTATGCTACGCCATCGCGGGCAAGCTCCTCGGCCAACGCCTCGGCAGGCATGGCCATAATCGCGTCGAGCTCGGCGTCCACCTCGGGAATACGCTTCACCTTGAGCTTGCGCACCAGATCACCGCGACACATCACGTGCATCGGCTCACGCAGTGCGCACAGGTCATCGAGCGGGTTCTTGCGCGTCACCAGGATATCGGCGGCCTTGCCGCACTCGATCGTGCCAGTCTCGCCGCCCAGCCCCAGTAGCTCGGCATTGACCTGCGTGGCCGTATGCAGCGCAAAGGCATTGCTCACGCCCACGTACTTGGCAAAATAGGCCACCTCACGCCACATGTCGTACTGCGTCACGAACGGGCAGCTCGAGTCCGTACCCAGGCCCACCTTAACGCCAGCGTCCAGTGCGGCACGGGCGCTCTCGATAATGCCCGAGCACACGATGTCGCCGTTCTTCTTTTGCGTAACGGTCGAATGGGTCTTTTCCGGGTCGAGCAATACAAACGGCAGCGCCGGGCTGATAGTGCAGGTCACACTCGGCGCACGCCCCTCGAGCTGCGTACCTGCGGCGCCACGGTACAGCTCCAGGATCTCGGGCGTCATCGGGGCACCGTGCTCGATCGTATCGACGCCGGCCTCAAGCGCGGCCTTCACGCCCTCGGTGCTCTCGACATGAGCCATGACCGGCAGCCCCACCTCGTGCGCAGCCTTGCACGCCGCCGCGGCAACCTCCACCGGCATACGCAGCACGCCCGGCTCGCCCACCTCGGTCGCATCGAACACGCCGCCCGTCACGAACAGCTTAATGACGTCGGCACCGCGCGCATACAGGTCGCGCACCTGTTCGGCTGCCTCGGCGGGACTGTTGGCCACCTGGGCGAACAAGCCCGCACCATGGCCGCCCGGCACCGTGACGCCCGTTCCCGGCGCCACCAGGCGAGGACCTTGATACTTGCCGGCATCGATAGCATCGCGCACGGCCAGATCGGCAAACAGCGGGTCGCCCGCGCCGCGCACCGTGGTCACGCCACTTGCCAGCTGCTGCTGGGCACTGCCTTTGAGGATGCGGCACACGATGGCGCGCCCCACGGGATTATCGAGCTTCTTCATCAGCGCGCCCGCATCGCCCGCCGAAACCGTCTTGCCCGAACCGCACAGATGCACATGCATATTGATGAGGCCTGGCATGAGATACGCACCTGCTAGGTCGATAACCTCGGCACCCGCAGGTGCCTGCGCCACAGCACTCGGCCCCATCCACGTGATGACACCGCGCTCAACAGTCACGGCCATATCGGGTTGCGGCTCCATATCCTCCGAACCATCCAGGACGGTCGCATTGATAAACAACGTGGAACGATCGGCAGACGCCATATCGAGCTCCTCCCTCACGATTAACTTGAACATTTGTCCATTATCACCTAGTCCCGCTGGATTGCTGCAGACGCATCGGTTAACGGAGGGAAGAGGGGATATGGGGGACGGAATACGTTGAGCCCCACCCCAGCAACATCAGGGAAATGTCTCGATCTGTAACAGGTACAGGGTTATTGGGCCCCTTGATGTTACAGATCGAGACATTCGGTCGACGTTTCACCGGCTTGTCTCGATCTGTAACAATTACGAGCTCAAACGACCTCTAAACGTTACAGATCGAGACGAAACCTCTCAGCGCCCATACCACTGGCGTCTCCACTCCTCAGCCAAATCGGCCCGCTGCGAAATACCCGCCAACCTCATTTTCTCGACCAGCTTCCCCGGGTCTTTGAGTTCGTTAAACGTAAACCGAAGCACCTTGTGCCCGAGCATTGTCAGATGAGATTCCCGCTGGCGCTCTGCCACGAACGGGTCGACCGACTCCCGACCCTCGCCGTTCTGCAAGGCATACTTCCCCTTTCCGTCGAGCTCGCCGATGACACATGTCCCGTCCTCGAGCCTCCAGAAATAATCGACCCGAAACACCTGGCTCAAATCGAGCGGATCGCGAAACTCCACCTGCAACTCCGGAACCGGAAAGCCGTATGCAATAAAGAACGCCCGAAAGCGAGACTCGCCGCCGTTCTCGGACAGCCCGTCCGCATGCGACGCAATCACCTGAGCTCTGCGATACCCTCGCCTGCCCTCGCAATCGACCTGGAGCCGCTCGCAGAGGTCGTCGCGCGACATGCCCTTCGCCCGCAATGCAGAATCGGCGATCGCCAGACCATACGAAAACGGCGCACGCAGCAGACAATCCTCCACCGTGCGCCAAAACGGCGTCACCCGCACGCCATCGACTTGCTCAAGCACACCCGCCGTCTGCGGACGCAGCAGCCTACACCCCATACTCAATGCCACCGAACATCCCGTTTTGACCAAGTAACGCGGCCCGAGCAGATCATTCGGCAACTCCAGACCCCACAAAAGTGCTGCGTCATACCCCCAAAACGCCCAATCGGGATGAAACTCCGCAAGCCCCTTGATGGTCCACCGCGCCCGCTCCGGAGGCATCAACGCATCCCATTCATGCTGAAAACAGAACAAATACGGCTCGGGCTCCGCAATATCATCGGTTCCCACATGACGCCGCAGCCACATGAGTTCGGCATTGTCGTGTGTCACAAGCAGCACGCCTTGTTCAGCCGCCTCCGTGAGCCTGGCAAGCATCCTATTCCGCGCCAAGGTGTTACGTGTTGCATGCTTGTGTTTAAAAACGGTATTAGACACTTCCATCACCACCACATCGGAGAAATGGGCCATCGTCGCTGTTGCCGCCGCCGACAAGCGCCTCGACCTGTAACAGTTACGGGCACAAGCAGCCGCCAAACGTTACAGATCGAGACGTTCGCGCAGCATTGCACCTCTTTGTCTCGATCTGTAACAGGAAGACCGGTTTTTTGTCCCTAAACGTTACAGATCGAGACATAAAGGCGGAAGGCAGGGCATGCGACAACTGCTCATCCCCTACTCCCATTCCTGCTCGTAAATATTGAGCGACTTCACGTACCGCCCCTGGGCGCCCATGATGTCGCGAACCAGGCGCAAAAAGAAGCTGATGCACGAGGTGTCGAAACCGTCCTCTAGGTCCTCGGGATGCACCGCGCCCGGCCCGTCGACCGCCGTGTCGCTCAGGCGCGCGATGTCATACAGGTAGAGCTGCCCCGCCGTCAGCCAGACATCGTCGACGCACGCGAGCCGCACCGCAATCGCGCCATCGTTCCAGTGCTCCTTTTGCACGATATGTGGGTCGTAGACGTCAAAGCGACGGTCGGCGCGCGTGTCCTTCAGCACGACCATGCCAGTCGCGGGATCCTTGTCCAAAATGCCAAAGCGCGAGAAATAATGCGTGTCACGCACCTGCTTAAGTCTCCTGAGCGAAGCAGGATAAATTGACGCTGGCGGCTCGTCCACATACAGTTCCAGCAGCGTCTTACCGTGGTAATAGGGGCGCTCAAACAGCAGCCAATCGGTAAACGCCATGTTGTAGGCCATGATTTCGTTTTGAGAAGGTTCCTCGCAATAGCTGAGCCACGGATCGACGATAATCTCGAACTGATTACGCGCCGGCTCCAGAAATTGAAACTTCCGCGGCATCCAAAAGTGAGCCATGTCGGCAATATCGTTGCCGACGGCTTCGGCCAGCTGCGCTCGGTCTAAAACGTGGTCAGTCACGGCATCCTCCTCAAACTGATGAACCTCAATTTGAGCTTACGAGGAGGGTGGGCAGCCACGACCAGCGCGGGCAAAATAGGCCTCCGGCTGCAAACCAGATGCTGACCAAACACTTGACGAAAAGCTTGACCGAAAATGCGCACCGCAACAAAACCGCAGGTAAACATAGACGGCCAACCCGCCCTTTTGAGCCAGATACCCACAGCCACCACAGAAACAACAGGTGACCACAGCCCAAGAAGTCGACAAATGAACACCCGTACGTCGACAAACGAGCAAATCGCTCGCAAAGAGTGTCCCCAACGACTAGACAAAAAAAATGACTAGTCATTGGGGACGTTCTTAAATGACTACTTTACAGCTCCAGCGCGTCGGCGACCTCGGCCACGCAGGCCAGGGCATCGGCCATAGCGTTCACCACGAGCGAGCTGCCGTTGCGAGCGTCGCCGGCAACATACACCGGCGCGGCATCCGCGGCGACGCCGCCGACACGCGCCGCAAGATGCGAGCCCTCGGCAGCCATCACAGGCAGCGGACGACCAGCAGTGGCAACGGGCACGCCAACGGCGTCGAACACACCGTGCTCCGGGCCTGTAAAGCCGCAGGCGACGAGCACCAGCTGCGCCGGCACCTCGTGCTCGGAGCCCGCGATGCGCTCGGGCTTGCCAGCCGACCAATCCAGATCGACCACGCGCAGGCCCGCGGCCGCGCCCTTCTTGTCCAGCAGCACCTCGAGCGTATCCACGCCCCAAGCGCGCATCTCGCCGCCCATGGCAGCGATGGCCTCCTGCTGGCCGTAATCGGTCTTCTTCACGTTGGGCCACTGCGGCCAGGGGTTGCTCGCCGCGCGCGTATCAGGCGCCGCCGGCAAGAACTCAAACTGGCGCACGCTGCGCGCACCCTGACGTACCGCGGTGCCCACGCAGTCGTTACCGGTATCGCCGCCGCCGATGACCACGACGTCCAGGCCGCGTGCATCGATGACAGGCTCCCCGCCATCGAGCACCGAGACGGTCGAGGCCGTCAGGTAGTCCACGGCATACACCACGCCGGGTGCGTCAATATTCTCAGCAGCCAGCCCACGCGGGGCGCGAGCACCGGCAGCCACCACGACGGCGTCAAAGCCATTGAGCTTGGCCGCCACCGCAGGGTTCGTAACGTCAGCACCCAGCTCGAACACAATGCCCAGCTCGCGCATAAGTGTCACGCGGCGCTCGACCACGGACTTCTCGAGCTTCATGTTGGGAATGCCGTACATGAGCAGGCCGCCCGGGCGGTCATCACGCTCAAATACCGTCACACAGGCACCGCGACGTGCAAGCTCCCATGCTGCCACCAGACCAGCGGGACCGGAGCCCACCACGGCAACCGTGGGTGCACCCTCCCCTGCCGGCTCAAAGCGGTGCGGACCGCCGTTGGCCCACTCATGGTCGCTAATCGCGCGCTCGTTGTCATGGATCGTCGTGGGCTGGCCATCGACCGAGCCCAGGTTGCACGCGGCCTCGCACAACGCCGGGCACACGCGACTCGTAAACTCGGGCATGGGCGAGGTGAGCGACAGGCGCTCGGCAGCCTCATCCCAGCGGCCGCGGTACACCAGCTCATTCCACTCGGGAATCAGGTTGTGCAGCGGGCAGCCGCTCGGGCGTGCCTTGCCAAAGCTCGCGCCCATCTGACAAAACGCCACACCACACGTCATGCAGCGGCTCGCCTGGGCACGGCGCGCATCGTCATCGAGCTCCACGTACGGCGGATCGAAATCGCGGCTGCGCTCCTCCACGGGGCGCAGCTCGTGGGTCACGCGATCGATATCAAGAAAAGCACCGGGCTTACCCATGGCACTTACGCCTCCTTCTTGGTCGAAGCAACAGAGCTGGCGGCGGGCACAGCGCCAGCGACACCACCCGCCACATCGAAGCGAGCGACATCGGCGGCGTCGGCGCGACCGGTCACGATGTCAAACGCCAGCTCCTCGGCCTGCTCATGCGTCTTGCCGACGGCCTCACCCGCAGCGACAATCGCCAGCACGCGCTCGTACTCGGTCGGAATGACCTTCACAAAGTGCTTGCTCATCGTCTCAAAGCTGTAGAGCAGCTTAATGCCGCGCGGGCTCTGCGTCGCGTCCACGTGCTCCTGGATGAGCGCACGAATCTGCGCCAGCTCGCCGGCCGTCGGGGCCTTGAGCTCAACGCTCTCGTGGTTCACGCGGGCATCGAGCGTGCCGTACTGATCGAAGACATAAGCCACGCCACCCGTCATACCTGCGGCGAAGTTCTGCCCGGCCTCGCCCAAGATGAGCGCCAGACCGCCCGTCATGTACTCGCAGCCATGGTTGCCGCAGCCCTCGACCACCACCGTGGCACCGGAGTTGCGTACGCCAAAGCGCTGGCCTGCCAGGCCGTTGATGAAGCCGCGGCCGCTCGTAGCGCCAAAGAACGCAACGTTGCCCACGATGATGTTCTCGTCGAACTTGTAGGTCGCATGCGGGTTGGGGCGCACCGATACCTCGCCGCCCGAAAGACCCTTGCCAAAGTAGTCGTTGGCGTCGCCGCACACGTTGAGCGTAATGCCGCGCGGAAGGAACGCGCCAAAGCTCTGACCGGCCGAACCATCGCAATCGATGGTGATGGAGCCGGCGGGCAGACCCTCGGGATGCGCCTTGGTCACCGCGTTGCCCAAAATAGTGCCCACGCAGCGGTTGACGTTGGCGATGTCGGCGCGGAAGCGAATCGGGCGCAGGTGCGCACGGGCATCGGCCGTATAGGGCACAAACAGCGTGGAGTCGAGCGTCTTGTCGAGCTCACTGTCCGCAGCCATCTGCGGCAGGAAGTGACGACCGTCGGCACCCGGGATGTGGGCACCGAACTCGCAGGTCGCGCTCGCCAGCACGGGCGACAGATCGAGCAGGTTGGCCTTGCGGTTGCCCGGGACCTCAATCTGGCGCAAGCACTCGGGATGGCCGACCATCTCGTCGACGGTGCGGAAGCCCAGGCTCGCCATGACCTCGCGCAGCTGCTCGGCAACAAAGAGCATAAAGTGTTCGACGTGCTCGGGCTTGCCGCGGAAGCCGCGACGCAGGCGGCAGTTTTGCGTGGCGATGCCGGCCGGGCAGGTATCCTGCTGGCAGTCGCGCTGCATAAGGCAGCCCATGGAGATGAGCGGCATGGTAGCAAAGCCAAACTCCTCGGCGCCCAACAGGCAGGCGACGGCGACGTCGGTGCCGTCCATGAGCTTGCCGTCGGCCTCGAGTACCACGCGCGAGCGCAGGCCGTTTTGCAGCAACGTCTGTTGAGCCTCGGCAAGGCCAAGCTCCAGCGGCAGACCGGCGTGCCAGATCGAATCGCGCGCCGCAGCACCGGAGCCGCCGTTGTGGCCGCTGATCAAGATCTTGTCGGCGGCACCCTTGGCCACACCGGTGGCGATGGTGCCGACGCCGGCCTCGCTGACCAGCTTGACCGACACGCGTGCGCCGGGGTTGGCGTTCTTAAGATCGAAGATCAGCTCTGCCAAGTCCTCGATGGAGTAGATGTCGTGGTGCGGCGGAGGCGAAATCAGGCCGATGCCGGGCGTGGACTGACGGACCTCGGCAATCCAGGGGTAGACCTTCTTGCCGGGCAGGTGACCGCCCTCACCGGGCTTGGCGCCCTGGGCCATCTTGATCTGAATCTCGAAGGCGCTGCACAGGTAGCGGCTCGTCACGCCAAAGCGCGCGCTTGCCACCTGCTTGATGGCGGAATTCTTGGAGTCACCGTTGGCCAGCGGGGTCTCGCGACGCGGATCCTCGCCGCCCTCGCCCGAGTTGGAACGACCGTGCAGGCGGTTCATGGCGATGGCCATGCACTCGTGTGCCTCTTTGCTGATGGAACCGTACGACATGGCGCCGGTGTTAAAGCGGCGGACGATGTTGAGCGCGGGCTCCACCTCGTCGAGCGAAACCGGCGTGCGACCGTTGGCATTAAAGTCCAGCAGGTCACGCAGGCGCACGGCACGGCCGGTGCGGTGCAGGCGGGCGCTGTACTCCTTAAAGGTGTCGTAGCTGTCCTCGCGGCAGGCGGTCTGCAGCAGGTAGACGGTCTGCGGGTCGATAAGGTGATCCTCGCCGCCGAGCGGGCGCCACTTGGTCAGGCCCAGCGTGGGCAGCTGATCGGGAGCCGGGCTCTTAAGGATAGCGAGCGCGGCGTCGTAGCGCTCATTCTGCTCGCGCTCGACGTCCTCGACACCCATACCGCCCACACGGCTCACCGTGCCGGCGAAGTACGCGTTGACGAACTCCGGAGTGAAGCCCACGGCCTCGAAGATCTGCGCCGAATGGTAGCTCTGCACCGTGGAGATGCCCATCTTGGACATGATGGAAACGATGCCGGCGGTCGCAGCCTTGTTGTAGTTGGCGATGCCCTGCTCGGCCGTCACGTCCAGGTCGCCGCGTGCCGCCAGATCGCGGATGCACGCATGTGCGTTGTACGGATAGATGCCGCTCGCGGAGTAGCCCACCAGCGCCGCAAAGTCGTGCGGAGACACGGCGTCGCCGCACTCCACCACGATGTCGGCAAAGGTACGCACGCCGGCGCGGATCAGGTGGTTGTGCACGCAGCCCACGGCGAGCAGCGACGGCACGGGCACCTCACCCGCAGCGGCGCGATCGCTCAACACCACGATGTTCACGCCGTCGCGGACCGCAGCCTCAACATCCTCTGCAAGCTGCTTGAGCGCAGCCTGCAGCGCGCCCTCGCCGGCGTCGCGGCGGTACACGGCACGGAAACGGCGGGTCTTAAAGCCCACGCGGTCGATGGCGCAGATACGCTCGAACTCCTCCTCGCTCAGCAACGGACGCTCCAAGCGCACCAGCTGGCAGGCCGTGCGGGAGTCCTCGAGCAGGTTGCCGTGGTTGCCCAGGTAGAGCGTGGTCGAGGTGACCATATGCTCGCGCAGGGCATCGATCGGCGGGTTCGTGACCTGGGCGAACAGCTGATAGAAGTAGTCGAAGAACGAGCGCGTCTTCTTGGACAGGCAGGCCAGCGGCGCATCGATACCCATCGAGGCGAGCGGCGCCTTGCCCTGCTGGGCCATGGGACGCACGACTTCGTCAACATCATCCCAGTGATACCCGAGCTTGGCCATGCGCACGGCGGCGGGCACCTCGGTATCCTCGGCGGGCGTGGGCGCCCACATGGTAATCGGCGATGCGCGCTTCGACGGGCTTGTCGAGCGCGTCGACGGTCAGCGTCTCCTCGGCGATCCAGTCGCGATAGGGCTTTTCCTTGGCGTAACGGGCGCGCAGCTCGTCGTTGTAGATGACGCGGCCGCGGGCAAAATCGACCTCGAGCATCTGGCCCGGTCCCAGACAGCCGCTCGTCAGGATGTTCTCGGGGCGTACCTCGATGGTGCCCACCTCGCTCGCCAGCATAAAGCGACCGTCGCGCGTCACATAGTAGCGGGCGGGGCGCAGGCCGTTGCGGTCGAGGGCGGCACCCAGGGTACGGCCGTCGGTAAAGGCGATGGCGGCCGGACCGTCCCACGGCTCCATGAGCATGGACTGGTAAGCGTCGTAGGCGCGGCGCTCCTCGCTCAGGCTGTCGTTGTGGTCCCACGGCTCGGGCAGCAACATGGACGCGGCACGCGTAAGCGGGCGACCGTTCATGACCAAAAACTCAAGCACATTGTCCAGAATCGCGGAGTCGGAACCCTCGCGGTTGATGATGGGCATCACGCGCTCAAGATCGTGCTGCAGCACGGGGCTGTACAGGTTGGGCTCGCGGGCGCGAATCCAGTTGACGTTGCCCTTGAGGGTGTTGATCTCGCCGTTGTGGATGATAAAGCGGTTGGGGTGCGCGCGCTCCCAGCTGGGCGTGGTGTTGGTGGAGTAGCGCGAGTGGACGAGCGCTACGGCCGTCTTGACGGCGGCGTCGTTGAGGTCGATGAAAAAGCGGCGCATCTGCGTGGCGACCAGCATGCCTTTGTACACGATGGTGTGAGAGCTCATGGAGCACACATAGAAGATCTTGCCGCGCAGGGCAAACTCGGCGTCGGCCTTCTTCTCGATGGTGCGGCGGCACACGTACAGGCGACGCTCAAAGGCATCGCCGGCGAGCGTGTCGTCCGGACGGCCCAGGAAGGCCTGCAGGATGGTAGGCATGCAGGCGCGGGCCGTCTCGCCCAGGTCGTGCGGGTCGACCGGCACCTCGCGCCAAAAGAGCAGCGGCACGCCAGCCTCGGCGCAGCCTTCCTCAAACACGCGACGGGCATCCTCTACGCCCTTGTCGTCCTGCGGGAAGAACAGCATGGCCACGCCATAGTCGCCCTCTGCCGGCAGAATCTGGCCGCACTTTTGAGCCTCTTTACGGAAAAAGTGATGCGGAACCTGGAACAGGATGCCAGCGCCGTCGCCGGTGTTCTTCTCGAGTCCCGTGCCGCCGCGGTGCTCCAAGTTGACCAGAATGGACAGCGCATCGTCCAGAATCTGGTGATGGCGCTCACCGTTGATATCGGCAAGCGCGCCGATGCCACATGCATCGTGATCGAATTCGGGGCGATAAAGGCCCTGCTGCTGAGCGGAATCTGCCTGCATCGCGATCCTCCCCTAGATATTTAGACAGTCAGTTGAATAGGCATACTAGGAGCATCGCCGGCCCGTTGTGTTTCCCGCCCGTTTCGAAACAATCGCGTAACGCGCGCCCTACGAGTGGACACCACCGACATCAAGGACGACAACAAGGGCCCCAGGTTCGGCCCGTAAGCTCACCGCTTCAAACATCTCAATCTGTAACAGAAAGACCCAATTTCGACGACTTACTGTTACAGATCGAGATGTTTTCGAGAGACGGTTCCGAATGTCTCAATCTGCAACACGAAGGGCCGGTTTTGGCGGTCAGCTGTTACAGATCGAGATTTTCCATAGGACCATTTCTTCCTGTCTTGATCTGTAACACCTAGACCCAATTTCCATCCCTAGTTGTTACAGATCAAGACATTTCGGCAGCCCCCTTCCTCATCCTATTCAAATACAGCTATTTCGTTAGTCTTGGTTAACTTCGAGCCTAAAACGGGTATCCTTTGCGGCGTCAAGCAAACGGCACGCAGGAGCGCACCATGATCAACCATCTCAAACATCACTTTGGCTCCCCGCGCACCGGTGGCCACGGAGGACTCGACATCGCACGGCATATCGGCCCCGGACTGCTCGTGACCGTCGGCTTTATCGACCCGGGCAATTGGGCCTCCAATATGGCCGCCGGCTCGCAGTTTGGCTACGCGCTGCTGTGGATCGTCACGCTGTCCACGATCATGCTCATCGTGCTACAGCACAACGCGGCGCACTTGGGCATCGCCACGGGCATGTGTCTCGCCGAGGCCACGACGCGCCACCTGCCCCGCCTCGTCGGGCGTGCGATACTCGGCAGCGCGTATCTAGCCACGGTCGCCACCGCCATGGCCGAAGTCCTGGGCGGTGCGATCGCGCTTCAAATGCTCTTTGGCCTGCCCGTACGCGCCGGCTGCATCATCGTGGCGGCGGTATCGATTGCCATGCTCATGACAAGCTCCTACAAACGCGCCGAGCGCTGGATCATCGCCTTCGTAGGCGTGGTAGGACTTTCGTTTTTGGCCGAGCTTGCACTAGTCAAGGTCGAATGGCCGCAAGCCGCCGCAAGCTGGATCACACCCAGTATGCCCACCGGCTCGGCCGCGATTATCGTAAGTGTCCTAGGCGCGGTCGTTATGCCCCACAACCTCTTCCTACACTCCGAGGTCATCCAATCCATGCACTTCGAAGGCCAAGGCGAGCGGGTTATCGAAGAACGCCTGCGCTACGAACTCTTCGACACGCTCTTTTCGATGGGCGTGGGCTGGGCAATCAACTCGGCCATGGTCATCCTGGCCGCAACGACCTTCTTTGCGCACGGCATGGTCGTAGACGACCTCGCCGTCGCAGCGGCCACGCTCTCCCCCATTCTGGGCCCGGCAAGCTCGATTATCTTTGCGGTGGCACTGCTATTTGCGGGCATATCGAGTAGTGTGACGGCGGGCATGGCGGCGGGCACCATCACCGCAGGCATGTTCGACGAGGAATACGACATCCACGACCGACACTCCTCGATCGGGGTGACGGCCTGTTTCGTCGGCGCAGTGACGGCGTGCCTGGTCGTCCCGAATCCTTTCGAGGGTCTCATTTGGAGTCGGGCGCTGCTGTCGCTTCAGCTGCCGATTACGGTCTTTGTGCTCATACGACTCACCAGTTCGCCCCGCGTCATGGGCAAATACGCCAACTCGCGCCCGCTCAACACGCTGCTTGTAGGGATCGGTGTCGTCGTAACGGCGCTCGACGCCGTGCTGCTAACGGGGATGTGATCGAACGGAGCACCTACCCAGGCAAACGTCTCGATCTGTAACATCTAGGCCCGCTTTTGATGTCTAGATGTTACAGATCGAGATCATTCCGAGGGACAGCTCCGTTTGTCTCAATCTGTAACACGTAGGCCCCGTTTTCGCTGCTAGATGTTACAGATTGAGATCTTCTGCCGGACGGTTTTGGTTTGTCTTGATATGTAACAAGTGGGCCCAATTTCCACTTCTAGATGTTACAGATCGAGACAAAAGGTCGGCCGGACTCACGACAGACAGGATCGGCTAACAGCAGCCGTGATCCCTTGGGGACGGAGGAAAAGGGCCCCGGCCGGGATATCCGACCGAGACCCTTGGACAGAGCTATGTTCGGCTTTCGCCGTGTGCCTGCGAGTTACTCCTCGACGAGCTCAAACTGATCGGGGCCGACGCCGCACACCGGGCACACGTAATCCTCGGGCAGCTCGGGCGTATCGACCTCAACCTCGTAACCACAAACGGTGCAAACGAACTTATACGTCTTCTTCTCCTCAGCCATGATGTTCTCCTCTCGAACGTGACTGCTGGTGTACTTGCTTATTAGTATATATTCTCAATAATATTATGCAAGTAGTTTTGCAGCATTTCTACCCTTGGTACGAAGATGCCTTGGGCGGCGTCTTGCCCTTCAGCACCTTGTGGTAGTAGTCATAGGTCAACGGAGTCTCGCCGCTCAGACGCTCGGCATCTTCGACCTCGCCAATAAAGAGCAGATGTGTACCCACGTCAACAGTGTCGATCAAACGGCAGCTAAACAAGGCCGCCGCATGCTCGGGAACATAGGGCATGCCCAGTGCAGTCTCGCGCGTCTCGTACTTAGCAAATTTGTCATAGTCGCTGCTGGTACGGAATCCAAAGTTGCCAATGTAGAGCATATCGGCCGTCTGATCGATCACGGTCAGCGCAAAGGCCTTGGCAGACGCGATAACACCAGACGTGACATTTTCCTTGTTCACGGCAACCGAGATGCGTGGTGGCGCAGACGTCACCTGCACCGCGGTGTTGATGACGCAGCCGGCACGCAGCCCGTCGGCCGCAGCACTCACCACATACAGGCCGCTCGGCATCGTAAAGAACGCAGTTTTGTCCATAACGATCACTCCCCCTAGCCCGGGATTGAACCTCATGGATGTATGTACCCACAAAAAAGGCGACGCCCATAACGGACGCCGCCCCATACACATAAGTGCCAAGATTGCAGGTCAGCCAAGTCCCTCCACCAAGTTGCGGTGAAATAGTTCCTGCTTGTCGGGTATTTGGCCTCAAACAGGGACTATTCCACCGCAACTTATACAGAGCGCCTAGCGGTTACGCTCCTTAAGCGCGCGGTCAATCTCGCGCTGAACGTCGCGCTTGGCCATGTCTTCGCGCTTGTCGTAGAGCTTTTTGCCGCGGCCCAGGCCCAACAGCAACTTTACGCGACCATCGGTATTAAAGTAGAGCTCCAACGGCACCAGCGCATAGCCGCGGTTGCGCAGTTTGCCGTCAAGAAAATCAATCTCCTTGCGATGCAGCAGCAGACGGCGACGGCGATCGGGGTCACGGTTCCACACGCCACCGTGGCTGTAAGGGTGAATATGCAGGCCCACGAGCCAGCACTCGCCGCCGCGAATCAGCGCAAAGGTGTCGGTGATCTGGCACGCACGCTCGCGAATCGACTTGACCTCGGTACCACTCAGCTCAATGCCGCACTCAAAGGTCTCGTCGATAAAGTACTCGTGATGCGCCGAACGATTCTTGGAAATGAGCTTGCGTTCGCGCTTACTGGGCATCGCCGGCCTCCTTGACGCCGTCGGCTCCCTTGTCGGCGCCTGCGCGCTTTGCCTTGCGCTCGGCATTGAGCTCGGCATCGCTCTCGCGCACCAGTTTGATAATCGCCGCGCAGGCCTCCTCGCCCACCAAGTCGCGAGCACGTACCGTCAGGCGCGTCGCCTCCTGCTTGTCGCCGTCGCTTGCAGCATCGGTCGCGCACATAATCAGGCAGATGGCAATCTCGGCCGAAGGCGAGGTCGGCACGCCTTGCAGGGCCAGTTCACCCATCACGTGGTCGTCGCTCTCATCAGCGGCATCCGGATAGGTGGTATGGATCTTGTTGAGCAGGCGCGTCGTATGCGCATCGTTGGGCGCCAGGCGCAGCACCAGACGCGCGCAGCCCACGGCAGCCGAAACGTTCTCGGTCTCGGGCTCCAAGAAGTACTGACCTAGATTGGCGTAAGCGCGGGCGGCGCACTTGCCATCGCTTGCACGCTCCAGCACCGAGAACGAGAGCGATGCCCATTCCTGCTTGTCCTCGAGTGCACGGAACAGCTCGGCCAAATCCAAGCGATAGTTGCAGTTCATGGGGTCCCAACGCACAGCCTGCATCAGGGCATTACGAGCGCTTACATAATCCTGCTGGCGAATGTAGGCAAACGCCATGTCAGAGTACAGGCGGTCAAACGGCACCTCGACCTGCACCAGCTCGCGCGGATCCTTTTCCACACGACGGTAGGCCAGACGCTCAAACTTGCTATCGAAGCTAAAGTACTGGCGGTTCTCCTCTGTCTTGCACTCGGCATCGATATACTCCTCGGCGAGCTCAACCAAACGCTCCAACAGCGGCGTCGCCGTGGCCAAGTCTCCCTGCGCCAGGTAATTCTCGGCATACGTAATGTCTTGTAGGCTGATGGGCAGGTCCATGGCAACTCCTCGGTCCGGGTGAAACGCGGCTCATTCCACACATGCGACGTATACACAAAACCCGGGTCTCTTGCGAGGCCCGGGCGTTCATTTTGTGGTAGCCCGTACCAGATTCGAACTGGTGATCTCCGCCTTGAGAGGGCGGCGTCCTAAACCGCTAGACGAACGGGCCATATGTAGCAAATGCAATGGCTGGGATGGAGGGAGTCGAACCCCCATTGACGGAACCAGAATCCGCTGTCCTGCCATTAGACGACATCCCAATGACTGCATCGCTGCGCTCGGCTGTGCCTTTGCGCAAGAAAGAAATATACGGGAAGTTCTACGGTGACGCAAGCCCCATTTTTAACTTTTTTGAAAATCGGCCAATTTGCCCCGACCCATGAAGGACCTGTGAAGCCAAACCGCATGCAAGTGGCAAAATGCCGCAAGCGCACCGCAATTACCGTTGACGGATTGCTGCATTCTGGTCGCTGTCAATAGTGACACAATCAGGATGCCAATTATCGTGCGGACATCGAGGCGACATGGATGAAGAGCTTGATTACCTATGGGAAACCCTCGGCCTCGAGATAACTGCCACCCCTTGGCCAGATCGGCACAAAATTCATCCCACGCTACGCCCCGCCATCACAGTCATGCAGGCAACGTATCGCGGCGCCTCATTTTTAATGATGCGAATGGCATGGCACGCGACGCTACCCGACCTCAAGCGAGTTCAGGCAAGCCTCGTGGAGCTATCCGGTATTCCCGTCGTGATTTCGGAGACCCATTTGGAGCAACGCCAACGCGACCGTTTGCAAGCACAGCGAATCCCGTTCATCTGCTCCAACATTCAGGCATACCTGCCCTTTATGGACGAAGAGTACTGGAGCGGCAAGCCCAACAAACAGGTAAAGATCTACGACCCGCATAAGTGGGCAAAGCTTGAGTACTGACCGGAGCGAACCTGCCGGCGGAAAGCGCAACCCAAAATCTACGCCCAAAACGGAACGCGCTTTCCGCAGCTGCTACAGTAGTACCTCGGTCCAGGCTGCTTCCTTAAAGCCTGGAATCGCAAAGTCATCGCCCACCAGCAGCGGGCGCTTAACCAGCATGCCGTCGGTCGCCAACAGCTCGTAACATTCCTGATCCGTCATTCCCGCGTCCAGGCGTGCCTTCAGGCCAAGCTCTCGATACTTCATGCCCGACGAGTTAAAGAAGCGACGCACCGGCAGCCCCGAACGCGCAATCCAGGCCGCAAGTTCCTCAGCCGAAGGATTGTCTGTAACAATATCGCGATCGACGTACTCAACCCCATGCTCGTCCAACCAGGCCTTGGCCTTTTTACACGTCGAGCATTTGGGATATTCAACAAACAGCACTGCCATGGGGATTCCCTTCTTAGAAAAGACAAGTGTCTGGCAGACAGCGCACCGATGGCCATCTGCGACCGATGCCGATATTGTAGCCAGCGCCGACGTACAGGCGGTCGCGGTTTTCCATCTTGAGGTTAACGTCTCGCATGGGCGTCAATGGTACGGTATGGGCGCCACGACGGATGTTGGTGCCCATCCACATGCAAACGGGGGCAAGTTGGTCTGGATGGGCGACGGTAGCCGTTGAGCCCGCGTCCCCGACAGCCCTACTCCGTCTCGCGCATCCAGCGATCGAAGGTCCCCACGCACACGCCTAGGCGCTTTGCCGCCTGACTCCGGGTAATATTGCCCGCCTCATAGATATCGCGCACTCGTTCAAATTGCGGAGGGCACGGCTTGCGGGGCCGACCAAAACGCACACCGCGCGCCCGCGCCGCCGCGATTCCCTCCGCCTGACGACGGTGGATGTTCTCTCGTTCCACCTGCGCCACATAACTCAACAGCTGCAAAACGATATCGGCGATCAGCGTGCTGGTCACATCCGATCCGCCGCAATCTCTCGCACGCGTATCGAGCAACGGCATGTCCAGCACAACGATGGCCGCACCAAGTTCCTTGGTTATACGACGCCACTCCTCGAGTATCTCGCTATAGTTTCGACCCAGCCGATCGATGGAAAGCACCACCAACACATCACCGGAAGCCAAGGCATGAAGCAATTCCCGATACTGCGGGCGATCAAAGTCCTTACCGCTCGCACGGTCGGCAAAGACATTCGCCGGCTCCACGCCATAGGCGCTCAGCGCATCCAACTGGCGATTCAAATTTTGATCACGCGAGCTCACCCGCGCATACCCATACACCGTTGCCACAACATCCCAGCTTTCTCGTAAACCTGCCAAAAAGGGACAGGCTTGTTTTGGTAGGTCCTATCTCCCAAAAGCATATGAAGAAGCGGCCGAGCTCATGGCAGGGCAATCAAGAGACACGCAAAGAGGGCGGCCCCGAAAGACCGCCCTGTCCGCTTTGCCGATACTCACTCCGTACCGGTTAATGAATGAGCTTAAAGTCCAAATGTCCGCGAGTAGTGTTGACACGCGAGACCTCGATAATCACGCGCTGCCCCAACTCAAAACGGCGTCCCGTGTCGGCACCCGTCAATGTGAGCGCGTCCTCGTCAAACTCAAACCACTCGTTGCCCAGGCTCTTGATCGAAACCAAGCCTTCGACCTGCGTTAGGTCCAAGCGCACAAAGAGGCCCATGCTGCTAACCCACGAGACGGTTCCGGCATAGCGCTCGCCCAGGCGATCCTCGTAGTACTGCGCAATCTTGATTTTTTGCGTCGCATGGCTGGCAGCGTCGGCCGCACGCTCGGCATCGCTGCACGCGCGGCAGATTTGCGGCAGGATGCGCGGAAGCGACTCTCGGCCTTTTCCGATCAGCCTCGGCGTACGCACCAAGGCGTCTTTTCCACCCAGCTGCTCGTATGCCAGCTGCAGCTTGAGTACGCGATGCACCACCAGATCGGGATAACGGCGAATGGGGCTTGTAAAGTGGCAGTAGCACGGCGCAGCGAGCGCAAAGTGGCCCTCGTTGCGAGGCTTATACAACGCACGCTGCATACTGCGCAAAAGGAGCGTGTTGACGAGTGGCGCGTTAGCCGTGCCGGCAGCGGCGTCAACCGTCGCCTGCAACTCATCAGGACTTCCCAGGGCAATGCCCGCCGCACGGCGATCATCGATGATACCGAGCTGCGCCAGCGCCACAGCAGCACCGTGCAGACTGTCGGGGCTGGGGTCATCGTGCACGCGATAGCACGCCTCGATGTCGCGGTCGGCCAGCCACTCGGCAACGCACTCGTTAGCCAGCAGCATTGCCTCCTCGATAAGCGAGGTTGCGCAGGAGCGCTCGCGTGCCACGATCTGCACGGGCACGCCGCTCTCATCCAGCAGCGCGCGAATCTCGGCCGTGTCAAAGTCGACCGAGCCGCGTGCGCGACGTATGCGACGCCGGAGTTCTGCGAGTTCGTTTGCGGCGACCAGGAAATCGGCCAGGTCAACGTTATAGCCGCGAGCGGCATCCTCGCACGCAAGCCCGCGCTCAAGCGCTTTCTCGCGCGAGGCTTCGGCCGCAGCGACATCCTCCGCAGCGCCCTCCAACACGGAATACTCCACCGCGCCAGCACGCACCAGCAGCGCCTCGGCGCCGTCGTAGTCCATACGCACACGCGAACGAATCACACTGGGATAGGGATCGTAATGGCGCACGCGACCCTGCGCGTCGAGCTCGATGTCGACGGTAAACGCCAGGCGGTCCTCGTCGGGACGAAGCGAGCACAGGTCATTAGACAGGCGCTCGGGCAGCATGGGAAGCACACGGTCGGCAAGGTAGACCGACGTCGTGCGATGGCGGGCCTCCAGGTCGATATGTCCGTCCCAGGCAACATAGTGCGAAACGTCAGCGATATGCACGCCCAGCTTATAGCCGCCCTCGAGCGTGCGCTCGAGCGAGATGGCATCGTCAAAGTCGCGCGCATCAACCGGGTCGATGGTGATGACAAAGCGATCGCGCAGGTCACGGCGAAGCGGGTCTTTAAGCGCTGCAGTCACATCGAGCGAAAGCGCCTCTGCCTCTGCCAGAGCCGCCTCGGGAAAGCCGTCGGTATAGCCATAGCGCGCCATAACATATTGGACGCCCAGATCGGGCGCATCGTCGCCGCCAATGCGGCGATCGATCGTCACCGTGCCCGACTCCAAGCGCGTCGGGTAGGTCAGAATACGCGCGACGACGACATCGCCAGGGCGCACGCCCAGGCGCTCCGCCGAAGTGTCCTCAGGCAAAATAAAGAAATCGGCTTTGAGACGCGAATCGAGCGGTTCGATCACACCAAGCGGGCCGGCCGTCTGATACGTACCCACCACGCTGATGGCGGCACGCTCGATGACGCCCTCGATCACGGCGCGACGATCCCCGCGCGGTCCCGCCTTGATGCTTACGGCCACGGTATCGCCGTCCATAATCTCACGCTTACCGCGACCCATGACCTTGTAATCGCCGTTGTCGGTCACGACATAAGCGCTGTGCTCATGGAGCTGAACGCGGCCAGTCATGCTCGGGCGACGCTCGCTGCGCACCGGCCCGCGTTTATTGCGTGCGCTACGCTTATGTTTGTTATTGCGCCCCATGGCGCCTCCTTACTATCGATAGCCGTTTACACCCCAAGAGTCTACCCAAATGATCCCTAGGGGACGGCAGGATTGCGGATCACTTAGGGGGTCGGTCTATTCGAGTGATCCGTTTTCCTCCGTCCCCTAGGGATCAAAAAACGGGCCGTCCCAAAAGGAACGACCCGTTGGAAGGAACGAATTCCAAGCATACCTACACGCGCAGATAACGGCGCATGGCGATGGCAGAGCCAAAGAGGCCGATGAGCACGCCGACAAGAATCAGTGCGGCGTAGGTCACCAGATAGTACTGCATCGGCAGCGCAAACGACATCCAGCCGACGCTCGCCTGCAGGCGCGGAATCATCAGATTGCGCAGCAGCTCCAAAACACCGATGGAAAGCAGCGAGCCCAGAATGGCCTGCAACACGCCCTCGGTAATGAACGGCCCGCGAATGAAGCCGTTGCTGGCGCCCACCAGGCGCATAATCGCAATCTCGCGACGACGCGCCGTAATGGACAGGCGAATCGTGTTGTTGATAAAGATGAACGCGATAAAGGTCAGCAGGCCGACGAGCACCACGGCGGCGATACGAATGTAGTTGGTCACCTGGAACAGGCGGCTCACTCCCTCCTGGCCATACAGCACGCTCGCGTTGACGTCGCCGTCGTCCGCGATCTTTTGGAAGTCGGCGTTCTTCTTGAGCTTCTTGGCCGTGCTCTCGACCTGAGACGGATCGTCCATCTCAATCGCAAACGAGGCGGGCAGCGGGTTCTGGCCGTCGAGCGCACTCATGGTGGCGTCGGCGTTGCCCGACATCTTGCTCGTGTACTCGGCCAGCGCGTCGTCCTTATCCTTATAGGTCACGGACTTGACGTTGCTCCACGTCTTGAGCTCGGCCTCAAAGGCCTGAACATCTGCCTGATCGGCGTCATCGCTAATAAAGGCATTGATGACAACCTGATCCTCGACGGTACCGATCACGGAGTTCAGCATCGCGGAACCCATAATGAACAGGCCGATGATAAACAGCGAAAGGAAGATCGTGATGACGGCGCCGAGCGAGGTGGTCCAGTTACGGAAGAAGTGGCTGATAGCCTCTTTGAGCGAATAGCCCACGTTAGTTGGTGCCATAGTTGCCGTAACCTCCCCTCTCCTGGTCGCGGATTACGTGGCCGCCCTCGAGGGCGATCACGCGACGGTGCATGCTATCGACCATCTCGCGGTCGTGCGTGGCGACGATCACGGTGGTGCCGGTACGGTTAATGCGCTCGAGCAGCTTCATAATGCCCAGCGAAATCGCGGGGTCGAGGTTGCCCGTGGGCTCGTCGCAGATAAGCAGCGGCGGACGGTTGACCATAGCGCGGGCAACGGCGACACGCTGCTGCTCGCCACCGGACAGCTGATCGGGCAGAGAGTCCATCTGATCGGCCAGACCGACCAGGCGAAGCACCTCGGGCACCTGGCTGCGAATGACGCCCTTGGGCTTGCCGATGCACTGCAGGGCAAACGCCACGTTTTCGTAGGCGGTCTTCTGCGGCAGGAGCTTAAAGTCCTGGAACACGGCACCGATCTGGCGACGCAAGAACGGAACTTTGCGGTTCTTGATCTTCATGAGGTCCTGGCCGGCGACCAAAATGCGGCCGCTCGTCGGCTTGACGTCGCGGTTGAGCGTCGAAAGCAGCGTGGTCTTACCCGAGCCGGAGTGACCGACCAGGAAGACAAACTCACCAGGATAGATCTCGATGTTGATGTCGTCGAGCGCGGGCTTGTTGGGCTGTGTCGGGTAGATTTTGGTGACGTGCTCCATGAGGATGACGGGCTCGACACCGGCCTGCTTGGCCATCTTCTTGCGGCTGGCCTGCGGATCGATGGGCGCAAACACCGACGTAAAGTCGGGATTGTTGAGCGCATTGTCGAGGCTTGCGACCTCGGCGGCCTGATCGCTCTCGACTACGGGAGCCGCGGGCTGCGTAGGATCGGGAATACCGGCAAAAAGACCGGACTGCGCAGGCTGTGGCGCCGGAGTCGCAGGAGCCATGGGATCGGGAATACCGGCCATGACAGGCTGCGGCGCGACAGCGTCCGCCTGGGGCTGATCCACGCGAGCGGTCACCTTCTGCACGGGCTCAAAACCCGCGGCCTCGGAAAGCTCGACATCATTGGTGGGATTGTAGGCAAAGGGATCTGATGCCGGCTGTGCCTGATCTGCCGGCTGTGCGGGGATCGGGCTAAACAGCTGATCCTCTGAATCCGGGGTGGCGAAACGAGTGCCCGCGGCGCCTGGCTGCGTCTTGGGGGCGTCATCGCCCGCACCGGAGGTACGGAAGTGGTTACCCACTGGTGCTCCTTATCGTCGTACGTTTAAACTACATGAGCGCTTCGTATTTTAGCAGCATTAGCTTCGCTGCACATAAGAAGCATGGCGGGGTTTTGGTCCCACCGGCCGCGCGCAGGGTTACCTCCCAAATCTTTCCGCAGGACGGAGGAACCCCCGCCGCACGTAGTGCGCAGCGGGGGCTCCGACATGTCCGAGGACGATTTGGGAGGTAACCCTGCGCACGGCCTGCGGCTACTAAGGGGCCGCCGCGTTTATCTTAGGGTGCCACATCACCATGCTGGGTGGGCTGAGTGGCACTTTGCTGATATGGGCCCTTTTCCCGGTAGAGACTTTTGCTTGACGCGTTTTTGATTTGATTGTTGCGCAACTCGGATTTGGATTGTCGATTTACAGTGGCCTCGATGGGAACGCCTATGGTTGTGGGAGCCAGTATGAATTGTCCTTATTGTGGAGCTGAGTTACGCGATGGCGTGAGGTACTGCACAGCGTGCGGGGCTGCCGTCAATGGCATCTCTGCTGATTCTGAGCTTCGGGTAAAGCCTCGGAACCACGTTGCGGTCATCCTTACCTGCATGCTGGTAATTGGCATTGTCGGCGGTAGCTGTATGGGCCTTCATCTGCGGCAGGTGTTGTCGCACTTCGTATCCGCCCATTCGGAGCACGCCATTGTGCTGGATGTCGCGGCTGCGGGCTGGGACACCGATAACGGGGCATCGCGCGTTCCGATACATATTACGGGCAAGTCCATCGACGGAATAACGGTCGACAGGATTGAGTTCGTCGCCTCCGATGGCTCTGGCATCAATCTCATACAAGGTGTCTACACGCTCGAGGCAGCAGGTTCCCCTATCGCTGCGGATGGCACGATCTATCAAATTCCATGCACGAGTGCCACACTCGTCCTCGATGATGCCTTTGCCATGGGTGAAACGATCGATCTGGCCGAGCTTGCAGAACAGGATTCGATTCTCGCCTTCTGCCCCATTGATGCCGCCGATGTGACCAATGATGAAATCTACGATGCCGCTTTGCTCGCCATGACATACAGAGGCAGCGATGCCCCCGATGTCGCTGCACTGTGCCAAGCCGCAATCAATCGTCGCGATGGAGCCAGCACAAGCGGGAACTCCTTCGGAAGTTGCGGTGAAATACAGATTAATTGAGCCTTTAGGCTGGCAAAACAGTCCTTATTTCACCGCAACTGAAACAGGGGCGCTCTCCAAGAGAGCGCCCCTGCCGGGTTTCCATAGTACTGGCGAAGCAGTTTTATAGTTCTGGCGAAGCAGTCCTTGAGATCCGCCTTGCCTTATGCCAAGAACTCCTTGGTGGTCGCCACGATGTTGGCGGCGTCCAGGCCGTACCTGTGCAGGAGCTCGGCACCCGGGCCGGACTCGCCGAACGTGTCGTTGACGCCGATCTTCTTGAGCGGCGTCGGGCACTGCTCGCACAGGACATCGGCAACGGCGCTGCCCAGGCCACCGATCACGGAGTGCTCCTCAACGGTCCCGACGGGGCCGGTCTTGGTGGCGCTCTTGACGATCAGGTCGGAGTCGATGGGCTTGATGGTGTGCATGTTGATGACCTCGGCGTCGATACCCTCGGCAGCGAGCTGCTCGGCGGCCTCGAGGGCCTCGCCGACCATCAGGCCACAGGCGATGATGGTGACGTCGGCGCCCTCGCGCATAACGATGCCCTTGCCCAACTCGAACTTGTAGGTCTCGGGGTCGTTGATGACCGGCGAGGCCAGGCGGGCAAAGCGCATGTACACGGGGCCGTCGCACTCGTAGGCGGCGCGCGTCACGGCGCGGGCCTCGACGTCGTCGGCGGGAACGATGACGGTCATGCCGGGAATGACGCGCATAAGGGCGATATCCTCGCAGCACTGGTGCGTGGCGCCGTCCTCGCCGACAGAGATGCCGGCGTGCGTGGCGCCGATCTTGACGTTGAGATGCGGGTAGCCAATGGAGTTGCGGACCTGCTCAAAGGCGCGGCCGGCGGCAAACATGGCAAAGCTGCTCGCGAAGGCAACGCGGCCGGTGGTTG
Organism: uncultured Collinsella sp.; assembly: GCA_902473205.1. Lineage (GTDB taxonomy): Bacteria > Actinomycetota > Coriobacteriia > Coriobacteriales > Coriobacteriaceae > Collinsella. The sequence goes on from CABRRA010000008.1 coordinate 46,324, forward strand.
CGATACCGGCGGCAACACCCATCAGGTTGCTCTCGGCAATGCCCACATCGAAGAAGCGGTCGGGGCAGGCTGCCTTGAACTTACCGGTCTGCGTGGCGGCGGCCAGGTCGGCGTCGAGGACCACAAAGTCATCGTGCTCGTTGGCGAGCTCGACGAGAGCCTCGCCGTAGCTTACGCGCGTGGCGATTTTCTTGACGTCTGCCATCCTAGAGCTCCTCTCCGGCGGCCGTGAGCTCTGCCATGGCCTGCTCAAACTGTTCATCGTTGGGGGCCTTGCCGTGCCAACCAACCTGGTTCTCCATAAAGGAAACGCCCTTGCCCTTCATGGTCTCGGCGATAATGGCGGTCGGCTGACCCTTGGTGGCGCGAGCCTCGGCAAAAGCGGCGCGAATCTGATCGAAGTCGTTGCCGTCGGCGAGCTCCACCACATGGAACTTAAAGGCGCGGAACTTGTCGGCGAGCGGCATGGGGTCGTTGACCTCCTCGACGGAGCCATCGATCTGCAGACCGTTGTGGTCGACGATCACGCAGAGGTTGTCGAGCTGCTGGTTGCCGGCAAACATGGCGGCCTCCCAGACCTGGCCTTCCTCGCTCTCGCCATCGCCCAGCAGGGCGTACGTGCGGTAAGTATCGCCCCAGTGCTTAGCGGCAACGGCCATGCCCACGGCGGCGGAAACGCCCTGGCCGAGCGAGCCAGTGGACATGTCGACGCCCGGGGTGTCGTTCATGTTGGGGTGACCCTGCAGGTGGCTGCCGATATGGCGCAGCGTCTCGAGGTCCTCCTTGGGGAAGAACCCGCGCTCGGCGAGCACGGCGTACAGGCCCGGAGCGCAATGACCCTTGGAAAGCACAAAGCGGTCGCGATCGGCCTTGCGGGGATCGGCCGGGTCGACGTTCATTTCCTCAAAGTACAGATAGGTCATGATGTCGGCAGCGCCGAGCGAACCGCCCGGATGGCCGGACTTGGCAGCGTGCACGCCGGTGACGATGCCCTTCCTTACCTCGTTGGCAACCTTTTTGAGCTCTTCGTCGCTCATTGTGCCTTCCTTTCATCCTCATTAGGCAAAATGCGCACGGCGCCGAAGGTAATCCCAACACAGCCGCAATGCACGTACGTCATTCATTATGCTGGAAACTGATGGCTTTACCAGAGTTTTTATCATTATTTGAACAATTTAGCAGGCAGAACCGCTGATGAAACGGTTTATCAATGTGAACGTCTTTTGGATGCGGTGTCTACCTCTCGCCCCGGCACAAAAATGATCCGCAAACCGAAATTCAGCCTACGCGTTAATGTCCTTGAATCCCTCACCGAAGGCTTCCGTAACGTCGGCGACCGTCACAATGGCGTGAGGATCGCGCTCGCGCACGATCGTTTTGAGGGTGTTGAGCTCTCGACGGCTAACGATCACCATGATCACCGGCTTCTCGACGCCCGAATACATACCGGTCGCCTTTAATTTGGTACAGCCGCGGCCCAGACCATACATGATGTCGGCCGCGATATCGGGAAAGTTATCCGAGATGATGAGCACCATACGACGCTTATTGCCGCCATCGACCACAGCATCGATCACATAGCCGCTAATCACCATCGAAAGTCCTGCGTATAGAGCATTTTCGAGCGAGAATACCGGAGCAGATGCCGCACATACGGCAACGTCGATTGCCATGACGGTCGAGCCCACCGGCAGCGAGGTGTTACGCGAGATGATTTGGCCAATCGTGTCCGAGCCGCCGGTGTTGGCGCCGGCGCGCAACACCATGCCGTAACCAATGCCCGTGATAATGCCGCCCCACATAGCGGGAAGCATCAGGTCCGCATGTGCCAGAGGCGCTACAAACGGGGCAAACAGATCGGTAAAGAAGCCCAGCAGCACAAAGCCCGTCGCCGTCTGCACTACGTAGAACATGCCACCCTCGCGCATAACGATCAGCAGCAGCAAGGCATTCATCACGATGGTCTGGATACCGACGGGAAGCGACACGCCTCGCGCTGCGCCGACTGCCTGGATAATCGTCGCAAGGCCCGTAACGCCACCGGCTGCAAGACCGTTGGGAATCAAAAACAGGTCGGTCGCGATGGCGGCCAAGGCACACCCCAACATGATCTGGGGCAGATCGTGAAAGAAGTTCATCGAAAGAATGCGCTTGATGTCCAGACGATATGCCATGCTGCCTCCCTCAAAAAAGCGCACCCCATCGGATGCGCTTTGAACTTCTTCTTGTATTCGATTCTACCGATTCGCCGGACAAAAACCACCCCTGTGCAGGGTATATTCTGGATACAAAACCACCCCGCTCGGAGGGTTTTAATCCATTTCCACATAAACTGAGCGGTTTATGCAGACGGGGCCTCCGCGTCTGCGTTGCCGGTAGCCCAACGGTGATAGCCAATCACAAATGGATCCAGGTCGCCGTCGTCAAGAACTGCCTCGACGTTGCTGGTCTCCACGCCCGTGCGCAGGTCCTTAACCATCTGGTACGGGTAGAGCACGTAGCTGCGGATCTGGTTGCCAAAACCAATTGTGGTCTTGGGTCCGCGAATCTCATCCAGGGCCTCGGCGCGCTTTTCGAGCTCAATCTCGTACAGGCGCGCCTTGAGGATCTGCATGCACGCAGCCTTGTTTTGAATCTGGCTGCGCTCGTTTTGACACGTGACCACGATACCGCTGGGGAAATGCGTCACGCGCACGGCGGAGTCGGTGGTGTTGACACCCTGGCCGCCCGGGCCGCTTGCATGGTACACGTCGACGCGAATGTCATCGGGACTAATCTCGATATCGATATCGTCGGGCAGTACCGGAATGACCTCGACGCCGGCAAACGTAGTCTGGCGGCGTTTCTTGTCGTCGGTGGGGCTAATGCGCACCAGGCGGTGAACACCGGCCTCGGCACGAAGCATGCCAAAGGCATCCTTGCCTTCGACGGTAAAGGTCGCGCGATCGATGCCGATAACCTCGGCCGCGGGGCAATCGTTGATGGTGACCTTCCAACCGCGGCGCTGGCAGTACTTCATGTACATCTTAAAGAGCATGAAGGTCCAGTCCTGGGCCTCCAAACCGCCCTGCCCGGGCTTGATGGTCACAATCGCGTCGCCATGGTCGAACTCCCCGGTAAACCAGCTCGCAAGCTCAAGCTCGTCGATGGCGCGGGAAAGGCGCTCCGCCGTGGCGGCAGCCTCCTCACGCAGCGCGGCAGCATCGGGGTCATCGCCCATTTCCTCGGCAAGCTCCAGCGCGGCGCGAGCATCGGAAAGCTCACCGCGCGCCGTATCCACGGCGGCGATGTCCTCCTTGGCGCGTGCAATCTCCTCCATCGTGGCGCGAGCGGCATCGGCATCGTCCCAAAAGCCCGGAGCGACGCTTTTGGCCTCGAGCTCAGCCACGCGGGTGCGCTTCTCGTCCAAATGGAGATACGACTCGACCTCGCCGAGTCGGTCCGCAAACGCGTCCAACTCGGCGGGAGTTACCTCTAGAGTCTCGGCCATTAACGATTCCTGCCGTGGCAGTACTTAAACTTCTTACCGCTACCGCAAGGGCACAGGTCGTTGCGGCCCACGTTGACATAGGGGTCATCGCTCTCGGACTTGCGGTAGGTCGTCACCTTGCCACCGTTGTTAACGGCAGCCGGACCACCCTGGACGGCGGTGCGGGCCTGCACCTGAGCCTGCTTGCGCAGTACCGAATCGCTGTTGTCGCCATCGACCTCGGCGGGACCAGAGAAGCGCGCACCCTTAAGGGCGGGGTCCTCCTTGTGCTCCACAGCGTGCGGGGCAGCTTTGAGCTCAATGCGCAGAACAGTGCGCAGGTAATCCTCGTACATGGTATCGACGAGTATCTGGAACGCGCCGTAGGCCTCGGTCTTGTACTCAACCAGCGGGTCGCGCTGGCCAAAGCCGCGCAGGCCGATACCGGTCTTGAGGTAGTCCATTTCCTGCAGGTAGTTCATCCAACGCGTATCGATGACGCGCAGCATGACCTGGGTATTGAGCTCGCGCATCAGGTCCTCGCCCAGACGCTCGGCCTTCATGTTGTAGCACTTCTCAACATAGGCCAAGACATCGGCGGCCAGGGCCTCAAAGTCCTCGTCGGGGAACTGAGGGGTATCGATATGCCCGGTCAGCTCGACGACCCATTTGCGCAGACCCTCAAGATCGCGCTCGCCCTCGTGGCTGTCCTTGGTGCAGAACTCCTGCACGCAGCGGTACACGGTATCGTGCATGACCTCGGTGATGTGGTCGGTCAGGTCCTTGCCGTCCAGAATCTTGTTACGCTCGGCATAGATGACCTGGCGCTGCTTGTTCATGACGTCGTCATACTCAAGAACGCTCTTACGCATGGAGAAGTTAATGCTCTCGACCTTATGCTGGGCGTTCTCGACGGCCTTGGAGATGATCTTGTGCTGGATGGGCATGTCGTCGCCCATGTCGGCCGTGACCATCATCTTGGAGACGCGGTCCATCCTGTCGCCGCCAAACAGGCGCATCAAGTCATCCTCGAGCGACAGGTAGAACTGAGTCTCGCCCGGGTCGCCCTGACGGCCGGAACGGCCACGCAGCTGGTTGTCGATACGGCGGGACTCATGGCGCTCGGTGCCGATGACGGTCAGGCCGCCGGCGGCAAGCACGCGCTCGCGCTCGGCCTTGCAGGTCTCCTTGGCCTCGGCGTTAAACTGCTCGAGCTGCTCGGGCGTCACGTCCTCCATGGTCAGGCCCTCGTACTCCAGGCGCTCGCGCACCAGCTCGTCGGGGTTGCCGCCCAGCAAGATGTCGGTACCACGGCCGGCCATGTTGGTAGCGATGGTCACGGCGCCATAGCGACCAGCCTGGGCCACGATATGGGCCTCGCGCTCGTGGTGCTTGGCGTTGAGGACCTCGTGCGCGATACCGCGCTTAGTGAGGGCGGCGGACAGCTTCTCGGAGCTCTCGATGGAGACGGTGCCCACCAGGACCGGCTGGCCCTTGGCGTGACGACGCTCAACGTCGTCGGCAACGGCGTTGTACTTGGCCTGGATGGTGCGGTAGACCAGGTCCTCATGGTCAACACGCTGCACGGGCTTGTTGGGGGGAATGACCTCAACGGGCAGCTTGTAGATCTCGCGGAACTCGGCGTCCTCGGTGAGTGCCGTACCGGTCATGCCGGAGAGCTTGTCATACAGGCGGAAGTAGTTCTGCAGGGTGATGGTGGCAAGGGTCTGGTTCTCCTCGCGCACGAGCACGCCCTCTTTGGCCTCGATGGCCTGGTGCAGGCCCTCGGAATAGCGGCGACCCTCCATGATACGACCGGTGAACTCGTCGACGATCTTGACCTCGCCGTTGGTGACCACGTACTGCTTGTCGCGGTGGAACATGTACTGGGCCTTCAGCGCCTGCTGCAGGTGGTTGACCAGCTGGCCGGAGAGATCGGCATAGATGTCATCGATACCCAGGCGGCGCTCAATCTTCTTAAGGCCGCGCTCGGTGGCGGCGATGGTGTGCTTGGCCTCGTCCATGACGAAGTCGCCCGTGGGCTCAACATCCTCGGTGGCGGTGAGCATGTCGTGCGAGACGTCCTCACCGCGCTCAAGGCCGCGCACGGCGCGCGCGAAGTCCTTGTAAGTGCTGGCGGACTTGGTGCCGGCGCCCGAGATGATGAGCGGCGTTCTGGCCTCGTCGATCAGGATGGAGTCGACCTCGTCGACGATGGCGTAGTTGTGGCCGCGCTGAACACGCTGCTCGGGGCGGGTAACCATGTTGTCGCGCAGATAATCGAAACCGAACTCGGAGTTGGTGCCGTACGTGACGTCGGCCTGGTAGGCTGGGCGCTTAAGCTCGAGCGGCATGTTGTTCTGCAGCAGACCGACGGTCATGCCCAGATACTTGTAGATGCGACCCATCCACTCGGAGTCGCGCTTGGCCAGATAGTCGTTGACGGTAACGACATGCACGCCCTTACCGGCGATAGCGTTGAGATAGCCGGCCAGCGTGGAGACGAGGGTCTTGCCTTCGCCGGTCTTCATCTCGGCGATGTGGCCCTCGTGCAGCGCCATGGCGCCGATGAGCTGTACATCAAAGTGACGCATGCCCATGGTGCGCTTGGAAGCTTCGCGCACGGTGGCAAAGGCCTCGGGGAGCATGTCGTCGAGCGACTCGCCGTTGGCGTAGCGCTCACGGAACTTATCGGTCTGGGCGCGAAGCTCCTCCTCGGTCATCTTCTCAAACTGGGGCTCAAGACCGTTGATCTTGTCGACGATCTTGTAGTAGCGCTTAAGGTCCTTATCGGATCCAAAGGACAGCAGCTTTGACATGAATCCCATGTGGTTTTCCTTTTTTGGCCATCGCCCACGCCGTACAGCTGCGGGCGAGTTAAACACAGATGATTGTACTTTAGCCAAACAAGGCGCGGCCTATACGGTCGACCTCGACCGCCACGTAATAACTACGACCAACCCGCCAAAAAGGGACTGGTTTAATTTGGCAGCTTTTATCTGGGAAAACGCTGTCTCTCTGCCATTTGGCGCAAACCAATCCGTCCCCTTCGTACCAATCTGGTGCCATGGAGACAGGTTCGTTTGCACCAATAAAGGAAAAGGGCCGCGCACCCAAATGGATACGCGGCCCTTTAGCCATGAATGCGAGTGTTTGCTCGGCGAGCTATTTACTCAGCAGCCTCGGTGGTCTCGGCCTCGGCAGCGGCCTCCTCGACGGGAGCCTCTGCGGGAGCCTCTGCGGCCTGCTTGGCAGCCTCCTCGGCAAACTTAGCGGCACGCTTAGCCTTCTCGGCAGCCTTAGCCTCAGCGGCGGCCTTGCGAGCGGCCTCGGCCTCAGCAGCCTTGGCGGCCTTGGCAGCCTTGGCCTCCTCGGCCTTCTTGAGCTGAGCGGCAGCGGCGCCACCGAACTTGTCGGCGAAGCGCTGGACGCGTCCACCGGTGTCGACGAACTTCTGCTGGCCGGTGTAGAACGGGTGGCACTCGTTGCAAAGCTCGACCTTCATCTCGGACACGGTAGCGTGCGTCTTGAAGGTGTTGCCACAGGAGCACGTCACCGTGCACTCGACATACTGGGGATGGATACCCTGCTTCATGGTAGGACTCCTTATTGGTCAGGCGCTGGTTACCGATCAGCGCATAAGGCGTCTTGGTTTCCGACCAAGACAACAAACTTGGCTATGGTACCACGGCGTCGAGCGTCCCACAAAAGGTTCACGGTCTTTGCACTGTGCATCGCGCCCAAGACACAGCAGACGACACGACGAATCGCGGCAAACGGGCGCCTTTGCCCCTTCTCCCATGTTGCAGACGTGTAACGCCGCAGCAAGGGTGCCCCTTTTGGCGCCAGACAGGTACAATGATGAACACTGTACCGTAGCGGAGCGCCCCCGCGCGCCGCAACCACGCGAAAGGGTTTCCCATGGCCGAGATCTCGTCCTCCCGCATCGTCATCACCGTCCTTGGCAAGAACCGCCCCGGTATCGTCGCCGGCGTCACCCGCGTTCTGGGCGAGGCCAACGTCGACATCCGCGACATTACGCAGTCCATTATCGAGGACATCTTTACCATGACCATGCTGGCCGACACCGCCGAGTCCAAGCTCGACTTCGCCGAGTTGCAGAAGGCCCTGGCCGAGGCAGGCGAGCTTTCGGGCGTCAACGTGTCCATCCAGCGCGAGGACGTCTTTAACTTTATGTACCGCCTGTAGCGAACAAACCGCTCGGGGCAGCTTGACGTCATATCGTCCAAGCGCGCCGCCCCAAAGCGGACCGGAGAGGAGCGCGCATGGCCTACGACGCCAAGAAAATCTACTACCGCTTCGACGATCACCTGAGCCGCCTGGTTCTGGATTACGAGGCGAGCCGTCAGATTTCGCCCGAAAGCGAAAACCTCTACCACGGCCTGCCGACCGCCCCGTACGACGAGGGCTTGTTCGTAGAGCACAACGTCAAGCGCGGCCTGCGCAATGCCGACGGCTCGGGCGTGGTCGCCGGCCTCACTCGTATCTCGGATGTGCACGGCTACAACAAGGTCGACGGAAAGGTCGTGCCCGATCAGGGCAAGCTCACGCTTCGCGGCTACAGCATCGAGGATCTGGTCAACAACGCCCAGGCCGAGAATCGCTACGGCTACGAGGAAGTCGCCTATCTGCTTATCACGGGTTCGCTGCCCAACAAGGAAGAGCTCGACGGCTTTTGCGAGCGCCTGGGCGCCTTTAGGCACCTGAGCGACGAATACGTCCGCGAGTTCCCCATGACCACGGTATCGTCGAGCATCATGAATGTGCTTCAGCGCGCCGTGCTGCTGCTCTACGCCTTCGACGCCGAGCCCGACGCCATTACACCCGAGCACGAAATCGACGTCGCCATCTCCATGCTCGCCCGTCTCCCCCGCATCGCCGCCTTCGCGCATATGGCCTCGGTCGCCAAGCGCCGCGGCTCCGAGGTTCATGTACCGCACCCCACACCCGGCCTCTCCACCGCCGAAACCATCCTGCAGGTGTTGCGCGGCGGCATGGAATTCACCCACGACGAAGCCATGCTGCTCGACGTGATGCTCATGCTGCATGCCGAGCACGGCGGCGGCAACAACTCCACGTTTGCCTGCCGCGTGCTGTCCTCCTCGGCCACCGACCCGTATTCCGCCTACGCCGCGGCCATCGGCTCGCTCAAGGGCCCGCGCCACGGCGGCGCCAACGCCAAGGTCGTGTCCATGCACGAGGACATCCGTGCGCATGTCTCCAATTGGGAGGACGAGGACGAGGTCGCAGCCTACCTGGGCAAGATCCTCGACAAGCAGGCCTTCGACGGCACGGGTCTCATCTACGGTATGGGCCACGCCGTCTACACGCTGAGCGACCCGCGCGCCGAGGTGTGCCGCCGTTACGCGCGCACGCTTGCCGCCAAGAAGGACTTGGGCGAGGAGTTCGCACTCATCGAGCGCATCGAGCGTCTGGCCCCGCAGGTGATGCGCGATCACGGCATGACCAAGCCCATCTGCGCCAACATCGACCTGTACACGGGCTTTATCTACAAGATGCTCGGCGTGCCCGAGACGCTCTTTACGCCGCTGTTCGCCGTCGCCCGCATGGCCGGCTGGTCGGCGCACCGCATGGAAGAGCTCTTCTGCGCGCACCGCATCATCCGTCCCGCGTATCGCCCGGTTATCGAGCCGCTGGAGTATAAGCCGCTCGCCGACCGCTAGGACGCGGACCGTTATAGAACTCGAGCGTGGCCAGGGCATCGCCGCCCTCGGCCACGCTTTTTATGCCAGCAGAAAGGGCTGCATCATATGATTGTGTTTTCCGATATGGATGGAACGCTGTTGACGAGCGATAAGCAGATGAGCGATGCCACCTGGGCGATGCTCGACGAACTCGCTCGACGCGGAATTGAATTTGTGCCCTGCACGGGACGTCCGCTGTCGGGCATCTTTGAGCCCATCCTCGCCCATCCCGCCGTGCACTATGCCGTCTGCGCCAATGGCGCCAGCGTCTGGCAGCTCGACGACGATGTGCCCAACGACGCCTCGCGCGCCACGCGCATATTGAGCCGTCCGCTCGATCGCGGCATTGCCCATCGCGTCCATCGCATCGCCGCCGGCCACGATGTGACCTTCGATATCTTCGCGGATGGGCAGTGCTTCCTCCCCCGCTCGCTCTACACGCGCCTAGACGAATTCTGCGGCGGCGACCCCCACATCGCGGCTTCGCTCAAGCGCACACGAACACCGATCGACATGGATATCGACAGCAAGATCGACGAGGTCGAGACACTCGAACGCATCGCCATGTACTGGCACGACCCGGCAGATCGCGACGCCATCGCGGCGGAGCTCGACACGCTCGGAGGCATTGAGGTCACGCGTTCGTACGCCATGAATATCGAGGTCATGGGCGAGGGCGCCACCAAGGGAACGGCCCTCACGTGGCTGTGCGAGCATCTGGGCGAGCGTCTCGCCGACGCTTGGGCGTTCGGCGACAATATCAACGACATCCCCATGCTGCAGGCAGCGGGCCACGGCATGGCCATGATCAACGGCGAGCTCGAGGACCGCGAGGCCGCCGACGCCATCACCGAATACGACAACGACCACGACGGCGTCGCCCGCACCATCATGGCCGCCCTCGCCTAGCAGCATCAACCCGGCAGGGTAGCTAATTTGGGACGGGGCTATTTTAGCTACCTAACAAGCGGGTAGCTAAAATAGCCCCGTCCCAAATTAGCTACCCCCGGAAAACCGCAAGGACTGTCCCCCACTGCCGGCAGAAAAGGAACGTCCCCATCTGCCGGATTAAGCGAGACTCTCCAGCACACGGCGGAGCTCCTGCTGGACGGCGTGGTCGCGGTTACGACCCACCACGCGATCGGCAACGGCCTTGAGCGCGGGGCGCGCGTTTTCCATCGCGCAGCCCGTACCGACAAAGCGAATGATCTCGTAGTCGTTCATCGAGTCGCCAAACGCCATGACCTCGTCGCGCCCAATGCCGTAATGCTCCGCGAGCTGCGCGATGCCCGAGGCCTTCGACACACCGGGCTGCATGGCATCGATCCACGCGTTGCCCGAAGGCGCAAAAGTAAAGAGCTGACCAAGTTCGCGCTGAAGTACGTAAGCGCTGTCCATAACGGCACCGTCATCGCAAAAGATACTCGCCTTGATGATATTTACGCTGGGATCGGGCAGCTCCCAAATGCGCTCGGCATTGGGAAGGTCCTTATCGACCTCACGCACGAACTTGCACTCGTCATCGAGCAGGAAGGACTTGGTTCGGTCAAAAAGCGCAAGATGCAGATTGGGAAACGTCGCGACAGCCTGGGCGAGCCTTCGAATCGCCAGGTGCGAATACACCTCACGGTCTACCATTTTGCCGTCGGCGTAGACCTGGGCACCGTTAGCGGCGACAAAGTCCATCTTGTCGCGAACGGGCGCAAAGAACTCGCACAGGCGATCGTAGCGACGACCTGACGATGCGGCAAAATGCACACCATGCTCGTGTAGCGCCAGAATCAGTTCGTAGGTCTCGGGAGGCACCTGGCCGTTTTCGTCAAGCAGTGTGCCGTCCATATCGGATGCAATCAGTTTAAACATAGAAAAGCTCCCTTCGGGCTTGTTGGAATCGAACGTGTATCCGATTCCAACGTACCCAAAGGGAGCTCAGGTAAGACTCCGCGGGCGCAAACGTTACAAGGACCTGGCAAATAGCTCACACATGCCAGAGGTCCTACGGTCGCGGCGTCAGGCGACACGCCAAAGAGTGTCCCCGACGACTAGTCGTTTAAGAACGTCCCCGATGACTAGTCGGCGTAGGTGAAGGTCGTGACGTCGAACATGCCCTCGGGGCGAATGCGGAGCGTCGGGATGACCGGCAGGGGCAGGAAGATGATGCCCATGATGGGGTCGAGCGGCGGCTCGATGCCCATGGCGCGCGCCTTGACCATAAAGTCGTCGTGCTGCGCGGCGACATCCTCGGCCGTGCCTTCGCTCATCAGACCGCCGAGCGCCAGCGGAATGCGCGCCACGACCTCGCCGTTGCGCACCAGCACGTGACCGCCCTGGCCCACAGCCTCAACAGCAGCCATCATATCGGCAGCGTTATCACCCACGACGCACACGTTGTGCGAGTCGTGGCCGATCGTGGAGGCAATGGCGCCACCGGTGATGGTGAAGCCACGCACCCAGCCGCGACCGATATGCTTGCCGACAAGACCCAGGCCCGCAGGACCATCACCGTCGGCGCCCTCGGCCTGCAGCGACACACCGCGGCCGTGGCGCTCGATCAGCATAATGCGGCGCAGGCCCTCGGCGCTCTCGGGGCGAACCATACCCGTGATGGCCTTACCCGGCACCACGTCGATCACGGCCTCACCCGGCTTAAAGGCATAGTCGAACACGTCGAGCGAAAGCTTCGGCAGCTTAACGGAGGCGCGCAGCTCATCGGCAAGGGCCGCAACCTCGGCCATCTCGGGTGCAATCTCGCCCACAAAGGTGCCGTCCTGCGCCACCAGAGCACCGGCGGCATATACGCGATGCGGAGCCGTGGCAAACGTCAGGTCATTGAGCACCAGCAGGTCGGCACGCTTGCCCGGGGCAATCGCACCGCGGAGCTCGTGCGGGTCGCGGCAGCCGTGATCCAGGCCAAACGCCTCGGCCGTGGAGAGGGACGCCATGGAGATGGCGACCACCGGGTCGATGCCGGCCTCGATAGCCACGCGGCAGGCGTTGTCGATCATACCGGTCGAAAGCGCGTCGGAGGGAGCACGGTCGTCGGTCGCAAAGCAGCAACGACGGGCACGGGCGGGGTTTTCCAGCAGCATCGGCGACAGGTTGGCCAGGTCATGGCTGCACGTACCCTCGCGCAGCATCACATACATGCCGCGAGACAGCTTGTCGAGTGCCTCCTCGGGAATCGTCGACTCATGGTCGGCGATAATGCCCGCCGCGGCATAGGCATTGAGGTCCTTGCCGGCAACGAGCGGCGCATGGCCGTCGACCTGCTTGGACGGCGTCTGGTTAGCGGCGTCGATACGAGCGCAGGTCTCGGGATCGGCCATAAAGACGCCCGGCAGGTTCATCATTTCGCCCAGACCAAAGACGTCGTCCGGATGCTCGGCAAAAAACGTCTGCATATCAGCGGCGGTAATGACGGCGCCGGCCTGCTCATCGGGCAGCGCGGGCACGCACGAGGGCATCATGTACTTGATGGAAATGGGCGCGCGACGGCCGTCCTCGATCATAAAGCGCAGGCCGTCCAGGCCGGAAACGTTGGCGATCTCGTGGCTGTCGGCAATGGCAGTGGTGGTGCCGCGCGTTGCCGCCATGCGCGCATACTCGGCGGGACGGATGTTCGAGGACTCAATGTGCAGATGTCCGTCGATAAAGCCGGGGGCGAGATAGCGGCCCTGGCAGTCAATAACCTCGGTCGCCTCGTAGGTGCCGGCGGCATCGTCGCGACCATCGTAGAGCACACCGACGATCACGCCATCCTTGACGGCAACGCTACCGGGCGCCACGCGCTGGCCGTACACATCGACAATCTGTGCGTTGGCAAACAGCGTGTCAACGGGTACACGACCCTCGGCGGCCTCGATCACAGATCTCATGACCTCAACGGACATACATACTCCTTTAACCGTAGAAAAAAGCTGCGGAGCGGACAGGCCTTCACCGCAGCAAACCAATAGCCATTGTATGCCCAAACGATGGGTCAACAATATGCCTCTCCGCTTAACGGCATCCGCCACTTGGCGCAATGGCGACAGGTTGCTTTGCACCAAAAAGAAACGTCCCTAAGTGCCAACCAGGACAACGCCGTAGGTGGAGGACGGACAGCGAGCGGACTCCAGAGCGAACAAATTGGCATGAAAAGAGGACGGCATAGACCTTCTGGTCATGCCGTCCTCTTTGAATGACAAGTTGTCGCTCTGGAGCCCGCGCAGCGTCGAGCTGTTACGCGGTTTGGTAAAACCGCGTAACTAAATAAGCTTAAAGCCCTTGCGCTTGCCTACGGAGAGGGTATCGCCCAGCTTGAGGGCACTGGGGTCGATGTTGTAGCTCTTGGGAGCCACGGCCTTGCCGTTGATCTTGACGCCGCCGCCGTCGATGTCGCGACGGGCCTGGCCGGCGCTGGCCGAAAGGCCCAGGTCCTTGAGCAGGCCGGCGAGGTAGATCTGGCCCTCGTCGTTGACGGTCAGCTCAACATGCTTCTCGGGGAAGTCGGCGAGTTGGCCCTCCTTGAACACGCGGTCGAACTCGGCCTGAGCCTCGTCGCCGGCACCGGCGCCGTGGTAGGTGTCGCACAGGTCGCGGCCCAGAGCGCGCTTGAGCTCATAGGGATCGGCGGAGCCGTCGGCCAGAGCAGCGTCGATCTTGTCGACCTCGGCCGGGGTGAGCGAGCTCGCCAGGCGGTAGTACTTGCCGATCATCTCGTCGGGGATGGACATGGTCTTGCCGAACATATCCTTGGGCGCGTCGGTCAGGCCGATGTAGTTACCGTAGGACTTGGACATCTTACGGACGCCATCGGTGCCCTCGAGCAACGGCATGGTGAGCGCGATCTGGGGCTCCATGCCCATCTTCTCCATGAGCTCACGGCCGGCGAGCAGGTTGAAGAGCTGATCGGTGCCGCCCATTTCCACGTCGGCCTTGATCTGCACGGAGTCGTAAGCCTGCATCACGGGATACAGGAACTCATGCAGGGCGATCGGCGTCTGGGACTGGTAGCGCTTGGTAAAGTCGTCGCGCTCGAGAATACGGGCGACGGTGAACTTGGAGCACACCTGCAGCAGGCCGGCCAGATCCATCGACAAGATCCAGTCGCCGTTGTGCACGATGGTGGTCTTCTCGGGATCCAGGATCTTCATGGCCTGGCTCACGTAGGTCTCGGCGTTGGCCTCGATCTGCTCCTGCGAAAGCTGCGGGCGGGTGGAGTTCTTGCCCGAGGGGTCGCCAATCAGCGCAGTACCGTTGCCGATGATGAGGGTGACGTTGTGGCCCAGGTCCTGGAACTGACGCATCTTGCGCAGCGGCACGGCGTGGCCCAGGTGCAGGTCGGGGCTGGTGGGATCGACGCCGAGCTTGATGTTGAGGGGCTCGCCCTTCTCAAGCTTCTTGCGAAGGTCGGCCTCGGGGACGATCTGCGCGGCGCCCGAGGTGATGATACGCATTTGCTCGTCAACAGACAGCATTGGGTATCCTCCTTTTGCTATAGCACCCTCGCCGAAAACGGCGGTGCTGGAAGTCCATAAACTCTCTTATGATAACAAACTGACGCGACGCAGCATCTACGACAGGAAAATCCTCGTCCTGCCGCATGCGTCGATGGCAACTGACAGACGTGTACCGTCACGCTCGACCAGATAGCGCACCTGCCGACGACGCAAGCAGTCGCGGCAACGGGCCTGCCCCGTCGCATCGGTGGCGCAGACGCCCTCGGCGGTCAGCAGGCAGTGCTCGCACACCATAAGCTCGGGACAGTCGGCGTCGAACGGACCCAAGACGCCGGGTTCAGCAGCCAGCTCGGCAATACGCTCCCTATCATTGCTGAGCAGCTCGGCAGGCAAGTATACCCACCCCGCGCCAAGCCCGCGCAGCCAGGCAAGCGTGGCCCGATTGGCACAGAACACCGGCGCCGCCACGTCAAACGCCGTGCCCAGCTCGCGGGCCATCGCCACCTGCCCCAGGTTGCGGCAAACAATACGCCCGGCACGTTGCATAAGCGCCCGAGTCCGCTCGATATCGCCTGCGCGGCACACTTCGTCGAGCACCACCGTCGAATCGGACAGATCCCGCTCATCGCGCGGATCCAAATCCATCAGCTCCCAGGCAAAGACCATACGAGCAAAAGCCTCATGCTTTGCCGGCTCCGCCGGTCCCGCCAACTCCGTCGGTACATCGCCATCTGCCAGAACGCCCTCAAACGGCAGCACCTCAACGGACTGCTCAGCAGGCGCGACCGCATCTGCCTCGACCCGCATGCGCTCCAACACCGTTGCCGTCTGCCCCAGCACGCCGGCACTGCGAATCAGATAGACCTCGCAGCCCGCGTCCACCTTGCGTTTGCAATGCACGACGACGCGCTCTCCCGCAGCGGCATCCACGGGGCAAGGCACCTGTGGCCAGCGCTTGGGCACATCGGGACGCGCGTCGGCACCCGGGTAAAATCGGATCTCGAGCGTATCGCCCGCCGCCACGGCGGCATCAAGCTCAACCGTCACCTCTTCGTGACCCACCGCCACCAAGTGGCCCACGCGCACGCCCTGGTTGATCGCGCGCTCAAAGCTCATGAGCTCGGCGCCCGAACGACCCCGCAGATACGCATCGGTAAAGCCGCGGTTGAACGACCTTCCCAGCTCGCGCTCAAGCGCCGGCACCGCATCGGCATCCCATGTGCCGTCGCGCAGCATATTGAGCGCCCGACGCCACACCCTCACCACGTTAAAGACGTAGTCGGGATTCTTCATGCGGCCCTCGATCTTGAGCGATGCCACGCCGGCGGCAACAAGCTCGGGCAGATGCGCGATGCCCAGATAGTCACGCGGACAAAGCAGGCGATCCCCTTCGACAGCGACAACACTCTGCCCCGCCTCGTCCACCAAGTCATAGGATAGACGGCACGGTTGAGTGCAATCACCGCGCATCGCAGAGCGGCCACGTCGAAGGGCAGAGAACCCGCACGCACCCGAGTATCCAATGCAAATAGCGCCGTGACAGAACACCTCGATGGGCACGCCAGTAGCGCAAAGTGTCTCAATCTCTGCAACGCTCAGCTCGCGCGCAGTCGTCACGCGCTCAACGCCCAACTCCTTGGCAGCCAACTGCACGGCACCCTCGCTATGAGCGCCCGCCTGAGTGGACAGGTGAATCTCGACCCCCGGAATCGCCGCACGAAGCGCACAAGCCAGCCCGGCATCGGCCACAATCAACGCATCGGCACCCAACGCGCGCGCATGCGCCCCCAACGCCACGGCGTCGGCAAGCTCATCATCGAACACGAACACGTTGAGCGTCACGTACACACGCACGCCATGGGCATGGGCCACGGCACAACCGCGCGCGAACTCATCATCGCTAAAGCCATGCGCGCTCACTCGAGCGTTGAATCCGTCCAGCCCCGCATAGATGGCATCGGCACCCGCCGCAATCGCCGCGAGCATCTGGTCGAGTCCGCCAGCAGGCGCCAGCAGTTCGGGCAGCGCCACTTCAGCCGCCGCCAACTCGCTTTCGCATTGTCCGCTCGGTTCCATCGGCCGAATCGCCATCGGTAAACTCCTTGCCAAGGTGTGCTTTCACTCTGAAAATTGCTGCCAACCAGCATACACGAGGCCCCGCATGCCCCGATTGGTTTATCGTGTAATAACTTATGTCCATCCTGCCCGGTAGCATACCTGCCGCCTGGCACGACATACCTGGAGGTCAATATATGGGTCCTCGCCAACGACAGGGGCGCGGTCGCTCTAAGACGCATGCCCTTCCCATGATCTTGCTCTCGTTTTTGGGCTTTCTGCTTATCGCGGGCGTAGCGTTTGGCATCGGCATGATCGGCAACGTCAACCGCTGGCTGTCCGATCTGCCCGACTACACCGATGCCAACGCGTATCTGGTGAGCGAGCCCACCGACATCGTCGACTGCAACGGCAATACCATTGCGAGTTTCTACACGCAAAACCGCAAGTCCATCACCAAGGACCAAGTGTCCCCGTACGTGCTGCAGGGCACCGTCGACGTTGAGGACGAGCGCTTCTACGAACATGGCGGCATCGACCTCTGGGGCATTGCACGCGCATCGGTGGCAACCCTCACCGGCGGCCACGAGGGCGCATCGACCATCACCCAGCAGCTGGTTCGCAACACCATCTTGCAGGAGGAACAATTCGACTCGACCATCGAGCGTAAGGTGCGCGAGGCCTATATCGCCATCAAGATGGAGGATATGTACTCCAAAGACGAGATCCTCATGATGTACCTCAACACCATCTACTACGGCCATGGAGCATATGGAATCGAGGCCGCCGCCGAGACCTATCTGTCCAAAACCGCCGCCGACCTCACCCTGAGCGAGGCCGCGCTGCTCATCGGCCTTCCCAACTCGCCCTCGCAGTACGACCCCACGGTTAATCCCGACTTGGCGCTGTCCCGCCGCAATAAGGTTCTGGACAACATGCTGCGTCTGGGCCACATCACGCAGGAAGAGCACGATGCCGCACAGGCTGAGCCCATCACGCTTGACGTGACCGAGATTTCGGGCAGTGGCGTCGATGTGTACTCTCAGCCCTACTTTGTCTCCTACGTTAAACAGCTGCTTGAGCAGGAGTTCTCCACCGACGTGCTCTTTAAGGGCGGTCTGACCGTCAAGACCACCATCGACCCCACCATGCAGCAGGTGGCCGAGGAGGCTGTGCGCTCGCAGCTCGACACGCTTTCGCTCGACGGCCTGGACATGGGCATGGTCGTCGTTGACCCCAAGACCGGCTATATCAAGTGCATGGTAGGCGGCTACGACTACAACGCCGACGAGAATCACGTGAACCACGCTACGGCAAAGCGCCCCGTGGGCTCCACGTTTAAGGCCTTTACGCTGGCAACTGCCATCCAAAACGGTATGAACCCCAACGTCACCCTCAACTGCAACTCGCCGCTCAAGGCCAAGGGCACCACGACCGAGGTGCAAAACTACGGCAACCAGAGCTATGGCAACATCACGCTTAAGCAGGCAACGGCATACTCATCCAACACCGGCTACATTCAGGTGGCCGAAGCCATCGGCAATGACAAGATCATGTCGCTCGTCAAAAAGCTTGGCATCGATCCCGCCAAGGACAATATCGAGGACGTTCCCGTCATGACGCTCGGCACCGGGTCCATCTCACCGCTCGAGATGGCATCTGCCTACGCAACGTTTGCCAACGGTGGCTACTACCGTCAGCCCATCGCCATTACCGAGATCGACTCGCGTACCGGCTCGGTTCTGTACCAGCACACCGACAATCCCACGCAGGTGCTCACCGAAGGCGAGGCTGCCGCGGTTACCGATGTTCTATCCGGCGTCATGCAGGGCAGCGGCACGGGTGCCGCCGGCGCGCTGAACGTCAACCAGCCCTATGCCGGCAAGACGGGCACCACTGACAACACCACCAACCTGTGGTTCTGCGGCTTCACGCCGCAACTGACATGCGCCCTGTGGACCGGTTATTCCGCAGGCGAGATTCCCATCCAAAAGTACGGTTCGGACCTGCTGGGCGACAGCACCAACCTGCCCGTCTTTAAGAAGTTCATGAACACCGTTCTTGCGGGCACCGAGCGCGAGGAATTCTCGACCGGAACGGCTCCCACGTACAAGAACAATAACGTCTGGAAGTTCTACGGCACAAACAACAAAAAGAAAGACGAAGAGGATAAAGACGAGGGAAAAGAAGAGGAAGAGACCACGACCACCACAACGACAACGACAACGACAACCACTGAAACCCCGGGCGGCAACACCACCGGCGATAGCGGTACGACAGGTGGCAATGGTGGCACGGGTGGCAATGGTGGCACGGGTGGCGACGGTGGCACGGGTGGCGACGGTGGCACGGGTGGCGACGGTGGCACGCCGACGCCTACCCCCGATCCTACGCCCACGCCCGACCCCTCTACGGGCCAGTAGACGCAAAGCGGCATCTGACACCAAGGCGCCCGAGCAGCACGTACGCTGCTCGGGCGCTTCTTTATTTCGGCAGATGTCACAAGATGCCACGACGGCCCCGGCTGCAGGACCGATAGAGCAACGGGTGCCGGCATGCAAAAGGGCGCTGACCTTCGTCAACGCCCTCGGCAATTACCTATAGCAACAATCGGCACAGCAGCAGTGCCACGCATCCCCTACTTGTGAGAGTTACTCAGCTTGTTGATGAGCGCCTCAAGGCGTTCGCCGTCCTCGGCCGTCTGCGCAATGACTAAGATCGTGTCGTTGCCGGCAAGCGAGCCGAGTACGTCGGGCAGCTCCGCGGCATCGACCGCTGCGGCAATACCAGAAGCCGTACCGGGCTGCGCCTTGATCATAACCAGATTATCGGTGCGCAGTACGCCGGTAACCAGCTCGGAAACCATGCGCTGCAGATGCAGGTCCTCGGCAAGGACATAGATGCCCTCGGGGAGCTTACGCAGTCCCATGTCCGCGATGTCGCGCGAAACGGTCGCCTGCGTGCAATCGAAACCCATGGCGCGAAGCTCGTCTACCAAAACGCGCTGCGTACGTACGTCCTTATTGCGAACAATATCTCTGATGGCATCCTGGCGCCCATTGCGCTTTTTGGCCATACAAAACCTCACTCCAAAAGATGGCGGAGACAATCACTTAGTAATTGAATAGTTTAGCGCTATTTGAGGGTTTTAGTGAATAAGAACGCATTTCGAAACAATTCCATGCAATTTATTTCGAAAATCACGCTACTGGACAGTCCTGACGCCCGAACGATTGAAAAAGGCCGCCAGATGCGTATACAACGCACACCGCATAGGCTTGGCACTAGCTATCGAACCATAGAGCAGACCTAAGCCCCGATGATTGCCCTTAAGAGCCACAACCATCTGACGGGTACGCTGCGCTTCGAGCATATCATGCAAACGGGCCGAACGCTCTATTGAAGACACCCCATGGGGGCTCAGACACAAATTTTCGATGCAGGCAACCAGGCCGGCGTAGTAATACCGCTGGCAGACCTGCTTCAACTGATCGCCACCGCCCGCGACGGCAAGCGAGTCGGCAAGCCTGTCGAGCGCCCCGATATCATCAGAAAGCCTGGCAAACATCGTGGGGTCAAACGTCTCCGTAATCGACGGCGCCACTGCATGAAAACGGGCACGGCCACATCCCGAAACGCGCTTTGCCTGCGAAAGCGCGAACGTCAAAAAAGACACCGTGCGAAACGCATCGCCATGCGCAAGGCACGCCTCAAAAAGGGCGCGATCATACAGCACGCCAGAGGTCTGTCGGATTAAACCACAGGAAACCAATTGGGTCAGGCAAGCCGCCCGGTCCTCATCTTCAGAAACGGATGTCGCGTCCAAAACTCGGGAATGACGTTCGCGGTGAACATCGTAGCGATCGAGCGAAACAGAGGGAAACACGATGTCAGCAGAAGCGTCGCAGGAGCTTTCGACCATCTGCGAAAGGGACTGCGGCGCAAACCACTCATTGGCATTCATCGCAATGATCTGGGAGCCGCGCGAAGCCGCAAAGCCGGCACGCAGGCAGGCACCAGGCGCTGGGTCCTCAACATCAATCAAATCAATATGAATGTCTCTGTCGGCAGCAACTTCGAGCGAATGACGCACACCAGCTACCACGCCGCGGCAAACGACGACAATTTGCAAATCGTAGAGGTCTTGGTTCTGGATGCTCTCGAGAGCGCGCATCGTATAACTGGGCGAACCCTCAACAATCAGGATCACCGAAAGTCGCGGATGCGAACCACGTCGAACCAAGTTTTCCGTCCTCTCGACAGCTAGTAACAAACTGTCGTTCATGGTACACCCCGTCAATTAATGCGGATGGTCGCCCGTCGCGATGCACGTCAAGAACAGATGTTGAACACGCCCCGCCCACAGGCGCCGCACACAAAGATCGCCGTCAGGCAGCCACTTCCCTAATCGAGCACCACAAGCTCGGCGGGGTCGTAGTCCACGCCCATAAAGGTAAGACCGCATGCGGGCGCCGTAGGACCGGCAGCGGAGCGATCGCAGGCATCAATTACCTCGCGCATCCACTCGGGATCGCGGCGATGCATGCCGATCTCGACAAGGGTGCCCACAATGGTTCGCACCATCGAATGCAAAAACGCATTGCCCTCGATGGTAAACGTGAGGATGTCCTCGCCAAAGGCGACCTCATGGTCAAACTCGGCACGCATTACGCAGCGGTGCGTAGGTTTGCCCACGGCAGAGGCGACCTTGCAAAAGCTCTTAAAGTCCTGCTCGCCCAAAAGCGCAGGGCAGGCGGCCGCCATCGCATCGACGTCGAGGGGATAGCGATGCCACCACACGGCACCGCGTGACAGCACGGGCCGCGCATCACGGTCGGCAATGCGATAGGTGTAAGTACGAGAGCGCGCGTCAAAACGTGCAGAAAAGCCCTTACGAGCCTTGTAGACCTCGTTTATGGCGATATCTTTGCCCAGGAGGGCATCCATAGCCCTCAGCCACCTACGGCGCGTCAAAGCGAGCTCAGCGTCCGTTACAGGCACGCTGATGTATTGGGCCACCGCATGAACTCCGGCATCGGTACGCCCCGCGCACGTCAGATCGATTGGGCGGCGCAGCAACGTCTCGATTGCACGGCGCAGCTCGCCTGCAACCGTCGTCTGGCCCGGCTGCTCGGCAAATCCGCTATAGGAGGAGCCATCGTAGGCCACGCGAAATACAAGGGTGGCGTCGAGCTCGGGGGTCGAATTGAAATCAGACGGCGCAGTCATGGGCGCTCCCAACAAACTAGCAACGGTATTGCGACAAAAAAAGAGGGGTACGCGAACGTACCCCTCGAATATAGCCTATGCAGACAGAATGTCTACTCAGCGGTCTCCTCAGCAGGAGCCTCCTCGACGGCCTCGACCTTCTTGGGAGCAGCGGCCTTCTTGGGGGCCGGAGCAGCCTTCTTGGCCTTAGGCGTGCAAGGCTCGGTGACGAGCTCCATGATAACGATAGGAGCGTTATCGCCCTTACGGTTACCGAGCTTCATGATGCGGGTGTAACCGCCGTTGCGGTCCTGCCACATGCCCTGAGCAGCCTTGTCGAAGATCTCGGCAACGAGCTGCTTATCGCCGAGCTTGGCGATAGCCAGACGACGAGAGTGCAGGTCGCCCTTCTTGGCCCAGGTGATGATCGGGTCGACGACCGAACGCAGCGCCTTAGCGCGGGTCTCGGTGGTCTTGATGCGGTCGTTCTCGAAGAGGGCCTTAGCAAGGCTCTTCTTCATGGCCTTGGTGTGGCTCGCATCGGTGCCGAGCTTCAGGCCCTTCTTAACGTTGTGACGCATGGTCTAGTTTCTCCTCAAATATGCGAAGCATTAAGCCTTCAGGCTCAGGCCCATGGACTCAAGCTTGTCCTTCACTTCCTCGATCGACTTAACACCGAAGTTACGGATGTTGAGCAGATCGTTCTCCGAGAACTCAACGAGCTGACGGACCGAGTGAATGCTGGCGCGCTTAAGGCAGTTGTAGGAACGGACGGAAAGGTCCAGATCCTCGATCTGCTTGTCCAGCTCGGCGTTGTCGTTGGTGACCTCGGGAGCGAAGATCGAAGCCTCCTCCTCGACCTCGGGGGTCTCGGCAAGGTTCATAAAGGCGGCCATATGCTGGTTGATGATATTGGCAGCCTGGACCACGGCGTCGCGAGGGGCGATGGAGCCGTTGGTCTCGATCTCGAGGACAAGGCGGTCGTAGTCGGTGTGCTGACCGACACGGCAAGCCTCAACGAGCTTGGCGCAACGGGAAACCGGCGAGTACAGCGAGTCGACGTGGATCACACCGATGGGATCGTTGTCGCGCTTGTTGGCCTCGCCAGAAACATAGCCGCGGCCATAGCCGATGCGCATGCTCATGGTGAGATGGCCGCCCTCGGTGAGCGTAGCAATGTGCTGCTCGGGGTTGACCAGCTCAAACTCGGACGGAATAAAGAAGTCCGCACCGGTGACCTCGCAAGGGCCGTCAACCGAGATGGTGGCGGTTGCCTCGTCGGTCGTGCCGAGAGCCCTGAAGACAAGACCCTTGACATTCAGGACGATATCGGTGACATCCTCGACCATGTTAGGGATGGTCATGAACTCGTGCTGCGCACCATCGATCTGAATGGCCTCGACGGCGGCACCCTCGAGCGAGGACAGAAGAACACGACGAAGCGAGTTACCCAGCGTATCGCCGTAGCCACGCTCGAGCGGCTCGACGGAGACACGAGCAGAGGTCTCGTTGATCTCTTCGACCTGAACCTGAGGCCTAATGAATTCTGACATGTATTACCTCCAGCCTCAGCAGCCCGGATGGACTACTTAGAGTAGAGCTCGACGATGAGCTGCTCGTTGATATCACCGCTGATCTGCTCACGCGTCGGCAGAGCGAGCACGTTACCAGACAGCTTCTCGATATCGACCTCGAGCCAGCCAGGGACCTCAAAGCGCTCGGAGGAAATCAGAGCCTCCTTGATGGGGAGGAGGTCACGGAACTTCTCGCCGACAGCGACGACGTCGCCGGCCTTGACGCGGTAGGACGGAATGTCCACGCGCTTACCGTTCACGGTGAAGTGACCGTGACGGACGGACTGACGAGCCTCTTTGCGGGTGCGGGCGAAGCCAAGACGGAAGACGACGTTGTCGAGGCGAGACTCAAGGATGATCATGAGGTTCTCACCGGTGACGCCGTTCATCTTACGGGCCTTGTTGAAGTAGCCGTGGAACTGCTTCTCCAGAACGCCATAGATGAACTTAACCTTCTGCTTCTCACGCAGCTGCATGCCGTACTCAGATTCCTTGCGACGGCGCTTGGGCTGACGGATAGATTCCTTCTTGCTGCTGTAACCGAGCTCAGCGGGATCGATCCCGAGCTGACGGCAGCGCTTAAGAACAGGAGTCCTGTCGATTGCCATATTGATACGATCCTTTCAGTTACACGCGGCGACGCTTCTTGGGGCGGCAGCCGTTGTGCGGAATGGGGGTCTTGTCCTGGATGCTCGAGACCTCGAGGCCAGCAGCCTGGAGGGAGCGGATGGCGGTCTCACGACCGGAGCCGGGGCCCTTGACGAAGACGGAAACCTTCTTCATACCGTGCTCCATGGCCTGCTTGGCAGCAGCCTCGGCAGCCATCTGGGCAGCGAACGGCGTGGACTTACGGGAGCCCTTGAAGCCCACCTGGCCAGCCGACTTCCAGGAAATGACGTTGCCCTGGGGATCGGTGATCGAAACGATCGTGTTGTTGAACGTAGAACGAATGTGAGCCTGGCCCACGGAAATGTTCTTACGGTCCGCGCGCTTCAGACGGGCAGCGCGAACGTTCTTCTTAGCAGTAGCCATCTATCTAGCGCTCCTTATTTCTTCTTCTTAGCACCGATCTGACGCTTCGGGCCCTTGCGGGTACGAGCGTTAGTGTGGGTGCGCTGGCCGCGGACCGGGAGGCCCTTGCGGTGACGAAGGCCGCGGTTGCAGCCGATGTCCATAAGGCGCTTGACGTTCTGGTTGCGCTCACGGCGGAGGTCGCCCTCAACCATGATCTGATTCTTATCGATATAATCGCGGATGGCGTTAACCTCATCCTCGGTGAGGTCCTTAACGCGCGTATCCACGTTAACGTTGCACTCGACGCAAATCTTCGTCGCAGTGGTGCGGCCGATGCCGTAAATGTAGGTCAGACCGATCTCAACGCGCTTCTCACGCGGGAGGTCGACACCATTAATACGGGCCAACGTAGTCTCCTCTCTTAACCCTGACGCTGCTTATGACGGGGGTTCTCGCAAATGACGAGAACCTTGCCGTGGCGCCTAATGATTTTGCACTTATCGCACATCTTCTTGACCGAAGGACGTACCTTCATCGTTCTTCCTTTCGGTAGCGCTCAAACTACTTCCCTACTATCTACTCGCCCAGCCGCAGGCGTTTAAAACTATGGCTGGTCTTCACACGCAAACCGACCGTAGGTTGAGCTAAGCCTGCAGTCGGAAAAGAGCGTGTATGCGTGTCGCTATTTATAGCGATAGGTGATGCGACCGCGGGTCAGGTCGTACGGGGAAAGCTCCACGACAACCCTGTCACCGGGGAGAATGCGGATGTAATTCATTCGGATCTTGCCAGAAATGTTGCACAGAACCGAATGACCGTTCTCGAGCTCGACCTTAAACATGGCGTTGGGCAGCGGCTCCTTTACCGTACCCTCGAGCTCAATTGCGTCTTCCTTCTTCACAAGCAATCATCTTTCTCTAGAAAACGACAGCGATTGAGTATTCTACAACACGCATGCACGCATCGTAATATCTTCGTAATGGCTCCACAACTACGTGGAACTTGTTACATTTCTCCGCCTTGGAGCGAACACCAAGCACCTTGAGCATCCGTGGTAAGAATCACCGGACCGTCATTGGTAATGGCAACGGTGTTCTCGTAGTGCGCGGCGGGCAGGTGGTCGTTGGTGGTAACGATCCAACCATCGGAGCCTGTGCTCACATGATTGGAACCCATCGTAACCATCGGCTCGATGGCGATAACCATACCAGCCTGAAGGCGAACACCTCTCCCCTTCTTTCCATAATTTGGAACGTTGGGATCCTCGTGCATCACGCGACCAATACCATGCCCCACGTAATCGCGAAGCACGCCGTAACCGTGGGACTCGGCGAGGGACTGAACGGCATAGCCAACGTCCCCGATATGGTTACCGGGAACAGCCTGCTCGATGGCAGCCTTTAGGCAATCGCGCGTAACCTCGCAAAGGGCCTTGGCCTCGGGCGTGGGGGTGCCGACGAAAAACGTCCAGGCGTTATCGCCGACCCAACCGTCGAGAACGGCTCCCGTATCGATGGAGATGATATCGCCATCGCGCAGGATCATATCGGGGTTGGGAATACCGTGAACCACGGCATCGTTGATTGATGCGCAAATGGTTCCGGGGAACCCGCCGTAACCCTTAAAGGCCGGGGTGCCGCCATGCATGCGGATAATCTGCTCGGCAAGCTGATCGAGTTCGAAGGTCGACACGCCGGGGCGAACCATGGCTCCAACGTGGCGGAGCGCCATCTTAGATAGCGCTCCTGCCTTCTTCATCTGCTCAATTTGCGTTGCAGACTTAATCTTGATCATAGACCGAGAGCCTCTTTGACATCCCCGTACACGGTCTCGCGAGCCTGGTCACCGTTGACCGACTTGAGCAGACCCTGACCACGATAGTAGTCGACGAGCGGGCTCGTGGACTTCTCGTAGACGTCGAGACGGTTCTTGATGGTCTCGGGCTTGTCGTCGTCGCGCTGATACATCTCGCCGCCGCACTTAGGGCAGGTGACATCGGCAGCGGTGCCGGTGTAACCGCAGGCGCGGCAGGTGCGACGCGAAGACAGACGATCGATGATGACGTCGGGGGCCACATCGACCAGAAGGGCGCAGTCGATCTCGCGACCCATAGCGGAGAGCTCGGAATCGAGCGTCACAGCCTGGGCGGTGTTGCGCGGGAAGCCATCGAGGATAAAGCCCTGCTGGGCGTCATCGGCGGCAAGGCGCTCCTTGACAAGGTCGATCACGAGCTGGTCGGGAACAAGCTCGCCAGCGTCCATGTACTTCTTAGCCTGAATACCAAGCTCGGTGCCACCCTTGACGGCAGCACGCAGCAGGTCGCCCGTGGAAATGTGAGCGACGCCAAACTCGGCGACGAGCTCCTGTGCGACGGTGCCCTTACCGGCACCCGGAGCTCCGAGCAATACGAGGTTCATGAGCAATCCTCCTCTAGCCTATTTAAAGAATCCATCGTAATCATACATCTTGATCTGGCCTTCGAGCTTATCGACCGTGTCGAGCACGACACCGACCATGATGAGGATGGACGTGCCGCCAAACGCCTGGATCAGATGGTTACCCGTGAAGGAGAAGATGATCGAAGGCACGATGGCGATGAGCGCCAAAAAGACAGCGCTGGGAAGCGTGATCTTGTTGAGCGCGTTCTTGATGTAGGCCGCGGTAGCCCTACCCGGACGGACGCCCGGAATAAAGCCGCCCTGCTTCTTAAGGTTGTCGGCCGTGTCATCGGGGTTGAACACCATGGAGGTGTAGAAGTACGCGAAGAACACGATGAGGACAACATTAAGCACCCAGTTGAGCCAACCGGTCGAAAGCGCAGAGGCAACTGCCTGGATCCAGCCGATGCCGGGGAAGAACACGGCAATCTGGGCCGGGAAGTACAGCAGCGCCGAAGCGAAGATGATCGGCACGACGCCCGCGGTGTTGACCTTGATGGGCAGGTAGGTGGTCTGGCCACCCATCATGCGACGGCCCACGACGCGCTTAGCGTAGGAGACCGGAATGCGGCGCTGGCCGCGCTCAAGGAAAACAATCAGCGGGATAACCAGCAAGATGATGGCGCAGATGATCACCATGGTGATGATGCCACCGGCATTGCCCTCGGTGCTGGAGAAGATCGCCTGCGGCAGGCCGGCCATGATGTTCGCGAAGATGATCAGCGACATGCCATTGCCGATACCGCGCTGGGTGATGAGCTCACCAATCCACATGATCAGCATGGCGCCCGCGGTGAGCGTGCCGACGATCATGAGGTCGAAGATGATCTCGGGAGCGCCGGCGCCAGTAAAGCTGATGCCGAAGCTCTTAAAGAGGAAGAGGTAACCCACGGAGTTGAGGATTGCCAGAGCCAGGGTGAGGTAACGCGAATACTGCGTAATCTTGGTCTGACCGACCTCGCCCTCGCGGGCAAGCTCATGCAGGGAAGGCACAACGGCCTGGAGCATCTGGAGGATGATCGAGCTGGTGATGTAAGGCATGATGCCCAGGGAGAACACCGAAACATAGCTCAACGCGCCACCAGAGAAAAGATTCAGGAGGGCCATAGCACCTGCGGCGACCGAATTGTTATCGGTCGAGAAAAGGCCCAGCATCCCCTGGAAGGGAATGCCGGGCACAGGAACGTGCGCACCAATGCGGTACACAACGAGCATAGCTATGGTAAAAAGAATCTTTTCGCGCAATTCTTTGATGCGGAAAGCATTCTTAAGACCATTTAGCACGGCAGCTCGACCTTTCCGCCGGCGGCCTCGATCTTGGCCTGCGCAGAAGCGCTGACCTTGTCGACCTTGACCGTGAACTTCTTGGTGAGCTCACCATTGCCGAGCACCTTGACGGGCTCGAACTCGCTCTTGGTGATACGAGCGGCCTTAAGAGCGGCACCGTCGATCACAGCGCCGTCCTCGAACTTGCGCTCGAGACGCTCAACGTTAACAGCGGTGTACTCGATACGACGAGGGTTGCGGAAGCCCGGAAGCTTGGGCAGGCGCATAGCCAGCGGAGTCTGGCCACCCTCGAAGCCGGCACCCTTGGTGCCGCCAGAGCGGGAACCCTGGCCCTTCTGACCGCGGCCAGAAGTGGTGCCGTGACCCGAAGAATTGCCACGGCCGACGCGCTTGCGGTTCTTGGTGGAACCGGGCGCGGGAGTAAGATCGTGAAGCTGCATTTGCTACTCCTCTACAATCTCGACAAGGTGCTTGACCTTGAAGATCATGCCGCGGACGGACTCGTTGTCAGCAATCTCGCGAACCTCGCGGATCCTGTGGAGACCGAGGGCACGGACAGTACGGACCTGGTCCTGCTTGCAACCATTGGTGCTGCGGACCTGCTTGATCTTGATGGTGTCAGCCATGCTTAGTTCTCCTTACCGACGAACATCTCGGAGACCGTCAGGCCACGGCGAGCCGCGACGTCCTCAGGGCTGGAGAGCTCCTTGAGGCCCTCGACGGCAGCCTTGATGATGTTGAGGCCGTTGTCGGTACCGAGGGACTTGGACAGGACGTTCTTGATGCCGGCAAGCTCGAAGAGGGGACGCACAGCGCCGCCGGCGATAACGCCGGTACCCTCGACAGCGGGCTTGATGATGATGCGGCCGGCACCAAAGTGACCGAGAACCTCGTGCGGAATGGTGCCCTGCTCGGTCACCGGCACGTGGAACATGTTCTTCTTGGCATCGAGAGACGCCTTGGAGATGGCCATGGGCACCTCAGCGGACTTGCCCATGCCAACGCCGACGTTGCCCTTGCCGTCGCCAACGACGACGAGAGCGACGAGGCTCATGCGACGACCACCCTTGACGGTCTTCGACACGCGGTTGATGTAAACGACGCGCTCCTCGAACTCGGAGGCCTCGCGCTGCTGCTTCTGATTACGAGCCATGTGCTACATACCTCCTAGAACTCGAGACCGGCGGCACGAGCACCGTCGGCGAGGGCCTTGACGCGGCCATGGTAGATACGGCCACCACGATCGAAAGCGACCTTGGTGATGCCGGCCTCGATGGCACGCTTGCCAACGAGCTGACCGACCTTCTCCGCAGCCTCCTTGTTCGAGGTGTGGGTGCCCTTGAACTCGGCCTCGAGGGTCGAGGCGGAGACGAGCGTCAGGCTGGAGCCCTTGCTGTCGTCGATGATCTGGGCATAGATGTTGGCGTTGGTACGGGTCACGCGAAGACGCGGACGCTCGGCGGTACCCGAGACCTTGCCGCGAACACGACGCTGACGACGCTTGAGGCCTTCCAGCTTCGCCTTATGCTTGTTCATACGTAAACTCCTAAAAAGGTTGATCTTGCCAGCACCTAACGGGGTGCTGGTCTTATGCGAGTGAGTCGGTTACGACTACTTGGCGGCCTTACCCAGCTTGCGGCGGATGTGCTCGCCAACATAGTGGATACCCTTGCCCTTGTAAGGCTCGGGAGGACGATGGCCGCGGATCTCAGCGGCGATCTGACCGACCTGCTGCTTGTTGATACCCTTGACGTTCACGTGGGTGTTGTCGGGAACCTCGAAGGTGATGCCCTCGGGAGCCTCGACGATCACGGGGTGCGAGAAGCCCAGGGAGAACTCGAGGTTCTTGCCCTTCTGCTGCACGCGGTAACCGACGCCGGCGAGCTCGAGCTTCTTCTCGAAGCCCTCGGAAACGCCAACAACCATGTTGTGGATGAGGGCGCGGGTGAGGCCGTGGCGGGCACGGGTCTCACGCTCGTCGTCGGGACGGGAAACGGTGAGGACGTTGTCCTCGACGTTGATGGTGAGCTTCTCAAAAACATCGAGCTCGAGCTGGCCCTTGGGGCCCTTGACGACAACGTTGTTGCCGTTGACTGCCACTTCGACTCCGGCGGGAATCTGGACAGGCTTATTACCGATACGAGACACGGTGATCTCCTTTCCTTCTACCTACCGACCGAATTACCAGACGTAAGCGATGATCTCGCCGCCGACGTTGTGCTTGCGAGCATCGCGGTCGGTCATAACGCCATGGCTGGTGGAAATAATGGCGGTACCAAGGCCACCGCGGACGCGGGGCATGTCGGCAACGCCGGTGTACTTACGCAGGCCCGGCTTGGAAATGCGGCGGATGCCGTTGATGACCTTAGCCTTCTTGGGACCATACTTAAGCGTGATGTGCAGAGTCTTCTGGGGCACGGTGTCCTCGACATCGTAGCCCTCGATGTAGCCCTCCTCGTGCAGAACACGAGCGATCTC
The DNA here is from genome assembly GCA_902473205.1 of uncultured Collinsella sp. Lineage (GTDB taxonomy): Bacteria > Actinomycetota > Coriobacteriia > Coriobacteriales > Coriobacteriaceae > Collinsella. The sequence goes on from CABRRA010000008.1 coordinate 77,014, forward strand.
GACGAGCTTCTTGCTGCTCGGCATGGAGACCGTGGCCTTGTTCACAGAGTTAGCGTTACGGATGCGCGTAAGCATATCTGCGATCGGGTCTGTAAGGTTCATACAGATTCTCCTTCGTTCTTGATGAACACGTGCTCTTGGTTCTTCGCCGCCCTTAACGGCAAAGCCTAACTAGCGCGTTTTCCCTGTTCCAAACGGATGCTTGAAACGCTGGTAGTGACTTACCAGCTGGCCTTCTTAACGCCGGGAAGCTCGCCCTTGAGTGCAAGCTCACGGAAGCAGACACGGCACAGGCCGAACTTGCGGTACACAGAGTGCGGACGGCCGCAGCGCTGGCAGCGCGTGTACTCACGAGTAGAGAACTTCTGCTTGCGATTGCACTTGACGATCATCGATGTCTTAGCCACTTATATCCTCCTCACATAGAGTATTGTTCGCCCCAAGCGCCGCCCCCTTGTGGGAACGGCGCTTATAGGGCAGGTGAACCTATTTCTTGAACGGGAAACCGAAGGCGTCCAGAAGGGCCTTGGCCTCCTCATCGGTGTTGGCGGTGGTCACGAAAGTGATGTCCATACCACGCTGGTGATCGACGGAGTCGAAGTCGATCTCGGGGAAGATGAGCTGCTCGGTGACGCCCATGGAGAAGTTACCACGGCCGTCGAAGCTCTTGGGGGAGATGCCGCGGAAGTCGCGGATACGGGGGATCGCGACGGAGGTCAGACGATCGAAGAACTCCCACATACGGTCGCCACGCAGGGTAACCTTGCAGCCGATCGGCATACCAGCGCGCAGGCGGAAGGTAGCGATGGACTTGCGGGCACGGGTGATCATCGGCTGGTGATGGCGCGCAGGTCGCGCACGGCACCGTCGATGGCCTTGGAATCGGTAGCGGCCTCGCCGACACCCATGTTCACGACGATCTTCTCAAACTTGGGGATCATCATGACGTTCTCGTACTGGAACTTTTCCTGAAGCTGGTGCTTGACCTCGTTGTTGTACTTGGTCTTCAGACGCGGCACATACTTCTCTTCTGCCATTGTTCACTCCTTCTTGGGGTTTTAAGCACGGGGCGTGGCCACGGTGGGTTGTCCTCGTGCCTCCTGGCTGCATCCGCGCCGCTCATGGCATTTCGCGGTTTGGACTCGACACAGCAGGAGCCGACAAAACAATCGGTACTATACGCGCATCGGGAGCGTATTTCCAGAAAAACCTCTTCTGCCTGCACAACTCCACAACTCCCCCGCACATATTGATCCCTTGGGGACGGAGGAAAACGGATCACTTGGGTCACCTGACCCTCCGAGCGATCCGTTTTCCTCCGTCCCCTAGGGATCAATATGGCAGTTGCGGTGAAATAGGGACTGTTTGACGGCTTAACTGGCTTAAACAGTCCGTATTTCACCGCAACTTATTGATGGGGATGCGATTAGCGCTTGCGGGGGACGAGCTTGGTGCGGCGCAGGTGAATCATCTCGGCGGCGATGGAGATGGCGATCTCCTCGGGATCCTCTGCCTCGATGGCAACGCCGATCGGCAGGTGCAGCCCGTCGATCTGTTCCTGCGTAAAGCCCTCCTGCTCCAGGCGGGCGCGCACAAAGGCCGTCTTGCGACGCGAGCCCAGGCAACCCAGATAGGCTGGCTTGGCGCGCATGGCCTGAATCACCACATCGATATCGGACTTATGACCCGCCGTGGCCACGACCACCAAGTCGCGCGGGCCGATGGGGCACAGCTCGTCCAGGTTCTTGTAGTCGACCAGTCGACGGTCGTAGACTCCGGGCACCCATTCGGGCGTCAGCGTTCCAGGACGGTCATCACACGCCACGACGGCAAAGCCCGCCGCCGTCAGCACACGCGCCGTCGCGGCGCCCACGTGTCCGCAGCCAAAGATGTAGGTCAGGCCCTCGGGGCAGAGCGTCTCGATGTGCGCGGGAGGAATCTCGGAGGCGACGTTGGTGTGGGTGACCTTGCTCCCCTCCTCCACCAGCGAAAGCTCGGGGCAGCCCACAATGGTGCGGCGCGACTCCTCGCCATGGTATTCGGCAACGTCGCTTTCGAGCGCGCTTGCGATAAACGGCTCAAAGCCGATGACGAAGTCGCCGATGCGTCGATACGCCAGTACATCGGCAATCTCCTGGAACAACGGCGCCTTGGTCGCATCCAGGTGCAGATAGCACAGGCAAATGGCTCCGCCGCAGATCATGCCGGTATCGGAGTTCTCGCCGCCCATGGTGTAGCGGACCAGACGCGACTGTCCCGCGGCCAGCAGCTCGCGCGCCTCGTTCAGCGCAAAGAGCTCAATCTTGCCGCCGCCGATGGTACCCGCTTGGCTACCGTCGGCAAAGACGGCCATCCAGGCGCCCACGCCGCGCGGCGACGACCCCGCCGTGCCGGCCACGACCACGAGCTCACACGTCTTACCAGCCTTCAGAGCGCCAAGCGCAGCATTCACCACATCGAGCTTTTCCATCGTCGCTTCCTATCCCCTAAAAACGTTGGTGAGCATGGCGAGCGCCTCGAGCACGCCGCCGCCGACCGATGTCGCCTTGTCCGAAATATAGTTGATGTAGCTGGCGTCGCCGCGTGGGTCGACATCGGCGCACTTAAAGCCCTCGGTGACGTGGACGCCATCTGCCAAAAGGCCGCGCAAGCAGCCGTCAATCGTCGTGAACATGGGCGTATTGCCCGCATATCCAATGCACTCGCCGGCACTCACGATATCGCCGATCGCGCGGTCGGACCTAAACACACCGGCGGCGGGGCTGTGGATTACACGCTCCTTGCCGTATCCGGCGATGACACCCGGCACGCCCGTATTGGGCTGGGGCGAGCCCTGGGTAATCACGCGGCCCAAAAAATGCCCGCGCATAGTCTCGACCACGGCATCGCAATCGACCGGCGCGGTAAAGCCCGGCCCCACGGCGATGACGGCAGGCGCCATATCGCGCGTGGTGCCCAAGTTGCGCTTGGCCAGAATCGCGTCGACCACGGCAGCGGGCTTAAGCTCGCCGAGCATCTGTGCCTGGGGGTCCACCACCACGGCGACATCCCCCTCCTCGGTAATCTCAAGCGCCTCGGCCGGCGTCTGCGCCAACCGGGCGCGAATGCCCTCGACCTCGACCTCGCCCAAGCGAATGGCCTCGCAAAAACTGATCGTGCGACGGATGCACGTGGGGACCGCGATATCGGCCATGACGACCGACACGCCGGCGCGCACCAGACGAGCAGCCACGCCCGTGGCGATATCGCCTGCGCCGCGAACATAAACGAGCATTCCCGGGGCACCTCCCTGTGCTACGGTTTGAGCAGAGCAAAAGCGGTTCGACCGCTACGCTAATGATTATTTCTTATCGCAGCATTATACGGCGGTGAACAGATGGAAACGGTTAACGGCAGCCTTGCCTCCACGCTCAAGATTGAGCCGGGCATCACCGCGATCATCGGCAGCGGCGGCAAGTCGACCCTGCTAAAGACGCTCGGCCTTGAGCTTATGCGTGCCGGCGGCCGCGTGCTCCTCTGCACCACCACGCACATGTTTCCCGTCGCCGGCGTGCCATGGGACGGGTCGAGCCGTCGCCTGGACGCTGCGCCCTGGAAGCCAGGTGCCGCACATATCCCTGGTTGCACCTGCGAGGCCTGCGCGGGGCTTGTGCGAGGAAGCATCTGCCAAGCAGGTGTCTTGGACCCCCAGACGGGCAAGCTCTCCTCCCCTGCCGAACCGCTCGACCAGCTGGCGCAGCGCTTTGACTACGTCCTGGCCGA
>CABRRA010000009.1:0-77875 GCA_902473205.1 uncultured Collinsella sp.
AAACCGAATGACGGTACGAGCATCCATTCGGCTTCCTAGGCGGCCACGGACAGAGCGGGGCGAACAGCAAAGAGCGACGGACGTCTACTCCCCCGCCACGCTTGCGCGCAACTTGGCGGCGATGGGCTCAGACGCCAGCAAGAACGCCAGCATGACCACAGAGCACGTCAGGCACACAATCCAGGTGCTCACAAAGGAGCCCGTGGCATCGAACAGCACGCCCGAGACAATGGCACCCACGGTGCCGCCGACCATCTCGAGCGAGGTAATGGTACCCGTGACCTTGCCCAGGTCGGCCATACCAAACTGCTTGGACGCGGCTGAGCAGCGCCGCCACCATGCAGATAGCCGCGAGCACCAGGAAGGCGGAACGCCAGCCAACGCTCACGATAAGCGAGCTCACAATGGGAGACAGAATAGCGCCGCCAAAGCCCGAGCCCGAAAGTGCGATGGAGATGGCAAGGCCTCGCTTGGCCGTAAACCAGTTGGCGGTCACCAGGCTAATAAGCAGCCGGGTCGAGGCGACGGCAAAGCAACCCGAGACGGCAAAGAGCACGTAGACCTGCCACAGCTCACCGACAAAGCTCATGCCGGCAAGAACGGCAGAGGTGGCGATTACAGTGAGGGAGCCCAAAACGCGACCGCTTACTTTATCGGCAACATGACCGATCACAAGTGAGCCGATAACGCTCACCACGGTGGAGATCGCATTGGAGATGTTGTACTGCGCAAGAGAAATTCCCAAGTCGCTGACGACGAGCGGCTGAAACAGGCTCATGCAGTTAACGAAAATCGTGTAGCACGTGGCCATGATGACAAAGCCGGAAGCCACCACGAGCCAGCCGGGGAAGAACTTACGCTGCTGGGACATACTGCTCCTTTTTAAACAAACGAGTAGCAAGATTGGGTGCTACCGGTGGTCGGCGATGTAGCCCAAAGCGACTGCCGCATAAGCCGCGGCGCCAAGGGGAAGCTCGGCATCGCTAAAACGTGCCTTGGGATGATGCTGAGCAAAATGCTCGTCCGTATCAGTCACGGCAGCGCCCACGGTAAAGTACGCACTCGGGATCTCACTCGAGATCAACGCGAAGTCTTCACTCGCCATGGCGTGGAACAGCGGCAGGAAGGTGGCCTTGGGCAGTGTCGCACCCACATAGCCAAGTGAAGCCTGGGTCATATCGTTATCGAGTACCAGCGGCGGAACATCCGAGAGCGTCTCGATAGTCGCCGGCGTACGATAGGTCGTGGCAACGCCTTTGACGACCTCCGCGATGCGGGTCTTGAGGTGCTCCATGAGCTTGACGTCGAAGCCACGCAGCGTTCCCTCGAGCACACAAGTGTCGGGGATGACATTTGCGGCCTGACCGCCGGCGAACTTGCCAACGGTAAGCGCGACCTCCTTGGCCGCCGGCACCTCGCGGGAGATGAGCTCCTGAAGCGCCAGATGCACATGGACGCCGGCCGTGATGGGGTCGATGCAGATCTCGGGGCTCGAGCCATGGCCGCCCTTGCCCTGAAGCGTGACGCGAAAACCGTACACGCCCGAGAGCGCCGGGCTGCCGTAGAGCACCAGGCCAAGCGGCGACTGGCTATTGACATGCATGGCAAAGGCGGCCTGGGGGCGTGGGTTCTGCAGCAGACCGTCGACGATGGCGGCGCGGGCACCCTCAAAGGTTTCCTCGCCCGGCTGGAACAGCAACTTAACCGTGGCGTTGGCGTCGAGAAGCTCGGCCTCGCGGGCCTTGAGCAGGCGCGCCGCACCAAGCAGCGCCGCCGCGTGCATATCGTGACCGCAAGCATGCATGCAGCCATTGGTGGATGCAAAGGGCTCGCCGGATTCCTCGACAACGGGCAGGGCATCCATGTCGCCGCGGAGCATAATAACCGTACCGGCCTGCTTGTTCACGCACGTACCGTTACCCCGAGCAGCAGCTGCCGCGCCGGCACCGATAAGGCCAACGACACAGGAGCCGTCAACAAGCACGGCATAGGGAATATCCATCTCGTCCAGACGCGCCTGGATAAAGGCGGACGTCTGTGGAAGGTTGTTACCGAGCTCAGGCGTTTGATGGAGATCATGGCGCCATGCGGCAAGCTCGTCTGCAAAAGCCTGAGCTTCTGCAACAAGACCGTCACCGATAGCGGCCTGCGCCGCTGCGGTAGCCTTGGGCACTGGTTGCGGTTGAAAATCGGACAAAGCTGGTGCCATAGATGCCCTCCAGTAACGTTTTTGCAGCAAGCACTTTGATAGCGTAAAGTGCAAGGTATTACTTTAAGGGCGACGCATAAAAAATGCCGCCCCGGGAGGCGGCGCAACAAGTTGTTTACAATTGCGGGCGCGGCTTTTTGCGCAAAAAATCGAAGTGAGTCTCACTCAAGATAATCGACAGGAAGATAAGCACGAAGCCGGCGAGCAGGCGCGAGGTGAGCGCCTCCCCCATCAGCAGCACCGAAAACAACACGCCCGAAGGCGACTCCATCGAAAGGAGCAGCGAGCCCGTCGAGGCCGGAACATGCGCCAGGCCAACGTTTTGGATGAGTAGAGCCACGCATGTGCAGCCCACCGAGAGAAACGCCATCACACCGATAAAGTTCGGCGTCCACACGGACAGAGGCGCCTGGGTCTCGAATAACAGCGACGAAACCAGGCTCAGTACGCCGTTGCCCACAAACATCCAAAACGTGATAACGTTGATGTCCATTTTGCGACCGTACTTGGCGGTCACCGCCATCTGGATGGCGAAGAAGACCGCGCCTGCCAGCGTAATGACGTCACCGATGTTGAACTCGACGCTATCGAGCGCCACCAAGCCAATGCCCGCCAAGCACAGCAGTGCCGCGCCCAGGTTATAACGGGTGAGTTTTTCTCCGCTCAGAAAATAGCTCGCGAACGGCACGAGGATGCAATACGTGCCCGTCAAAAAAGCATTCTTGCCCGCCGTAGTATATGCCAGACCGACCGTCTGCAACGCATAGGCCGCCCACATGAGCACGCCCATACTCAGGCCAACGATCAGATTGCGAGCGTTGAAATGTGCAGTGATGCGCTTGTGGAAGACGGCAAACATGACCAACGCTGCAGGCAGAAAGCGTACATAGAGCAGCTCGAACACCGGAATGGTGCCGAGTGCATCCTTCATAGTGGTAAAGGAGTAGCCCCAGATGACCGCCACCGAAAGTAGCAAAACTTTCCAGAACAGCGGGGAGCGTGCGCCGGCGCCCCTGGGAATACCGCCCGCGCCCAAATCCTCACGGGCCACAGGGCTATCGGGCATGTTTTCGATTTCGTTGGCAGCGTATTGGGCCATGGAACATCCTCACACTCAATCTGGGCGTGGTGTCCGCACGCGTATGGCTGCGTGCCGCCTCATGGTCAAATAAAAACGGGGCGCACCGGACCCCCGGCACGCCCCGCTACTGTAGCAACAACCAAGCAGCCCACGCAATCCAGCCCACTAAAGCGTCGGCAGAGTAAACCTCGATGTTTCGTCGATGTCACGCTGTTGCACTAAATAAGCTTCGTGCTTTCAAGCTTTTCGATGATCCAGTCGTTGGCTTTGATGACCGGACGGCGGAAGACGACGCCCAAGGCCAGCGACGGAATCAGATAGCTCGCCAGAATGCCCAGCTCAACCCAGTACTCCATATGGTAGGCGCCAGCCATGGCGGCATGCATGGCGTTGATGCCGTGAGTAAACGGCAGGAACGGGTAGATCGCCTGGAACACGGGGCCGGTCATCTCGATGGGGAACGTGCCGCCCGAACCGCCGACCTGCATGACCAGCAGCACGACGGCGAGGGCCTTGCCGATATCGCCAAACGATACCGTAAGCGTGTAGACGATATTGGAGAACACGAGACTCGCGACCCAGCCCGCCAGCACAAACTGCAGCGGGTTGTCGCACTGAATGCCAAAGAACAGAATGTCGCCCGCGCACACGAGCGTTGCCTGCAGCAGAGCCAAACCGCCAAAGAACAGGTAACGACCCAGGTAGATCTCGTGCAGGCGCACGGGGATGAGCTCGTTGATAAGCTCATCGTCAACCGAGACCTTCATCATGGCCGCCAGTACGATCGAGCCGACCCATAGCGACAGAATCGTGTAGAACGGCGCCATGGCCGAACCGTAGTTGCGGATCGGATAAACCGGCTTGCGGTCGAGCGCGACGGGGCCGGAAAGCGACACAGCCAGACCCTCGGGATCATTGCCGATCATCGTCTTGATCGTGGCTAGATCATCAGACATAAGGGCACCGTCGAGTTCGTCCTTAAACGCGCTGATCTTGTCCGACGCCTCGCCCAGCTGATCAGAAGCCTTGTTGACCAGCTTTGCAGCCTTGGAGAGGCCCTTTGCCAGCGAACCGGATGCGTCGGTCAGGCCGTCTACGGCGCTATCCAGATCGCCCGAGATACCATCGAGCGAGTCTAGAATGCCCGAGACGGTCTTCTTGAGCTCCTTGGCCTTAACCGAGAACGTGGAATCGTAATCGGATTTGGCACCCGCGATGCCGGCCTTGGCATCGGCGATGGCCTGATCGACCTCGGCACGCGAGTTGTTGACCTCGGCCATGCTATCGGAGAGAGACTTCGCGGTGGCCGCCAGATCATTGGCATTGTTGCGGTGCTCAACGGCGATTCTGCCCAGCGACGTCGCGGCAGACTTGAGACCGTCCTTCAAATTCTCATCGCTCACCTGGTCGGCAAGGCTGCGGAGCTGATCGGCCATCGCATCGATATCCTTGGCGCGCGCATTGAGGCCCGCAGCGGCATCGTTGAGTTGGGACACCGTAAGGTCGACATGCTGGTTTGCGGTGTCGAACGCCTTCGCAAGCTCGGCAGACACGTTGTCGAACGAACCCGCACTTCCATCGATCGCGGCATCGATGGCATCGTTTGCCGCCTTAAGCGCTTCTTTGGAATCATCGATGCCGCTTTTGGCATGTTCCATGAGCTGCTTTGTCGACTCATCGACGGCACCGGTCTGCTTGAGCATGCCGCTCGCCGACGTCAGCGAATCGGACGTGGAGCTCAAAATGCCCGCAAGCGACGTTGCGCTGGCCTGAACGTCCTGCAGGTCCTGGACCGAATCGCCGAGCGTCGAGGACAGGTTGGCGATAAAGTTGCTGACCTGGTCGGTGCTCATGTAATCGAGCAGGCTGGACACCGTCTTAAGACCGATGGTCGTGATGGTCTTGGTAAAGGTCTCGTTAACCTGGCTCTGAACGGCACTCGAGCCCTTCTCGGTCACGATCTGTGCAATGGCGTTGGCCTTCTGGTTCTCGTAGAACTCGATATCGGCGTGCTTCACGTCGGTCGAGAAAAGCGTCATCATGTCGGAGCTAAACGTTTTGGGGATAACGACGGCAGCATAGTACGCGCCTGATTTTACGCCCTCGATAGCTTTATCGCGATCGTTGAGCACGACCCAGTCGAAATTCTCGTTGCCGCGTAGGGCACCGGCCACGTTTTCGCCCACGTTAACCTCGACGGGAATCAGATCGCTCTCGTAACCCTCATCGGTGTTGACCACGGCGATCTTAAGATTGCCGGTGTTGCCGTACGGATCCCAGCTGCCGGCGATGTTAAACCACGCGTACAGACACGGCACGATAATGAGGCCCATCACGACAACCAAGCCGATCACGGAGCGAGACACGTTTTGGACATCGCGCTTAAACAGATGCAGGATGTTCTTCATTTATGCCTCACCTCCTTTGGAGTGCTTGCCAAGCGCGGTGGTATCTCCATCATTTGTGGCTGAGCTATCGCTGCCCTGAGATTTATGGTGCGAGCCCATATGCGGCAAGCGGCCCGTGGACTGATCGCCGCCCTTGGCACCACGCTCGCTGGCGTTGAGGCCAAACATGTGGCGGGCGGCAGGAATGGCGGCCGTGTGCTCGCGCATCTCGCGACGCAGGTCCTCATCCGAAAGCGCCGAGATGCGCATCTGGGTATTGAGGCTCGCGCGGATATATTCGATATTGATAAGCCAGCCGCAGATGGCAATAACCGAGATGATCCAAATAACAAGCAGGATGATCTTGCCGTTATTGTCAATATCGAGAACCGTCGACAGGACAAAGAGCAGGACCTGAACGCCCACCACGGCGGCAAAACCGCCCTTGATGTAGTACGGGTAGCGATGTTCAAAGGCGACCGCATGATCGAGCAGTTCGCGACGGTACGAATCGGAATCGAGCATGACACGCATGGCCGTGCGCAGCGAGTAGCGCTGGCGCGGCAGGTCGTTGGACTCGCAAATCATCATACCGGTCGTGGAAAGCTGTTTATCAAAGAGAAGGTTGAGGTTGAGCAGTAACGGGCGCAGCTGCAAACCGATAAAGAGCGCCACGATCAAGAACACGCCCAGGATGCACAGGTTAAACAGGTAGTTAAACGAGTACATGCCGCCGACCGTCTCGCGCAGCAGATTGATGCCGTAGGTAAAGGGCAGCAGCGGGTGCAGCCACTGGAAGAAGCCGGGCATCATCTCGATAGGGTACATGCCCGACGAACCCGGAATCTGCACGATGACGAGAATGACACCGATTGCCTTACCGATATGCTTAAACGTGGTGGATAGCGCATAGATGATATTGACGTAGGTGAACGAAATGGCGATGCCGCCCAGCACGAACAGCAGCGGGCTGACGCACTGCACGCCAATCACCAGATCGCCTACCGTAACGATGATGGCCTGCAACGCGCCCAGGAGCACCAGGAGCAACCAGCGGCCAAAGTAGCCCTGACGCGCGGTAAAGCTGCCGATGCCTTCGCGGTCGACCTCGAGCTTGTAGATGGCGATGAGTACATAACCGCCCACCCAAAGCGCCAGATTGGTGTAGAAGGGAGCGATGCCCGAGCCAAAGCTCTTGACCGGGTAAATTGACTTTGAGGTCAGCTCGACCGGAGATGCCATGAAATCTGCCACGTCATTGACGTCGACGCCCATCAGGTCGGCCAGCTCGCCCATGGACTCGGAGGTCTGTAGCGCCGCGATGTCGTTGGCGGCGATTGCGAGCTTGTCCTGGACCTTAGCAAGAGAGTCGTCGGTCTGGGACAGCGTGGTCTTGGCCTGGCCGAGCGTAGCGTTAAGCTGCGAAAGCGTACCGCGCGCGCTTGCAATCGTGGGCGTGAGGCCAGATACGATACCCGTCAAATCACCCGAGACGGCGGCAAAGGAATCAAGCGCGCTCGAGGCCTTCGGCAGCGCGTTTTGACCCAGGTCCGTCTGGGCCTGGCCAAGGTTGGTCGCACCGGTCTGAATTGCGTTATTGATAGCGTCACTGGCGCCCGAAACAGCCGCGGCGTCATTCGCCATGGCGCTCGACTGCGCAGACAAACCGTCCTTGATGCTCTGAAGCTTTTCATTCTGCTCGCGGAGCAAATTGATGGTCGATACAATGCGCGCGTCAATTTCCTCGGAACCTGTCGACGTGTCATTGGCGAGAATCTCCAAGTGCCCGATAACGGCCTTATTGTGGTCGATCGTCGCTTGGAGAGCCTCGAGCGAATTGTCGATACGGGTGGTCGTAGATGTGACCGTGCCCGTCAGCTTGCCGATGGCAGCGTTCGCAGAGGCCGACGTCTTGGTGAGCGCAAGGCTGCCCTCCGAGAGCGCCTTGGAGAGCGAGGCGATAGAGTTGCCCGCCGTAGTGCGGGCCTCGCCCAGCAGGTCATTGCCCTGGGAGATCGCCTGCGTCAGTGACGGCGCCTGACCCTGCAGGCCGGCAAGTGCCGCATCAGCCGAGGCGATAGCACCACTCGTCTTATCGATGGCGTCATTCATGTCGCCAATCGAATCGCGCACCTCGCCCAAGGTATCGGATGCCTCGGACACCGAACTTGCCAACGAATCCTGAGTCTGGGTTGCCTTGTCTTTAAGGTCGATGCCAGCATCTTTGGCAATGCCCGCGACGGTCTCGCCCACCGTGGAGACAAACTCCGAGTTGATCTGCCCCTCGATGGTGTTTGCACCGGTATCGGTGACCTTGGGCGCAATGGCGCTCTTTTTCTCGTTGACGTAATAGGTGAGCTTCGGCTGATGGTAATTGCCGTCGAGCATCGAGACGAGATTGTCGGAGAAGTTCTTGGGAATCACGATGGCAGCATAGTACTCGCCGCTCTCGACGCCCTCTTTGGCATCGGCCGCCGAATCGACGAAGGTCCAGCCCAGTTGGTCGTTCTCCTTGAGCTGATCGACGACCTGGTCGCCCGCGTTGAGCTCGCCCACTAGGTCGTTCTGGGTGCCCCGATCATTGTTGGCGATAGCGATTTTAATGCCCTGGGTGTTTCCATACGGATCCCAGTTTGCCACGATGTTGTACCAGGCATACAGTGAGGGAATAACGCACACGCCCAGGGTAACCACCAAGGCGACGGGGTTCATAAGCAATCGCTTAATGTCGCGCTTAAATATCGCAAAGGAGACCTTTGCATTGGATAGTTTGCTGCCGAGACTCACGCTTGGACCATCCATCCTGTCATTGAATCGAATCGTACTATCGACAACCATTGTACGTAGACTCTTTAGTGCCTAGCGGCACAATGGTGCTGAGTTTTGCGGGTAGCAATATACTACGAAGATAAGTTAACGTACAGATGTACAGTATCTTTAATTCCAGCAGCTCACAAAACCACAACCCCGACAAATAATTGATCCCTTGGGGACGGAGGAAAACGGATCACCGGATCAGACCGACCCCCTCGGTGATCCGTTTTCCTCCGTCCCCAAGGGATCATTCAAAAGGAAACGAGAGTGGAAAATCTCCCACTTCAAGCCCGCATTCGAGCCAAAAGTGGGAGATTATCCACTCTCGTTCTAATCTAGTTACGGTGCCGTATCCCCGAACTACATCAAGTTGCAGACAGCCGCCGCGAAGGCCACGGGGTCCTCGGGCAGAACACCCTCGACCAGCAGAGCCTGATCATAGAGCAGACCGGAGTACTGCTTGATCTTGTCGGCGTCGCCCGCCTTCTGGGCAGCGACGAGCTTGGCAAAGACCGGGTGCTTGGCGTTGAGCTCGAGCACGCGCTGGCTCTTGGGCATACCATCGGGCGCGCCCTCGGGACCCTTCTGGAGCACCTTCTCCATCTCGAGCGAAAGCGGACCCTCGGTGGTGATGCACGCGGGAGCATCGGTCAGACGCGCAGAGACGGCAACCTTCTCGACCTTGTCGCCGAGCGCCTCCTTCATGGCGTTAAAGAGATCCTCGTTCTCCTTGGTGGCGTCCTCGGCTTCCTTCTTCTCGTCATCGGTCGCCAAGTCAAGATCGCCGGTCGCGACGTTCTTAAGCTCCAGGTGACGATCCTCGACCTCGGGCTCGGCACCATCGGCAACTGCCTTCTCGGCAGCCTCGCGAGCAGCGTCATCCTCGTAGACCTTGGGCATATCGGCAGCCACGTACTCACGCATGGCCTGGAAGGTGAACTCATCCACGTCCTGCGTCAGCAGCAGCACGTCATAGCCGCGGTCGAGCACGCCCTTCACGACGGGCATCTTGGCCAGACGCTCGCGCGAATCGCCGGCTGCATAGTAGATTGCCTTCTGGTCCTCGGGCATGCCCTTGGCATACTCGGCAAGGGTGATCATCTTCTGCTCCTTGGCAGACCAGAACAGCAGCAGGTCGGCGAGCTCGTCGGCCTTCATGCCGTAGCTCGAGTAGATGCCGTACTTAAGACCGCGACCAAAGTTCTCAAAGAACTTCTCGTATGCCTCGCGGTCGTTGTCGCGCATGTCCTCGAGATCGGCGGTGATCTTCTTTTCCACACGCTTGGCAATGGCCTTGAGCTGACGGTTCTGTTGCAGCGTCTCACGCGAAATATTGAGCGTCACGTCGGCAGAATCCACGACACCGCGCACAAAGTTGTAGTAGTCGGGCAGCAGGTCGTCGCACTTCTCCATAATCAGCACGTTGGAGCTGTAGAGCGCCAGGCCCTTCTCGTAGTCCTTGCTGTACAGATCAAACGGGGCGCGACCCGGCACAAACAGCAGTGCATCGTACTCAAGCGTACCCTCGGCATGGAAGCTGATAGTGCGCGCAGGATCGTCAAAGTCGTGGAACGTGGACTTGTAGAACTCGTTGTAATCCTTCTGCTCAACGTCGGAGCTGCGCTTTTTCCAAATCGGCGTCATGGAGTTGATGGTCTCGAGCTCCTGGTAGTCCTCGTACTCGGGCTTGTAATCATCCGGCGCGTCCTCGGGCTTGGGTTTCTGGCGGCTCTTGGACACCATCATCTGAATCGGGTAGCGCACATAGTTGCTGTACTGCTGAATCAGGCTCTTGAGACCCCACTCGGTCAGGAAGCGATCGTAGGTCTCGGCCTCGCCGTCGGCATCGAGCTTCTCGTTCTCGCGCAGCGTCAGGATGACATCGGTACCGTGCTCGGCGCGCTCGCCGTCCTCGATGGTGTAGCCCTCAAGACCGTCGGATTCCCACACATGGGCGGCGTCCTCGCCATAGGCGCGGCTGACGACCTTCACGTGGCTGGCGACCATAAAAGCCGAGTAGAAGCCCACGCCAAACTGGCCGATGATGTCGACATCCGAACCCTGCTGCTCGGCGTTCTCGGTCTTAAACTCCTCGGAGCCGGAATGGGCGATGGTGCCCAGATTGCGCTCGAGCTCCTCGGCGGTCATGCCAATGCCGTTATCCGAGATGGTAATGGTGCGGGCGTCTTTATCAAAGGAGACGCGAATGGCCAGGTCGCCCTGGTCGATCTTGACGCTCGGATCCTGCAGGCTCTTAAAGTTGAGCTTGTCGACGGCGTCGCTCGCGTTAGAGATAAGCTCGCGCAGGAAGATTTCCTTATTGGTGTAGATGGAGTTGATCATAAGGTCGAGCAGTTTTTTGCTCTCGGTCTTAAATTGACGCATGTGCAGTCCTTTCGCGCTACCCCTGCCCGCAAAAACGGCCCGGTTGCCCGAGCCGCATTGCAGACCTGCTATGTTCAGACTTAGATTTTATAACCCATTAGCGCGCATATATACATACGGAATCGAAAAACTGTATGTTGGAACACCCATGTGTCGATTGCCAAGGAGTATCCCCAACTGCCAGCAGAAAAGGAACGTCCCTATCTGCCATCTACGCGCTTGGCCATCCAGACATGGGGCTGGCCCTCGTCTTCGTAATCTACCGGGGCAATTTGCGTGTAGCCCGCCTTTGCATAGAGCGGCAACACGTATTCCTGCGCATGCAGCTTAATAAGCTTAGCGCCGGCATCGCGTGCACACGAAGCACTGGCCTCGACGATCGCACTCGCCAGTCCGCGACGACGCATAGCCGGCAGCACGGCGACGCGCCCCATAATGTAGGTCTCCCCCGCCGCAACGCCTTCGTCCATGTCGCATGCCGGCAACACCGGGGCCTCTGCGTCAGCCACGCGCTCAAGCTCTTCGGGAAACACGCGCGAGCAACCGGCAAGCTCGCCGTCTACATAGAGCGTCACATGAATGCAGTTTGGATCCTCGTCGATAGCGTCGAACTCATTCTCGTAGCCCTGCTCGTCTATAAAAACGACGCGGCGCACCAACGCCGCGTCATCAAAACATCCCGTCTTAAGTTGAATATCCATGGCTGCCCTTTCATTCAATGCGAACGTTAGGGACAGATATTAGCGAAAATGAGCTCCGCGCACGCTAAACTTCGCGCGAGCCTTCGCCAGGCAGTCGTAATGACCCACGTTATGGGCATCGCTCGCGATGAAGCTGTACAGGTTCTGATCGAACAGGCGCTGTGCCGGCTTTTTCTCGCGACCAAAGCGACCGCCGGCAATAAAGTCCGCCGAAGCCTGCAGCTTGCAGCCCATATCGACCAGACGCTCCGCAACGCTTACATCCTTTTGAACCGCACGATAGCGCTCAGGATGAGCGATGATCACCTGGTAGCCACGGCACTGCAAATCGTAAATCGTGTTCTCGTACTCTCTAAACGCATACGCATCGGCATGCGTCGAAAGTTCGAGCAGAAACTCGTTGGTCCCATCGAAATGCAAGTGCTCCGCGGCATCGATACCAAGCTCAACGAGCTTTCGATGGTTGACCTCGAAGCCCATCTGGAGCGGAAAACCGTCAGCGTTATCACGCAGCAGCTCAAAGGCATCCCACATCTTGTCGTAATCAAAATAGGGATCACGGCAGTGAGGAGTGCAAACGATTCTGGTTACACCGGCCCGCTTGGCAGCCTCGAGCATCGCCAAGCTCTCATCGAGATCGGCGGCGCCGTCGTCTACACCCGGCAAGATATGGCAATGAATGTCACGCATAGGTCAGCCTTAATCAACTAAACGTTTGCTCGGTTGGTGAAGATGCCCTTTTTGGAAGTCCCCTGATCGTCGGAGCCCTTCTTCACCTTCTTACCGTCCTTGGTGTAGTAGGAGTAGTAGTACTCGCTGGTCTCGGTCTCGCAGTAGTTCATAACGGTACCGATGAGCTTGACCTTCTCGGACTTCTTAAGCTGACCGATGGCGTTGAGCGCCTCCTCGCGCTTGGTGAAATCCTCACGCACGACAAAAAGCGCACCGTCGGTCAGACTTGCGATCTCGGCAGCATCGATGAAGGTGCCGACCGGGGGAGCATCAAAGATAACGTACTGGAACTTGGCGGACAGTGCCTTTACCAGCTTGGCAAAGCGGTGAGAGACGATGATGTCGGCAGGATTGGGAATATGCGGCTCGGCATCGAGGAAGTAGAAGTTCTTCTGACCCGTCTCGACAATCGCCTGGTCAATAGAAACCTGCTCGGAAAGGACTGCATAGAGTCCGCCGCGGGAGCGGACGCCGAGCATATCGGCAAGGGACCTGCGACGCATATCAGCCTCGACCAGCAGGACGCTCTTGCCGCTGGTGGCGATAGCCTGGGCAAGGTTGATGGAAACCGTAGACTTGCCCTCGTTGGGAATCGAGGACGTAACGGTGATGGTGCGAATGGGGTCGTCCACGCTCGCAAAGCGGATGTTGGCCAGAAGGGTCTTGGCGGCATTCTGTACAACGAGCTTATCGGTGTTCTTTGCCTTAGCCATGCCTATTTACCACCTTTCATAGCCGGAATTCGGCCAACAACGGGAATGCCCAGGAGCTCTTCTGCCTCTTCGGCACCGCGGATGCGGGTGTTGAGCATGTCTGCCAAAACGACATAGGCAACTGCGATAAAGATGCCCGCGAGGAACGCGACAGCAACGTACAGCATACGCTTGGGACCGCTGGGGGCTTCGGGGGTCTTAGCCTCGTCGATAACGTTGATGCTCTGGGCAGCGCCGACGTTCTGAGCGACCGTACTCACCGAGCTGGCCATGGCCCTTGCCACCTCCGCCGTCTCCTCGGCATCGGTGCCCGTCACCGAAAGTGTGATGACGCGCGTCGTGGTCTCGGAGGAGACTGAAATCTTGTAGTCGCCGAGATCGGCGAGGCCCAGATCCTTGGCAGCACCGCCCTTAACGCTATCGCTATCGAGCAGCGTGGCGATATCGTTGGAAAGCATCTGGCTCGCCGAAAGATCGGTGTAGCTCATTTGACTGCTATCGTCGGTCTTGGCGAGAACGTACATGCTCGTCGTGGCGGTGTAGGTGTTGTCCATCATGGTGAAGGACACGATGCCCATGGCGACCGCGCAAATCACCGGAAGGGCGATGACCAGCTTGAGGTGCTTTTTAAGCAGCTGGAACAGTTCGAGAAGGGTCATGCAGCTTGCCTTTCATTTCCCTAGTTCATATCGACAAAACTGCTCGTATCATATCGCATCTTTCTGCCAAGTCCGAACTCTATACATAAGATACAGCACATACGGCAATGTTGCGCAATAATAACGCCGCATCGGCAACCCCGGTGCGGCGTCAAAACAACACGTTTGCTGCATTGCTACGCAAATGATTCGTCCTGCTGTACGGGAAACGTCACCGTGATGGTAGTCCCCACACCCAGCTCGCTCGATAGGTCGAGCGAAGCATGGTGATACACGGCGGCATGCTTAACGATGGCCAGACCCAAGCCTGTTCCGCCACGCGCCTTAGAACGACTCTTGTCCACACGGTAAAAACGCTCGAACACCTTGCCCTGCTCCTCGGGCGCGATGCCGATACCTGTATCGGCAACCGTCAGGTACGGATGGCCCTCATCATTGGTCCCACATCGAAGCGTAACCGTGCCACCGGGCTGGTTATAGCGAATAGCGTTACTGGCCAGGTTATAAATCAGCTCGTCGATCAGGCGTGGCACACCTTCGACCACAACGGGCTTCGTCTTGCGCACGATGGTCACGTCCGACTGTCGGGCGACCTGCTCAAGGCGCTGCTCCACCGTCGTAATAGCGCGCGAGAGCTCAATGGGTTCCGTGGAACCAATAGGCACTGCCTCGCCCTCGGTCGCGCGCTCGGCCTCGTCCAGGTTAGACAACGTCAAGATGTCGTTTACCAGCGCTGCTAGACGGCCCGCCTCGCGATAGATTCGACCGCCAAAGTTGCGCAGGTCATCCTCGCCCTCAACCATGCCGTTTGCAATAAGCTCGGCGTAGCCCGAAATCGCGGTAAGCGGGGTCTTGAGCTCATGAGTGATATTGGCCGTGAACTCGCGACGCATGCGGTCGTTATCGGCCAGCACCGCCATCTGGCGTTTAAGCTCCTGGCGCTGCGACTCAATGCGTTCGAGCATGGGAACCATCTCGGTGTAGGCATGTTCATAGCTACGGCGCGGGTGGTCCAAATCGACCTCCTGCAGCGGCGCAATGATGGCACGGGATTCGCGGCGCGCAAGGAAAAACGAAAGCACCGCGCCCGCCGCCGCGATAAGCAGCATCGGCGCCACCAGCGAAAGCAAAATCGCCGCGACGCCAGGCTGGGCTTGCGCCAAACGAACGACCTGACCGTTATCAAGGGCGACGGCGCGATATAGCATAATCTCGTCGAGCGTGGCGCTCGAGCGCTCCGCGGAGCCCGAACCGCTCTCAAGGGCCTCAACGACCTCGGGGCGATCGCCATGGTTGGGCAACATGGAAGGAGACGCCTCGTTGTCGTAGGCGACCGATCCATCCCTGTTGATCAGCGTGATACGAAGGTCCTCGCGATCGAGGCTTCGCAAAAATGCGATGGGTTCCTTCTGCTCGTTTAAGGCGGCGGCAATAAGCTCGGTTTCTTGCGAAAGGTTGGCACTCGTGGCATCTGCCAAGGTGTTTTGCACAAAGAACGCACCCAACACCGTAAACGCCAAAATGACGGACATTGCGCAGACAAATATCGTCGCAAACACGCGATGCGAGAGCGTGTGTTTTCCCTGAGGGGCAAAGACCACGGGCTACTCCTCCGTTGCGGCGTCCGCAATGCCGGCATCTTCGGTATCGCCACCAGCGGAAGGCTCGGCCAGACGATAGCCCACGCCGCGCACTGTCTCGATAGCGCTGGCACGCTCGCCGAGCTTTTGGCGAAGCGTCTGTACGTGAACGTCGACGGTACGCGAGCCGCCATCGAAGTCCCAGCCCCACACGCTCTGCAGCAGCGACTCGCGAGTAAAGACCACACCGGGTTTGCGCATAAGATACTCGAGCAAATCGAACTCGCGCAAAGTAAGCTTGAGTGGCTCACCGGCAACGGTCACCTCGCGATGGCTGGGCGAAAGCACGATATCGCCCACGCTGAGCACATCACTCACCTGCTTGACCATACCGCCGCGGCGCAGCAGCGCACGGCAACGGCTGGCAAGCTCCATGAGCGAAAACGGCTTAGTCAGATAATCGTCGGCACCGCCATCGAGCGCCATCACCTTATCGAGCTCGGTATCTTTGGCGGTGAGCATCATGATGGGCACCGTCGCCGTCAGGCGGTCGGCGCGCAGGCGACGCATAATTGCCAAACCGTCGGTATCGGGCAGCATGATGTCGAGCAGGACGGCATCGGGTACCCGTCGCGCCACGGCGGCCTTAAACTCGCCATCGCACGAAAAGCCTTCGGCCTCGATTCCCTGCTTGCGCAGTGCATAGACCGTCAAATCCCTGATGTTGTCATCGTCCTCGACGTAATAGATCATGTTGAACCCCTTTGCGGCCGGCATGACCGCATCTTAACCCTAAAGGTACCTTTACTAGATGGTATCAGCCAAAACGTCCCGTTAAATAATCCGCCGTGCGCGGGTCGGTGGGATTTTTGAAGAGCTGAGCGGTGGGTGCGTGCTCCACCAACTCACCCAGCAAGAAAAACGCGACCGAGTCGGAGATGCGCGCCGCCTGCTGCATATTGTGCGTAACGACCACGAGCGTACAGGTCTCTTTGAGCTCGCAGGCCAGCTGCTCAACCACCAGCGTCGACACGGGGTCGAGAGCGCTCGTGGGCTCGTCCATCAGCAGAATATCGGGTTGCACGGCAAGCGCGCGGGCGATGCACAGACGCTGCTGCTGCCCGCCCGAAAGGCCCAGCCCCGACTCCTTGAGTTTGTCCTTGACCTCATCCCATAGCGCAGCGCGACGAAGAGAGTCCTCGACCAGCTCATCCAGAACGGCACGATCGCGCACGCCCATGCCGCGCGGACCATACGCGACGTTGTCGTAGATGCTCATGGGAAACGGGTTGGGGCGCTGGAACACCATGCCCACGCGCTGGCGCAGGCGGCAGATGTCGTAGTCGCCCA
The DNA here is from genome assembly GCA_902473205.1 of uncultured Collinsella sp. Lineage (GTDB taxonomy): Bacteria > Actinomycetota > Coriobacteriia > Coriobacteriales > Coriobacteriaceae > Collinsella. The sequence continues at coordinate 16,612 of CABRRA010000009.1, forward strand.
GGACATCCTGGCCATCGAGCGCGATCTTGCCCTCGATGCGGCAGTCCTTGATGCCGTCGTTCATGCGGTCAAAGCAACGCAGCAGCGTCGACTTACCGCAGCCCGAAGGACCGATAAACGAGGTAATCTGCTTGTCGCGAATCTTGATGGATACGTTCTTGAGCGCATGGTGGTCGCCATAGAACAGGTCGAGGCCCTTGACGTCGATGCGCGTCGGCGAGGCGGCAAGATCCTGCGCCGTGGGACGAGTCGCGTCCCCGACTTCGCGCTCGTGCGCAGCCTCGGCTTGCGCCTCCATTAGCTCCTCGAGCTCCGTGGGCTCCACAGCCGCAGCAGCCGTCATACCGCATACCTCCACATCGATATCAATTCAGCAGTATCGATAGTAGAAATCGCGACTCATACGCACGTGAGCGCATTGTCAGGTGTTTGTAAAGGCGCCTACGCTACGCGGCGGGCAGCTCGATGGTAAAGACGGTATGCTCGGGCGTCGATTCGCACGCGATGGCACCGCCATGTGCGCATACAATCTCCTTGGCGATGGCGAGGCCCAGCCCAGCACCGCCGCGATTGGTCGCACGCGCTGCATCCAGGCGATAGAACTTCTCAAAGATCACCTTGAGCTTAGCCGCCGGAATCGGATCACCCTGATTGATAAAGCGAATTCGCACGCCACCGTCATCTTGGCGCCCAGCCTCAATCGTGATCGTCGAGCCTTCATAGCTATAGGCAACGGCGTTTTTCATGATGTTGTTGAATACGCGAGCCATCTTGTCGCCGTCCACGAGCACCGTCAGGTCCTCGCAGATATCAACCTGGGCTTCCTTGTGCTGTTCGTTGAGAATGGGATAGAACTCGTCGGCCACCTGCGCCAGCAATAGCCCCAAATCGACGTAGGCGCGGGTAAGCACGATATCGTGGAAATCGAAACGCGTGATGTCAAAGAACTCCTCGATGAGAGCGTCGAGCCGGTGGGCCTTGTCGAGCGCCACGCCCGTAAAGCGTGCACGCTGCTCAAGCGGCAAATCGGGAGCCTCCTGTAGGAGCGAAAGATAGCCCACCACGCTGGCAAGCGGCGTGCGCAGATCGTGCGCCAGATACGTAACCAGGTCATCTTTGCGATGCGATTCGTCGCGCAGGGCCTGTTGAACCTTGCGCTCACAATCGCGCGCCCGATTGAGCGCACCTTCGACCTCGAGAAAGTCGCCGTCGATGGTATCCCACGTGTCGGGGCTATCGATCAGACGGTCCTGAATACGGGCGGCGATTACGCGGTCGGCATGCTGCTCGCCCTGCTCATAACCCTGGTAATACAGGGCGCGTCCGCAAAAGAACAGGACGCACACGGCAAGCGCCAGCACAAAGCCGAGCATGTTGAACACAAAGGCGGCGTCAAAGAACACGGGCTCGCCAATACCGCCAAGCGCCATGGCCCCGATCGCCAGCGTAATTGTCCACGCGGCACCGCCGATTACCACGCAACGGCGGACGATTTCGAATCGATCGATCAGCAAGAAGCCAACGAGCAGAACTGCCAGGATGCCGACGATATTGTCAATGCCCATGAGTAGCAGACTCAGCAAAAAGAGCAGCACCGTCGCAAGCGCGCGGTTGTCGACGACCGCCCTTATGTATTCAAAGAGTCGATCGGGCACCTCGAATACCCGCCTATCGTCTTTTGTCATATCCACTTCCCCACCACCAAAGGCGTTATTCGATTATGTAGCCGACGCCCCAGACGTTTTTGATAAAGCGCGGCTTTTGGGCATCGTCGCCGATCTTTTCGCGCAAATGGCGGATGTGCACCATCACCGTATTGTTGGAGCCGGGCATAAAGTCCTCGTTCCACACCGCGCGGAACAGGTCCCCCACGGCCACCACGCTGCCACGATGCTCCACCAGATACAGCAAGATGGAATACTCGATGGGCGTGAGACGCACCGGTGCGCCGTCCACCGTCACACAACGAGCGTCGCGGTTGATCTCGAGACCGTCGAGCTGGATGGTCGGTGACTCGACCGCCTGTGCGCGGCTGCCGTAGCTGGTGTAACGACGGAGTTGAGCATGAACGCGGGCTATGAGCTCCAGCGGACGGAACGGCTTGACCACGTAATCGTCTGCGCCCAGCGAGAGGCCCTCAATCTTATCCTGCTGGGCATCGCGCGCCGTCAGCATAATAACGGGATAGGTATGGCTAGCGCGGATGGTGCGCAGCAGCTCAAAGCCGTCGATATCGGGCAGCATGACGTCCAGCAGCGCCAGATCGAACTCCTGCTCCAAAATCGCCTTGGCAGCATCTGCTCCGCTATAGGCAATCTGAACATCAAAGCCCTCTTTTGTAAGGTAGATACCAACCAGGTCGGCGATGGCCTTCTCGTCATCAACTACCAGTATGCGCTCGTTCATGCGTGCTCCTCTCGCGCTCCATTATGCCCGAGGCAGCACGCCCCACACACAACAAGCGCGGGCGATTAAGTCGACCTTAAGCACCTATGTGTCCGTTCGGGCGCAGACATGGGCCGTGCACGCCCGCGCACTGATTGTCCGCGCCGGTAAACGATATACTTTGAACTCTAAAGAGACCATCCCGTCGAAAGCGAAATCTGTGAAGACCCTCACCTCTTTTGCAAAGCGCTCCGCCCAGCTTGCCGCCGGCATTGCCTGCGCTCTCGCCCTTGCTGTCGGCGTGCCGTCTATCGCCAACGCCCAGGTGCTTACGACCGATATCGTTTGCGGTAAGACCGCCGACGCCCGCGGCATCACGGCCGATAATCTGCCCGATATCGATGCGGCCAACGCCATCGTCATGAGCAAGGACGGTTCCGTCTATTACGCCCGAAGTGCCGACGAGCAGGTCAAGATCGCCTCAATTACCAAGGTCATGACTGCGATCTTGACCGTCGAGAACTGCAAAATGGACGAGAAGATCACGGTGAGCAATGCTGCCGCCACCGTAGGCAACTCGACCGCCGGTCTGCTCGAAGGCGACGAGCTCACCGTGGAACAAGCTCTGCGCGGCCTGATGATCCCCTCGGGCAACGATGCCGCCATCGCGCTTGCCGAGCACGTGGGCAAAAAGATCGACCCCAAGACCAAGGACGCCGTGGCCACCTTTGTAAAGGCCATGAACAAGCGCGCTCAAGAGCTCGGCTGCACGGGAACGCTTTTTGAGAATCCGCACGGTCTGGACTTTGATGAGTGGACCGGTAACATGCACTCCACCGCGCACGATGTAGCCCTGATGATGCAGGAGGCAATGAAGAACGACACGTTCCGCGAAATCGTGGCGAGCGATGATTCCTGGATTGAGGTTACGGGCGCCGACGGTTCCGACCATTCGCATTCCATGGATACGCACAATGAGCTGCTGGGGCAGGACGGCAATATCGGCGGTAAGACCGGCACCACCGACGATGCCGGCTATTGCTTTACGGGAGCCTACAACCGCGATGGCGACGAGACCTACACCGTCGTCTTGAACTCCAGCACCACCGATCAGCGCTTTGCCGACACGGCCGCCCTTGCCAACTGGTACTACGACCACAAGGTGACGGTTGCGATCGCCAACACGCAGGAAAAGACCGCCAACGGCAATCCGCTCATCGCGCGCATCAGCCAGACCGACTGGACGGACAAGACGATCGATGCCACGCTCGCCGATCCCGCAGCTCAGGCGACCGTCTTTGCGCTTGCCGGAGAGGTGACCGAGAAGGTTACCTATGATGACCTTTCGGGCATGGTACATGTGGGCGACAAGGTGGGTAGCGTGACGCTCAAGCAAGACGGCACCAAGATCGCCGTCATGGATTTGGTTGCCGACGAGGAAGGCTCGGGACCGAATCCCATTGAGTGGCTCCTTGTAAAACTCGACCGCCTGGGCCGCCGCATCGACAACCGCCCACTTACGGCAGAAAGCGAGACCGTAGCCAAGGCACCCGAGGTGTAGGGCTGGGGGAACATTACATTTGAGATTGGAGAGGCGTCCAACGGGGCGCCTCTTTTTGAATACCTCTTAAACGGGATGCGTCAGAATCACCAAAGCGACATTGCTAGCCGTTTACCTTCGCTGTGTCTTTTCGGACCTTGAAAACGGGTCCACCGGGCATGCTAGTAGATCCTTTCGACCTCCTTGGTCAAGGCCCTGAAAAGATCCCCAGCTGAGGGGTCTGCCCCAGGACACAGCGATTGCCAGGCACCCGTTTCTCCGATGGTGCCCGCACTCGTCATAACAAGATCGTCGCTCCGCCTGCGAATGGAGACACTAACGGAGCGGCCATTATGGAACCCATGGATATCGACTTTATTTATGCGCCCATCAGCTAGATAACTAATCATGACATTGATGCTGTCACCATACTCCGGCAATTCGAAGCCGTGGGAATCCATCAATAGCTTCACATCCTGATGGTAAATGCGGGCCTCGACGACATTCTTGGGCATTTTCCCCGTCTTTGTTGGAGAGCAAAAGCTGATGCTTGGCTCCTCTTCGCTCATGCCTCGGTCAAACCTAAGCATGCACGGGCATACCGACTCAATGGTTCGCAAGGCGTCCGCCGCGACCTTTTCCTCGGTAAACATCTCCACGTCGATGCCGTTTTCTTCCATATAGGCACGGTTTTTACGTTGAAGCTCTAGCCGAGCCGCAGCCTCCCCATCTCCACGCTGTTCCCAATTTCCGGAGTCGGCGACATTTCGATCGAATGTAGAATCAACGGAACATGGCGCTTGCTGTTGAGTCGGATCACTGTCGCCGAGACGCCTTAGCTCGGAGCGTCTCATCAGTAGTGTCACAATATCAAACAGCCAACCAAATCCAAAAAGGCCAAAGGTAAAGAGATATAGAAAGAAGCTACCCCACATCCGTGCATACGCCCTATGAGCGCCCGACCACCCAAGAAGGAAGCATAGCAAAAGCGCCTTGTTTGCCCTGTCAACCGACGTAATCTCTCGAGTGAGAGATTTCTGTTCAGGCTTCGCCAAAGGTGTAATTTCATGCGATGAAACAGTAATTGGGGACGTCCTTGACGCCGAGCTCCGAGCGCCTGATTTAGCAACGGCGCGAGCGACATCCCCAACTCCGACGGTCGTTCTGCTGTATACGGCATTGTAAGCAGCCTTCTTCGGATTTTTGATCCACCCCATGCCCTTCTTACCATAGCCGGGGATTATCGCCCGCCTTACCGCGCGCTTCGCTCTGCCGGTCGTTCTTGCCTTGAGTGATGTCTTTAGATTCGGCTTACGCAGCCCGACCTTTACCATATTTCTACTCCATCCCCTCGGAACCCCACACCGGGGTGCACGAGCACGCCTGGGTCTCCCCGTTTTCAAGCGCCCCGTGTTTGCCTAATGTTCACGCCCTTTCGGACTCTAATCCCCAGCCGCCATTCTTGATAATAAAAAAGGGCCCCAAATGGGACCCTTCTTCAAAGTCATACTGGCGGAGAGCTGGGGATTCGAACCCCAGATGCCCTTTTGGGGCATACTCGCTTAGCAGGCGAGCACCTTCGGCCTCTCGGTCAGCTCTCCGTAACAGCCGTTCTATAGTAACCAAACAGCCGAAGTTGGGCAAGGGGAATTTTGAGGCGTTTCCTCTTTTACCTCTCTTTTACCAGTAAACGTCTCAGTCAATCATCTCAATCTGTAACATCTGCAGGCCGTAATCCCCTCCAGATGTTACAGATTGAGACAAAGATACAAGGACGGCCCCAGCGACAGCGCGGACAGCCCATTCTTTATTAGTCCTCTCGAACGGTCTCCAACAGATAATCGCGCATGTACGGAATTGCAAACGAAACACAGCCATAGCCCGCGGGCTCAATCAACCCCGCATCGATCAGACGCTTGCGATATGACCCAACTTTGTTCGCCGACAAACCCATCTTCTTGGCGATATCGCCGTTGGCGATATCGACGCCCTCGCATTGAGCCATCGCCGCGAGATACTGAAACTGCCGTTCCGACACCCTGCGCAGCGCTGGGGCAATCACCATAGCATTAAAGCTATCAAGAGCCGCCTGGATACCCTTACGAGCCGCCTCTTCGCTCACACTCTCCGCCCCACTGCGCGCAGCAACCTGCCAAGCGTAATATCCGACCAGCTGGACCATAAAGGGATAGCCTGCCGAAGCTTTTGTTAATAGCTCAGCGGCACCTTTGTCGAGCTCCTTGCCCGTTCGTCTCATCGTATCCTCAAACGATCCGCCAACTTCAAAATCGGAAAGCCGAGTAAGTTCAACATGTTTGGCTCGCTGAAGGAACGTCAACGTATCATCCACCACCACGCCATCTACCGATGTCGGCAGCCCGGCGAAAGCGAAAGCGACATTCGCTCCTTGGCGAATCAAGAGCTGCATCTCATTGCCTAGCTCGCGCATTTCCTCAGTTGAGGCATCCTGGATCTCGTCGAGCGTAATGAGCAGACCACCGCGCTTCGCAGCATCGTACATCGCCTCGCCCAGATGAGAGGCCGACTTCGACATCTCCATGGAGCCAAGGCTGGCCCCTAAAATCGATGGGGAAATCGAGATTGATTCAAGACGAACGTTTCGCTGCAGAGCCTCGAGGATTCTATTGCAAAAACCAGCATTGGAGGCAACGTCAACGACCTCGAATCCTTTTTTGCGTGCAAGGTCACCCAATGCATTAAGGAGCACCGTTTTACCTGTGCCTCGGACGCCCGAGATGCGCATGAGTCGATCGGGGGCACCAGGACCATTCTCAAGAGCCTCGGCAAAGTCATCCAAAACAGTGTCCCGTCCGATAAGCTCAGGCGGATTCATGCCCGCCGTTGGCTTAAAGGGGTTAACAGCTTTCGTCATTCTGCCCTCCTCTGCTAGTTTTAACAACTTTAACAAAGTTTAGCAACTTTAGCAGAGTTTAACAGTTTTAGCAGGCTCGGCGGCTTTATGCCTTACCGATCCTGCCGGGTCCTCCCGCCCGCGCCGATACAAATAGCGCAGTGCGGCCCCTCTATATCGCCCCTACCCCAGCGAGCGACTGAGGGAGCCGAGCTCATCGTTGCCCATGGTGCGCCACATTTGGAAGATGCAGACGCGCGCCAGGAAAAAGAAGCCGTTATCGACCAGCTGCACGGCGGCATCCGCCAGCTGGTTGGTCACGGCGGACACGGGAGGCAGCTCGAGCCCGGCCTTACGGATGGTCTCAACCGCATCCTCGAACGTCGGCGGCTCATTGACGCCCATCTCGTTCATAAGGCCCTGCATTTCTTCCAGCGCGCTACTACCCGACTCCTCGCCGCGCGGCACGAGGCGGTAGCACGCCAACGCGAGCTCGAGCTGGTCGCAGTTCCAATAGGCAAACGCCAGACGATAGAACAGATAACCGATTGCGGAACGGTCACTGGCAATGCGCAGGCCGTGGCGCGCCACCTCGATAATCTCGTCAAAGCGCTCCAGGCGCGCCAGCACGTTAATGAGCGCAAAGTGCGACTGCATGGACGAGCGAGCCAGATCGTAAAGACGACGCACCTCGGGCAATGCCCGTTCAAAATCCTCCTGCTCGGCGTAATAACTGCAGATCTCGTGCTGGGCAAAGTACAGCGCATCGGGAGCACGCAAAATACGAACGGAGCGGTCTTCCTCCATTACCGGCAGCACCATGCGTACCAGCTGGTTGTCGCAAAACTGCGTCTGGACCGGACCCGTTGCCAAAAGCTCGGCAACGGCGCACTTAGCCTCCAACTCCTCAACAAGACGGGAGAAGCCCTCAAACGCGCTTGCACGGTCAACTTTTGCCTGCTCGCGCAACTCAACGACGCGCGCCACATACGGGTCATCGTCCATCTCCATGACCTCGAGCTCATCAGCCGTATCGGCAAGCAGCAGGTCGCGCAACGCCGGCGGCAGCGAACGGTGGTCGTCACGCGGGCGAGCGTGAACCTCTGCAGGCTCAATCGCATCCGGCGCGTCCGACTCATATGCCTCAAGCATGCGCTTGCACGGCATATCGTCCATATCCATGCTCTCAAGATCCTTGGCGACAGGCACGCAATTGGCCAGATAGGCCGCACGCCCAAAGGAATATGTTGCAATGACGCGCTCGCCCTGCTCGCCGTCGGGAGCCGCAATCTGAACATAGCAGCGCGCAATGCAGGCACCTGCGGCAAAGCAAGCCGCTGCCAGCGTAAGCGCCACGCGCGCGTCGTGCTCCGCGGCCCAAATCACACGCGCGTTCTCGTCCAACTCGCGCCAGACATCCTTCTGAGCGTCGTATTCACGCTGTGGCATGGCATCCACGACAGAGTGCCCAAACCGAACGAGCATAATCCCCTCGGCAACGTTTGCCCGATAGGTATAGTCGAGCCGTGTGACCACGTTAAGCGCCTCGACGATACGCGCGAAGCGGGTACGCACATCCCACTCACCGCCCGGCTGGCAAGCTACCGTTCCGGGTTTGCCCCACGGGTTGTCGCTCGAGGTCGTATCGAGCAGTCGGGGAACATCGTTGGTCGTCTTGGCGATATGCCACGCATCAAAGAGCGCGCAGCCCTCAAGGCTCGGCGAGGATGCCGCGGGGGCCAATCCGGCCCCGATGCGCTCAAGGATGCCGGAGAGGCGGTTGAGACGGCACTCGATGGCAAGCAGTATGTAAATCTCGTCCTGGTCCAGCAGGCTACGATCAAAATTGAGATAGAACAGCTTTGAGCGGTCAATGCGCGCTAGGCTCATTTCGGACTTGGCAGCAATGGTGCGCAGGCGGGGCAAGTCGATCTCGCTCATCAGGGCGGCGGCATAACGCTCGATACTGCTCGGATTCTCGGCATGGTCAACACGGTAAAGCAGCGTCTCGATAGCATCGGGGAGCGGTGCCGTGTCAAAGCCCAAAAACACCTCGACCGGCTCGGGCAACTTTACGAGTTTGATCTTGTCGACAACGTTTTGCATGCCTGCATCGAGACCGTCAACGCCCGCCGTGTTCGCAATAGCGCTTTCGGAGTTGGCAAATATCACGTAGCGCAAGAACATCGAGGCCATGAACTCGCCGAAAGGAAGGGCGCGGGTCGAATTCCATGTCTCGTGGTCGGACTGCTCGCGCATGGGGCCTTCGGGAGAGCCGGCAGTTCGCGCACACGCGCGCATTGCACCGTTAGCTTCCCTCACCATAATCTCGCCAATACTGGAATCGGACTCGTGAAGGACCAGCTCCATGTCAGGGTCCTCGGGCAACGGTACTTCCCGAACAGGACGATCAACCTTATAAACCTTGCCCGACACGCTCACGTAGCCCAAGAGCGATATGTGAGTTTTGCCGACGAATTCGACGACATAGCACGACTCTTTGGGGTCCTCGCCAAAGACTTTCCAGACAACACCATATGAGCGCCCCGCAGGCTGCTCTGGCATCGATGGAAAACGCTTTTTGGGGTCGAGAAACCTGAGCTTGTATGTCGGACGCTCTGCCACGAAATATCACCCTGATCAGTCGTTGAAAGAAGGAGTGGTCGCGGATGGGCCGCGACACCTACTCGGAATCTTACACGAGTCGATAAGAAATAGTCCGCTTCACGCTCGCGCCTCGACCGAGGTTCGAATCAATGGGATGCCGGCGTAAAAGAAAAGCCCCCGTTGCCGGAGGCTTTAAGTTCAAATGGTGCGGCGTATAGGATTCCGCGCATCCGCTTCGCGGATTCGCGCCGGCTTCGCCCGCCTGCCGGCGCGCTCGCCCGCTCGCTACGGACGTTCCGCGTCCGCTTCACGCTCGCGCCTCGACCGAGGTTCGAATCAATGGGATGCCGGCGTAAAAGAAAAGCCCCCGTTGCCGGAGGCTTTAAGTTCAAATGGTGCGGCGTATAGGATTCGAACCTATGACGTTCTGATTCGTAGTCAGACCCTCTATCCAGCTGAGGTAACGCCGCGACTTGTTGATTATTATGCACATGGACTGAATAATGGTCAAGCATTTTTTCAAAAAAAGTTATTGAATTTAGTTTTTACTCATTTAGAGGGCTTGGTGCGATCTTCGACGCCTCGCGATATAGAAGAGCAGTCGTTATTGGGAGCTTTAAAGTCTATTGGTGCGACGTATAGGATTCCGCGCATCCACTCCGGCTTCGACCGAGGTTCGAATCTCCGCAATGCTCCCATATAAGAAAAGCCCCCGTTGCCGGGAGCTTTAAAGTCAATTGGTGCGGCGTATAGGATTCGAACCTATGACGTTCTGATTCGTAGTCAGACCCTCTATCCAGCTGAGGTAACGCCGCAACGCACGGATTATTATGCACGCGAGCCCCCGATGGGTCAAGCGACAATTTGAAAAAATTTTACGGAGTGGTGATTAGGCTGTTTGCGCGGCTTATAGGACAAAATGTGTGTCCCGATGGAACATCCGTTTCCATCCATTAATCCAGCCAGAAGGGGTACGGGTCCCTGTGGTGGAGGTCCTCCCACACGGCACCGCCGCCCCAATCCGGCCCTCCGTCCTCGCGCGACGGCGAGGCGGAGCAGACGCGGAGCGGGAAGTCGATGTCCGCGTCGGTCGGCATCGCGGCGAGCTTCTCGCGCGCAGTCCTCGCGTCCCCCGAGTGCGCGTGGCGCCACCGGAACGCCGCCTTCACGCGCTTGGCCGACGTCAGCCCCCGGTGGTTGCGCAGGACGGCCCCCGGCTGCGAGTTCACCCCTCCCTCGATCATGTCCTGCCACTGCGCCTGGTCCGACCGCCACAGCAGGGGCGATAACGACCTTTATGGGCACCTCTTCCGAACGGTTATTTAACGGTTCCGGAAAAGGTTATCTACCGGCGGGAGCGATAGGCAACCGGTCACGCATTCTGTCCGAGCGGCTAAAAGCGGGCACGGAATCTAAACGGCTGAAAAAGGGGCATCGACCTGCGCCGATGCCCCAACGTGGGCACACATTTTGCCCTAATAGCCCTCGACCGAGGTTCGAATCCATGCATGGTTGCCATAAAAGAAAAGCCCCCGTTGCCGGAGGCTTCAAGTTCGATTGGTGCGGCGTATAGGATTCGAACCTATGACGTTCTGATTCGTAGTCAGACCCTCTATCCAGCTGAGGTAACGCCGCAGCGCAAGACATATAAAACCACTTTAGTTAGTTGGAGTCAAGCACAATCTCAAACTTTTTGAAGAATATGTTCCTCACGCAGCTCCGCATGCGCCAACGTCCCCCATGCGATCAATCGGCTTTTCAACCACATCGAACCCGGCACCGAGCTCCCTCAACAGCGAGCGCACCCGCTGGGCACAGTCATAATCGGCAAACGAGATACTCAACATGCGCGCCACCTGGTTAGAAGTCTCAACTCCATAGAACCGCTCAAGTGCCACAAGCCCCTCGTGTGTCACAAAGGTCTCGACTACATGCGGCGACTCCTCAAAGCACCATTGGGTCAACGGACCCTCGCTCGTCTGCCGCACCACCAAACCACCCATACCGGATGGCTCACACGTAACTAGTAGGTGCTCCCCACCTTCATCGCTCTCAAACAAAACTACCCGCTCATCAAACAGCTCCATCGCATCCTCTTCCTCTCGCTTCTATTTAACAAAAGCATAGCAGGTAGATGCCTGTATACAGAACGTTTGTTCGTGTGTATTCTATTGAGCTGTCCGCGCGATATGGTAAAGCTCCGCACACAAAAAGGGCGCCCCAGAAAGGAGCGCCCTTGCAAATCGCTTATGCAGGCAACCTACGCAACCGGCTCGATCTTCTCGAGACCGCCCATGTAAGGACGAAGAACCTCGGGGACCGTGATGGTGCCGTCGGCGTTCTGGTAGTTCTCCAGAATGGCGGCCATGGTGCGGCCAGCCGGCAGGCCGGAACCGTTGAGGGTGTGCAGGTAGCGCGAGCCCTTGAAGTTCTCGGGGTCGCGATACTTGATGTTGGCGCGACGGGCCTGGAAATCGCCGCAGTTAGAGCAGGAGCTGATCTCCTTGTAGGCGTTATAGCTCGGCAGCCAGACCTCGATGTCGTAGGTCTGACGGGCAGAGAAGCCCAGGTCGCCGGTGCACAGGCTAATCACGCGATACGGAAGGCCCAGCTGCTGAAGCAGGAACTCGGCCTCGGCGGTCATGCTCTCGAGCTCCTCGTCGGACTCCTCCGGCTTGGCAAACTTGACCATCTCGACCTTGTCGAACTCGTGCTGGCGGATGATGCCGCGGGTGTCGCGACCAGCGGAGCCGGCCTCCTCGCGGAAGCAGGGGGTGAAGGCGGTGTAGCGGCGCGGCAGGGTATCAGCATCGAGAACCTCGCCGGCGTGCAGGTTGGTAAGCACGACCTCGGCGGTGGGGATCAGGAAGTTGTCGCCCGAGACGTGATAGGCGTCGTCCTCGAACTTGGGCAGCTGACCCGTGCCAAACATGGTCTGACGCTTGACGACGATGGGCGGCCACCACTCCTTAAAGCCACGGCTGGGGTGCGTGTCAAGGAAGAAGTTGATGAGGGCGCGCTCGAGACGGGCGCCGGCGCCACCGAGAACGGTAAAGCGGCTGCCGGAGAGCTTGTTGCCGCGCTCGAAATCGAGGATGTCGAGGTCGGTGCCCAGGTCCCAGTGCGGCTTAAAGTCGAAGTCGAACTCGCGCGGGGTGCCCCAACGACGGCGCTCGATGTTCTCGTCCTCGTCCTTGCCGTACGGCGTGGCCTCGCAAGGGATGTTGGGAAGGTGAGCCATAAAGTCGTACTGCTCCTGCTCGAGAGCGGTGCGGCGCTCGGCCAGACCGTCAATCTTCTCGTTGACGGCGCGCACGGCCTCCTTGGCGGCCTCGGCCTCGTCCTTCTTGCCCTCCTTCATCAGGGCGCCAATCTTCTTGGACTCGGCGTTACGCGTGGCCTGGAGCTCCTCGACCTCGGTGATGACGGCACGGCGCTCGTCGTCGAGTTCAAAGAACTTCTCGCGATCCCAAGACGTCTGGCGATTTGCCATGGCGGTATCGATGGCATCGGGGTTCTCGCGAACAAACTTGATATCAAGCATTAGATCCTCCGGCGATATACATTCCATTTAGGTTGCAACCTTGTACATGTATGGGCAAGTATATACTTATGAGCGTTTACGACCCAACTCAACTACGCAAGAAGGCACCCAATGGACGCAGTTTTTTCCTTTTTGTTTGGCACCCGCACCGGTTTTGCCATCCTTTTCGCCGGCGGCATCCTACTGTTTGCGATTCTTGCCTTTGTAATGGAGAAGCGCACCCATAAGATGTATGTCGACCGCGGCCCCAAGTCCGAGGACGATCAAGACGGCTTCTGGGACTAGCCTGCCAAAAAGAGACGGGCTTATTTTGGTCGGTTTTATCTGGACAAACGCAAGCGCCCCGCCACTGGAATTGAGCCAGTTGCGGGGCGCTTTTCGCATATACGACAAAACCGCAGGAAAAACCTGCCAAAATAAACCTGTCCCTAAATGGCAGGTTTTACTGGAGGGTGGCGTCGATGGCCTTGACCAGGGCGCTGCGCATGCCAGCATCCTCGAGCGCGACGACGCCCTTGATGGTGGCGCCGCCGGGTGAGCATACGGCATCCTTCATCGCCGCAGGATGCTGACCAGTCGCAAGCTGCAGCTTTGCCGTGCCCAGCACCATTTGGCTCACAATGCGATAGGCATCGGCGCGCGGGATACCGTGCTTGACGGCCGCGTCGCCCAAGGCCTCAATCGCCATGGCGACAAATGCCGGTGCGCAACCGCCCACGGTACCGCCCACAAACAGCAGACTCGAATCGAGCTCGACGACGGTGCCAAGCTTTCCGAGCAGACCGAGCACCGTGGCACGCTGCTCATCGCTAAGCGTGGAAGCCTTCTCGCAGGCGATAACGCCCTCGCCCACCGAAACCGGCGTGTTGGGCACCGTCGAGATATGCGCGACACCCGGCAGGACCTTTTCCCACTTGGCGCTATCCCAAGTCCAGGCGACCGAAAGGACAACCTTGTCGGCTAGGGCATCCTTGAGCGGAGCGAAGACCTTCTCGATCATATACGGCTTGACCGCAGCGACCACGATATCAGATGCGGCGACAACCTCCGCCGCATCACGACAGGCAACCATCCCACGCGCCTCACAACGCTCAACCAAGGCGTCGTAGTGGCCCGCGCAAGCACACATGTCGCTCGCAGCCACACCGGCGGCGATCCAGCCATCGGCCATAGCGCTCGCCATATTGCCAAAACCGACAAATCCAATCTTCATATCTCATAGTCCTCTCAGACACGCTCTTCAAAACGAAGGCTATTGTCCCACGGCATTGTTTCGTATTGCCGACCTATTTGTGATACGGCTCGCCACGGCTGATCTTGCAGGCGCGGTAGATTTGCTCCAGCAGCACCACGCGCGCCAAGTTGTGCGGCAAGGTAATACGTCCAAAGCTGAGCATCTCGTCGGCTCGTGTGCGCACGTCATCGCTCACGCCGTCCGATCCACCAATCACAAAGGCGATGTCGCTGTTACCACGCAGCATAAGATCGTCGAGCCGCGCCGAAAGCTCCTCGCTCGAGCGCTCTTTGCCCTCAATGGCAAGCAGGATCACATGCGCTCGAGGCGGCAGGGCTGCGAGAATCGCCGCACCCTCCTTGTCGCGTGCGGCATCCACGCCGCCCGCCTTAGCCGGGTCGATATCGGCCACCTCGCGGATATCCACCTTGGCATAGGCACCTAGGCGCTTGGTGTACTCAGCGCACGCGTCCTTCCAAAAGCGCTCCTTGAGCTTACCGACGCAAACGACGGTGTATTTCACGCGCGTCTACTCCTTCAAATCGTTTTGAACTTTGCCGGCGGCCAGCATCTGCTCGAACATCGAGGCCGACTGCAAGAAATCGCTCGGCAGCACGACCGTCGAGGTTTTACCCGTACGAGCGAACTCCGTCATCATCTCGGACCACTGCGTAAACATGAACAGCTGGTTGGCCTCGTCGTTGCCGACACCCGTCTCCTGGATGATCTCGAGCGAATCCTTGATGCCCAGTGCGATGGCCTTGCGCTGGTTGGCGATGCCCTCGCCCGCCTTTTCCATCGCCTCGGCCTCGGCGGTCGCCTCGGTAACGCGCTTGATGCGGTCGGCCTCAGCGAGCTCCTGCGCAGCAGCGCGCTTGCGCTGGGCGGCGTTGATGTCGTTCATGGAGTTCTCGACCTCGGTCGGCAGCGCGATCTTGGTGATGAGTGTCGACACGAGGGTAAAGCCGTAGGCAGCCATCTGCTCGGACACGGTGGCATTAACGTCCTTGGCGATGTCATCCTTCTTGGCAAAGACCTCATCGAGCGTATAGACAGGGATGGAAGAGCGCAGGGCGTCGGTGATGAAATCACGCATCTGGTCGACGGGCTCCTGCAGCATGTAGTAGCTCTTGTAGATGCCCGAATCTGCCGGGCCGGCGCCCATGTCATAGCTCACGTGGTACTGAGCAGAGACCTCAAGGCCGATGGTCACGTTGTCCTGGGTCTTAACGTCGATGCCAAAACCGTTTTTCATGGTGCGCAGACTCACCGTGGCGGCCTTGCGGTCGATCACGGGCACCTTCATGTGGAAGCCCGCGTTGACGATGCGATTGAACTTGCCCAGACGCTCGATGATCACGGCATGCTGCTGTTCAACGACATAGCAGGCGTTGGGGAGCAGCAGCAGCAAAATGATGATGGGAAGTAGAAAGCTCGTAAGAGCAGCGATGATACCGGACAACAGCATGGTCTCTCCTCTGATAGGCACACGTTGGCATTAGGATACCTGCACGAAGCAGCCACGTGACACCAACAGGAGGCCCATAACAAAAAAGCCCCATTACTGGGAGCTCTTTCATTTAGTGGTGCGGGCGAAAGGACGTCCGCGTATCTGCTTCGCGGATCCGCGCCGGCTTCGGCCGCCTGCCGGCGTCCTCGCCAGCTCGCTAAAAACGCTCCGCGTTTTCTTTGCGCTCGCTCCTTCACAGGTTCAAGTCCCCGTGATGGGCCCATAACAAAAAAGCTCCCATTGCTGGGAGCTCTTTCAATCAATGGTGCGGGCGAAAGGACTTGAACCTTCATGGGGTTGCCCCCATACGGACCTGAACCGTACGCGTCTGCCAATTCCGCCACGCCCGCGTGCAGAAATTAGAATAACGGAGCGCTACCGCGAACGCAAGAACTATTTTTGAAAAAGTTTGCAGGCATTTTCCCAAGCCGCTCGCGCGATTGCCTCAGCATCCTCGCCGGTACGATCGACACGGTCGTTGACCAGCGTGTTTGCCGTGATAGAAATCATTGCCGGCTCGCACTCAAGACCACGAATGGGCTCCGGTGCCATATACGGGCAATCCGTCTCGAACAAAATGCGATCGAGCGGGGTCGCCGCAAATGCCTCGCGCACGTCGTCGTTGCGCTTAAAGGTGGCCGCGCCGCCATAAGCGATATAGCAGCCCAAACCCACAAAGCGCTCCATCGTAGCTCGATCCTCGCCAAAGCAGTGCAGCACGCAACCGGCCTGAGGCACGCCTACCTCGCGCAGCACGTTGTACGCATCAACGTGCGAAGTGCGCTCCCTATCCGAGTCCTCGTGCCGCAGGTGCAGCTCCACCGGCACATTGCAGCGCACGGCAACTTCGAGCTGACGTGCCATGCAATCAATCTGCACACTGTGGGGCGCCGGCGCGATGTCGTCGTCGTAATCCATGTGATAGTCCAGACCGATCTCGCCGATGCCGACGCACAAAGGGTCATCAAGCGCAGCAACAACCTGTGCGTGAATGTCGTCGGTATAATCCGGCGCGCCATAGGGGTGAACGCCAGCGAGATACTTGATCTGCGGAATATCCCGCATCGGCAGAATTTCGCGCACGAGCCAGTCGCTATAGTCCGTCACGCTGCGCTTGTCGGCGATGGGGTCGAGCATCGTCACCAACAGATCGACGCCCGCGGCTTTGGCGCGCACGAGCGTTTCGGGCACTTCTTTGCCCCAAAACGAAAGCAGATGCGCATGCGTGTCGGCAAGCGGTGCCAAGGGCACGGGGCAGGCAACCGTCTTCTTTTTCTTGGTAAACGTCACGCGTTCGGCATTAAGCGTCATGGATTAGCTCCTGGGCCAGGCGGACAAAGTCAGCAACATCGAGCGTCTCGGCGCGCGTGGTGGGTGAGATACCGCAAGCCTCAAAGGCGGCATCGAGCACGTCCTTGGCAAAGCCGTTGGAGCTCATGGAATTGCGGATGGTCTTGCGACGCTGAGCAAATGCGGCGTCAATCACGCGGGTCACAAACTCGCGATCGAGTCCTTCGGGCACCACGCCGTCAACACGGTCGATACGCACGACGGCCGAGTCCACGTGCGGTGCCGGCATAAAGCAACGCGGCGGCACCTCAAAGCGACCCGTCACCTGCGCATACAGGCCGAGCTTTGCCGTATAGCCGCCATAGGTCTTATTGCCCGGCACTGCGGCAATGCGATCGGCAACCTCCTTTTGAACCATGACGACGGCGCGCTTGAGCGCGGGCATCGTCTGGAAGAACTGCAGGATGATCGTCGCCGCCACGTTATAGGGCAGGTTCGCGACAAATACCGTCGGCTCACCGCCCGCAACCTGCTCAATCTGCTCCGGCGTCACCCTGAGCGCGTCGCCCATGATAAAGCGGAAGTTGGCGTAGTCAGCGGCATGGGCATCGAGCACCGGCTCGAGCTCGGGGTCGGCCTCGATCGACGTGACGCACGCCGCCTCCTGCAGCAGCGCAAGCGTGAGCGTACCAACGCCCGGACCGACCTCGAGCACGCGCTCATCGCCCGCAAGCTCGGAAAGCTCGCAGATGCGCTCAATTACATGGTTGTCGATCAGGAAGTTCTGGCCCAGGCGATGCTTGGTCGCAAGGCCAAACTCCTCCAGCAGCTCCCTTGTTGCCGTGGGGTTTGCCAAAGGCGAAGTTGTCATAGTTGCCTCCTTAGCATGGTGGCGGCGTCTTGAAACAAAAGGGCATGGACCGTTGCGGCCATGCCCTTACATCTAAACAGCAAATTGCCGATATGGCGCGCGGCGGCTTAGCCCAGACGCGGGAACAGCGGCTCGCCCTTCTCGACGGGCTGACCACCGGCAAGCAGGCCCCAAGCGCAAATGCCCTTGAGGTCGTCGCTCGCGGCCTCGTCCTCGCACGACAGGCGGCGCAGGGCCTCGGCAGAAGTCTGGGGCATGAGCGGCATCAGCAGGTGAGCGGCAATGCGGATAGCCTCGAGCAGGTTGTAGATCACAAACGCCAGCTCGTCAGCCTTGGTCTCGTCCTTGGCAAGCGCCCAGGGCTCGGAGTCCTCGATGTAGTGGTTGGCGGCATGGATGAGCTCCATGACCTCGTCCTTAGCTCCACCGTAATCGAGCACGTCCGTCTTGGCCATGTAGCGCTCGACCAGGCCATCGGCGATCTTTGCCAGCGGGTTTTCGAACGCATCGAACGACGCGGGCTTGGCGGGCGCGCAACCGTCAAAGTACTTGCCGCTCATGTTGAGCGAACGCGAGATAAGGTTGCCCCAGCTGTTGGCCAGGTCGGCGTTGTAGACCTGCTCCATGCGATCGAAGCTGATGGCACCGTCGGTGCCGGGGACGACGTCGGTCATGAAGTAATAGCGATAGCCCTCGACGCCCAGCATGTCGATAACGTCCTGCGGAGCGATGGCGTTGCCGCGGCTCTTGGACATCTTCTCGGCCTTGCCGGTCTCGGCATTGCGCACGGTCAGGAAGCCGTGGGCAAAGACGTGCTCGGGCAGGGCCTCACCGATGGCCATGAGCATGGCGGGCCAAATGACGCAGTGGAAACGGATGATGTCCTTACCCACGATGTGGAACTGCGCGGGCCAACGATAGGCCAGCTCGGCACGCGCCTCGTCGGTGTCGACGCCGTAGCCGACGGCCGTCATATAGTTGAGCAGCGCATCGAACCACACGTAGGTCACGTGGCCCTCGTCAAACGGGACCTGAATGCCCCAGTCAAAGCTCGTGCGGCTCACGGAAAGGTCGTTAAGGCCGCCCTCGACAAAGCTGCGCACCTCGTTCATGCGGAACGCAGGCTCGACAAAGTCGGGGTGCTCGTCGTAAAGCTTGAGCAGCTTGTCCTGGAAGGCGGAAAGCTTAAAGAAGTAGGACTCCTCCTGCACGCGCTCAAGCGGACGGTGGCAGTCGGGGCACAGGTGCTGGCCGACGCTGCCGTACTCCTCGTCGCCCTTCTGGACCTGCGTATCGGTGAAGTAGGTCTCGTCAGGCACGCAATACCAGCCGTCGTAGCTGCCCTTATACAGGTAACCGGACTCCTTCATGCGCTCCCACAGGTACTGCACGGCATGATGCTGGCGCGGCTCGGTGGTGCGAATGAAGTCATCGTTGGAAATCTCGAGCTTGCTCCAAAGCTCCTTGAAGTGCGGAGCCTGGCTGTCGGTCCACTCCTGCGGCGTCATGCCATGCTTGGCTGCGGCCTCGGCGACCTTCTCGCCGTGCTCGTCCATGCCGGTCAGGAACTTAACGTTGTAGCCAGCGGAGCGGCGATAGCGAGCCTGAACGTCGGCGATGATGGTGGAATAAGCCGTGCCCAGGTGCGGATCGGCGTTGACGTAGTAGATGGGCGTCGTGATAAAGAACGAAGGCTTGCTTTGATCCATGGGGTTTGTCCTCCAGAAAAACGTTGCATACAGGGGATGATTCTAGCGCAAGGGCTGGATATCCTCCATCTATTGCATATCGAGCACCATGGCATAGACATCGCGCTTGCGGCGCGAATACTTCTGAGACAGGCGCTTGGCCACCGCAGAGGCGGGCTCCCCCTCCTCGAGCGCGGCGCGGATATCCTCGCGCAGGGCCTCGTCGGGATCCGTTGCCGCGGCGCCAACCGGTACGATGCCAGCCTCCTCGTCCTCGCTCGGCGGCGCGATGACCAGCGCAATCTCGCCCTTTACCTCGCCGCGAGCACGCAGCTCCTCGGCGAGCTGGGCAGCGGGCCCGCGCAAGACCTCCTCGTGCAGCTTGGTGAGTTCGCGGCAGACGGCAACCTCACGCTGGGGAAAGACCTCCGCCACGGCCTCGAGCGTCGCCACGATGCGATGTGGAGACTCGTAGAAGATGAGCGCGCCGGGTACTACGGCAAGGCGCTGCAAACGGCGCACGCGGTCGCCGTGCTTTCGGTCCAAAAAGCCCTCGAAGAAAAAATGCTCGCAGGGAATGCCGGACGAAACGAGCGCCGTGACGCAAGCAGAGGGCCCGGGAATAACTTCTACGGGCACATCGGCCTCACGCGCTGCCTCGACCAGCACCTGGCCGGGGTCGGACACACTCGGCATGCCGGCGTCCGAGGCAAAGGCGAGGGTCTCCCCCGCCAGCAGGCGGTCGACCAGGCCGGCGGCGCGACTGGCGATCACATTCTCGTCGCAACGGACAAGCGGCTTGGAAATGCCCAGGTGCATCAGCAGCTTTGACGTCACACGCGTGTCTTCGCAGCAAATGGCATCGGCGGCGGCAAAGGCCTCGCCAACGCGCGGGGACAGGTCGCCCAGGTTGCCGATGGGCGTGCCGACCACATAGAGTTTGCCCGTATGGGCGCTGTTTTGCGTCATATCAACCTATTCAATCATGCCGCGCTCGAGCGTACCGAGTGCCGCGCGGGCGTCCCATGCTGCAATGCGCTTCTCGGTCTTCCACGTTTGGAAGAACCAACCGGCAGCCGGCGCAAACGAAGCCAGCTGGTTGGCGATAAACACGCGCTCGTAGGCATTGCGGCCCTCGGGCGTAACCGACGAGTTGGCAAAGATCGCCGCGCCCGACCATTCGCCCACCAGCACGGGGAACCCTGTCGAGATCGCTTCTTTAAGCTCGCGCTTGTTACGCGAAATCGCCGTCGTCAGCCCGCGGGGGCTCGTGATGTCGAGCGCATACTCGTCGCGGTAATGGTACAGGTGAAGGTCCATGTAGACGTTCTTGTACTTGGCACCGCGCATAAAATGCTTCCACTCGCTGGGATGCCCCGAAGACGAGAAGACGACGATCTTGTCCTCGGGCATATACGAACGGACGAGCTCGTAGGCATCGCGATAGAAATTGCGCAAGTAGTGGGCCGGAATTCCATCCGTCATGGTAAAGAGGCTCTTGCGGACGCTCATCTGCGGCGTGTCCAGCAGCTCAATGCCCAGCAGGCTCTCGGCCTCGCCGTAGCGATCGGCCAAGCGCTCGAGCACGTCGAGTGCGACATGACGGCCGTTGGTGGACGAATGCCACTCGGCAACAGCCTCCGGCGTGGTGGGCGAATCGTTGGAATCGCCCTGGCCACCGGGCACCGTCGCCAGATCGAGCAGCACGCGGATGTCGTACTTGGCAGCCCACTCAATTGCACGGTCGATGTAGTCGACAACCGAGATGTAGGACGCATCGGCCTCCTGCGAACCAAAGGCATACCAGGGCACCGGCAGACGCACGGCATTGAGACCGATCTGCGCCATGCGGCGAAAATCGTCCTCACTCACAAACGTCTCGTAATGACGGCGCATGCGCTCGTTATAGGCGGCGGTGCCCATGGCCTCCTGCAGCTCGGCCGCGTTGGATGCACCGGTCGCCGCGTATAGCGACGGGGTCACCCAAGGCTCGGGAATAAACCAGCCAGAGAGATTAACGCCGAGTATCCTCTCCATCACTGCCCCCTTCGGATCGTGCAGGCCAAACCTGCATCGTATTGCATAGGAAAAGTATCGTTTTGAGTATACCCGCGCGTGCGGACAGACGACCGAACGGTCTGTAAAGTGGCGCAAAAGCGGAAGGAATGTCTGGGGCGAGCGGGGTCAAGATGACGTACCGAGATGCGCATACACGCCGAGGGCAGGCGCCGGAAAGCGCATTCCATTCTTTCGCTCAATAATGGGATGCGCTTTCCGCGGGTCCACATAAAAGAAAAGGACCCCTTTGCAGAGGTCCTAGTCAATTCAAGGTGGCGGGGAAGGGAATCGAACCCCTGACACGAGGATTTTCAGTCCTCTGCTCTACCAACTGAGCTACCCAGCCATTTGAGGTGTGCCTTGTTTCAAGGCTTGATTAGTATAACCAAGGACGCGCTCCGGTCAACCGAGAATTTGAAAAAAGTTTTTGAGCACGGCGCCAGCCACAAGGCCGACCCTATAGAACAGCACGTTAGAGACATCAACCCACCGCAAGAAGTTTTTCGCTCAGGGCTGCGCGGGCAAACTCACTTGGCGTCATTCCTTCAGCCGCCGCCCGACGACGAATCGCCTCCTTCATCCCTAGGGGAATCTTGACCGATAGCGTTGCCGTCCCTTCGCTTGAGAGCGGAGGCCGCCCGTGCACGATCCCCCCAACGGTATGCTCGCCGTCCGGAAACCCGCCATGCTCGTACGACTCGCACCACGCGTCAATCATTTCATCCGTTACAACCTGACCATTGGCAGCCGTATACGCCTTGCTCATCATCGACCCCTCTGCCGAGCTTGCTCGATCTCTTGCCAGAATTTCTTCTGAACCGGAGACAGGGCATGAACAATGAGCCATCCACGAATTAGTTCGACCGCAACAAGTTCCACACTTCGACCATCTGGAAGCCATCCAATGGCAAGCCATCTCGGCGGCTCGTCCTCCGACTCGCGGCGAATGCACTCAGTAACCGCGAACCAGGCACCAAGCACTTGCTTTTCCGTCAAGTGTTTTTTGGCGTTGGGATGGATCTCAACATCCATGCATCTTCTCCTCCATCTTACCCAATTTCGTATGACGAAAGTCCGCTGTCGCCAATTCCTACGCCGGCACTTGTTGAAAGGCGGGAGGTGTAGCGAGGATTGAAGGGCGTTCCAGCACCGCCCAGGCACCGGGACAGGAACACATGCGCCAAGGACGGACGTTTTCGTAGCATGCGAGGATGCTGCCGTTGCGGTCGATAAAAGTAATGTCGATGGGGTAGGCCATAAAGCAGGTGTGGACCGAAGAGCAGCGTGGGAACGCCATGACGAGCGGCAACCCGTTGGCGGCAATCGGAGACCGTCCCAGCATGCCGCGCAGGCGCACGGCAAACGACTCCGCCACCACAAACTCGGCAGGCGTCCAACCCAGCCTGTTGAGCGCCCGCGCGTAGGCAATGTAGGATGAGGCCGCGGTCACATAACCACCCCCGGACGCCACGGATCGACCGTCACTGCGCGCTCGTGCGACAACTTTGCCGGTGCCCCCAGCGAAACGCCGGCGATGCTGAGCGAGCTCGGCCACGGCTCATAGCGCATGATGCAGGTATAGGTCCTAAACGTGCCGGAAAGTGAAAGCAGACCGCCATCCGATGTTGTCGCACCCTGTTTGCTCGAGACCTCGATCTGCAAGTCATAGCCTTCCATGGCATGTTGAATCTGAGCCTGAACGGTCGCGGAGGCATCGATGGAGCTGTCGTCGCCCTCCCCGCTCGGAGCCACGGCGTGCGCCAGCACGATATCGGGCACCACGCGATCGAAGCGCGCGACCGCGTCGGCAAAGACCATGACGTTGTACACGATAAGCGCCAGAACCAGCAGGACGGGCGTGACCACGGCCATCTCGACCGTCGCCTGGGCGCGCTCCTCGCACAGGCGCGTGCGGATGCCCATTACGACCCACCGCCCAGGGCACCCGCCAGTGTGGCGACATCGACGGTAAGTGGGATGGAACCGCCGCCGGGCAGCGGAATCTCCGCAAGCGTGAACACCGTGCCGCTGATGGTGCGCTCGACTTGATATTCCAGCGCCTCGCAAAGCGCCTTGGGGTCGGTCACGCCCAGCGGAATACTTCGTAGCTTGTCCTGCACTTTAGAAAGACCTGTGATGTCAGACCCCGGGCTCTTGATGACATTGGCGGTGTCGGTCAGTACCGGCTTTCGTAGGCGCAAGTCGCACGGCTCCAAGCCCAGCGCCGCCACGGACGCCGAAACGGTATCGCCGAGCCACGACGCAATGGAGCCCAACGCACCGCTGCCCCCTCCCAGGCCATCGATCATCTCGCCCATGAGCTCGTCAGCCGAGCCTTGGATGTCTCCGTATCCCACAAGCAGCCGTCCCCAAACATCCATGACGCCATCGAGTACACCGGCAACACCGCCCGAACGCTCCTCCAACGTCGAGAAAAACCGCGAGAGAACGTTGTTCTGCGCCGTCGCGTCATCGGGTGCCAGCACCGCAGCAGAGATAGCACCGCGCTCGCCAAGCCTGACCGCCGCGTTAAACGAAGAGCTGAGCTCATCGGGGCTCGAGATGGCACCCGAAACCGCAAAGGCGACCACGCCATTGCGACCGGGCGGAGCGATACGCGGACGCTCGCCCGAAAGCGCTTTAATGGCCTCGTCAAACGCATTGCCCGCACGGTCAGCCTCGTCCTCGGTCTGGCGCATGAGCTCGAACTCTTTGTTGCGGCATTCGACATAGTCTTCCAGAGCGTCTTTAAATCGATCAAAGTGGTACTCGAAGCCGTTTTCGATAGAAGTCGAAGGGGCCGCAACGGCGCCGAGCGACGAAACACCAAAATGGCATCTGTTGCATTTGCCCTGCCCGTCATAAGCAGCGACCGAGGCTAGCCCGCTTGGCGTTCCTTTCTTATAGTTGGGGCAGCTCGTTCCATAATGCAGATACGTTTTGCCATCGTTGGTACTGGTTGGCCACGCCGCATCGGTATAGAGTTCCGTCGCTCTCACCTCGTCAGTGTTGCGTGGCAACAGCGGGATATAGGAAGTGACTTCATCTCCGTCCTCGGTTACATATGCGCGATTGACCTCTGTACTCGCATAGGTGTAAAACGCCTTGCGCGCCGCCGACTCCGCCTTCGTCTCGACGCTTGAGCCCTGAGGCGCCTCGTTTGCAAGGCGCAAGCGGTAATAGGCCTTCGCGCGATCGAGCGCCACCTGTGGCTCCCATGTGACGCTCGAGGCATAGTGCGGATTCTCAATATCCGAAAGTTTCGCCAAACTCCTCGCGCGTTCCCACATGCATGAGCAACTGCCGACCGAAGCCGGATCCGACCCGCCGCAATCCGCAAGCCAGGCGCGCTCTTTTGCTTTCGCCGTCTCCTCCGAGGCCTTCTGCAGCTCATCTGCTGCGCGTTCCAGATCTTTCGATGTGTCTTTAATGACATCGGTCGAGATCTCGGACCCCTCGAGCGCAACGAAATCCGACTCGGACGTCCTGGGCACGGCAAGCGCCGTACCGGTATAGGTCGCACCCTCGGTATCCTGCGCCGACACGGCCTGCGTAGCTCGCGCGGCAACCAGATACGGTAGAGCCGTCTCGATTTTCTGCAGGCCCTTGGAGGCGCTTTTGGCAAACTTATTGCGCGTTTTAATGATCTCGATCCCCGTGTCGACCATATCGCCCGCGGCAAGCTCGGCACCCGGAATAAGGATGGCGACCAAGCCGGTGCCGATCGTGGCAAACCCCGCCAGGCCCAAACTCAAAATGCTCGCATCCACCACCGTCGCAGCCGTATGGTAGGACGACACCACATTGGCGCCTGCCAGCGCGCCGCTATCGGCAGCCACCTGGGTGTCCCCGGCACGCGACATGCTCCATATCGCCGCCGTCGACGAAAACAGCAACGTGAGCACCACCAAGATGACCACCGCAGAGGAGAGCGTGGTATAGGCACCGTCTTCGATAAACAGGTCGATCCCGGCTCGACCCATAAAGCCGCCTCGCTTGCAGCGAGCACGCGGTCGGCAACGGCCCGCAAGCCCCCTCGTCACCTTCAACAGGCAGCGCTTAATCCCATGCAGCAATCCATGAATCATAATCTCCCTCCAGCCACTCGGGACGCGATCGATACGAGACGTCGACCTTAAGCTCGACATAGCCGTTATGGCCTGCGCTACCCATAGCCTGCACAAACGCACCGATCACGGGCAGCGGTTTAACCTCGCCGGTAACGGAAACGGACGAGACGCCGCCCGCATCGGCCCGACCAAGCTCGATATCCCACGACAGGGGCCCGCCGGCATGGAAAATCGAAACGTCGGGAACCGCGGCAAGACGGCGGCGGGCAAACTCCTTAATATCCTCGTCATCCCCCACCGTCGTCGTGGTCATGAGCCGCGCGGTCTCGGCGGCGGCAGACTCCATGACCGCGCGTGTATAGAGCAGGCACACCGGCTGCAGCGCCAACAGGACGAGCGTCAGAAACGTCGGCAGTAGGAATGCCGCCTCGACCGTAGACTGCGCCCGGTCCTCGCGCGTGACATCAATAGAGCACGATGTCCTTAGCACCCGCAGCAGCGTCGACAACCGATGTCGAGGTGACGCCGTGAGACGCCGTCCGCTCGACCAGCGCCGCCAAGCGCCCATCGGCACCGGCACGCCAAAGCCCTGCGATCGCCAGCACGATGGAAAGCAGTGCCACCGTGACGATGGCGTATTCGACCGTTGCCTGGGCAGATTCCTCACGCAGGACATCATGCATTTCACGACCCCTCCTTTGATTTCGTTGTCTGCGGGATCAGGCGGACCACGCGCAGGCGACACGAAGTATCACCAGCATCCGCGGCAACCGTCACCATATCGACCCAGCCGCGTCCGTCACGCACGATGGCGCCCCACACGTTGCCCTTGATGTCGAGATAGCCACTCAGAGCAAGTTGCGCCGTGGGCACCTCGCGATAGGCACGCAGCATATCCGCCACCGCTTCGGTCATCGGTCGGCACTCGGACCATGCGAGACGAACAGCGACGGCATTGTTTGCAGATGAACCCGTTGCAGCGTCCGCTCGCTCGTCGAGTGCTTGCAAGAACGTTTGCGCCGTGACGGCGGCATTCGCATCGGCCGCGTCTCGCGCATCGTCTATTTGAGACGCCGCAGCCGAACCCGATCCCGCATCCGCGGCAGCCCCTAAACGTTGTTGCCGTGCTGCGTTAAGCCCCCAAACCGCCACTGCCACCGCCACGACCGCACAGGCGAGCACCAGCAACGCGCCGACGGGACGGGCGCCCTCTACAGGCTGTTGATGCCCTCGCTGATAGCGCTCCATAGATCTTGGACCTTGCCCTTAAATGCGACGATGGCAATGATGGCGATCACCACGAGCACACCGACCAGGATGGCGTACTCGGTGGTGCCCTGCGCGCTCTCCTCCCGCAGCAGTTCCTCGGCACGCTGGCGAGCGTGAATTGACTGGCAAAACGCCCAGCTCCAGACCTTGCCAGCAACGTCAGTCATCGTATTCATGTATTCCTCCCTACATCATCCCGCCTGCTCCCAGCAGCGGGCCCAATATGGACAGAAGCAACGCCGGCAAGATGAGCGTGCCGGTGGGAATCAGCAGCTTGACCGGCGCGCGCTCAATCTCGCGCTCGACTGCAGCGCGATGGGCCGCGCGAATCTCGCGACTTTGAGCCGCCAGCGTCTCGGCAAGCGGGGCACCGAGGGCAAGCGCCTGCCCCGCTGTGATGGCAAAGGTCTCGAGCGCCCGCACATCCAGGTCGCGCGCGGCCGCCAGAAGCTCGTCCTCGCGCGTCCCTACGCCCACCTGCCACGCCATGCAGGCTCGCTCAAGGCGGATCGCCAACGTCGATCGGCGATTGGCGCAAAAAACCTCAAGCGCCGCATCGAACGAAAGGCCGGCCGAAAGCCCCAGACGCACCACGTCGATCATCTCGGACACCTCGCCAAGCGACACCTGCGCCGTACCACCCGTGCCGAGCATGCCCTTCAACCGTGTTACCAGGACATCGGTCACCGAGCGGGCAGCCGCGACAACCAGCAGCGCCTCGCATTTGCAGACCTGGGCGATCTTGCATGCGTCTGCACGCTCCAAACCCGTCACGATAAACACACTGAGCGCGCACAGGCACGCCGCGGCCCCGACCAAGACGCTCATAGCTCCACCCGCATAATGCGCCGGATAACCACCAGCGCGACGGCGTTGAGGGCAAGGCCCAACACCACGGTACCGGCACCTGCCGGCGTTGCAAGGCCGCGGCGAAAGTCGGCCGAAAGCAGCGCCAGCACCGCGCACATACCCGCCGGCATCGCCGAGACCATGTGTGCCGACATACGAGCCTGCGATGTCTTGACGTCCAGGCGGCGCTTGAGCTCAATGCGCTCCCCCACCATGCTCGACGCCTCGGATAGCAGGTCAGCAAGCGGGGCGCCGGTTCGCTGCGACACCTTGAGCGCCAAAGTGACAAGCGAAAGGCCGGGGGCATCGATACGGTCGAGTAGGTCATCCAACGCATCAGTCGCCGAGACGCCGCAGTCGATCGCCGCCGCAACGCGCAAAAACTCGGTATGCACCGGCTCTTGCGCGTGAGTTCCCACAAACCTCATGCCCTGGGCCAGCGAATGACCCGAGGCGAGCGACATAGAGAGCGCCGTAAAGGCCTCGGGCATGGCTTCTTCCACATCGTGTTGCTCGCGGCGACGGTCGAAGGTGTCGCGAGCGGCACCTACGCCAAACGGTGCGAGCAGCCCCAGGACAAAGCCGATGGGCGACAGCGATACGACAGTCAGGGCAATGCCGCAGACACCACTCGACAGCAGTAAGCATGCCAGTCGCGCCTTGTCATCCTCGATGACAAGGCCAACGCGATGTGCCGGAACCAGCGCCGCCCAGGAGTGGGCAATCTTTTTTAGCAGGTCGTTTTCTACCAACTCGCGCGGCAGCCTCTCGGCAACCGACTCAAGCGCATGACTGACCAGCTCCGCCGGCGGCACGCGCGGCGCACGAGGCTCCGCCCCACACGCCACCGCGGCCGAAAGCCCCGTCAAGCCCCCTACGACGAGGGGCACAACGATCTCCATTCGTCCACCTCCTCTTGTGTGAGCGTTCCCGAGCGCAGGCCCTCCGCGATAAACGGAGGCTCGCGATCGAGCGTCCAGGTGCGCGTGGCGGCATCGAACGTCACGTAGCGCTCAAGCTCCACGCCGCCCGACGCGCCGCGTCGCACCCCCGAATAGGAGGACACGAAACGCCTGCCGTCCGCATGACGCTCGGACATCACGATGCCGTCGAGCGCCATGGCAATCTGCTCCTCGATAAGCTCGCTCGGCAGATCGATGCCATAGCGCGCAAGCAGCGTCAAACGCACCACGGTCTCCTGCTCGGTGCCCGCATGAAGCGTGGTGAGCGATCCGTCGTGCCCGGTGTTCATGGCCTGCAGCATGTCGCAACATTCCGCACCGCGCACCTCACCCACCACAATACGGTCGGGACGCATGCGCAGGGCGTTGGTCACCAGATCGCGGATTGTCACCGCGCCCTCGCCCTCAATTGAAGCCTCGCGTGCCTCCAGGCGAACCACATGCGGGTGATGCGCAAACTTGAGCTCGGCGGAGTCCTCGATCGTCACGATGCGCTCGCCGGTGGATATCTCGCACGACAGCGCGTTGAGCAGCGTGGTCTTGCCCGATCCCGTGCCACCTGCAACCGCCAGATCTTGACGCAGCGATACCGCACACGACAGCAGCTGCGCATACCAAAGCGGTAGCGACCCCAGGCCCACAAGCTCGTCCAATGAACAGATGCGGTCTGAAAACTTACGGATGGTGAGGATTGGCCCATCGATCGCCACAGGCGGAATCACCGCGTTGACGCGATAGCCCGTCTTGAGGCGAGCGTTGACGATAGGGCTGCGCTCGTCGATGCGCCTGCCCAGCGGCGAGATGATGCGGTCGATGAGCACGCGGATTTGCTCATCGTCCTCAAACGCATGCTCGATGGGATATAAGACGCCGCCGCGCTCAAAGAAAGCCGAGCGACAACCGTTGACCATGATCTCGGTGACGGTGTCGTCCTCGATGAGCGGCTGCAGCGGGCCCAGGCCCACCACGTCGTCCAAGATCTCGTCGATGATGGTCTCGCGCTCGGGCGTCGCCAGGTCGCCCGGCTCCTCCACGTTGAGCGCCGCCTCCACCGCAGGACGCAATTCCGAGCGGGCGCGCGCCGGATCGATGTATGCGCTGATACGCGCCACCTCGTCATAGCCCATGCGGTCCATCACGGCGCGCTTGGTGCGGCGCTTGACGGCACGGTGGCGCCCCGCATCAACAGGCGCCGCCGCCGCGGCCGCACCGGCTTCCTTAATCCTTGTTTGCAAGCTCATCGCGAATCACCCTCGCGCGACCAGGGAAGACGGATACGTGGGCGCTCGGTGCGCGTCGCGCGGTCGGTGACCATGTCACTCCAGGGACCGACGGCGCAGCCCAGCTCCACGAGCATCTCGCGCGTGGCTTCGCGCACGCTGGTGGCAAAAGCGCTGGTCTGGCCCACCGCCTCGTCAGCACGGCCGAATGCCATGAGCGCCGTCAAGTCCTGCCCGCCGTCGGCGATGCGGATCTTGGAGCTCAACGCGCAGGTAATCTCAAAGCGCATGGCGACATCCTCGTCAGCGCCGCGCGCGCCAAACCGGTTGAATACGGCGCTCATGCGCGTACGCGGCACGCCCACACGGCTCGCCAGCTCGATGACGCGTGCCGCGGACGTCGCAGACGACACCGATGGATCGCCCACGACCAGGCAGCGGTCGCTCGCCGCCACCGCGGCCGCCACGGCGTCGCCCCAAAAGACCGAGGTGTCGACAAGCACCACGTCGGATTCGTGACGCAAGACGTCAAGCAGCAGCTCCACCGGACGCGCCATGAGCTCGGCCTGTTCGGGCGCGGCGACCGGACCCCAAAGCGTGACGCCCGGGGCCACGCGCATCGAGGCGGCCACGATGTCCGATTCGGCAAGTGCGCCCGCAGCCGATGGCTCGATAAGCGTCGCCATGTCATGCGGGGCATCGGCACCCAACAGGTCGTAGAGGTTTCCAAACATCAGGTCCAAGTCGAGCACGGCAGCGCGCAGGCCCAGCAGCGACGCCGCGTGCGCCATGGCGGCGACGATCGTCGACTTGCCGCAACCGCCCGAACCCGAGACGGCGCAGACAACCGGGGCTCGATGCGACGAAGCGGCGGCATCCGCCGACGGCGTGGGGGCAGGCGGCGCCGGCACGGGCGGCAACGTCCCTGTCTCCCCGGCAGCGCTCATATGCTGCGCCCAAGCCGGCATGGCAGGCTGCTCGGTCCGCGGGGCCGAATCTGGGGACTTCACGGTCGCATCGACACGAACATTGTCGTTCCCGGCAAGTCCCTCAACCTCGTCGAGCTCATCGACCAGGCTCACGCCATGCACGTATCCCATATCTACAGCCAAAAGATCCTCGCCATACGGCACCGGCTCTCCGACTTCATCGTATGCAAGGGGGTCCCGGGGACACCGACCATGCTCGGCTTCCGCTTTTCCACAATCATCAACACGCGGGCCTCTTGTAGCGCGAGGCGCCCCGGGTTCCCTATCAACAAAAGCATCGGGCTCAATCGTCATACACCGGCCGTAATCAACCGTTCCCTCGCCCGCGCGCCCGTTGCCGCATATGCTGCGCGCAGCGATAACCTCGGTCGCCCCTGCGCGAAACAGCCCCTCGATATCCGAAGGATCGAGCGTCTCTATCAGTACGACCACGCGGTTCACGCGGCCCTCGGCCGTCAGGCGCGCAACGGTCTTTCGCACGTCTTCGGCATCGAACAGGGCTGCCGCGATAATCGCCGCCCCGCGACGCGACGGAAACGCCCGTGCCATGGACACCAGCCCATCCAGGTCGCCCACGCGAAGCACTTGCGCGCCCGCATCGCGGCCCTCGACTTCCCGCTGCAGCAATCCGTAATCACCGCACGCGCAGCATGCAAGCCAGATCGCTTTCATCACTCGTCGCCTCCGCTCTTTTTGTCGCGCACCGTGGCGGGAATCGTCAAACTGACCGTCCCCTTACCCGAGGCCCCCAGCAATTCCTTAACGTCTTCGGGGTCGGCCGCCAGCGTCACCCATTCGATCTTGCCTTCACGCGTGGCGCCGGCATCTTCGCTGGTATCGATTACGCGCGCGCCGCACAGCCGATCGGTCACGCCGTCCTTTTGCACGTACACGTCCACGTAGCTGCCCACGCCCGTGGCGCCCCCGACCGAATGCTCGGCATCGACCGCCACCGAAACGGCGACCTTGCCTTTGGGCACCTCGAGCGTGTGGGTTTCGGCCTTGGTGTAGACATCGCAAATCACGGCATTTTTAGGGATGCGCGAGGTCGTCACGTCGCCGCGCACCTGGCGCAGCTCGGTCGCCGCATCGCGCGGCAACAGGCTCGCCAGCCATTCCTGGGTTATGACATTGGTCTCGTCGAGGGTCTCG
Source organism: uncultured Collinsella sp. (assembly GCA_902473205.1). Lineage (GTDB taxonomy): Bacteria > Actinomycetota > Coriobacteriia > Coriobacteriales > Coriobacteriaceae > Collinsella. The sequence goes on from CABRRA010000009.1 coordinate 48,722, forward strand.
CCCACATCGATATCACGCGCCGCGACGCACACCTCGACGCGATCGCCGCCATACTTGGCCAGCGTCTCGGCCTGGGCCTGCTCAGCCTGCGAGCGAATCGACGATGCGTAGACCATGCAGAGCAGCGCGGCGAGCACACCCGCGATTAGACTGATGGCGATGCGCTTGCTCTTGTTCACGGCCGCTCCTCTCAAGGTAGCACCGGGCGGATGCCCGTAGCACCATTGTCCGAGCGGGCAAGCAGCAAAACGATGCGATCGCGATCTTGGTTTTGAGTGTCAAACCAATTGCCGACCAAAAGCTGACCGGCCCGTCAAGCTCGTGGCAAGGTTTTGGTCAGCACGTCAGCAAAACGCACGTTTAGGGGCGCATCGGCAATAAAAAAGCCGCCTCCCGCACCATTGGGAGACGGCTGTCATAGATAGATTCAATTACAGATGAACATCGGGATCGAGCATCTGAGCACTCACGCGCATGGATGACGCCAAGTTTTGGAACGTCTCCAGACGCAGGCTGTCAATCTGTCCCGCGTCCTCGGCCTCGCGAACGGCACAACCCGGCTCATGGGTGTGTGTGCAATCGCCAAACCGGCACGCGCGCGACGCCTCGACGATCTCGGGAAACGCGCGGGCCAACCCCCGCTCGTGGCCCACAAGCGGCAGGCTCCGCAGACCCGGGGCATCGGCGATCACGCCGGCTTCGCCCGGCAGTACCACCATCACGCGCGCGACCGTGGTGTGACGACCCTGGTCGTCGCGCTCACGCACGCCGCCGGTAGCCAACGTATCGTGGCCCAACAGTGCGTTGAGCAGCGTCGATTTGCCGGCACCCGACTCGCCCAGGATCATGGCGCAGCTCCCGGCGGGCACGCAGACGCGCACCTCGTCCAGGCCACGGCCCTCGGCAGAAGATGTCACGATTACGCGCACGTCCGGACCCACCAGGCGGTGTACGCGGTCCAAATCGCGCTCGAGCTCATCGGTGTCGCAACGGTCGGCCTTGGTGAGTACCACCACCGGCTCGGCATCGCAGTCGAGTGCCAGCACCAGCGAGCGCGCCACGCGGTCGAGCAGTACCTCGCCGGCGCCGAGCGCCTGCACGATCAGCACGCTATCCACGTTGGAGCAAAGCACCTGACGCTCACCGCGAGCGCGTCCGCGCCAGCGCTCAAAACTCGTGCGGCGTGGCAGCACGCACTCGATCACGCCCATGTCATGCCCGGGCGCACGGCGCACCGCCACGCGGTCGCCCACGGCGGGCAGCAGAACCTCATCCTCGCCACGCGACTTGGCAAACCCCACGGCATGCTCGGCACGAAAGGTGTCGTCGGTAGTCGCCACCAGCGGAAACCCGCGATCCAAGCGCACCACGGCACCAAGTTGCATCTGCTCGGGCTCCTCGGCCTGGGCACAAAAATCATCGAAGGCAGCCTGCTGAGCCCCATCGATAGGCAGGTCGTCGAACGCCGGAACATCCTGCAGCGCGTCGAGCCCCGGCACGCTTGCCAGCAGTTCCTCGGCAGACGCGGGGGCTTCGGTCGCGAGCTTCCGACGACGATCGCGCTTAGCCCGCGCCCCCGTCGTCTTTTTCTTCGCCTTAGCCTTCGCCTTGCCCACAAGCGCCTCCCAGCACCACAAATCACAACTGAGCAGGTATTTTACCCACAAAAAAGAGCTGGTCGAGCAAACGCTCGACCAGCTCACATACTTTCCCTTAGCCCTTTTCATCCGCGCGGGAGAAAAGCCAGCAAGGATACCGCAGGGCCCGCCCCGGAAGCCCTTTCTCCCGAACGATCCCGCAGCGCGAAGCGCGAGGACCAGTGAGGGAGAAAGGGCGTGGGGCGGGCCCGGACGAGAGCGTTACTCCTTCTCCACAGCGCGCATGATCGCCTTGTAGATCTCCATCAGCGGGATGATCAGGAAGGCAAGGCCCAGCGCGGCGATAACGCCCTTGAGCTCAAGCGTCACGGGGCCAAAGAACATCTCGGCAAGCGTCGGCTGCACGGTTACGATCACCGTCAGCACCAGCGCCAGCGCGGCAGAGGCCCACAGCCACTTGTTCTGCTTCTTCATGCTAAACAGCGACGCACGACGGCTGCGCATATTGAAGCAGTGGAAAATCTCGACCATGTTGAGCGTGATGAAAGCCATCATCACGCCTTCCTCGTCGGCATTGCCGGCGATCATATCGGCGATGTGGATGTAGCCCATGTCAAAGTACACGCCCACAAAGAAGCTCGCCAGCACCAGCACAGTGATGATCAAGCCCTGGACCACGCAGTCCAGGCCCATATTGCCGGCAAAGACACCATCCTTGGCGTTGCGCGGCTTGCGCTTCATGATGTCGCCCTCGGCATCCTCCATGCCCAGCGCGAGCGCGGGGAAGCAGTCGGTGACCAGGTTCACCCACAGCAGCTGCACCGGCTGGAAGATGGTGAAGCCGATGAGCGTGGCGATAAACACCGAGAACACCTCGGCAAGGTTAGCCGAAAGCAGGAACTGGATGACCTTACGGATGTTGTCGTAGATGCGGCGACCCTCTTCGCAGGCGCCGATGATGGTGGCGAAGTTGTCGTCGGCAAGCACCATGTCGGCGACGTTCTTGGTGACGTCGGTACCGGTGATGCCCATGCCAACGCCGATGTCGGCGCGCTTGATGGACGGGGCATCGTTGACGCCGTCGCCCGTCATGGCCACGATCTGGTCGCGCGACTTCCAGGCCTCGACGATGCGGGTCTTGTGCTCGGGCTGGACGCGAGCGTACACGCCGTAGTCCTCGATGTGCGCGTCGAGCTCCTCGTCGCTCATGCGATCGAGATCGGCACCGGTGATGGCATGGCTGCGATCGGTGACGATTCCCAGCTGCTTGGCAATGGCCACGGCGGTGTCGATATGGTCGCCCGTGATCATGACGGTGCGAATACCGGCATCATGGGCCTCGCGGATGGCGTCGGCGACCTCGGGGCGGACAGGGTCAATCATGCCGGACAGGCCGCAGAAGACCAGGTCGTGCTCGAGCGCAGCGGGGCTGCAGTCTGCCGGAACCTCGGTGTAGGTGCGGCTTGCCAGCGCCAGCACGCGCAGGGCCTCGTCGGCCATGGCCTTGTTGGCGGCCACGAGCTCGGCACGGCGCTCCTCAGTCAGGGGGACGACCCTATCGCCCTCGTAGATGTGGGTGCACAGGCCGATTACCACGTCGGGCGCGCCCTTGGTGTACTGCTCGTACTCGCCGTCCAGGGTCTCGACGACCACGGACATCATCTTGCGGCCCGAGTCGAACGGGGCCTCGCCCACGCGCGGGTGCTCGGCAGTCAGGCCAGTGAGACCAGCCTTGCCGGCATCGTTGACGAGCGCGCACTCAGTCGGCTCGCCCACGGCCTCGCCCAGCTCCTCGTCCCACTGGGCATCGGAGCACAGTGCCATACCGGCCAGGAACTTCTCCTTGGGCGCAGCGAGCTCGTGCTTGACGACGGTCATCTTGTTCTGGGTAAGGGTGCCGGTCTTGTCGGAGCAGATGGTCTGCGTGCAGCCAAGGGTCTCGACGGCAGAAAGCTTGCGGATGATCGCCTGGCGCTTGGCCATCTTGGTCACGCCGAGCGAAAGCACGATGGTCACGACGGCGACCAGGCCCTCGGGGATGGCGGCGACGGCAAGCGAGACGGCGACCATAAAGGTGTCGAGCAGGGCAGTCGGGTCGGTGAGGACGTTGCCCACGCCGTGACGGATGATGTCGACGCCAAAGATGACGACGCAGATGACGATAACCATAATGGTAAGGATGCGGCTGAGCTCGGCGAGCTTCACCTGCAGCGGCGTGAGCTCTTCCTTGGCCTCGGCCAGGGCGCCGGCAATCTTGCCCATCTCGGTGTTCATGCCGGTGCCGACCACGACGGCGCGACCACGGCCGTACACAACGGTGGAACCCATATAGCACATGTTCTTGCGGTCGCCGAGCGGCACGTCATCGGTGCCCGCGGCGAGCTCGATCACGTTGGTATGCTTCTCGACGGGCACGGACTCGCCGGTAAGGGCGGCCTCTTCGATCTTCATCGTGGCGCTCTCGAGGACGCGGCAGTCGGCCGGAACGGAGTCGCCCGCCTCGAGCATGATCACGTCACCGGGCACGAGCTCGGCGCTCGGCAGGTGCACGAGCTTGCCGTCGCGCAGTACCTTGGACTGCGCCGCGCTCATCTCCTGCAGGGCCTCGAGGGCTTCTTCGCTCTTGGCTTCCTGGACCACGCCCAGCACCGAGTTGACGATAACGACGAACATGATAATGACGACATCGGCAAAGTCGGGCTCGCCCTTGACCATGCCCGTGAGCGCACTGATGACGGCGGCAACGATCAGCATGATGACCATGGGATCGGCCATCTGCTCAAAGAAACGCTTCCACAGCGGCGTCTTCTCGGCTTCCTCGAGCTTGTTAGGGCCTGTCTTAGCGAGGCGCGACGACGCCTCGTCGTCGCTCAGGCCGAGGTTCTCATCGACACCCTGGTCGCTGAGCACCTCCGCCGCGGCGGACAGGTATTCCTTTTGCATATAGAGTCCCCTCCTGGGATTCGGGCCACTCAGCAGATTGATGCCCGATCATAATTCCCAGGAGAAGGGCAAGGGCTCATCAAGGCTGCCGTGCTGAGCGGCAGTTGATAGTGGAGCTATGGTACCCCAAAGCAACGCGTCTAGCCAAAACAATCCATTTGGAAATATGGTCCATAAGCAACGGTGCAGGCCGTGTGATGCTCAACATTGATAAAACGTTTTTTCTTCGGCGCATCATCAAACTGAAATATCGCCCAGATAGCAGCGGTTAGAACGGTTGGTAAAGTTTTTGCATATACCGTTTTTCCGCAAAAAATGAACTTCTAATTCGGCATACGGTCGATTTTTTGGGGTATTCGGTCGCCATTTCGTTATAATCAACTCAGTTTTATTTCTTATGGTTTATCTATCAGCGCAAGACGATGTCAGATGGAGGTCTGAATGTACAAGCGCACTAAGATTGTATGCACCATGGGTCCCGCCTGCGATAGCGACGAGACCATCCGCGAGATGATCAAGGCGGGCATGAACGTCGCCCGTTTTAACTTCTCGCACGGCTCCTACGACGAGCACCACGGTCGCATCGAGCGCGTCCGTCGTATTTCCAAGGAGCTCGGTATGCCCGTCGGCATCCTGCTCGACACCAAGGGCCCCGAGGTCCGCACCGGCCTTCTGGTCGATGGCAAGAAGGTTGCCGTCAAGACCGGCGACAAGATCGTCGTCACCGCTCAGCCCACGACCGAGGATTTCCACGGCACCGCTGAGCACATCTCCCTCGACTACCTGGCTCTGCCCTCCGAGGTCGAGAAGGGCTCCCTCATCCTGATCGATGACGGCCTGGTTGCCCTCGAGGTCGAGTCCGTCGACGGCCAGGACATGACCTGCGTCGTCAAGAACGACGGCCTGATCGGCGAGCGCAAGGGCGTCAACATGCCCAACGTCAACATCTCGCTGCCCGCCATCACCGAGCGCGATCGTCAGGACATCCTCTTTGGCCTGACCGAGAACATCGACTACATCGCCGCTTCCTTCATCCGTGACGGCGAGTCCGTCCGCGGCATCCGCAAGCTTTGCCGCGAGAACGGTGGCGAGCACGTCACGATCTTCCCGAAGATCGAGTGCGCCCTGGGCGTCGAGAACTTCGACGAGATCCTCGAGGCTTCCGACGGCATCATGGTTGCCCGTGGCGACCTGGGCATCGAGATCAAGCCCGAGCTTGTTCCGCACATCCAGAAGGAGATCATCGCCAAGTGCAACGCGGCCTACAAGCCCGTTATCACCGCTACGCAGATGCTCGACTCCATGCAGCAGAACCCGCGCCCGACGCGCGCCGAGGTTGCCGACGTTGCTAACGCCATCTACGACGGCACCGACGCCGTCATGCTGTCCGGCGAGTCCGCTGCCGGTAAGTACCCGGTCGAGGCCGTCAAGATGCAGGCCAGCATTGCTCTCGAGACCGAGAAGTACCTCCCGGCTCACGCTCCGCTCGAGGTTCCGGCCGATGCTCACGGCACCCGTGTTGTCAACAACGTTGTGGGTATGTCCGCTGTGAACATGGCTACCACCGTTGGCGCCAAGTGCATCACCGTGCCGACGACCACCGGTCGTACCGCTCGCCTGATTTCGCACTTCCGTCCCAACATGCCGATCTGCGCGTTCTCCCGCCACGAGTGGGCCGTCCAGCAGATGATCATGTACTGGGGCGTTATCCCGCACCAGGCCGAGATTACCCAGGGCACCGTCAACGGCACGATCGTCAAGGCGATTGAGACCGCTAAGGAGCTCGGCTACGTCAAGACCGGCGACCTGACCGTCGCTACCGCCGGCGATCCCCGCATGAGCGTCCAGCTCGAGGACAAGGTCTCCTCGACCAACGTCGCTTACGTCGCTCAGGTGCGCTAAGTCGTACTTGCAAGCACACTTGCATTGCAAAGGGCCCGGAATGCAAAGCCTTCCGGGCCCTTTTTCTGTGCCAATGCCGGCGCACAGCAAAACACGCACTCATTTCTTTACCAAAAGTGCGAAATTCACCCTTCGAGGCCCATAAAATAAAGTCCCAAGCGCTAAAAGTGTTCGCCCGGTGGCAAACCCACACCTTAACCGACGCTGATAAATCGTTTTAGCAAAAGCCAGATCGACCTGGTTTTCGGAAGTATGCGGCAAATTCTGAGACCACCGAGCACACCTCGTTTTTTCGCAACAAAATGCCTGATAAACTAGCCTCAAAAGCCAGGTCTGCTCACAGGGTTCAGATTTTGCCGCATACTTCCGAATTGACGCTGGCATCGCACGGTCCAAAAGCACATTTCGACCAGGAGGACGTCATGGACCTGACGCTATGCGGTCAATCCGCTTTTTACTATCACCGTATTCCGCCGCAGGTATTAGGCCTTTACCCCGCCATTAGCCTTGGCAATATGGATCGCAGATGTTGCGCCCTTGGGAACCATGCGCTTGTTGAAGACCTTCTTCATATGCCGCTTCATCGATTTGTGTTCAGTCGCGAGCAAGTCGGATCACGGAGTTTGTTCAAGTCACACCTCCTGACCCAAGAGCCGCCTCCTGGGTCGTTTAGGCAGACTGAGCATGGGTTTGATGTCACTTCACCGGAGTTAACGCTGCTCAGCCTTGCCACGCAGGTTTCACGCAGCCAGTTACTCATGGCTTGCTACGAGATGTGCGGCTCCTTTGCAGTGTTTAAGCCCTGCGAGCGAACGCAACAACAACTCGATGAAGCTATTTCGCTTAAGCTCATTCCGCCCAGCTGCGGCTGGGAGCGAGCTAACGACACCAAGGGCAATGACACCAACTTGTGGAAGCGCACGCCGCTTCTTACCGCAGCGGATATCGCCGCGTTCGCCAAGCAGGCCGCAGGCCTGCGCGGCGTTAAGCAGCTCCGCTGGGCCGCCGAACGCATGACAGGACAGACCGCCTCGCCCTTTGAAGTCCAGACGTCAATTCTCATCTCGCTCCCCCGCGATGAGGGCGGTCTGGGCATCGACATCACCAATAACGCGCGCATCCCGCTCAGCGAAGCCGCGCGTTCGCTGTATGACAAAACCTGCTGCTACGCCGATATCCTCATCGAAAGCGCCACCGACAGCATGGGCGTCATCCTTGAATGCCAAGGCCGCTCCGCCCACGACAGCGAAGCCGCGAGCCTCTCCGATGCCGAGCGCGCCACCGCACTCACCAGCATGGGCTATGACGTTATCCAGATAACCTATGAGCAAATCAAAGACACGAAGAGCTTTAACAACATAGCCGAGCTCATCCATAAAAAGGCTGGGCTTCCCTACACCCCAAAGACTAAACAGGAGCGCACTGCCGAAGATGCCCTGCGGCAAGAGCTACTTGTCGATTGGGTTGAGCTATTCACTGCCGGGCCGGCCAGCTAGCAGCTAGCAATCAGGGGCAGCGCAGACACATCGGGCGATTCGACACGGGCGGCAAAACCCGCCTCGGTTAGCTCGACGACCTCGGTAAACGTTGCATCGAAAAACTCCTCGGTTAGCAAGCGATACGGCGGATGATCGGGCTCGCCGGGGTTTTCGCGTACAATCTCGTGCATAACGCCGATGGTCTTGAGCACATACTCCTTATGGATGGGATACTGACCAAAACGCGTCGCCGCAGTATAGAGGCGATCGGTCGCGCGCGGAATCGAAACAATGCTGAGCGTCTTGCCAAACCAGTCAAAGTCGCCTTGCTTTTTAATGCGGAATTCCTCGCACGGCTTGCCGCCGTGCGCCTCCAGGTACTGGTTCACGCGGGTATTCCACACAGTATCGGCCACAAGGTGAGACCAAACGCCCAGCGTCAGATCGAGCAGCGACTGCGCCACGTCATCGGGCGCGAGCGAAAACTCACAGGCGCCGGGACCGGCAACCGGCTCGGCGTTCTTGTAACGTTGGGGATAATGCACCCGATTGAGTCGCTCGCGTTCCTCGACAATCGAGGTGGCCTCAGCAGGTTCACCCGCGGGTGCGCCTTTAAGCAGCGGCGCCACATAGGTATCCCAGAACTCATGCTCACGAGGCTTAGGGATAGGCTCGGGCTTTGCAAAGTGCGTAATGCGATACGGAATGGGATCAGCGATGCCAGGGACCATATAGCCCACGAAGATATCCGGAACCACGCAGCCAAACAAAAAGGCATTGCGGTCGCGCACGCTATTGGCAAGCGCACCGCTGCGCTCCAGCAAACGCTCCGTCTGAGCGATATGAATGTTCCAGCTTGGCATAGCCACCCCCATAAAAACCTGGATAACTATACCATCACGGCAAAGCCGCGCGGGCGGCTACGCACGCTCTACGCAGCAACTATTCCGCAGCGCCGCTCTCGGTTCCATACGACGACACCGGCGCCTCAACCACATGGTGATATCGATCGATATAGATGGCGCGGGCACCCAGGCGCCGCACCAAATCCTGATGGTGTGTGCTCATCAAGACCGTCTTGCCGGCAGCAACATAGGCCAGTAGAAAGTTGACCACGATGTCGCACGAGTCCTCGTCAAGTCCGTTGGTGGGCTCGTCGAGCACCAGGATATCCGGGTTCATCGACACCACCGCAGCCAGCGCAACGCGCTTCTTTTGCCCGCCCGAGAGCTGATAGGGAGAGACGTCGGCAAGATCGGCAACCTGGAACAGCTCCATGGCATCGCGGACGCGGCGCTCGAGCTCGTCTGCCGGCAGCCCCATTTGAGCCGGGCCAAACGCGACTTCCTCGCCGACCGTGGCACAAAAGAGCTGCGCATCGGCGTTTTGGAACACAAAGCCCACGCGCTGATGGAACCGCTGGGCCGTCGCGGAATCCTTGAGATATGCGGCATCGACCGCATACCCGTCGAACAGGTACGCACCCGCGTCCGCAAGCTCAAGGCCGTTGATAAGACGCATGATCGTCGTCTTGCCGCAGCCGTTAGGACCAAGCAGAGCAACGAGCTCCCCACGGTTCACCTGCAATGAAACGCCGTCGACCACCGTATGACCCGCATAGGAAAACACCACGTCGCGAAACTCGATGAGCGGCGTGACCTCGGCGCCGGCAACACCGCTCACACCCATCGCGTTATTCGTATCGTTTGCCAAAACGTCGCCCTTCCCTACTCACATCGACGGTTCGACCGTCCGCGCTACAACACCGCGCACAACACGGCGAGCAACGTCACAACGGCCGCGTAAACGGTATCGCGCCAGCCAAAGCCGCTCCGTGCAGGCGCCGGATACACGCCGGCGAAGCCGCGGCACAGCATGGCCTCGTCCATCGCGCGGCTGCATTCCATCGCCTTGATAAACGTCATGCCCATGATACCCGCCAGCGAGTCGGTGCGCGAAAAACCCGCAGGCGCGGAACCGACGCTGCGCAGCATGACCGATTCGCACAGATCGTGCGCCGTGCGTCCCAGCACCTCGATATGCTTGAGCGCCATATCGAAGGTAAAGATGACCTCGTCGGGCAGGCGCAGCATCTTAAGCGCCGCAGACATGCGACTCCAGGTAAGCGTCCACGAAACGCCCAGCACCAGCGACACATTAATGAAGGTCTTGAGCGCGATCTTGAGCATGGCGCTCGTGGCAGACGCGCCCAGCAGCAGGGCAGGCAGTGCCAGAACCACTGCAAGCCCCGTGGCGCCGAGCGCCGGTACAAAGGTCGCACGCAGCCCGCGTGCGGGGCGCACCGCGACCAGCACCAGCGCGATAGCCGCCATCAGCATCAGGTACAGCGGACTCTGCGTCAGGCACACGCACAGGACGCAGACGAACATCCCCACCAGGCGCACCGGAGCCGAAACGCAAGAAAGGGCGCGGTCGACCATCGACCCGCCCTCGTGCGCGCCTCCACCCAGGCGAACCCGCTCAAGCAGGCTCGCCAGGTGCAGGACATTCTTTTGCATCACACGATGCCGAGCCCCCGCGGGCTCGTATCGCTCCTCGGTCGCAAGCCAGCTAGGCAGCTCGGCTATTGCCATGAGCACCGCTTTCCTTAACCGTCAGCGAGATCAGACGGAATGCGATGGTGAGCACCGCCACACCAATCACACCGGAAAGGATATACATGGCAGCCTGGCCGGCAAAGCCAAGGCCTTGCTCCTCGGAATAGGCCTGCAGGTAATCACCCGTGGGCAGCGCGTCGGCAAAAGTCGGAGTATCGAGGCCGACCGAAGCCTGCAGGCTGTCGTCGCCAGCCTCCTGAACGGCAGTCGCGGCGCCCTCGGCGTCCCACTCACCCCAGGCGTCACCGGTGGCCAGCAAACCCAGCGGCGTGGCCACCACGAGCACGGCGACCAAAATGAGCGTGGGAACCAGCGAGGTCTTCTTGGCAGCAGCGCCCTCGGCAGCAAGCTGGCCATCGACGGCCTCGGGCCCGACGATAATGCTCGGCGCCGTCTTCTTAATGAAACCGTAGATGGCGGCCGTCGCCACGCCCTCGATCACGCCGGCAACCAGCATATGCGGGATCAACATGGCAGGAATAGCCACGGACAGCGGGAAGGGGCAGTACAGCGGAGCGCCCGAAGCATTCGTGAAGAGCATCGGCTGAATACCAAACTCGATTGCCGCGCACAGGGCCGCCAGGCACAGGCCGACCCAACCGCTCACGATGGCAGAAACCGAGGTGCCCCAGCTCTTGTCGTGCAGACGGCTGTTGAGCGCACGAAACACGATAGCAGCGACAAACGGCAGCACAAAGGCCATGTTAAAGCAGTTGGCGCCAAACGACAGAACGCCGCCGTCGCCAAATAGCAGCGCCTGCAGCGCCAGCGCGACCGAGACAGCGATAGCCGCGGCCTCGGGGCCCAGCAGCAGCGCGATGAGTGCGCCGCCGACGGCGTGACCTGTGGTGCCGCCGGGCAGCGGCACGTTGAACATCATGAGCAAGAAGGAGAATGCGGCGCAGATGCCCAGGAACGCCATATGCTCGCGATCGAGCGTAGCGCGCACCTTTTTGATGCAATGGACCCAAACGGGCACCATTGCCACCGCCATGACGGCATCGGTCTGCGGAGACAGATAATTATCTGGAATGTGCATGTACGCCTCCCGGTTATCGGCGCACGGAATTGCAACGCCGCTTAAATCACCTTAAGAGTGTTACGTATTGTTAGATTCGTAACACGCCGCGGGCTATCATAGCAAAACGGCGCACTGCCGACAAAGCAGCACGCCGTTATGTAATGCGCGTGTCATATATGCAGGCTCAGCGGTGCCTTATGTCGAGCACCGCGGTCACGCAGGGTCCCACAGCAACTGTGGAGGGGTCCCGTGCTCCCAGCGCAGGACCTAGCCGCGGACCTCGCCGTTTACGCCCTTGCACACCTTGGTGACGATCTTCTGGTGCGCTTTTTCGACCTCTTCGCTGGTGAGCGTGTGGTCGTCGGAGCGATACGTAAGCGCAAAGGCCATGGACTTCTTGCCCACGCCCACGCGGACCGGATCGCGGTAGACGTCGAACAGACGCACACCCTCGAGCAACTTGCCGCCGGCGCTGGTAATGCGGCGCTCAAGGTCCTCGCAGGTCACGGAGTTATCGACCACGATAGCAAGGTCGTGCTCAACGGCAGGGTACTGCGAGAACTCGCGGTAGTTCTCCTGGTTGCGGGCGCCCTTGATCAGCTTGTCCAGATCGAGCTCAAAGGCAACGACGACCTCATCGATGCCCATCGCCTCGCGCGCCTCGGGGTGAATCTCGCCGACCCAGCCCAGCACGGTGCCGCCGGACAGAACCTCGGCCGCACGACCCGGCTGCAAGAAAGCGTAGCCCTCGCCCTCGACGGGACGGAAGCGGACCTTCTCGATGCGCAACTGGGCAAGCAGCTCCTCGACAATGCCCTTGCCAAAGAAGAAGCGCAGCTTGCGGTACTTCATGCTCCAGGACTGCTCGCTCCACTGGCCCGAGAGCACACCCGCCACGGACTTGGTCTCCTTGGGCAGGCTGGCGTTCTCGCGACCATGGAACAGGCTGCCGACCTCGTACAGGTGCACGTTGGGCGTGCCGTGGGCCTCGTTATAGGCCACAGACTGCAGCAGACCCGGCAGCAGTGAGCGGCGCATCTCGGTCTGCTCGGCCACCAGCGGGTTCATGAGCACGACGGGGCAGCCGCGGCCCTCGGTGGACATACCGATCTTCTCCAGGTCGCCCGGGGCGGCAAAGCCAAAGGTCGTGGTCTCGTTGAGGCCACAGGCGCGCAGGATCTCGCCGACCTTGCGGGTGAGCTTCTGCTCGCGGGTCAAGCCGCCGATATGGTTCTTGGCAGCCGGGATGGTCGCCGTCACACGGCCCATGCCCCACAGGCGCAGGACCTCCTCGATCAGGTCAATCTCGCGCGGCAGGTCGGGGCGGAAGCTCGGCGGGGTGACCATAAAGTCCTCGCCGTCGCGCTCGACAGTGCAGCCCAGGCGGGTGAGCGAGCGCTCGATAAAGTCGGGCTCGATGTCGGCGCCGCAGATGGCGTGCACGCGGGCCAAGCGCAGCTTGATGCTGTCGATGGTCTTGGGCGCGGGGAACACGTCCACATAGCCGGGGGCGACCTCGCCGCCGGCGATCTCCTCGATCAGCGCGCACGTGACGTTGGCGACGTCCACGCAGCCGGTCTCGTCGACCTGACGCTCAAAGCGAATGGAGGCATCGGAGATCAGCGACAGGTCGCGGCTGGTGTGCGAGGTGCGACCGGCGTTGAAGCAGGCGCTCTCGACCATCACGTCGACGGTGTCGTCCTCGATCTCGGAATCCATGCCGCCCATAACGCCGGCCAGCGCCACGGGACGCTCGCCGTCGGTGATGAGGCCCATGCCGGCGTCGAGCGTGCGCTCCTCGCCGTCGAGGGTCGTGAACTTCTCGTCCTGTTGGGCGGCGCGAACCACCACGCGGCGATGGCCATCGCGCTCGGCAAAGGTGTCCAGGTCAAAGGCGTGCAGCGGCTGACCGGTAAGCATCATCACGTAGTTGGTGATGTCGACGATGTTGTTGTGCGGGCGCACGCCCAGGGCGTTGAGACGCTTGACCATCCAGTCGGGCGACGGGCCGACCTTGACGTTGCGCACGATGCGGGCGACGTAGCGGTCGCACAGGCCCTCGTCGGCGATCTCGACCGAAAGCTCGTCGTCGGTCGCGCGGCCGGTCTCGGCCTTGATGGCGGGCAGCTCAACGTGGAAATCGCGGTCGAAGATGGCGCCGGTCTCGCGGGCCATGCCGATCATGGACAGGCAGTCGGGACGGTTGGGCGTGATCTCGCAGTCGAGCACGGTGTCGCTCGAGCCCACGTACTCGGCAAACGGCATGCCGCAGGGCGTGTCCTCGGGCAGGATCATGATGCCGGAGTGGTCGCCGCCCAGGCCGAGCTCGCGCGCGGAGCAGTTCATGCCCATGGACACGACGCCGCGAAGCTTGCTCTTCTTGATCTTGACGTCGCCGGGAAGCACAGCGCCGATCATGGCCGTGACGATGTGGTCGCCGGCCTCGAAGTTCTGCGCGCCGCAGACGATCTGCAGCGGGGCGGAGTTGCCGTCGGCGTCGAGATTCTTGTCGCCCACGTCGACCGAGCACACATACATGTGGTCGCTATCGGGGTGCGGGGTCTTGGTGAGCACCTTGGCGGTCACCACGTGGTCGAAGGACTCGCCCACGGTGTCGATCGCCTCGACCTCGGTGCCGGTACGGATATATTCGTCCGAAAGGGTCTTGGGATCCTCCGGAATATCGATCATGGTCTTGAGCCAGTCGTAAGAAACGCGCATCTAACTGGTCTCCTTTCATCTGTAACGTCTGCAATAAACAGACGGAAAACTCCAGCTACGGAGACGGGTTTCCGAGGTGCCGCAGATTGCCTTGAAAGAGGAGGGCCGCGTACTTAGGTACGCAACCGACGATTGAAAGGCAAGGTGCGGTGGCTCGGGAAGCCGCCGGGACAGGTCAACTTAAAATTGGTTCAAGAAGCGCATATCGCCAGTCATGAGCGTTCGCAGGTCGGGCAGGTCGTAGCGCAGTGCTGCGACGCGCTCGGCGCCAATGCCAAAGGCGAAGCCGGTGTACTTCTCGGGGTCGATGCCGCAGTTGATCAGAACGTTGGGGTCGACCATGCCGCAGCCCAGGATCTCGATCCAGCCGCTGTGCTTGCAGAAGTTGCAGCCCTTGCCGCCGCAGACGTGGCAGCTCACGTCCACCTCGCAGGAAGGCTCAGTGAAGGGGAAGAAATGCGGGCGGTAGCGCGTCTTGCGGTCCTCGCCGAACATGCACTTAACAAAGTAGTCGAGCGTGCCCTTAAGATCGCCAAAGGTGATGCCCTCGTCGACGACCAGGCCCTCAATCTGGTTGAACTGCGGCAGGTGGCAGGCATCGGCCGTGTCGGGACGGTAGACGGTGCCCGGGCAGATCATATAGATGGGCGGTTTCTGCGACTCCATGGTGTGGATCTGCACGCCCGAGGTCTGGGTGCGCAGCAGCACGTCGGACTCGCCGTGGGCGTGAGCCTCGGGGTGCGCGACGCTGCCGGGGTTGTTGTCGACCACGTAGAAGGTATCGCGGGCCGAGCGGCTCGGGTGATCCATGGGGGCGTTGAGCGCGGTAAAGTTGTAATAGGAGGTGTCGACCATGGGGCCGGACTCGACGGTGTAGCCGATGCCGCAGAAGATGTCCTCGGCCTCCTCGATGATCTGCTTGATCAGGTGCTGGTGACCAATCTGCGGACGGATGCCCGGCAGCGTGATGTCGACGGCCTCGTGCTCGAGTGCGTGCTTGAGGGCGGCGGCCTTCATCTCGGTGGTGCGCTCGTCGAGCATGCCCTCGATCAGCTGGCGCATCTCGTTGGCGCGCTTGCCCATCACGGGACGATCCTCGGGGGCGAGCTTGCCCATCATGCGCATCAGGCCGGTGATGCGGCCTTTGCGACCGAGCAGCTCAACGCGCGCAGCCTCGAGCTTGGCGGCATCGTCGGCGCCTGCAACGAGCTCCTTGGCCTCTTCCTCGAGTTTGACCAGATCATCAATCAGACTCATGTCTTCCCTTTCGTCTCTCGCGCTCCCCGCTCGCCGGGGCGACCGATGCCGCCTGGCGCTGCGAAAACGCGGCCCGGTTCGGTAACAAAAAACCGTCCTCGGGCATGTGCATTGCCCAAGGACGGTTGAATTCCGCGGTACCACCTTGTTTGACCCGGCGGATGTCTGGCCCGCCGCGCCCACTCTTTGCCCCTTGTCGCGAGGCTCACGGCTTCCCTACTGGGGCTTCGCCGCCGCTGGCCGCGTACCCGTTGAGGTTGCTGCTCGGGAGTGAACGCTTGGCCCTTGCCACCGCAGGAAGGCTTGCAGCCCATGACCTTCCCTCTCTTGCCGGCGACGCGACGGGCAAAACCCTCTCCGTCAACGCATTGGGCTATAGGATAACACATTCTGCGAGCATATCGCCGCGTTCAGTTTTGTTCGCGCTGGGTACAAGGCAGGTAGCTGTGCAAACTGGCCGTGCACCCGCCTGCGGCGCTCGGCCTGCGAGATTAAGGATACGGCATGGGAAAGAAACTCGATAAGAAGGCCAAGGCCGCCGTGGCAAAGGCTGCCAAGGGCGTCAAGGCCGCTAAAGTCGACAAGGCCGTCAAAAAGTTCCGCAAACTCGAGGGCAAGCTGTGGACTCGCGAGTACCTGCTCAAGATTGCCGAGTTCGATGGAGCGACGATTGCTCCTGCCAACGGCGCTGCCGCCCGTGCCGACGCCATGGGCACGCTTGCCGGCGAACATCACAAGCTACTGACCAGCGAGAAGTCCGTTGAGCTCGTACGCTCGTTAGCGCGCGAGACGGTTGCAGGCGGCAAAATCGACGACCCGCAGCTGCTCGACGAGATCCGCGTGCTCGGCCGCGACCAGCGCGAGGCAAGCGTTATTCCTACCGAGGAGGCCGAAGCCTGGACCAGGCTCACCTGCGAGGCCGACGCCGTGTGGCACAAGGCCAAGACGGCCAACGACTGGGCGAGCTTTGAGCCCTATGTGGATAGAATCGTCGCCCAACTTAAGCATCAGGCCGAACTCATGGACCCCAAGCGCGACCCATACGACGTTTGGCTCGACCAGTACGAGCGCGGCCTTTCTGCCGAGAGCTTCGACGCGTTTTGCGAGGAGGTCAAGGCCACGGTCGTGCCGCTCGTGCACGCCATCGGCGAGCGCGGCCAGCAGCCCGATGCCGACTTTTTGCACGCCCGCGTGCCCGAGGCCGCCCAGCGCGCCATGAGCTTCGACCTGATGAAGCTCGTCGGCCTGAACCTGGACGACACCACGCTTGCCTTTACCGAGCACCCGTTTAGCGAGGGCTTTGCCGTGGGTGACGCGCGCATCGCGACACACATCTACGAGGACGATTGCATCTCCAACGTCTACAGCATCATCCACGAGGCGGGGCACACCATGTACGAGCTGGGCGTCAATCCCGCCTATGCGCGCACCTGCCTGGAGGGCGGCACCTCCATGGGCATCCACGAGAGCCAGAGCCGCTTCTTTGAGAACACCGTGGGCCGCAGCCGCGCCTTTATGGGACCGCTGCTCGAGGTGCTGCGCCGACACGCACCCGAGGTCTACGGCGGCGTCGACGAGGACACGCTCTACCGTGCCGTGAACATCGCGCAGCCGTCGTTGATCCGCACCGAGGCCGATGAGCTCACCTATCCGCTGCACGTTATGGTGCGCTACCAGATCGAGCGCATGCTGTTTGCCGGCGAGGCCATGGCCAAGGACATCCCCGCGCTTTGGAATCGCTTTATGGACGAGTACCTGGGCATTCCCGTTCCCGACGACACGCACGGCTGTCTGCAGGATACGCACTGGAGCGGTGGCTCGTTTGGCTACTTCCCCACCTATGCGCTGGGCAGCGCCTACGACGCCATGTTCGTGCCGGCCATGTGCCGCGACGGCGTCGACCTTACCGGTGCTTGCGCGAGCGGCGATCTGGCGCCCGTCCGTGCCTGGCTGGGCGAGCACATTTGGCAGTGGGGCCGCGCCAAGGACGCGCCGGAGCTCATCAAGGGCGCATGCGGCATGGCGTTCGATGCCCGCTACTACTGCAGCTACCTGCAGGACAAGTTCACCACGCTCTTCGAGCTGTAAGGATTGACCAGCACACCATCGCCAACGCCAACCATGTTGACGCCGATGTCTTGGCAATGTCAGCGAAAACGGCCCTAAGCGAGCAAGGTGACGTGAAATGAAAGGGCGCTGACCTTCTGGTCGCGCCCTTGAAATTGAACGTCAGATTGCCGCTTAGGGCCGTTTGCAGCGTCGAGCAGTTACGCGGTTTGGTAAAACCGCGTAACTATAGAGCTTCCAGCGCCGCGGCGATGCGCTTCATGGCGGCGTCGGCGGCGGCTTGGTCGGGGGCTTCGGCCAAAACGCGAATCACCGACTCGGTTCCACTCTTGCGCACCAGCACGCGGCCCTCGCCCGCCAGCGACGCCTCGGCCTCGGCGATGGCGGCTTGCACGCCCATGTTGCCCAGCGCGGCGTCTTTATCCGCCACGCGTACGGCAACCTGAGCCTGCGGCAGTAGCTTGCACGGAGCCGTGAGCTGCGAGAGCGTCTCGCGCTCGGCACGAATCACTTCCATCACGCGCAGCGAGGTCATAATGCCGTCGCCCGTGCGCTCGATATCACCAAAGATCGTGTGGCCCGTCTGCTCGCCGCCCAGGCTGTAGCCGCCCTCGCGCATCTTGGCATACACATGACGGTCGCCCACGCCGCTGGTCACGGCACTTAGACCGGCAAGCTCCAGCGACTTGACCAGGCCAAAGTTGCTGGCGATCGTCGGCACCACGGTACCGCCCGAAAGGCGACCGTGTTTGTTCAGGTACACGCCGCACACATACAGGATCTGGTCGCCGTCGACCACGCGACCACGCTCGTCCACGGCCAGGCAGCGGTCGGCATCGCCGTCGTAGGCAAAGCCAACGTCCAGGCCCTGCTCCACCACGTGGCGCTGCAGACGCTCCATATGCGTGGAGCCGCAGTCAACGTTGATGTTAAAACCATCGGGCGCGGCGTTAATCACGCGCACATCGGCACCCAGCGCGTCGAACACCGGCTTGGCCACCGAGGATGCCGAGCCGTTGGCGCAGTCGAGACCGATCTTGACGCCCTGCAGCGAAAAGTTCGCGCTAGCGATGAGCGAGGCGATGTAGCGGTTGCGGCCCTGCATGTAGTCGACCGTGGCACCGATGTGGTTGCCCGTAGCCAGCGGCACCTCGCTCTTGCCATCGATATAGTCCTCGATGAGCTCCAACACGTCCTCGTCCATCTTAAAGCCGTCGCTGTTGACGAGCTTAATACCGTTATCGCAAAACGGGTTGTGGCTCGCGCTGATCATGATGCCGCAATCGAAGCAGCCCTCCACGGTCTGATGCGCCACGCCCGGCGTCGGGATCACGTGCAGCATGTAGGCGTCCGCGCCGCTCGCGACCAAGCCGCTCACCAGCGCCGCCTCGAACACATAGCTCGAGCGACGCGTGTCCTTGCCCACGATCACGCGCGCCTTGGTCCCGCGGTTGGCGCCGTAATACCAGCCCACAAAGCGGCCGATCTTATAAGCGTGCTCTACCGTCAGTCCAACGTTGGCCTCGCCGCGAAAGCCGTCGGTGCCAAAGTACTTCATATCTTACTTATCCTGTTCAAACGTTTGAGCGGTTGGCGTGGTGCGAACCTTAAGCGCTTTGTGCCCAGAGTCCTTCGAAGTCGTAACCGTGTACTCGACCTTTATGTCTTGTCCAAGAAGCATGTGGACGCCGCCCCATGCAACCTTCAGGCCATCGTGCGTCGCTTCGTTCATCTCGATAGAACCGGAGCCCGAAGTCTTAATGTCCGAAATGCTGCCTCCCGCGGGAGCGTAGAGATAGAGCCTCAGCACCTCGTCATCAATATCCTGGCTAATGCCGTTATGGCCCTGGAAATAACCAGGCATCTCGGCCTTCTCCTGGGGGGTCATCGTGTTCTTGAGCGTAGTGGTTACTCGATACGTCGTCGAGCCATCGGCATTTTCAACCGAAGAATCGATGGTGACTCGCTTATCAAGGAACCAATCCATCTTTGAATAGCTGTAGTTATTCACATAGACGCCCAAAATCGGAGCCTCAGACGCATCATTTTGGAGAGCGCCGGAAATGCCAAGGGCCTTCGCGGCCTTTTCCTCGTCATCGTTTCTCGAATACATGAGGATGCGACCCTCGGAAGCACCCTTTTCGATGGCTCCAGCGATCTTAGTAATATCGCTGGAGCCCAGTTCGTCCACGATCTTGTTAAAAGCCGATCCGGCAACCGCCGCAAAAATGGCGTCCTGTTCCTCTACCGGGTAATTCCAATAAATATCGTGCAGCAGCACCTTTGCAGCGTTGCTTCCGTCGACGACGGTGCCGTCGGGAAGCTGCGTGCCACCTACAATGCCGAGCATATACTGCAAAAATACCGGATCGACTGCAAATACGCCGTCGATGTCATCTCCGACAATGGCCTTCTGCATATCGCTGGCAAGCTGAGCCGCACGCGGATAATCGGGCGTCATCGTAACATCGCCCATCGTGTATCCGAGCGTGTTGAATCCGGTCAGGCCCCATCCGGTCGTGAACAAGTTTGCCTCTTCATCGGTGATGGGAAGCGGGCTCAAGGGCTCTTTCATCATGTCGACTTTGACAAAATCGCCCAGTTCGAGCTTACCGTCAGTCACTGACATCACGCCGCGAGAACCCGGGAAACCGCCGCAGGCGCGGATCTCGACATTGCTCATCGCGAGCACAAGATAATGGCGCGTCTGGCCGTTGGCGCCGAGCATCTGGGGCAGAACGGGGGCGATCTTCTCTGCCGCATCGACTACACCGTCCAGGGTGGCAAAGCCGTCCTTTGCCTTATCGACCAGCTCGGTCACCTGGGCGATATGCGTATCGCCAATACCCTGCACCTTTTTGTTGGCGCCCTTGAACGCCTTCGAGCTATCGGAGAGCGAATCGGCGACCGCCTGCAGCGCGGACACGTTGATTGTCCCGTCCTGGAACAGCTTGCCGGGCGTTGCCTGAGCGAGATTATCGGCCATGGGGACCAGCGCGCCGCTCGAAACATCGGACAGAGCGTCGACCATGGTGCGGGCGGCGTTAATATCGCCGCCGTACACCGGAATGAACGAAGCCATCGTCCACACCGGACTCGAGGTCTCCTTCTTCATGCTGCTGCAGAGCTCGTCAATTTTTTTCGCATCGTCGGGCAGGGTCGAAAAATCGCCCGACGTGACCTTGTCCTTAAGGCCGCCGACGATCTCGACTGTTTCCTTTGCCTGGCTCTTCACGGTTTTTGCCGAGTTAAACAGCATGAAGCCACTCACGCCAAAAGCGACAAGAACCACCGCGACGATGACAGCAACAACGGCTGCAACGCGGCGCTTCTTGCGCTCGCCCTTGCGATGGCGATGGCGAACCAGGCCGTTCGAGGTCGGGCTCGTCGAGGAATCACCGCCGTAGTTCAAGCCAAAATCGTAATAATCTTCTTTAGAGCCCGAGCCCTTAAACTCGGCACCGTCGTCATTGAGACGGGCAAACGTGCCGGTTTCGGAAGCGCCCGTATAGATAGTGCCTAGGTTACCCGTAAGCCCTGCGTCTCCAGCAGAAGAAGCACTATTGGCGGGATTGGCAGAGTTGACGGGGCCGGCGTTGTGGGCGCGATGAGCGTTGTTAGCGGGGCCAGTGGAGCCGGCGACATTTGCACCGCCCGTTGGCGCCGGACGGACCCCGGCCGACGAAGCCGCAGAGCCCGCCCCGCCCGGAAATGCCTGCCTGCCTACGCGACCAGCCTGTTTTGCCTTTTGAGACTGTTCGTACAGAGCGGCAAACATCGCCGTTTCGCCCGGAGACGTACGGTTGCCAGCACCGTTTTGGCTGGATCCACTCGGTACGCCAGCGTTTCCAGTCCCATTTGAACGCGGCGGAACTGCAGGGCGCTCGCCGTCGCCGTTCTTAAAGTGGTTACCAGCCATAGAGGAGTCCTCGCAATACTAAAAGTCAATAACGCTATTAGTTTATGACATATCTGACATCGTCAGTTAAACTCCAGATGCAGGCACCAATTCACGAAATTGTGGTGCAACACCGTGTCCGTCTGGGCAGCGGCGTGAGCTATACCGTCAGAAACATCATCACGATGATCATGACAAAGCCAATCAAGTCGGTCGGCAAAAATACCGTGCCCAGCATAACGGCGCTGGTGATGGTCGCCGAGACCGGCTCCACGGTTCCGATGAGGCTCGCACGCACCGAGCCGATGTCCTTAACGCCCTGCATATACAGCATGTAGGCAAAAAACGAGCCAATGACCACAAACACCGCGAGCGCCTCGATACCGGCAGCATCGAGCGCCGGCATATGAGCCCACGGCTGCACGAAGACGCACGAGACCACGCCCGCTGCGAGCATGGCAGAGCCTGTAACGATGGGGCTGCCGTATTCGGGCAGAATCTTGGCGGGAATCACCGCCATACAGGCTGCGCTAACCGCACACATAAGGCCTGCGACCAGACCAAGCGGCGATATGCTCAAACTGGTCGGGTCGCCGCCGGTAGCGATTAAAAAGGTGCCACCGAGGGCCAGACCAATGCCGATCGTCTCGCGAGCGCGCGGCATGCGGCGATCGACCACGCAGGCGTAACCCATGATGATGACCAGCTGCAGGCACTGGAGCACCGTCGCGGTTCCGGCATTGGTCAGACGCACGGCCGAAAGATAGCAGAACTGGTTGAACAGCAGGCCAAAAGCGGTAAAAAGCAGCAGTTGCCTACGGTCGGCGGGCGTGGTCCAGAGCCTAACCAGACGCTCGCGATCGCGCGTGACCACCACGGCCATAAAGAGCAGGCCGGCAAGAATCTGGCGCACGCTCATGAGCCACAGCGTATCGACATGGTAGGTATCGAACAGAAAGCTCGCGCTGGTGCCCGAAAAACCCCAAAACGAACCGCCCGCCAGCGTGGCCAGAACGCCCGTAATCATCTTGCGCGACGACGCATCGTTGAGGCGGTCGCGCCATGCACGGCGGGTGCTGCGGCTGAGCTCGTCAGTTCCCTCGGGCACGACAAAATCGGACGCCGCCGTCATCGGTACCGAAGCCTTTTTGCGTGCACGCTGCGCTGTGCGCTCCTGCTCCATTCCACTCCCCCGAAATCAATTGGCAACAAAGCGCTCAAACTGTAGCACGAATATCGGCATGAAAAAGCAGATGATTCGGAACATCTATGGGCGTCCAAATTGCAGGGACAAAAGGCACCGAAGAGCTATGCCGAGCGGTTGGAATCGTCTAGGGCGCCGGGATCGGTTTCCACACTTTCCCCAGTATGCTCGCCGTCGCTCTGCTCCTTGGCGCTGTCCTGGTCTTCCTGCTCGCGGCGACGCTTTTCGCGAATCTGCTCCACGGCAGCACGCAGGGCGGCCTCGTCCTCGGCGCGTGACACCTCTTGTGTGGTCTTGACCATATGGCGAATCTCGAGCACCAGCAGCACGATCAGCGGCACCACGATAAGCGGGAAGAACAGCAGCGGGTTGGTGAGCAACGAGACCACCACGCCCAGCCCCGCCGAGACAAAGACCACGCGACCCACCACGTCGGCGGCGGGCACGGGCGCGGCGTCCTCAACCGGATTGGCGTCGCCCTTGGTGCGGTAGACCGGCGTGCCGTCGGCCGCGGCCTCCACGGTAACGATGCGATGCGTGTTGAGCGAACCCTCCAGCGCGTCATCGGACGAATGGAAGGTGATGATATCGCCCGCCTGGTAGACCTGGCTGTTGTCGGTATCGACGACGATAAACGAATGCACGGGAATCGCCGGCTCCATCGAGCCGGTCAGTGTACGCATAAAGCCGTAGCCCATGATGGTGGGAATCTCGCCGGCGGGCGTGAACACCGTGCGCAGCAACACCACAAAGGCGACCAGGATCACCACGGTCGCCAGCACGTTGATCACGCGGAGCACGTGCTTCATCACTTGTCGTCGTCCTTTGCGGAAGTCTCGGGGTCAGCAGCGACCTCGGCCTCGGTGACATCCGCCGCAGAAGCGCCATCCTCGTCAGGCGCAGCGGCCACGCCCTCGCCAGCCTCGCCGCGCAGGCGGGCCAGAAGATAGCGCGACAGGCTGTTGCCCTCGGCACGGCGCTCGGCACGGGCGCGATCGCGCTCGGCCTGCTCCAGCTCATGCGCCAACGAGTCCAAGCGTTGCTGCATCTCCGCGCGGGCGGCCTCGAGCTCGTGCTCGCAAGCGGCGCGGACGTCGGCAACCTCCTGCTCGATGCGCTCCCCTGCCTCAAGCTCGGCCGCGGCGATACGCGCATCGGCGTCGGCACGGGCCTCCTCGGCGGCACGCGTGGCAGCATCGCGCTCGGCAGCGGCTGCGGCGACCTTCTCGCTGGCGTCCATCGCAGCCCGCTCGACGGCAGAATCGGCGGCCGCGCGGGCGGCATCGATCGCGGCATCGGCGGCCTGCTGAGCAGCGGAAACCTTCTCCTCGGCCGCGGCAACGGTGTCGGCAAGCTTCTGCTCCACCTCGGCCACGGCGGCATCGGCCGCCTCAGCCGCGGCACGGGCATCGCGCTCGGCCGCCAACTGCACTTCCTCGATCTGCAGCTGGGAGGCGTCCAGCTTGGCATGCAGCTCGGCCACCTCCTTGGCAGAGGCCTCACGCACGCCGGCAAGCTCGGCCGCAGCAGCGTCCTTGGTGGCCTGCAGCTCGGCGGCATCGGCCGCCGCCTTGGCAGCCAGAGCCGCGGCGGACTCGCTCTTGACCTGTGCGACCTGCTCGGCGGCCGCCTGCTCGGCGGCAGCAACCTTGGCGTCCGCGTCGGCACGGGCGGCAACCACCTCGGCATCGGCCTCGGCACGCATCTGCGCCAACTGCGCCGCCGCGGTCTCACGCGCCTCGACAGCATCGGCCTCGGCAGCTTTCTTGCCCGCCTCGACATCCTCCAGCGAACCCTGCAGTTTCTCAACATCGGCCTCGGCCATCTGTGCGCGCTGCGTCAATGCCAGCTCACGCGTCTTGGCCTCGTCCAGCTCGTCGGCCAGGTCGTCGCGCTCGTCGGTCAGCGCGTGCGCCTGCACCTTCCAGGACTTGACCTGCCCCTGCAGCTCCTCAATCTGCTCGCGAGCCTCGGCCAGCGCCTGCTCGGCATCGAGCTGGGCCTGCGTGACCTCCTCCACAAACACGCGACGGACCTCGACATCGGGCAGGTCGGGGCTATCGACCTGCACCTCCTTAATCTCCTTAATAAACTTGGGCGCCACCGGCTCGGGATGCACGCTCTCGAGCTCCTGCAGGTTGCGCTCGTCGTCGGTCAGGCTCTTAAAGACGGTGTAGTTGTTGATGAGGTTGGTGTACATCTGCACCATGTACTCGTCATCGAACGCCAGCGCCTGCTGCTGCACGTCGATGTTGTAGCCCACCTTGTCGTAGCGCTCCATAAACTGCCACAACTGGTAGCACTTGCGGTAGTTGGGGTCCTTCATGATGAGGTTGGTGCGCTGGATGGGGCTGCGGACCGCGCTGCAGCCGTTCATGATCTGGCAGAACGACGCGCCACGCAGCGCCATGACCAGACGGCGCACGCGGTCGATGCGCATAAAGACATCCATGTTGTCGGCGTCGTTCTCGGCAAAGCTCTGGCGGTTCTTGACCGTCATCTCGACGTTGTACTCGATCTCCTCGTACGCATCGTCGATCTTGCTGTGCATCTTAAAACGGTTGCGGATCTCGTTGCCCGTCGACCAAAAGATCACGTCGGTACGCTTGTCTACAAACGTCAGCAGGCGCTGAATCAGGTGGTAGATAAAGCGGTTCTCGTACAGGTCGTACGTCTCGACGGTGTTGACGTTGAGGATGCGCGTGGGGTGGACGCCACCATCGTCGCTCGGCGCCAGGAACTGCGTGTTCTGGCTCAGGTGACGGACGCTGTCGGCGCTGATCTTTTTGGCGAGCGAGACCGGCACCACCTCTTCCTCGGTGGTGATAAAGCGGCGCGGATTTTCGATGATGGTGTTGATGGCGTCGAGCGAGTCCTCGATCATGCTGATCCATTCCTCGTCCACCACCTTGACGAGCTCCTCGCGCTGCTGCTCGATCGTGGTGCCCGAGGCCTGCGCCATCTCAAACAGATAACGGAAGTAGCGGCTGTCCTCCTGGATAGGCTCCATTTGCTCGGAGAAGCTGGTATAGAGGTCCTGAATGGTCTCGGACATGGGTTACTCCATAGGTTGTATCGATCGGTAAGGGGCGTGACGACACCACACTGGGCAAACGCTACTGATTGTCTTGTCCCACGCCCCGCGCTTACGGCATTAGTAGAAGTTCTGGATCCGCTGCAGATACATGACAGAATCGGGCAGGCCGCCCTCGCCAAAGGTCTTCTCGATGTACTCGATCAGGCCCTTCATCTCGTCGCGCACAAAGCTCACGTTCATGGACTCAAACTTCTTGAGCACCTTGCGGGCGATGATGTAGTCCATGCCGCCCAGCTCGGTGCCGCCGCACGCCACGTACACGGGGATAAAGTCGTACATCTGCTTGATGATACGGTTACCAAAGGCCAGCTTAAAGCGGGTCTGCAGGTACTGGTCCAGCTTGTGCATCTTCTGGAGCAGCTCCTCGTCGATCACGTACTCGACCTTGGCCTTCTGGAACAGATACTGCAGATGCTCGGCCGTCACGTGCACGCGCTCGTGCGGCTCGCACTCAAACGCGTCGGCGCGCTCGTTGAGCTCGATGGGAATCGCGCGGTCGTACACCTTGTCCGTGATGGTAAAGGTAGAGTCGTCGTTGTTGGCCGTGCCGATAAACCACAGGCTGTCGGGAATGGTGAGCTTTCCGTCGTGCAGACCCTTGGGGTCGGCGGCCCACTGGGTAGGCACCAGGTCGAGCACCCACTCGTCGTGGCTGGGCATCTCGAGCACCGACAGGATCTCGGCAAAGTAGTACTCCACGCGGGCGAGGTTCATCTCGTCGAGCACGATCATGGACGGGTCCTGGCGCAGCCCCGCCTCGTACACGGCACGGAGGAACTCTGTCTCGTTAAAGCGCTTGGAAAACTCGTTGAAGTAGCCCAGCACCTCGGTGCGATCGCGAAAACTCGGCTGCACCGACACGATGGTTGCGGGGTTGTCCAGATAGCGGCTAAAGCTGTATGGCAGCGACGTCTTACCGGTACCCGAAATGCCCTCCAGAATCAGCAGCTTGGAGGCGGCCATGCCGGCCACAAAGCGGCGGATGACCTCGGGCGTGTAGTAGAGCTTCATCTGGCTGCAGGCGAACGCGCGGAAGCTGTCGACAAAGTCCTCCAGCGAGATGGCATCGTCGTAGACCGGGGGCTCCCAGTCGCGGTACTTAAGGTCCACAAGGGACAGCTTGGGGAAGCGGTTGGCCTGGGCGATCTCTTTTTCCTCGGCAAGGGTCTTGGCCTCGACGGTGGCCTTGGCCATGGCGGCCGCGGCGTCCTTGACGCCATCGCCATCGAGCGCGAGCGACGCGTTGCCCGACACCACGGCGGCCGTGGCGCCCTCGCCCGCAGGCGCACCGGCGCCCGCAGCGGCGCCCACCACGTTGCCCACCGTGGGCAGGTGGTCGTCGGCCAGGGCCGAGGCGCCCACGTACGGAATCTGCTTGGTGCCGCCCATGGCATTGACCTTGAGCGCCAGCAGCTTGTTCTTCTCGTCCATGAGGTCGAGCACCTGCTTGTTGAGGCGGCCGATCTCGCGATAGAGCGCCTTGTTGGACGTGTCGTCGCGATGCAGGCGGCGGTTGATGCGGTAGCGGTGGACCAGAATGGCCACAATCAGCACGGGGACCGCGATGAGCATGGCAAGCAGAATGACCGCGCCGATCTTGCCCACCAGGTCAAACGTGGTGAAGTAGGTCATAAAGATGTTGAAGTACTCAACCCAGCCAAACACCAGCAGGTCAAGGATGGAGCTCACGACGGCAACGACGTTGTAGACGACCTTTGCCAACAGCTCCCAGGCAAATCCCAGAAACTCACTCACCGTCGGTACCCTCCTGCTTGGTCGCGTTCATCGCCGCCTCGGCCTCAGCCTTCAGACGACGAGCTTCCTCGAGCTTGGCCTCGGCCTGGGCGAGCTGCTCGGCGGCGTTATCGGCCGTGACGGTTGCGGTGTCGCCCTTGCCCTCGGCATCCACGATGGCAGCCGCGGCGGCCAGGCGGTCCTCCTCGGCCATAGCGCGCTTGAGGTTCATGCCCACCACGATGAGGTGATACACCTGGTAGATAAAGAACAGCAGCATGGGCAGGACAATCACGATGAGGAAGCCCATGGAGCTGGACAGGAAGTCCATGACCTTGCCCATCTGCGGCAACGCGAACAGGTACTTACCAACGATGTCGCCATCGCTGATGATGTGCGTATCGGCCACGTCGTTGTTATCGCCCTTGGTGGTAAAGCTGCGCATGCCGTTAACCTCGTCGATGGCGGCGATGCGGTGCGTGTTGAGCGCGTACTCGTTGTCGATGATGGTATGGAACGTCACGATGTCGCCCACCTCGAGCTTGGAGGTGTCGCACTTTTTGATGAAGATGAGGTCGCCCTTGTTAAACGTGGGCGCCATGGAGTCGGACTGCACGGCAAGCGGGGTGAAGCCGGCGATGTCAGAGACACTGCCGTCCTCGCGCGTGGCGAGCGTGGTAAACGCATACAGGGCCGCCACCAGGATGATGATCCACATGACGACGCTCAACGCGATGGATGCGACTTTTTTAACAGATTGCATGATGTCCCTTACTACCGTGTCTGTCTAGGTCGTGCGCGGCCGGGCAGCCGCCGTGCATATCTACTGTTCCTCGATGCCCTCGAAGCGCATCGAAACCGAATAGTTAGCTCCCTTTAGCATATTAGTGCAATTTGGGTCCGTTCCCTCGAGCCATATGCGAACGGTCACCGGCTTATCCGTATCTTTTATCAGGTCGAACATATCGCTGGCCGCGGTGGCAGCGCCCGAGTCGAGCCCAAAGACGGTGGCCGCGCCGGACGAGCTCCCGCCCCCGTTGGGGTCGTAGACCCAGGTGTGGCCGTCGGCGGTAAAGCTCATGCGCATGGCGCTGGCCATGCCCTGCGTGTCGGAGCTAAACCGCGTGCCGGACACGCCACCGTCACCATCCTGGCCGGTCAGGCGAACGCGCAGGTCCGTACTGCTCATAAAGTGCAGCGTGAACTCCAGGTAGGCGCCGGTGGCGGGATCGGCAGTGGAACCGTCCTCGAAGGTGAAGGTCTGGTAGTCGCTCGTGGTGACGGGCTTGAGCTTGGACGCATCGATGTCCACGCCCTTTTCGCTAGCGATGCGCGCCGAGATCTGATCGAAGCCCAGGCTGTGCACGTATTCGTCGAATGTGGCGTGTTCGTCCAGGTCAAAGCGCAGCGAGCCATCGGCGTTGGCGTCGATCATGAGCATGCGGGTTTTGGCGCTATCGGCGATGGAGAACCAGGCGAACGTTGCCATGGCTATCGCCACCAGCGCAAACAGCACCAACACCACGGTTGTGGTGAGCTTGCGGCGCAGATCGGTGTCGGTGGGCGCGGCGGCGTTGGGCTTGCCGGTGGCGGCGACTGGACGGCGGTCGCCGGTA
>CABRRA010000010.1:0-74319 GCA_902473205.1 uncultured Collinsella sp.
GAGTTCCGCACGAGCCGGAGAGCACTTAATGTGCTCTCCGTGCGAGCAGGACTGTCCGAGCAGGCGACCAAACCCCGCATCCCATCCCGGCGAGCGCTTGGGGACCGGTGACCTACAGGTGGCTGATGATCAGTTCCATCTTGCCTTTGAGGTCGATGGAGCTGACGGTGCTCGGGGCCAGCAGGTGGCTTCCCTTGTGGACGGGGTCGCCGCAGACGGTGCCTTCGCCGTCGATGACCGACAGGCACATGAAGGGCCAGCGCTGGTCGAGGGTCTTGCTGCCGTTGACGCGCACGCGATCGACGGTGTAGCAGGGGTTGGACTCGAGCTCGGTCACGCCGTCCACCTCGGGCGCGGTCACCGTGCCGTCGGTCGGAGCCTGAGCATCAAAGTCGATGCAGTCGAGGCTCTGCTCAATGTGCAGCGGGCGCAGGTTGCCGTCAGTGCCGGGACGGTCGTAGTCGTACAGACGATACGTCACGTCGCTCGACTGCTGCGTCTCCAAAATGAGCGTGCCGGTCTTGATGGCGTGCACGGTACCGGAATCAATCTGGAAAAAGTCGCCCTTGTGAATCGGCAACACGTTGAGCATGTCGTCCCAACGTCCTTCCTCGATCATTTGTGCGGCCTCGGCGCGGTCCTTGGCACGCTGGCCGACGATGATCGTGGCGTCGGGCTCGCAGTCCAGCACATACCAACACTCGGTTTTGCCCAGGCTACCGTTCTCGTGCTCGGCAGCGTACTCGTC
Source organism: uncultured Collinsella sp. (assembly GCA_902473205.1). GTDB lineage: Bacteria > Actinomycetota > Coriobacteriia > Coriobacteriales > Coriobacteriaceae > Collinsella. The sequence continues at coordinate 749 of CABRRA010000010.1, forward strand.
GTTGGGATGAATCTGGATCGAAAGGTCGTCCTTGGCGTCCAGAATCTTAATGAGCAGCGGGAACTCCTTGCCCTCGCAGTTGCCAAAGAGCTCGCGATGCTCGGCCCACAGCCACGACAGCGTGTGGCCGGCATACGGGCCCTCCGCAATCTGGCAGTCGCCGTTGGGGTGGGCCGAGATGGCCCAGCACTCACCGATGGGGCCATCGGGAATGTCGTAGCCAAATACGGTTTCGAGCTGGCGACCGCCCCAGATCTTCTCGTGGAAGATCGGCGTCAGTTTAATCAAATCGGACATATTCATACCTCATTGTGTTGCGCGGGCGCTGCGTAAAACTGTTCAAAACGAGCGCCCGCATGACTGCAAAAACCTATGCCAACGTTACGTTGTGCAACTCAAAGCGGTCGCCAACGTTGCGCGAGACCGAATACTCAAAGGCGGCGCCGCTGTCCAAAAAGCCAATCTGGGTGAGCTCGAGCAGGGGAGAGCCAGGCTTGGTGTCCAGGCGCTCGGCTTCTTCCTCGGTTGCTGCCACGGCGCGAATGGTACGGTGGAAGCTCGAAATTTTCAGCCCGCATTGCTCGCGGATGAAATGGTAGACCGATCCGTACAGGTCCTTCTTTTTCAGCCCCGGAATCAGCTCGAGGGGCATGTAGGTGTACTCGATAACGATGGGCTTCCCATCGGCCTGACGCACGCGCACGACGTGATAGGCAAAGTCATCCTCGGCAATTCCCAGCTGGGCTGCGATGTCCGCTGGTGGATTAACAATCGAGAAATCGTAGACCACCGAGGTCACCTTTTCCCCGCGGTGCTCATACGAAAAGCCCTGGGCACGGTCGTTTTTGCCCTGGAAAAACGCCTGGCCGGGAAGTCCCGCCGTGTCCTTAACGTAGGTGCCCGATCCGCGCCGGCTGGTAATAAGACCTTCCTCGGTGATTTGCTCGATAGCTCGTTTGACGGTGATTTTGGAAACGCTATAGAGCTCACAGAACTCAACGACGGTGGGAAGCTTGTCGCCCGGTTTAAGAGCGCCATCCTCGATACTTCGACGAATATCTGCAGCTATCGCCTCGTATTTGGGAATCATGGAACCTCCTTTCCGACATATATGAATACAAAAAGTAAGTATAACCCTCAACAGGGCATCCATATTACTTTTATCTAAGAAGTTCGAGAAAGAAAAAAGAAAAAGACGCTTTACTTTTAAAATTAGAGCGCTATAGTTTAAGCAACGAACGGAATCCTTCCGCACAACAGGATCGACCGTTTGGGGACGGTTTTGTTTTGGCGGGTTGGATATCGGTATGGCCGGTGCGCGCCCGCGCCGGATAACCTGCCAAAGCAAACCCGTCTCCAACCGGAAGCTCTAGAACACGAAAGCGAGGACTTTGATGGCACAGTATCAGCTGCCCAACGACTTCTTCTTTGGCGCTGCTATGTCCGGCCCGCAGACTGAGGGTCAGTGGAACCAGGGCGGCAAGCTCGAGAACCTGTGGGACACCTGGTCCATCCAGGATCTGGGTTCGTTCTACAACCGCGTTGGCTCTTACGCCGGCAATGACTTTATGGCCAAGTACCAGGAAGACCTTCGCATTTTGAAGGACTTGGGTCTGGATACCTATCGCACTTCCATCCAGTGGAGCCGTCTGCTCGATGCCGACGGCAACCTCAACGAGGAAGGTGCCGCGTGGTATCACGAGTTGTTCCGCGCCTCTCGCGAAGCCGGCTTGGAGCCGTTTGTCAACTTGTACCACTTTGACATGCCCACCTACCTCTTTAACCGTGGCGGCTGGGAGAGCCGTGAGGTTGTCGAGGCTTACGCACATTACGCCGACGTCGCCTTCCACGAGTTTGGCCAGGAGATTAAGTACTGGTTCACCTTTAACGAGCCCATCGTCGAGCCCGAGCAGCGCTATCAGGAGGGCGTGTGGTTCCCGCAGCTCCACGACTTCAACCGCGCCCGCACCGTGCAGTATCACATCTCGCTGGCGCACGCGCTGGCCGTGGCCAACTATCGTCGCGCCTATGACGAGGGCGCTATTCGCGCCGATGCCAAGATCGGCATGATCAACTGCTTTACCCCGGTCTACACCAAGGAGAACCCCAGCGAGGCGGACCTCGAGGCCGTGCGCATGACCAGCGGCATCAACAACCGCTGGTGGCTCGACCTCATCACCAAGGGCGAGCTTCCTGCCGACGTGCTCGACAGCCTGGCCGAGGGCGGCGTTAAGCTCCCGTTCCGCGCCGGCGACCAAGAGATCCTCAAGCAGGGTGTTGTCGACTGGCTAGGCTGCAACTACTACCACCCCACGCGTGTTCAGGCGCCGGCGAGCAAGGTCGACCAGTACGGCCTGCCGCACTTTGCCGACGAGTACGTATGGCCCGACGCCGTTATGAACGAGAGCCGCGGCTGGGAGATCTACCCGCAGGGCCTCTACGACTTTGGCATGGACTGCGCTAAGAACTACCCCGATCTTGAGTGGTTCGTTTCCGAGAACGGCATCGGCATCATGGACGAATACAAGAACCGTGACGCCGAAGGAACCATCCAGGATGACTACCGCGTCGACTTTGTACGTCAGCACCTGGAGTGGGTGGCCAAGGCCATCGACGAGGGCGCCAAGTGCCGCGGATACCATTATTGGGCCGTCATCGATAACTGGTCTTGGGCCAATGCCTTTAAGAATCGCTATGGCTTTGTCGAGGTCGATCTGATGGATGGCTATAAGCGCCGTCTTAAGAAGTCGGCGGCCTGGCTCAAACAGGTCGCCACGACCCACGTGGTTGATTAGCGACCGGACGAACGTCCAGACCGCGCGCCGCCGCGCGCAACACATGGCACATCTGGTGGCAGAGGGCGACAGACCACCGTGCGCATAGGAAAGGCCGGATTTGAAAGTTAGGAGCAATCATGGCCAGTGACAACGGAAAGAGCTTCCTCGACAAGTTTGCCGAGGTCTCTGCGAAGGTGGGAAACCAGGTTCACCTGCGTTCCCTGCGTGACGCCTTCGCGACCATCACGCCGCTCTATATCCTTGCGGGTATCGCGGTTCTTATTAACAACGTCGTGTTCCCTCTGTTCCCGCTCGATGCGGCGGGCCTTGCCAACCTTCAGACGTGGGGTTCGGCGATTACGCTGGGCACCCTCAACGTCTCTGCCATTATCTTGGCCGGATTGATTGGCTACAGCCTCGCTAAGAACAAGCGCTTCGATAATCCGCTTGCTTGCATGGTCGTCGCTATCTCTGCCTTCGTCATCATGATGCCGCAGCAGATCACCGCCACGCTTGCCGCCACGAGCCCACTGCTCACCGACAAGATCACCTCCGCCGAGGTCACGGGCGCCCTTTCGACTGCCAACACCGGCACCAACGGTCTGTTCTCGGCTATTATCATCGCCCTGCTTTCCGTCTCGCTCTTCATCAAGATTTCTGGCGTCGAGAAGCTCAAGGTTAAGCTGGGCGAGGGCGTGCCTCCCGCGGTCTCCAACTCCTTCAACGTCATGATTCCGATGCTGCTTAACCTCGCGGTCTTCGCTCTTGCCGCAGCCCTGCTCGCCGTGTGCGCCGGCACCGATCTGTGCACCATCATCTCCACGTGCATCTCCAACCCGCTCAAGAGCATCATGAACGCCGGTCCGTGGGCTGTTATCCTCATCTACACCCTTGCTAACCTGCTGTTCTGCGTCGGTATTCACCAGTCCACCATCTCTGGCGCTACCGTCGAGCCGATCCTGACCATGCTCATCGTCGACAACATGGCTACCTTTGCCGCCGGTGGCACCATCCAGCCCGATCACTACATGAACATGCAGATCGTTAACAGCTTCGCCCTCATCGGCGGCTCGGGCTGCACCCTCATGCTCCTGCTCGACACGCTCCTGTTCTCCAAAAACAAGGCTTCCGAGACCGTTTCCAAGATGGCTATCCTGCCTGGTCTGTTCAACATCAACGAGCCGGTTATCTACGGTTACCCCATCGTGTACAACCTGCCGCTCATGATCCCGTTTGTCCTTCTTCCCGACCTGTTCATCGGCATCACCTATGGCCTTACCTGCGCAGGCATCATCAGCCCCTGCATCGCCCAGGTGCCCTGGACCATGCCTCCCGTCATCAATGCCCTGCTCGCTACGGGCTTTGACTGGCGCGCTGGCGTGTGGCAGGCTATCGAGATTGTCATTGGCATGGCCGTCTACCTGCCCTTTATGAAGATTTCCGAGAAGGCAATCGCCAAGCAGGAGGCTCTCGCCGAGTAGAACGCCTAACGTTCGTCCCTTTCACCTTTGCGGGCGCCGGTACGCGGCGCCGGTGCCCGCAGCTCTCTCCCTTGTGTAAAGATGCAGGGGGGTGGGCACAATAGCCGCAAGGAATAAAACCAGTTGTCGTCTGCGCGCCGCGCAGTTATAAGGAGGAAACCATGAAGAAGATCATGCTCTGCTGCAATGCCGGTATGTCCACGAGCCTGCTGGTCCAGAAGATGCAGGCCGAGGTTGCAAACCGTGGTCTGGATATTGAGGTCGAGGCTCGTCCCATGAACGAGGCCCACGATCACCTGGACGAGTGCGACATGTTGCTGCTTGGTCCGCAGATCGGCTACACCAAGGGCGATTTTGAGAAGGAGGCCGCCGGTCGTTTTCCGGTCGAGGTCATCAACATGGTCGACTACGGCCGCATGAACGCTGCCGGCATCATCGACCACTGCGTCAGCGTGATGGGCTAGGTGCTCTGCATGGAGGATATGAACGAACTGCAGATGACCTGCTTTGAGATCATCAGCTACGTCGGTACCGCCAAGAGCATGTACATCAATGCCGTGCAAAAGGCCAAGGAGGGCGATTTTGACGCCGCCGAGGAGCTTATCAAGCAGGGCGACGAGGCCTATAACGGTGGCCACGATGTTCACATGGGGCTTCTGAAGAAGGAGGCCAACGGCGAACGTAACGGCGAGGCCCCGTTGATTTTGCTGCATGCCGAGGACCAGATGGCCGGCACCGAGACCATGCGCGTCATGGCGACGGAGCTCATCGAGGTTCACAAGCAGCTGCAGGCACTTCAGGCCTAGTCGGCGTTATCGCCGCGACGGACCGTGCGGTCCAACAGACAACATAGTCCCTTTGACGGGCGCCGGGAGCCTCCGCCTCCCGGCGCCTTTATTTTTGGGGATGGTCTTGCGCGGCCTGTTGGGCAGCCAATTGCGTTACCCCAGATAAAACCTGCCAAAACAAACCTGTCCCTTTTTGGTAGGTTTTTGCCTTGAGAGCGGTACCATACAGGCAATGTTTAAACGAGAAAGGTGGGCTCCCATGGAACCTAAGCAGTACTACATCGGCATCGACGTCGGCGGCACTTCGGTTAAGGAGGGCCTGTTCGACGAGGACGGCAACCTGCTTGCCAAGGCCAGCGTGCCCACGCCTCCTATCGTTGACGCTGCGGGCTTTGCCGCGGTGACCGAGGCTATCGACCAGGTGGTCGCTAAGGCGCAGATTCCGCGCGCCTTTGTGGCAGGCATTGGCCTGGCCGTTCCGTGCCCCATCCCGGCGTCGGGCGATGCCAAGGTCAAGGCCAACATTGCCATTAACCTGCCCGAGCTCAAGATCGCCATCCAGGAGCACTGCCCTGATGCGGTCGTTAAGTATGAGAACGATGCCAACGCCGCCGCCATGGGCGAGGCCTGGCTCGGTTCTGCCAAGGGCGTGCAGAACGTGGTGATGGTCACCATCGGTACCGGCGTGGGCGGCGGCGTTATCGTTAACGGCGACGTGGTATCGGGCGTTGTGGGTGCCGGCGGCGAGATTGGCCACATGTGCCTGAACCCGGCCGAGGAGCGCACCTGCGGCTGTGGCGGCCATGGCCACCTGGAGCAGTATTCCAGCGCCACCGGCGTGGTGAGCAATTACCTGGCCGAGTGCAAGAAGGCGGGCGTCGAGCCCATCGAGCTCACCGGCCCCTCCGATTCCAAGGACGTGTTCCAGGCCTGCCGCGAGGGCGACAAGCTCGCGCTGGCAGCTGCCGATACCATGGCTGACTATCTCGGTCGTGCTCTGGCACTTATCGCCAACGTGGTCGACCCCGAGATGTTCCTGATCGGTGGCGGCGCGTCCGCTTCGGCCGATGTCTACCTCGATAAGGTTCGCGAGCACTTCCAGCGCTACGCGCTTTCCGCCTCGCGCGAGACGCCCATTAAGGTCGCTTCGCTCGGAAACGACGCCGGCATCATCGGTGCCGCCTACGTAGCCCTGCGCGCCGCCGGTAAATAGCTGGTGCAAGGGGGTCAGGTTACTTTGCACCAACATGGTGCAAAAGGGACAGCCTTGGCCCCCATACCTGCCACAAAATATGCCGTGGCCCTTCCGTCTGCGAAGGCTCGGCATCGGCGTGCTACCATAGCTACGTCCAAGTACACATATCAAGTGGAGGATATCCATGGCAAACGTTCTTGTCTTTGGTCACCAGAACCCCGATAACGACGCCATCATGAGCGCCGTCGTCCTGTCCCAGCTGCTTAACCAGGTTGAGTATGCCGGCAACACCTACGAGGCTTGCGCTCTGGGCCAGCTTCCGGCCGAGTCCGCCAAGCTGCTCGCCGATGCCGGCATTGCCGAGCCCCGCGTGATCGAGTCCGTCGAGGCCGGTCAGCTCGTCGTCCTCACCGACCACAACGAGTCCGCCCAGTCCGTCGCCGGCCTTAAGGACGCCACGGTCTTTGGTGTTGTCGACCATCACCGCATCGGCGACTTCGAGACCGCCGGCCCGCTGCACTACATCTGCCTGCCCTGGGGCTCCAGCTGCACCATCGTCACCAAGCTCGCCGGCGTGCTCGGCGTTGAGCTTTCCGACGTCCAGGCCAAGCTGCTGCTTTCGGCCATGATGACCGACACGCTCATGCTCAAGAGCCCCACCACCACCGATGTCGACCGCGCCGTCGCCGCCAAGCTCGGCGAGCAGGTGGGCGTCGACCCGGTCAAGTTTGGCATGGAGGTCTTCCTTACCCGCCCGTCCGGCTCCTTCACCGCTGCCGAGATGGTCGGCAACGACATCAAGATGTTCGAGCCCGCCGGCAAGAAGCTGCTCATCGGCCAGTACGAGACCGTCGACAAGAGCCGTGCGCTTGGCATGATTGACGAGATCCGCGAGGCCATGCGCGCCTACGCCGCCGAGAAGGGTGCCGACGGCATTGTCCTGTGCATCACCGACATCATGGAGGAGGGCTCGCAGGTCCTGCTCGAGGGCGAGACCGAGGCTGCTCAGAAGGGCCTGGGCATTGCCGACGAGCACGACGGCGTCTGGATGCCGGGCGTCCTCTCCCGTAAGAAGCAGGTCGCTGCCCCCATCATGGCCGCCTGCTAGGTTTAGTTGACCAAACGCCACGACCGGATCGCGGACGCCCCGCGCTCCGGTCGTTTTTTGTGCATGCGCCGCGTCGTCTCTTGGACAGGCGTGCCCGTGCCGTTGAGCAAATAATGTTCAACCTGTGGTTCCGCTTTTCGGCCACGCCTGCGTGCTTGTCGTGCAGGGTAGGCTAGATGCAAGCGTAATACGTTAGAGCGCGGCGCCGCCACTTGGGCGGGCCGTGCTTTTTTAAGACGGGAGCCATCCCGTGAAAGGAGCCGCCCATGGCAGCAACCGAGCAGCTGTTCAACGTCCGTGAGCGCAAGCGCTTTGAACGCCACGACATTTGGGAGCGCATCGCCGAGAACGGCACGATTTCCGCCGCGGTTATGGTCATCGCCGCCATCGCCGCCGTCATTTGCGCCAATACCGATGCCTACGAGGCCATCCATCACTTTTTGGAGACCCCGCTGTATGTGGGTCTGGGCAACCTTACGGCCGGTCTTACCGTTGAACTTTTCGTCAACGACTTCCTCATGGCGATTTTCTTTTTGTTGGTGGGCATTGAGCTTAAGTACGAGATGACGGTCGGCGAGCTCAAGAATCCGCGTCAGGCCATGCTTCCCATGCTGGCGGCCGTGGGCGGCGTCGTCGTTCCCGCCTGCATCTACCTGATCTTTAACCATGCCGGCGCCCGCAACGGTTGGGCCATCCCCATGGCAACCGATATTGCCTTTGCGCTGGGCGTGCTGTCGCTTTTGGGCAACCGCGTGCCCAACGGCGTGCGCGTGTTCTTCTCGACGCTCGCCATCGCCGACGACCTTATCTCCATCGCCGCCATCGCCATCTTCTACGGTCAGAGCCCCAATCCGTTTTGGTTGGGCGCCGCTGCGCTTGTGACCTGCGCGCTCGTGTGGCTCAACAAGACGCAGCATTACCGCCTTGCCCCGTATTCGGTACTGGGTCTGCTGTTGTGGTTCTGCATGTTCAAGAGCGGCGTACATGCCACGCTCGCCGGCGTCATCTTGGCCTTTACCATCCCGGCCAAGTGCGGCGTCAAGCTCGATAGCCTCACCGATTGGTTGGGCGAGTGCCTGCCGCTGCTTGATGACCGCTACGACGACGAGGCACACATCCTGGGCCAGCATGACTTTACCGTCTCGACCACCAGGGTCGAGCGCGTCATGCACCGCGTGACCCCGCCGCTCATCCGCATGGAGCGTCTGATCTCCACGCCGGTCAACTTTGTGATTCTGCCGATCTTTGCGTTCGTGAACGCACAGGTTCGCCTAGTGGGCGTGGACATGAGCACGCTGCTCACCGATCCGGTGACGCTCGGCGTGTACTTTGGCATGCTGCTGGGCAAGCCGATTGGTATCTTTGGCATGACGTTTGCCCTGGTTAAGTTTAGGGTCTGCGAGCTGCCGCATAACGTTAACTGGCACATGATTGCCGGTGTGGGCATTCTGGGCGGCATCGGCTTCACCATGTCGATCCTCATCAGCGGCCTTGCCTTCCCGACGGCCCAGTTTGAGGTCCTGGCCGCCAAGGCCGCCATCCTTGCCGGTTCGGTCACCGCTGCCGTGCTCGGTATGATCTACATGAGTGTGGTCTGCAAACACCCCGCGCCCAAAGACAAGTAAAAGCATATACAAGTTTGAAAACGCCGCCTGTGGACACCATCACAAGCGGCGTTTTAGTCAATGGGGGCGTTCTTAAATGACTAGGCTTATTCCACCGTTCCGTAGACGGCGCCCCAGCCGTGGGCGGCCAAGGCGGAGTTGAGCTGGTCGCAAAGTGACTGGCGGTCGTAGTAACCGGGCGGCAAAAGGTTCACGATTTCCATGAGATCGGGCGCCAGGTCCAAGATCTCGGCCTGTACGATGAGATCCAGGCGGTCGATGGCGCGGCGGTCGTAAAACAGCCCGTCGACCAGGCGCTGCAGGTCGCCGAATTCCTCGGCCTGGAACGATCCGTATTCCATAGTGCCTCCTTGGGCGCCCCACGCCGGCATGCGCGGCGATTCATAATTCATTGCGATGAACTTAATCTATCACGGCTTCATACCGTTGCGGCGGTGGCGGTCTATACTTAGACGAACTGCAACGTACCGCTTCGCGAAAGGTCGCACCCCATGCAGACGATCTACCAGAAGATGGAAACCACCGAACTCGATGCCGCCATCGAGGCACTCAAAGCCGAGGTTGCCGAGGTCAAGGCCAAGGGCCTGGCGCTCGACATGGCCCGCGGCAAGCCGTCGCCCTCCCAGGTGGACATCTCTCGACCCATGCTCGATATCCTCAATGCCGATGCCGATCTGCACGACGGCAACGTCGACTGCTCCAACTACGGCTGCTTTGAGGGCATTCCCTCGGCACGCAAGCTAGCGGGGGAGTTCCTGGGTTGCCCCGCCGAGCAGACGCTTGTACTGGGTTCGTCGAGCCTGCTGATCGAGCACGATATCGCTGGCATGTTCTGGCGCTGCGGCTCGTGCGGCAGCGAGCCCTGGGAGGCTTATGAGGCCGCGCACGACGGCAAGAGGGTCAAGTTCCTGTGCCCTGTTCCCGGCTACGACCGCCACTTTGGCATCACCGCCGACCTGGGTATCGAGAACGTTCCCGTCGCGATGACCGACAACGGCCCCGACATGGACGAGGTCGAGCGCCTGGTTGCCGCCGACGACTCCATCAAGGGCATCTGGTGCGTGCCCAAGTATTCCAACCCCACGGGCATCACCTTTAGCGAGGACACTGTGCGTCGCCTGGTCGAGATGCCCACGGCCGCACCCGATTTTCGCATCTTCTGGGACAACGCCTACTGCGTGCACGACCTGTACGATGAGACCGACGAGCTCGCAAACATCTTTGACCTCGCTCGCGCGGCGGGCACCGAGGATCGCGTGGTGGCCTTTGCCTCGACGTCCAAGATCACCTTCCCGGGCGCCGGCATCGGCTTTATCGGTGCGAGCCCCGCGGTTATCGCGGAGTTCTCCAAGCGCCTGAAGGCCGGCCTTATCAGCGCCGATAAGCTCAACCAGCTGCGTCACGTGCGCTTCCTTCCCACCATCGAGGCGGTCAAGGAGCACATGAAAAAGCATGCCGAGTTTTTGCGCCCGCGCTTTGAGGCCGTTGAGCGCAAACTCACCGAGGGCCTGGGCGATACGGGTTGCGCCACTTGGACACATCCCCGCGGCGGCTACTTTGTGAGCTTTGATGGTCCCGAGGGCTCGGCCCAAAAGGTCGCCGCGCTTTGTGCCGACCTGGGCGTCAAGCTTACGCCGGCTGGTGCCACCTGGCCTTATGGCAAGGATCCGCGCGACACCAACATCCGCATCGCGCCGAGCTATCCCACGGTCGAGGACCTGGAGGCAGCACTCGACGTACTGGTGCTGGCCGTTAAGCTTGTCGCTGCCGAGCTTGCGCGTGCCGAGCGCGCCTAACGCCTAGGGCCCCGCAAGTCCGCGCCCAGTACTATCCGCACTTTCGATACGTAAAGGAGCGTATACATGGATTTGGGTATTTCCACCAACCCCACACCGGAGATCTACACCATTAAGGTGACCGGCGAGATCGATATCTCTAACGCCGATAGCCTGCGCAATGCCATTGACCTGGCGCTCGAGCAGCCCACTGAGGCCGTTGAGCTCGATTTTGCCCAGGTGAGCTACATCGATTCGACGGGCATTGGCGTGCTCGTGGGCGCCGCGCACCACGCGGTCGACCACGGTAAGCGCTTTAGCTGCACTAATGTGCAGCCCCAGGTGATGCGCGTGGTTCAGCTGCTGGGCGTCGACCAGGAGATTTCGATCACGGCGGCATAATCTTTGCCCCCAAAAAGGGCGTGCCGTTTGGCATATGTTTGTGATGCGCTCGGACGTTTTGGCGTCCGGGCGCTATACTTGACCGAATGAATAGACGAGTTCCGGCCGAATGGCGCGGTGCGGGCTCGACTCACATCGAGCCTTGGAGGTATGTGTGTTTGGTATTGGAGAGGGTGAGCTCGCGATCATCGTGGTCTTCGGCTTTTTGCTGTTTGGCCCGGATAAGCTCCCACAGATGGGCCGCACGATCGGCCGTGCCATTCGTCAGTTCCGCGAGACGCAGGAAAAGATGACGGCCGTTGTTCAGTCCGAGATCATCGATCCGGTAAGCGAGGCTGCTTCGGCTCCGGTCAAGCCCAAGAAGGCTGCCGTCGATGACGATTCCGATGCGGACGAGGATGCCGCCGGGACGGCTGCACCCGCAAAGAAGGAGACCTTTGCCGAGCGCCGTGCCCGCCTTGCCGCCGAGAAGGCCGCGAGCGAGGGTGCCACCGAGGACGAAGGTATTGCCGAGGAGGCCGAGAACGCAGAGCCTGCCGCCGCTGCCACCGTCGATCCCGAACCTGCTGCAGAGCCGGAGCCCGAGCCCGAGCCGGCAGAGCCCACGACGGCCGATCTCTACGCCCGTCGTCCCCGCAAGCGCAAGGCCGTCGTCGACCAGCTCGCTCGCGAGCTCGAGGCCGAGGACGACGCTGCTGCCGCCGACGCCTCGAAGGGAGGCGATGAGTAATGCCTATCGGACCTGCGCGTATGCCGCTCTTTGATCACCTGGGAGAACTCCGTCGCCGCCTGACCATCGTGGTCGTGTCGGTGTTTGCCGCCGCTATCGTGCTGTATTTCGCCACGCCTGTGGTGCTCGACATCCTGGAAGACCCCATCCGCTCTTTTGTGCCGGACGGTAAGTTCTACATTACCACCACGCTCGGCGGCTTTGGTTTGCGCTTTTCGCTGGCCATCAAGATGGCCGTGGTCATGTGCACGCCCATGATCATCTGGCAGATCCTGGCGTTTTTCCTGCCGGCGCTTCGCCCCAACGAGCGCAAGTGGGTCGTGCCCACGGTGCTCGCCTCGACGGTGCTGTTCTTCCTGGGCGCCATCTTTTGCTACTTCATCATCATTCCTGCGGGCTTTGAGTGGCTCATCGGCGAGACCTCGGCCGTCGCTACGGCGCTGCCCGATCTGGAGAACTACGTCAACATGGAGCTGCTCTTTATGATCGGCTTTGGCGTGGCGTTTGAGCTGCCGCTCATCATCTTCTATCTGTCCGTCTTCCACATCGTGTCCTACGCTGCTTTCCGCGGTGCCTGGCGTTATGTATACGTTGGCCTGCTCGTGGGTTCGGCCGTGATCACGCCCGACGGCTCGCCCGTCACCCTGGGCCTTATGTACGGTGCTCTGCTTTCGCTCTACGAGATCTCGCTCGCTATCGCCCGCGTGGTCATTACCGCGCGCGAGGGCAAAGAGGGCCTGTTCGTGAGCCGTCTGGACCTGTTCTCGGACGACGAGGACGACGAGGAGTAAAACGGTATGCACGAGGTTGGCATTGTCAACGGCATACTCGATACAGTGATTCGCGCGGCGCGTGGGGCGGGGGCCTCGCGCGCCGTTTTGGTGACGCTGCGTATCGGGGATATGGCCGAGGTCGTGCGCGAGGCGCTCGACTTTGCTTGGGAGACGTTTCGCGACGAGGACCCGCTCACGCGCGGCTGCGAGCTTGCCGTAGAGGAAGTCCATCCACAAAGCGAGTGCCTGGACTGCGGCGAGGTCTTTGAGCACGACCGCTTCCATTGCCGCTGTCCCCAGTGTGGCGGCGCCAACGTGCGTCTGTTGCACGGCCGCGAGCTCGACATCGCCAGTATCGAGATCGAAACCCCCGACGATTAACCCGCCAGCCACCTGGGGACAGGGTACAAAGGGGCTAAAGTAAGGAGCGCTAAGTATGGCCGAGAAAACGATTGATATCGCGTCGCCGATCCTGTCGCGCAACGAGCGCCTGGCAGATCAGCTGCGTCAGCGATTTAATGAGACAGGCACCTATGTGATCAATGTGCTGTCGAGCCCTGGCTCGGGCAAGACCACTACGATTCTGGGCACCAACGAGCGCCTGCGCGACAAGGCCGGCTTGCGCTGCGCCGTCATCGAGGGCGATATCGCCTCGGATGTCGACGCCATCACCATGAAGGAAGCCGGCATGCCCGCCATCCAGATCAACACGGGCGGCCTGTGCCACCTCGAGGGCAACATGATCATGGAGGCCGTTGACGCCTTCGACCAGGCTGTGGGTCTGGAAAACATCGACGTCATCTTTATCGAAAACGTGGGTAACCTGGTCTGCCCAGTCGACTTTGACCTGGGCGAGAACCTGTCCATCATGATCCTCTCGGTGCCCGAGGGCGACGACAAGCCCATCAAGTACCCGGGCATCTTCCAGCACGCCGGCGCGCAGCTGCTCAACAAGGTCGACGTGGCTCCGGCTTTCGATTTTGACATGGATAGGTATACTAAGACACTCGATGACCTCAATCCACAGGCGCCGCGGTTTGCCGTGAGCGCGCGCAAGGGCGAGGGCATGGATGCCTGGTGCGATTGGCTCATCGGGCAGATTGAGCAAGCAAGGGCGTAAGTCGGCCGCCATACGGGCGGGCGTAGCCGCAGAAATACGAGATAGGAGCCTCTTTTGAAGCTCATCATCGCCGAGAAAAACGACGCCGCGCGTCAGATCGCCGAGCGTCTGTCCACGGGTAAGCCCAAAAAGGACAAGGTGTACAACACCGCCATCTACCGTTTTGAGTGGAAGGGCGAGGAGTGCGTGACGATCGGCCTTGCCGGTCACATCCTCGCGCCCGATTTTTGTGACAGCGTGCTGTTCGATAAAAAGCTGGGCTGGTATTCGGTCACCGAGGACGGCGAGATGCTGCCGGCCGACATACCCGATGGCCTGGCACGTCCGCCCTACGACACCAAGCGCAAGCCGTTTCTTGCCGATGGCATCTCCATCAAGGGCTGGAAGCTCGAGAGCCTGCCCTATCTCACCTGGGCGCCCGTCATTAAGTTGCCGGCCGAGAAGGAACTCATTCGCTCGCTCAAGAACCTTGCCAAGAAGTCCGACAGCGTCATTATCGCTACGGACTTCGATCGCGAGGGCGAGCTGATCGGTTCGGACGCCCTCAACAAGGTGCGCGAGGTTGCGCCCGACCTGCCGGTCGCCCGCGCCCAGTATTCTTCGTTTACCAAGGCCGAGATCACGCAGGCCTTCGATAATCTCGTCTCGCTCGACCAGAACCTGGCCGACGCGGGCGAGAGCCGTCAGCACATCGACCTCATTTGGGGTGCGGTGCTTACGCGTTACCTGACGCTCGCCAAGTTTGGCGGCTTTGGTAACGTGCGCTCTGCCGGCCGCGTGCAGACGCCGACGCTCGCCCTGGTGGTCGAGCGCGAGCGCGAGCGTATGGCGTTTGTGCCCGAGGACTATTGGCAGATCCGCGGCATGGGCGCCGCGCAGGGTGCTGCCGAGGACGACCGCTTTAAGATCGCGCACAAGACGGCGCGCTTTACCGACAAGGACGCTGCCGAGACGGCGTATGGTCACGTCGACGGCGCTACGACGGCGACCGTTGCCGCGGTGACCAAGCGCTCGCGTAAGCAGCAACCGCCCACGCCGTTTGCGACCACCTCGCTGCAGGCTGCCGCCGCGGCCGAGGGCATCTCGCCTGCGCGTACCATGCGCATCGCCGAGTCCCTTTACATGGCGGGCCTCATCAGCTACCCGCGTGTCGACAACACCGTGTACCCTGCGACGCTCGATCTGGGCGCCGTGGTGAGCGACCTGGCAAAGATTAACCCGGCGCTGGCGCCCGTATGCAAAAAGGTGCTCGCCGGCCCCATGAAGCCCACGCGCGGCAAGGTCGAGACCACCGACCACCCGCCTATCTACCCTACGGGCGAAGGTGATCCGTCCACGCTCGATGGCGGCCAGCGCAAGCTCTACGACCTCATCGCCCGCCGCTTCCTGGCGACGCTTATGGGTCCCGCGACCATCGAGAACACCAAGCTCGAGCTCGACGTGAACGGCGAGCCGTTCGTGGCTTCGGGCGATGTGCTCGTGACCCCGGGTTTCCGCGAGGCGTACCCGTACGGTCTCAAGCGCGACGAGCAGATGCCGCCGCTGGAGCAGGGCGATACGGTCGACGTGTTCGACATTAAGCTCGAGGCCAAGCAGACCGAGCCGCCCGCGCGCTACAGCCAGGGCAAGCTCGTGCAGGAGATGGAAAAGCGCGGCCTGGGTACCAAGTCCACGCGCGCGAGCATCATCGAGCGCCTGTACGCCGTGCGCTATCTCAAAAACGATCCCGTGGAGCCGAGCCAGCTGGGTATCGCCATCATCGATGCGCTGTCGCGGTTTGCCCCGCGCATCACGAGCCCCGATATGACCAGCGAGCTCGACGGCGACATGACCCGCGTGGAGCGCGGCGAGGACACCGAAGAGCATGTCGTGACGCACTCGCGCGCGCTGCTGGCCGGCGTGCTCGACGAGCTGCTCAAGCATACGCAGGAGCTGGGCGACGCCATCAGCGACGCCGTCACGGCCGATGCGCGCGTGGGCGCCTGCCCCAAGTGCGGCAAGGACTTGGTTATGAAGACGAGCGCCAAGACCCGCGGCAGCTTTATCGGCTGCATGGGCTGGCCCGACTGCGACGTGACCTATCCGGTGCCGAGCGGCGTCAAGGTGAGCCCGCTCGAGGGCGAGGCGGCCGTGTGCCCCGAATGCGGTGCACCGCGCATTAAGTGCCAGCCGTTCCGCCAGAAGGCCTTCGAGATTTGCGTGAACCCGACGTGCCCCACCAACTACGAGCCCGACCTTAAGGTGGGCGAGTGCAAGGTGTGCGCCGAGGCCGGACGCCATGGTGATCTGATTGCACACAAGAGCGAGAAGAGCGGCAAGCGCTTTATCCGCTGCACCAACTACGATGACTGCGGCGTGAGCTATCCGCTGCCGGCGCGCGGCAAGCTCGAGGCGACGGGCGAGACCTGCCCCGAGTGCGGCGCCCCCATCGTGGTGGTCAACACGGCGCGCGGTCCGTGGCGTATCTGCGTCAACATGGATTGCCCGACCAAGGAGAAGAAGCCCGCCCGCGGCCGCAAGGCTGCGACCAAGGCGAGCACGACGAAGAAGACCACGGCAGCCAAGAAGACTTCGACCGCCAAGAAGTCGACCGCCAAGAAGACTGCCGCGAAAAAGACGACGGCCAAGAAGTCGACTACCAAAAAGACCGCTGCCGACAAGTAGCCGCACGGTCGAAGCATCACCTAAAACAAAAACGAGCGAGGGTCCCATGATCCTCGCTCGTTTTTTTGCGTAGTCATTGGGGACGTTCTTGAATGACTGGTCGTTTAAGAACGTCGCATGCGACTAGTTCACCTCGACAGGCTTGGCGCTGGGATAGCGGTCCTCAAAGTCCTGACGGTACTTGTTGTCATTGGTGCCCGCCACGTTGTCGCGCGACAGCGGCGCCACGATTTCGTCCTTATGGTCCGCGGGCTTTGCGTACTTTAGGCTGATCTCCCAGGCATCGCAGATCGCGTCGATGCGGTGGTCCAGGTCGTCATACAGGGCAACGATGTCTTTCCAAGAGCTGTAGTTCTTGGAGCTCATGGGGACGTCCAGGTCCTCGACGATATCGTAATACTGCTCGATGGTGTCCTCCGTTCGCTCGGCGACGTCGGCGAGATTTTGACGGGCGGTACGGTCCTCTTCCAGATAACCGCCATTGAACGCCTCTGCGCAGGCACGGACCTGGTTATCGAGATCTTCGAGCAAGTCGTAGTATTCGCTCAGGCGACGGTAGAGGTTTTGCTCGGAGAGGGTCGCCTGGCTGCCATCCTCGTCATCATCGTCAAAAAGGCTATTGGGGTCGTCGAGAGGCTTGAGGTCATCATCGTCAACATCATGGTGCAGCTTAGTAATCTCGGCAGTCGTTTGCGTGGCGGCGTTGTCGAAAGGCTTGATCACAAAAAAGATGACCAAGGCGATGATAATTGCCACGAGCACAACGATAACGGCGATAAGCGCCTTGGTGCTGCTCTTTTTGGCGGCGGGGGCCTGTGGTGAATCAGGCGCGTACGTAGATGCCGGTTGCTGTTGGGGCGGGGTGTCCGCGACGGATATGCGCTGCGTCGTTTCGACCGCTGCGGGGCTGGCGGCGGGGTCGGGGCGATAGGCGAGGGGGTCGTCCGGCTTAGCTTGCGACGTATCGAGGAAGCCGGTCTGCTCAAACGCGGGTTGGCCATTGCTTGCGGTTGTCTGCTCAACGGGTGCACCGCATGAGGTGCAGAACTTGGCATCATCTGCAAGAAGTTTGCCGCACGAGGCGCAATACCGAGACATTGCCACTCCTTTCGCCACATTTCAATGCAATACGACGATTATACCCAGCGTCCAAAATTCCCCATCATAAGTTGCGGTGAAATAGGGACTGTTTGGCGGTCTCAGGGCTTCAACCAGTCCCTATTTCACCGCAACTTTGGAAAGGCACCATTAGCCATTGGGGACGCGCCGAGCACTGGGGTATCATGGCTTGGTTGATATATCTGCATTTACGCGCCTTGTAGGAAGGGGCTGCGCCCATGGCTTTTGAGCCCGCTCAACATAGCTTTATCACGCTCGAGGGCGTCGACGGCGCCGGCAAGTCCACGCAGGCGCGTCTGCTTGCCCGCGCGCTCGAACTCGCTGGCTACCAGGTTGTGAGCCTGCGCGAGCCGGGCGGTACCGCCATTAGCGAAAAGATCCGCGCTCTGCTGCTCGACCCCGCCAATACAGCGATGGGCGACACCTGTGAGTTGCTGCTCTACGAGGCAGCGCGCGCCCAGTTGGTGCACGAGGTCATAGCTCCCGCCCTCGCGGCCGGCAAGGTGGTCCTGTGTGACCGCTTCTACGATTCCACAACCTGCTATCAGGCATTTGCCGACGGCCTTGATCGCCAGATGGTGCGCGATGCCAACAACCTGGCCGTTGCGGGAACGCACCCGGCGCTCACGCTCGTCTATCACATCACGCCCGAGCAGGCGGCGCTGCGCATGGCGGCCCGTGGCGCGGCAGATCGCATGGAGGCCAAAGGCATGGCATTCCAGGAGCGTGTCTACCAGGGATTCTGCGCTATTGCTGCCGAGGAGCCAAACCGCGTAAAGCTCATCGACGCCACTGCGACCGTCGAGGAAGTCTTCGAGAAGACGGTCGAGCAGATTCGCGCGTACGGTCTCGACATTTCGCAAGATGCTGTCGCCGCCGCGCTTGCCAAGGAGGCCGAGTAACATGGCCCCCGCTCAGGCAAGCCTGCTGGCCAAGCTCGACACCCAAGAGCGCGTGCGCGATTTTTTGACCAACGCCGTCGCCAGCGGCCGCGCATCGCACGCCTACCTGTTTTTGGGCGCTCCCGGTGCCGGCAAGCTCGATGCCGCATGGGCGCTCGCCCAGGCCTTCCTGTGCGAGCAGGACGGCTGCGGAGCATGCGACAGCTGCGTACGCGTTGCTCGGCATACGCATCCTGACGTGCACTATTACACGCCCGAGAGCGCCACAGGCTACCTCATTGCCCAGACCCGCGAGCTGCTCGATGACGTGCCGCTGGCGCCCATCCGTGCCAAGGCCAAGGTCTACATCATCGATCGTGCCGAGCAACTGCGCGCTAACACCGCCAACGCGCTGCTCAAGACACTCGAGGAGCCGCCCGAGGGCGTTATGTTCATCTTGTTGGGCACCTCGGCAGACGTGATGTTGCCCACCATCGTGAGCCGCTGTCAGTGCGTGCCGTTTCGGTTGGTGTCGCCCACCGTGGCCGCGCAGGCCGTGAGTCGCGCGACGGGTCAGGACCTCGCGCGTTGCCGCATGGCGGTCGCCGTGGCGGGAAGCCCCACACGCGGCATCGAGTTCCTTAAGAGTGCCGAGCGCCAGGATGCTCGCCGCCAAATGGTCCGCGCCATCGATTCGCTCATCGCTGCCGACGAGGCTGATGTGCTCAGCCGCGCCAAGTCGCTCATCGTCGCCGTTAAGGCGCCGCTTGCCGAGGTCAAGTCCACACAGGAAAAGGTGCTCGAGCAAAACGCCGACTACCTGTCGCGTGGAGCATTGAAGCAGCTTGAGGACCGCAACAAGCGCGAACTCAACGCGCGCGAGCGTTCGGGTATCATGGAAGCGCTGGCGAGCGCGCGGACGCTCATGCGCGACGTGCTGCTGACGCTTCAGGACGAGGCGGCCGACGTCGTGAACGAAGACGTGCGCGACACGATCGGGCGGCTTGCCGCCGCGACGAATGTTGCGGGTGCCACCCAGGCGCTCGAGGCGGTTGCCACGGCTGAGCGCAACATAGCCAGAAACGTTACTCCCCAGCTGGCCATCGAGGTCATGCTGTTCGATATCAGGAAGGCACTGAAATGCCGTTAGTCGTACCCGTTAAGTTTACCTACGCCTCGCGCGACCTGTGGTTCGACCCGCAGGATCTGGATATCCTCGAGGCCGATTATGCCATTTGCTCCACCGAGCGCGGAACCGAGATCGGCCTGGTCACGGCCGATCCCTTCGAGGTGCCGCAAGATGAGATCGGCCAGCCGCTCAAGCCCGTGCTGCGCGTGGCGAGCGACATCGACCTGCAGCTTGCCGACGACCTGGCCATCCAGGGCGACGAGGCCATGGTCGATTTCCGTCGTCTGGTCAAAGAGCTCGACCTCGAGATGAAGCCGGTCGGCGTCGAGTACCTGTTTGGCGGCGAGAAGGCTGTGTTCTACTTCGCGGCCGAGGAGCGCGTCGATTTCCGTCAGCTCGTCAAGGACCTGTCCTCGACGCTGCACATTCGCGTCGACATGCGCCAGATCGGCGTGCGCGACGAGACCCGCCTGGTGGGCGGCTATGCCCAGTGCGGCCAGGAGCTCTGCTGCACGCGCTTTGGCGGACAGTTTGAGCCGGTTTCGATCCGCATGGCAAAGGAGCAGGACCTGCCGCTCAACTCGTCCAAGATTAGTGGCGTCTGCGGCCGCCTGATGTGCTGCCTGCGCTACGAGTTCGAGGCGTACAAGGACTTTAAGAGCCGCGCGCCCAAAAAGAAGACGCTTATCGATACGCCGCTTGGCAAGGCGCGCATCCAGGAATATGACACGCCGCGTGAGCAGCTGGTGCTGCGCCTGGAGAACGGCAAAGTCTTTAAGGTCAACCTGGCCGATATGACGTGCTCGGAGGGTTGCAAAAAGAAGGCCGCCGAGCAGGGCTGCAACTGCCGCCCCGACTGCGTGACGCGCGACGTGCTCGAGCGCATCGAGTCGCCCGAGATGCGTCTGGCGCTCATGGAACTCGATCGCGAAAACGGCGTCGACGTGGGCGATGGCCTGTCGAGCGCCGATCGTCTGGCCGGCACATCGATGCCCAAGCGCCGTCGTCGCGATGCCGAATCCGATGCTCGCACCGCTCAGGGCCAGGGCGAGGGCCGTGGCCGTGGAAAGGGCCGCGGCAAGGCCGAGGCGCCCGAGACCGAGGGAGCAGCCGATGGCCGTCGCCGCCGCAAGCGCACGGCGTCCGTCGACAATGGCGAGGCCGCGGGTAAGAACGCTTCCCGCGAGCGCGAGGCTCAGCAGCCCCAGCAGCAAAATCGCGGCGGTGGCATGAACCCCACGCGCCGTCGTCGCCGTCACCTGTCGAGCGAGGAGCGCGAGGACGCCTTCCGCGCCGCAGCTGCTCGCGAGGCCGGTGCCGCTCCCAAGGGCGCCTCGGCCTCCGACGCGCCTGCCGACAAGGCTGGCAAGCCGCGTGGCGAGGAGGAGCGCGCGTCACGTCCGCGTCGTCGCCATTCCTCGGGCGCGCAGCAGAAACCCTCGATTCCTTCTGTGGCCGATCAGGTTTCGGATGGCGAAGTCAAGGTCACGCGCCGTCGTCCCGGGGATGGCGGGGGAGCGGCTGCCAAGGCTTCGCGTGGCGCCGCTCGCGACGAGCGCGAGCCGCGCGAGGATCGCGGTGGCGAGGGCTCGACCGACCAGGGCCAAAAGCGTCGCCGTCGCCGTCGCTCCCGCAAGCCGCGCCAGGACGGTGGCGAAGGCTCGACCCACACCTCGTCCGCACCGCAACCGCCTGCCGGCGAATAACGTCCGTAAGCGGATGCAACCTGTCTGACCCCAGCACCTCTGGGTATCATGGCTCTACACCGACAACCCTCCCTTCGCCTTCGCGTAGGGAGGGTTGTGTCATGAAAAGACATCTGAACGTATTGACTCGCTTGCGGGGCGCAGGAGTCCTACCGTTTGCGGACGAATTGCTACCGCTTGCCGAGCGCGCGACGTACGAGGCGCTCGAGGCGCTGTCGCCCACGCGATGCGCCGGCTGCGAGCGTTCCGGTGCGCTGATTTGCCAGGATTGCCTGGCCTCATTCGCGCTCATCGATCCGTGCCATAGTTGCATCCGATGCGGCGCCCCGTTTGGGGATTTGCTGTGTACCGAGTGTTCGGTCGAGGGCACGTCTTCGGCAATGGCCGAGGCGCTCGATCGCTGCCTGGCGTGTGCCGTCTACGCGCATCCGCTGCCGCGCATCATCAAGGCGTACAAGGATGCGGGCGAGCGCCGTCTGGCACCGTATCTGGCGGAGTTGCTCTACGATACTGCCTTGCATGCCCAGGTGGCAGCCTCCGATCGCTACGGCAGTGTGCTGTCCGGCGCCGATGCGGTGGTGTTTGTGCCCGCGACTGCGGCAGCGTTTCGGCGGCGTGGATTCGACCATATGGAAGCAATCGCGCGCTCGTTTTGCGATCTTTCGGGTGTGTCGTTGCTGGACGCCCTGGTCAAATACGGTCACGGTGACCAGCGAGAGCTCGGTCGCGATGAGCGCCGGGAACATGCCCGGGGCATGTATGAGACGGTCGAGGATGTGCGCGGCTGCCGTCTGCTGCTCATCGATGATGTCATTACCACGGGCGCGACCATGGCAGCGGCCTCGGCGGAGCTCAAGCGTGCCGGCGCCGCAGCAGTCGATGGCCTCGCTATCGCACGCGTTTGGTAGGGGTGGTTTTGTGGCAGTGAAGATTGCGCGGCGCATCGAGCCGACAAGCGAGCAACTGGCGGCCTCCGTAATCCTGGCTGGCGCCTCGGCGCTGCGCATGATGCGCGCCGAGCGCCGACAAATGGGTTACATCAGCTGGAGGGACCTCGATCCCGATGAAGAGCGCCGTGTGCTGCACGCATCGTCGCCCTCGGCCGAGGACATCTATCTTCCCGATTTGGTGAGGGTCGGGGCCGTGAGTGGCGAGGTTCAAGAAGACCTGTGCCTGCTGGTGGGGTCGGCGAAGCAGCGCCGCCGCATGCCTGGTGCAAGCTGGTCCGTTTGTTCTACAGGCCTGCCGGACGCCTCGATTTTGGAGGTGGAGCCGGGGGTGTACAGCTTGTCTCCCGAGGCCCTCTGTGCCGCCGTTGCGCGCGAAGTCGGCTATATCCAAGCATTTGCCCTGGCCCAGGAGCTGTGCTCCAAGATTTCGCTGAGCGATCGCGGGCAGTATCTGCCCCCTTACAGCTCGCCCACCGTGAACAGGCTTGCAAAGGATAGGGACCAGCCGTCAGATGTCGGTTACTTTGAGGTCGAGCCCGTGCTGACGCCCGATCGCTTGGCAGATTATCTTGGGGCATGCAAGGGGAGCTCGGCCAAGCAGCTGCGGCGGCTGTGTCCCTATCTGTCGGAAAACCTGCGCTCACCCATGGAATGCATCATGCTTGCCATGTTTTCGCTTCCGTTTTCCTATGGCGGATTTGCCTGCGGTCCCTTTAAGACCGACCACAAAATCGAGTTCAACGACCGTGCGCAGGCGATCTCGGGGATGCCGTATGCGGTTTGCGATGCCTATCAGGAAGCAGCTCGGTTTGACCTGGAATACAACGGTGAGCAGGGTCATTCCTCCCGGAGGGGACGTATCCATGACGAAAAACGCAACACGGGCTTGATTACTATGGGAATCGAGGTCGCGACGGTCAACAATGAAATGCTCTGCGACATGGAAGCGATGGAAGCGCTCGCATGGCGCATCCACCAGCGTATGGGTAAGCGATATCAGAATCGCGTAGAGGCTCGTCGAAAGAGGCAAGATGCTCTGCTGAATACGCTCCGAGCGTGCTTTGGGCTCAAGCCGGTGTAAAACTATGGCTTTATAGGGGGTCTGTTTATATGCTCTGTGCAAAAAACGGCAAATATGAGTACTGTTACTAGATTAGTGACAGCAAAAACAAAGAAGTTTGGGCCGAAAATCTGGATTCAGCGAAGAGATAATAAACGAATGTGGAATATCTTGGCGCCAAGCAGGCTGTGCGGAACTCAAAAAGGGCTCGTGGGGCGGTAATACGCTGCTACTAAATTGGTAACAGTACTCATATTTGCCGTTTTTTGCACACGGCACCCTGAGACGGGTGCCCCGGAGCTCCCCGTGGGGGAGCTCCGGGCTTCATGGGGGCACGAATGATCCGTCCCGACCTGCAAAATCTGTACTCGAGATGCGAATAACGTCCCTAACCTTAAACTATAGCTTGAACTTAGCTATAATGCGCTACGTTCCTGCCAGGCTGTGGTTGCGGACGGACGAAATGCCCATCCTAGTCCAAGACAGACGCGGTCAAAGGGATCCACGTAAGCGACCGCGTGCGCGCGGCGCGATCATGGCGCGTCCTAGATGTAAGCCGCACCGTCCGTTCTACTTTCTTTGGGGCAATACCGCCTCGCGGGCGAGCGGGCCAGTCGTGAAGGTGGCTATGGCCTCCCGAGCAAACACCCCGGTGCGCAAGTGTGGGGTCAAATACCAGGTCAGCTGGTGGGAACAACCCGATATTCCGTGCAGGGCACGGATCGTATGCGACACAGAAGGCAGGGTAGTGGACATGGTGAGGGGCAGCTTGATGCATGCGGCTCGGTTAGGTGCTGGGACCGCGGCGGTCATTGCCGTTTTGGGCCTGAGTGGATGCGCGTTCAATCCACTGTCCACGTTCACGACGCCCACGATCGACCAGATCGAGCGCGAGACCGTTACCCCCACGGTATCGGACGATGCCCTGGTCACGCCGGGAACCCTGACGGTCGCCCTCGATACTTCCGATGCCCCGCAAGCCATGCGGGATGCCGACGGAAACCTCACGGGGTATGCGGTCGACGCCGCTCGTGCCCTTGCATGCCGCATGGGTCTCAAGGTCGCCTTTGTCGATGCGTCCTCGGCCGATTCCGCGCTCAGCGATAAAAAGGCCGACATCTTTATTGGCGACATCAAGTCTGCGGGCGGCGACATCAGCTCGCTTGGCACCTGTCTGTACGACGCCCCCGCCGTATTCGGCAAGAGCAGTGACGGCGAGTCGCTGAGCGTTTCCACCGAAACGCTTAACACCGCTACCCTGGGCGTTCAGACCTCTTCGGCCTCGCAGGAAGCGCTCGCCAAGCAGAGCATTACGGCCAACCAAAAGACCTTCTCCAACATCAACGAGTGCTTCGAAGCACTCGAGTCGGGCGAGGTCGATTACGTGATCTGTGATTCCACGGCCGGTGGTTACCTCGCGCGCCTGATGAGCCAGATCTCTTACGTCGGCGCGCTCGAGACGCCCTCGACGCTCGGCGTCGCGGGCCTCGCGGCCAACGACGAGCTATGTCGTGCCGTGAGCGATGCTCTCGACGGCATCACGGTCGACGGCACGCTCGAGGCGGTCCACTCCGTCTGGTACGGCACGATACCCTATGACCTCACCACCAAGACGGTCTCGGGCGCCGACGTGCAGCCGACCGACACCGGATCCAGCGAGTCCGCATCCTCCGATTCGAACAGCGAGGGTGCAACCTCCGAGGATAAATCGTCCAGCCAGGAGGGCGCTATCACCGACGACGACATTAACAAGCTCAATAGCTAGTTATTGGTAGGGGTGGCGTCTACCACACATCGAACGAGGCGCTTCTTCACGGTTTCAACACGCATGGCCGGGTCTCCCAAATAGGGGAGCCCGGCTTTTCTATTTTGCTAAAACTAGCAGGTCAAAGCTAATTTCCAGGAGAAAAATTAACTCCGTCGACGCCTTCCTATAGCGCACTTTGCCACGGAAAAGTGCGAGACTTCGGTATGCGGTATCAAGCAATCGTTATTCGGGTCTTTGGGAATTCGGGTGATTAAATGCACGGCAATGGGTACATAGGCAGTACAGTAAGTCCCCGAGGCAGATTGGAGCCACGTATGGATATCAAGGTTTCTGGACGCAAAACGACGGTAACCGATGCTCTGCGTGCGCATGTGGATGAGAAGATCGGCGAGGCGCTCAAGGTTTTCGATATCGAGCCCATGACGGTCGACGTTGTACTTCGTTATGAGAAGAACCCCTCGAACCCCAACCCGGCAATCGTCGAGGTTACGGTTCGTGCCCGCGGTTCGGTGATTCGCGTTGCCGAGCACGGTGCAGATATGTACGCCGCCATCGACCTCTCCGCCGATAAGGTCACCCGCCAGCTGCGCAAGTTCAAGACCAAGGTCGTGGACAACCGCCAGGGCGGTGCCAGCGCAGCGGATGTCGCACCGGTCGAGCGCGTCGAGGATCTGGCCGACCTGCTGCTGCCCGAGGAGGAGGACGACCTGCTCGTCCGCGAGAAGGTCATCGATGTCACCCCGATGACTGAGGAGCAGGCGCTGGTGCAGACCGATTTGCTCGGCCACGACTTCTACGTGTTCGAGAACGCTACGACTGGCCTCATCAATGTGGTGTATCACCGTAAGAATGGTGGATATGGCATCATCAAGCCCCGCATCGAAACACTTGACGAGTAAAATACGTTAACTTGCATGAGTTAACGGTTGGCGGCCATCCCATGCGGGTGGCCGCCTTTTTACGTAAGGAGTCGCTTTGATGGACAAGGCCGCATCCGCCGGTCATTCGGACCGTTGCCGCATCGTCGTCGATACCTGCTGCGACTTTAGCCCCGAGGTCGCCGCGAACCTCGATGTCGATATCCTGGGTTTCCCCTTCATTATCGATGGCGAGGAGCGCACAGACGACATCTGGTCGAGCATGAGCCCTAAGGAGTTCTACGACCGCATGCGCGCCGGTGCCCGCGTGTCCACCTCGGCTGTGTCGCTCGGTCGCTATATCGAGTTCTTTACCGAGTGCGCCAAAGAGGGCACGCCCACGGTCTACCTGTGCTTTACCTCGGCGCTGTCGTCGAGCTACAACTCCGCGTGCCAGGCGGCAGATGCCGTGCGCGCCGAGTATCCCAACTTTGAGCTCTACGTGGTCGACAACGCTCTGCCCTGCGCGACCGGCGCGCTCTTGGCGCTCGAGGCCGTGCGCCAGCGTTCGGCGGGACTGACCGCCAAGCAGCTGGTCGATTGGGCAAACGAGGCCAAGACCTACGTGCACGGTTACTTTACGCTCGAGAGCTTCGATGCGCTGGCTGCCGGCGGCCGCATTCCGCCCGCGGCGGCGCAGCTCACGGCAAAGCTCGACGTCAAGCCCGAGCTCTCCTACGACCTGGCCGGCTCGCTGTCGCTGATCGGCGTCAACCGCGGCCGCAAGAAGGCGCTCAAGTCCATCCTCAAGTCGTTCCGCGAGAACTACGTGCCCGACCGCACCATGCCCATCGCCATCATGACGGCCGATGCCGAGAAGGATGGTGACTGGCTCGAGGCCGCCGTTCGCAAGGAGGAGGGCTGCGCCGACGTCACGATTATCCGTAGTTCCGTCGGTCCTACCATCGGCTCGCACGTGGGGCCCGGCATGGTGGCACTTGCGTTTTGGGGTAAGAACCGCGCCGAGAAAGCCTCGCTTTCCGACCGCATCGCTCGCCGCGTGCGCGGGCAGTAGGCAAGCGATGCGTCCGTAATCGCCCTCGACTCACAGCCCAAACGCTGGCACCGAGTATTCAACCTGGTAATAACACCCAACCCAAAAGGAAAGGTTTCATGGCAAACAAGCTCTCTGTCGCATTTATCGGCACCGGAATTATGGGTGCCCCCATTGCCGGCCACATTCTGGACGCTGGCTATTCCGTCACGGTCAACAACCGCACTAAGTCCAAGGCCGCCGCGCTTATCGAGCACGGCGCAGTCTGGGCCGATACGCCGGCAGATGCCGCGGCTAACGCCGATGTCGTCTTTACCATGGTGGGCTATCCCTCCGAGGTCGAGGAGCTCTACCTGGCGGGCGACGGCCTGCTCGCGTGCACTAAGCCCGGCGCGGTCCTGATCGACCTCACCACGAGCTCGCCCGAGCTGGCGCGCGACATTGCCGAGGCCGCCCAGGTTTCCGGCCGCATGGCGTTTGACTGCCCCGTCACCGGCGGCGAGTCGGGTGCTATCGCCGGCACGCTTACGGCTATCGTGGGCGCCACCGAGAACGACATCGCGCCGGTCCGCGATATCCTTGCCACCTTCGCGGATAACATCTGCTGCTTCGACGGCGCCGGCAAGGGCCAGGCTGCTAAGCTCGCCAACCAGGTGTCGCTGGGCGCCTGCATGGTCGGCATGGCAGACGCCATGGCATTTGCCGAGCTGAGCGGCCTCGATCTGGAGAAGACCCGCCAGATGATCCTGGGCGGTACCGGCAAGTCCGGCGCCATGGAGAGCCTGGCTCCCAAGGCGCTCGACGGCGACTACAAGCCCGGCTTTATGGTCGAGCACTTCATCAAGGACCTGCGCTTGGCGCTCGCCTATGCCGACGATCGCGAGCTTGCGCTGCCCGGCGCCGACGTGGCCTTTACGCTCTACGACATGCTCGACGCCATCGGTGGTGCCAAGCTGGGCACCCAGGCCATCACGGTCCTCTATAAGGAGGAGGCCGACGCCATCGCCGCCGGTCTGGACTGGTCGCAGTATCGTCCCGAGGAGCATGGCGCTCACGAGGAAGGCTGCGGTTGCGGTGAGCATGGCGACGACCACGAGTGCGGTTGCGGTCACCATCACGGCGAGGACCACGAGTGCTGCGGCGGCCACGGCCATGACGACGGCCATGAGTGCTGCTGCGGCCATCATCACGGGGAGTAGCGCACATGAGCTGGACGTTCGTGGTGCTTGCGCTGGTGCTCTTTATCTTTGCGATCTATATTGGCTTTTTGTGCGGCCAGTGGGCGTGCGAAAAGCGCGTCATCACCAAGCGCGACTACTGGATTGCCAACTTTGCAGGAGCGGCGGCAGTCGTCCTACTGACCTGGGTGTTCTCGCT
The DNA here is from genome assembly GCA_902473205.1 of uncultured Collinsella sp. GTDB lineage: Bacteria > Actinomycetota > Coriobacteriia > Coriobacteriales > Coriobacteriaceae > Collinsella. The sequence goes on from CABRRA010000010.1 coordinate 29,088, forward strand.
GTTCCCGCTGGTGCAGTTTGCGCCGATCGGCTGGCTCGGCGGCTTTATCGCCGGTCTTAAGATGAGCTTTGGCGAGTCCGTCGGTCCGTGGCGCAAGCACGACGAGGTCTTTAATGTCAACAAGGCTCATCGCGCCGCCGCCGACGCGGGCGACGCCGAGGAGCGTCGCCGTGCGCGTCGCAATGGCGCGGCCGACCGACAGCTCATCTCGGTCACCGATGACAGCAAGGGTGCTGGCAAGCACGCTAAGAAATAGTAAGAAGAGGTAACTATGGCAGAAAACAAAGACGAACAGCTCACCGACGAGGAGCTGGCACAGCTTCAGCTGGCAGAGGAGAACGAGAACGCCGTCGACCGTCTGGTCAAGGAGCTCGGCTGCCCCACGCGCCGCATCCGCCAGTTTGCCGCCCGCGTGCTGCACCTGCTTGCCGAGCGCGATCCGCAGCGCGTCGTGCCCTGCGTGCCCGCGCTGATCGAGGCGCTCGACCGCCCCGAGGCGCAGACCCGCTGGGAGGCCCTCGATGCCCTGACGGCGCTCGCTACCACCTGCCCCGAGCAGCTGGGCGATGCCTTTGAGGGCGCCGAGACTGCACTGTTCGACGAGATCTCCTCCACGCTGCGCTATGCCGCCTTCCGCCTGCTGTGCGTGTGGGGTGCCACGAGCGTCGAGCGTTCGCGCGAGGCTTGGCCCATCCTGGACGAGGCCATCCAGTGCTACCACGGCGACCTTGAGTATCGCGACATGCTCGGTTGCCTGTACGAGTTTTGCCAGGGCGAGATCGACGCCGAGGTTGCCGAGAAGCTTGCGCTGCGCCTTAAGTTCGATGCCGAGAACGGTAAGGGCAGCTATCTCAAGGCCCGTTCGAGCGAGATTTGCGAAATGCTTGTTAAACGTTTTGGCCTGGATCTCTCCAAAAAGAAGAAGCGTGCTAGCGTTAAAAAATCTGACGACGCCGAAGACGAGGAGTAACAGATTATGGCGCACGATGTAGTCCTGATTCCCGGTGACGGTATCGGTCCCGAGATTACGCAGGCCATGCGCCGCGTGGTCGAGGCCGCCGGTGTCCAGATCAATTGGAACGTCCAGGAGGCCGGTGCCGGCGTTATGGACGAGTTTGGCACGCCGCTGCCCCAGCACGTGCTCGATGCGGTCGCCGAGACCAAGGTTGCCATCAAGGGCCCCATCACCACGCCGGTCGGCACGGGTTTCCGCAGCGTCAACGTGGCCCTGCGCAAGCACTTCGACCTGTACGCCTGCGTGCGACCCTGCCTGTCGCAGCCGGGCGACGGCTCGCGCTTCCGCGACGTTGATCTGGTTATCGTGCGCGAGAACACCGAGGACCTCTACGCCGGCATCGAGTTCGATGAGGGCGCTGCCGAGGTCGAGGAGCTCTCGCAGCTTGTCGAGCGCTCGGGTCAGAAGGCCTTCGCTGCTGATTCCGCCATTTCAATTAAGCCGATCTCCATCGCCAAGAGCCGCCGCATTGTGGAGTACGCCTTTGAGTATGCCCGCCGCTGCGGACGCAAAAAGGTGACGGCCGTGCATAAGGCCAACATCATGAAGGCGACCGACGGCCTGTTCCTGCGCGTGGCGCGCGAGGTGGCCGCCAACTATCCCGATATCGAGTTCAACGACAAGATCGTCGACGCCACCTGCATGGGCCTGGTCCAGAACCCCAACGACTTCGATGTCCTGGTGCTGCCCAACCTGTACGGCGATATCGTGAGCGACCTGTGCGCCGGCCTGGTGGGCGGCTTAGGCATGGCCCCCGGCTCCAACATCGGTGCCGACTGCGCCATCTTTGAGGCTACGCACGGCTCCGCGCCCGATATCGCTGGCCAGGATATCGCCAACCCCACGGCCGAGATCCTCTCTGCTGCGATGATGCTCGATCACCTGGGCGAGAACGACGCGGCCAATCGCATTCGCGCCGCCGTCTCTGCCACGCTCGACGAGGGCGAGCAGGTTACCGGTGACGTGCGTCGTGCCCAGACCGGCTCCGTTGAGGGCGCTGTGGGTACGCAGGCCTTTGCCGATGCCGTTATCGCTCACCTGGCCTAAGGCATGCACGCTGCAAACGCCTAAATAGTACTTAAGTGTTTGCGTATAACCTAAGAATCAATACGCCCGGCGCTCTGCCGGGCGTATTCTATTGGGGACTATGTTTCCTAACAAGGAGTAACCGATATGGGTCTGATTCAAAAGAAGGACGAGAAGGACGAGATCGATGGCATCCAGATCATCGAGCGCGGCGAAGGCCCCGACGGTGACGAGGACGAGAAGATCGACCTGGTCGCCGGCACGTCTGCCGAACATATTGCCGCCGGCACGACCGCCGAGGAGGAGGACGCTCGCTTGGAGGCAAAGATCGCCGCGGACGCCGCCGACGAGAACCTCATGCCCGAGGCTCAGGATGAGGACGACGACTCCGACGTGGATGACCACGCTTGCAAGCACAAGAAGACGATGATTGCCGCCTTTGTGGTTGCAGTCGTGATTGCTGCCGTGATTGGCTTCTTTATTGGCAATGGCGGCTTTGGCGGCAAGGGTGTCGGCTCGGCGACCCTCACCGATGATCAGCTCGATTCGACCGTGGCAAGCTATAGCTACAACGGCAAGAAGAGCGACATCACCGCGCGCGAGGCCATCGAGAGCCAGTATAGCCTCGACACCGTCAAGGACGACGACGGCAACTACACCGCACCGTCTGCCGACGTTATCCTGTCCTACGTGCGCAACCAGATTCTGCTGGACGCTGCCGAGGACGAGGGCATTACCGTCTCTTCCAAGGAAATGAAGCAGTACGCCGAGGATTCCATCGGCACCTCCGACTACAAGACCATGGCCAAGCAGTACGGCGTGTCCAAGGACCAGGCCAAGCAGATCGTCCGTCAGTCCGCGACGCTGCAGAAGCTCTACAAGAAGAAGGTCGGCGACAGCTCCGCAAGCATGCCGACCGCCCCGACCGAGCCTGCTGACGGCAACGAGGAGACCGCGAGCAAGGACTACGCCGACTACATTATCAACCTTGCCGGCGATGAGTGGGATAGCTCAAAGGGTACCTGGAAGGATGCCGACAGCACCTATGCCAAGGCCTTTGCCGACGATGCCTTTACGGCCGATAGTGCGACCTATAAGCAGGCCATGACCGCCTATTACACCGCCTACCAGCAGTATTCTTCGCAGGCCTCGAGCGCCAGCTCCAAGTGGACCGAGTACGCTAACGGCCTGTACGCCAAGGCCAACATCAGCATCTACGGCCTGTTTGCGTAAAGATTTGTCTGAGCCACCGAGCGCGTAGCCGAAATATCTGAATAGCCCGCTAGAACGGATGTTGTTCTAGCGGGCTATTTGCGTTTAGGCGCTGGTGGCTAAATTATGCCTATGAATCTTTAAGTCCAAAAAGGTTATCGGCTTCATCGTCAGGCATATATTCCAGCACATCGCCCGGTTGGCAGTCGAGTGCCCGGCATATCGCATCAAGAGTTGAAAAGCGCACGGCAGAAACCTTGCCCGTCTTGATGCGCGACATATTGACCTGGGAGATGCCCACGCGTTCCGCAAGCTCTTTGGATGAGATCTTGCGTTCGGCAAGCATGCGGTCAAGCCGCAGAATAATCATGGATTCCCCCTAGAGCAACTCGTCATCTTGTTTTTGCAGGATATACCCGTAGCGGAAGATGCTGGCAATCAGGCAAATAATCAGGCCTGCAAAGAGCATGGAGGGCTCGAATAACTGGCCGACGAACGCATCCGTAAAGCTGCCGCCAAATCCTGAGAGTATCATTCCCGTGATTACGGCACCAAGAAGTCTCACGGAAACGCCGCCGATAAGGAATAAATGTCCTACTCGACGAAGCGTCTGGTTACATTCAAGGTCAAAGGGCCTGCCTTTCTTTTCAATGTTGAAGAAAAGCCTGCGCACGCTTAGCGCGATGGTAAGCGCGAGACATGTCATCAAGAGGCTTCCTATGGCAGTGTGACCATCGTGTGCGACGAGCATAAGTGGGGCCTGTGCATTGGTACCGACGATAGCAAGGCACGGTCCTTCGCCGGCTTGAAGTTCTACGGATTGGAGACACGACCCTTGGGAGAGTCCAGGCAATATGAGTAGAAGGTCAATCGCAATGACTGCGAGGAGTCCCAGAGCGAGCGCGGTGGTAATGCAGATTGTGGCCCATTTGCAGATGCGAGTGAGCTTCCTCAGTTTGGCTATCGTCTGTTCGCGGCTGATGGTTTCATTCGATATAGATGCGTTTCGATGGACCATAACCCCTCCAATCGGCGTTTCGTATGATGCTTATATCATATCAGAATTAATGACAAACGATAAATAATTACGAATACAGAGTAAATAATGATTGAAAACGATTAGCGTGAGCTATTAGCTCATTTTGAGTGCCGGAGTTTGGCGCGCGGGGGATGAGGACAAATGTCAAAACTTCCCGTGATCGCACAAGTGCTTCATCGGGTTTCCCCGATTCATATGGGAAAACAACTGCAAACGATTGCAAGTAACCGGTGAACGGTCGAAAACTACCGTTCACCGATAATCTCAAAACTGGTTCTAACTGGTATTAAGTCAAAAAGACCAATTCACATATCTTCACAATGACCTGCAATTTTTCTACACGCTATTTTTAGCCGCCCTGCGTTGTTTAGGGACAGGAAAAGTTCCGATCTTTTGCCAAAGCATTTCGAAACGGTTTCAAAACCGCAGGTAGAAGTGTTAACGACCGGTAAACGGTCGAAATATCACCGTGAGCGGTGCAAAAACGTTTTACCGTATGAATCAACGAAAGCGACCTCTTCTGGGGTGATATAGTGACAACAACACATCACGTGGTTACTACCAGTTTAGAAACCACTGGTCTTCAAAGAACACTTTCTAAGAAGCTTTAAGGGCGAGCGCCCGCTGGCTTCCGAAAATCATCGGACTCAGATTGTACACACCTTCGGAAGGGAAATTTGAATGGTTGGCTTTATTCTTACCGGTCATGGACAGTTCGCACCCGGCCTAGCTAGCGCTATCGCTATGGTTGCCGGCGACCAGCCCGCTTTTACCGTCGTTCCTTTTGAGGGCGACCAGGCTGCTTCCTACGGTGAGGATCTCCGCGCCGCTATTACCGCCATGCGCGAGGAGTGCGATGGCGTGCTCGTCTTTACCGACCTGCTTGGCGGCACCCCGTTCAACCAGTCGATGATGATTGCCCAGGATGTCGACAACGTCGAGGTTTTGACTGGCACCAACCTTCCCATGGTTATTGAGCTTCTGTTCCTCCGCGGCAATGCCACGCTCGCCGAGCTTGGCGAGCAGGCCGTGACCGTTGGCCAGACGGGCGTCACCGCCCAGACGGTCGCATCCGTTGCCGGCTCCGAGGAAGAGGATATCTTCGGCGACGAGGACGGCATCTAATGGCCGATTTCGGAGCCAACGTCCTGAGCTCCTCGGTTGCCCTTTTAGGCCTGCTTGTCATCATGGGCTTGATTTACACCATCTGGTCGCAAATCAACATGAAGAAGAAGCAGAAGTACTTCAAGGAGCTGCACACCGAGCTCAAGCCGGGTCAAGAGGTTCTTTTCGCCGGCGGTATCTACGGAACCGTCAAAGGCATCGAAGGCGAGAAGGTCCAGATCAAAGTCCGATCCGGAGCCGTCGTAGATGTTTCGCGTTACGCGATTCAGGAGATCAAGTAACTGTCGTCAGCAAATAACGAAAGGAAGCTGATCAACATGGCAGAACCCAACATTCTTCTTACCCGCATCGATAACCGACTGGTTCATGGTCAGGTTGCCACCCAGTGGAACTCCACCCTGGGCTCCAACCTCATCCTCGTCGCCAACGACGACGTGGCGTCCAACACCATGCGCCAGAACCTCATGAAGATGGCCGCTCCCGCCGGCGTCGCTACGCGTTTCTTCTCTCTGCAGAAGACCATCGACGTCATTGGCAAGGCGAGCCCGCGCCAGAAGATCTTCATCGTGGCCGAAACACCGGAAGACGTGCTTACGCTCGTCAAGGGCGGTGTGCCTATAAAGAAGGTAAACATCGGCAACATGCACATGTCGGAAGGAAAGCGCCAAGTCGCCACCTCCGTCGCAGTTAACGACGAGGATGTCGCTGCGTTTGAAGAGCTGCAGGAATTGGGGGTGGAGTTGGAGATCAGGCGCGTTCCGAGCACGCCTGTTGAGGACACGAGCAAGCTCTTCTCGTAATCCTCGTGATCCACGTTGTCAGGAGTGAAACCCTGACGTTCTGTACGTGAAATCCAAAGTGCGTACATACATTTTGAAAGGAGGAGCAAGATGGAATACTCGATCATCCAGATCGCTCTGGTCTTCGTCGTCACGTTCATCGCGGCAATCGACCAGTTTGACTTCCTCGAGTCTCTCTATCAGCCCATCGTCACCGGCGCCGTCATCGGTCTTATCCTTGGCGACCTCAACACCGGTCTTCTCGTGGGTGGTACCTATCAGCTCATGACGATCGGCAACATGCCGATCGGAGGCGCTCAGCCGCCTAACGCCGTCATCGGCGGCATCATGGCAGCCATTCTCGCTATCGCCACGGGTCTCGAGCCCAACGCGGCAGTCGGCCTCGCCATTCCGTTCGCTCTGCTTGGCCAGCTTGGCGTTACCCTGGTCTTCACGCTTATGTCCCCGCTTATGTCCACGGCCGATAACATGGCTCACAACGCGGACACCAAGGGCATCGAGCGCCTGAACTACTTCGCCATGGCTCTGCTCGGCCTGATCTTCGCTGTCGTCGTCACCCTGTTCTTCATCGCTGGCGCTACCATCGGTCAGACCATCGCTTCTGCCATCCCGACTTGGCTGCAGACCGGTCTCTCCGCTGCAGGCGGCATGATGCGCTTCGTCGGCTTCGCCGTCCTGCTCAAGGTTATGATGAACCGCGATATGTGGGGCTTCTTCCTCATGGGCTTTGGCCTCGCGCTCATCACCGTTGCCAACGATTCGCTGGCAACCCCTGCTCTGCTCATCCTCGCTCTCATCGGCTTCGGCATCGCTTTCTGGGACTTCCAGCAGCAGACCGAGCTGAAGGGTGCAGCTGTTTCTGACGGAGGTGACTTCGAAGATGGCATCTAATGAGTATGTGATCCCGGAGCACTACGAGGATCTTACTCCTGCTCCGCAGCTCGACCAGAAGACCCTCAACAAGATGGCTTGGCGCTCCTGCTTCCTGCAGGCATCGTTCAACTACGAGCGCATGCAGGCCGCTGGCTGGCTTTACTCCATCATCCCCGGTCTGGAGAAGATCCACACCAACAAGAACGACCTCGCGGCTTCCATGAGCCACAACCTGGAGTTCTTCAACACCCACCCGTTCCTTGTCACCTTTGTTATGGGCATCGTGCTTTCGCTCGAGCAGAACAAGGTTGACATCCCCACGATCCGCGCCGTCCGCGTCGCCGCAATGGGCCCGCTCGGTGGTATCGGTGACGCCCTGTTCTGGCTGACGCTTGTGCCTATCACGGCCGGCATCACCTCTAACATGGCCATCAACGGCAACGCCGCTGCACCGATCATCTTCCTGGTGATCTTTAACGTCGTCCAGTTCGCTCTGCGCTTCTGGCTCATGAACTGGTCCTACAAGCTTGGCACCAGCGCTATTGACGCTCTGACCGCCAACATGCAGGCCTTCACGCGTGCCGCTTCCATCATGGGCGTCTTCGTCGTCGGTTGCCTGGTCGTCACCATGGGTGGCACCCAGATCAACCTCCAGATCCCCAACGGCACCACCCGTGGCCTCTCCGCTACTACCGTGATCGTCTCCGAGAAGGAGGCCGAGAACTTCACCGGTATGGAGGGTATCGATACCGAGACCGCTGAGGCCGGTACCATCGCCATGACCGATGAGGACGGCAACGCCCTCACCGCTTCCGATGCCGACGGCAACGCTGTCGAGTGCGGCGTCACCGATCTGGGCAACGGCATGGAGTCCGTTACCTACGGCACCGTCACCGAGGATCCGGTCAACTTCTCTGTTGCCGACACCCTCAACACCATCGTCCCCAAGCTCGTCCCGCTTATGCTTACGCTGCTGCTTTACTACATGTTCGCTAAGCACAGCTGGACCCCGACCAAGGGCATTCTCCTGCTCTTCGTCCTTGGCATCCTGGGCGCTGGCCCGCTTGGTCTCTGGCCGAGCATCTGGTAAGGCTCTAGCTTGAGGGGTGTGTCCCTACGCGGCTCACACCCCGACCCCTTAAGCCATGTGTATGTTAAAAGCCGCGTGCTCGAAAGAGCGCGCGGCTTTTGTTTTCTTGTTGATTCGGGTGTGGCAGACAGATAATGCTAAACACCCTAGGTAGTTAGCCGAATTCGAGCAAAAGGGAGGATAGGATGGCGATCGGAGCGCGTAAGCAACCGCTGTACGATCAGCTGGTCGATATTCTGACCGAAAAGATCGACCATGAATATCGCGCCGGTGACATGATTCCTTCCGAGCGCGAACTTTCGGAGCGCTATGGTCTCTCGCGCACTACAGTACGCCTGGCTCTGCAGGAACTGGAGCGTTTAGGACTGGTGGTTCGGCAGCACGGTCGCGGTACCTTTGTGACCGACCGTTCGGCAAAAGCAACCAATCTTATGCAGTCCTATAGCTTTACCGAGCAGATGCGCGCGATGGGTCGAGAACCTGAGACCACGATTCTCGAGTTTTGCGAGATGGAGGCCGATAAGAATCTGGCCGAGCATATGGGATTGCGCATCGGTGATCGCATTTTTAAGCTCAAGCGCCTTCGTTCTGCCGACAATATGCCCATGATGGTCGAACGCAGCTATCTGCCGGTTCGTCAATTTCTGTCCCTAAAGCGACCGCTGCTGGAGCGTAAGCCGCTTTACGATGTGATTGAGCAGGACTTTCAGCAAAAGATTCGCGTGGCCGAAGAGGAGTTCTATGCGAGCATAGCCCGTCCCACCGATGCCCACCTTTTGGGAATTGTCGAGGGCTCGCCTGTGCTCGATTTGGTCAGGACTACGTATAACGAGTCAAACGAGGTTGTGGAGTATACACTCTCGGTTGCTCGTGCCGATCAGTTTAAATACAAGGTTTACCACCAGCGTAGCAACTAGTGTCCGCATCGTTTCCATATGGTGATTCTTTGCATTTAACTGGTTACTACCAGATAACCAACCGAAGTGTATAATTGCACGTCAGAGGTTTACTTCTAGAGAGAGGTATTAGAAATGTTCGAGAAGAGTGTCGAGGAGCTCACCGAGCTCGGCGCCCAGATCACCACGGCCGAGATTGCTCAGCAGCCCGAGCTTTGGCGTGATACGCTCAACATCTACCGCGAGAACAAGGAGGCCATCGAGGCCTTCTTGGCCGAGGCTCGCGCTATGGGCGAGGGTCGTCTGTCCGTTGTCTTCACCGGTGCCGGTACGTCCGACTACGTTGGCGATACCTGCGCCCCGTACCTGCGTCACGCTGGCAACACTGATCTCTACGACTTTAAGCCCATCGCCACGACCGACATCGTGAGCGCCCCGCGCGACTTCCTGCGCGCCGAGGATCCCACGCTCGTGGTTTCCTTTGCCCGCTCTGGCAACAGCCCCGAGAGCCTTGCCGCCGTTGCCGTTGCCAAGGAGCTCGTCCACAACGTCAAGTTCCTCAACATCACTTGCGCTCCCGAGGGCAAGCTCGCCGTCGAGTCTGCCGATGATCCCAACGCGCTGACGCTGCTCATTCCGCGCGCCAACGACAAGGGCTTCGCCATGACCGGTTCTTATTCCTGCATGACCCTGCTCTCCACCCTTATTTTCGACACTGCCTCTGACGAGCAGAAGGCCGAGTGGGTCGAGACGATTGCCAAGATGGGCGAGGAGGTCATCTCCCGTGAGCCCGAGATCGCCGATTACCTGGCTGGCGACTTCAACCGCGTGACCTACTTGGGTTCTGGCTCCTTCGGTGGCCTTGCCCAGGAGAGCCAGCTCAAGATCCTTGAGCTCGCTCACGGTCTGGTCGCTACTTCCTACGACACCTCCATGGGCTATCGTCACGGACCTAAGTCCTTCGTCGACGATAAGACGCTCGTCTTCGTGTTCGTCAATAACGACGCCTACACCCGTCAGTACGACATCGACATCCTCAACGAGATCGGCGGCGACAAGATCGCTCAGCACACCGTCGCCGTTCAGCAGGATGGCGCTACCGTCTACGAGGGCGAGTCCTTCACCTTTAAGGGCTACGAGGCACTTCCCGAGGGCTACCTTGCCCTGCCGTTCGTGATGTTTGCCCAGGCTATCAGCCTGCTCAACTCCGTGCGCGTGGGCAACACGCCCGATACGCCGAGCCCCACCGGCACGGTCAACCGCGTGGTCAAGGGCGTGACGATTCACCCCTTCACCGCTTAATCGCGTCCCCCTGTAAGGGCGCCCGTCCGCTCATAACGGCGGGCGGGCGCTTTTTGTTTTACGTGTGCTGGGTATAAGCATCACCACAGTCAACTGCTTTAGAAGCAAGGAGTGCATATGAGCACGTACGCAATTAAGGCTGACAAGTTCTTCTTGCCGGCAGGCCCGCAACTGGGCGGCTATCTTATGGTCGAGGATGGCGTCTTTGGCGCCTGGCAGGCCGACGAGCCCTCTTGCGAGATTAAGGACTACACGGGATCGTGGATCGCGCCGGGTATGGTCGATACTCACATCCATGGCTTCTACAACCACTCAACTACCGATAACGATCCCGAGGGCATCGATATCAGCTCGACCGAGCTCGCCCGTCGCGGCACCACCAGCTGGCTGCCCACGACGTTCACCGATGGCGTCGAGCAGATCAAGGACGCCTGCGCCGCCATCGCTCAGGCGGACGAGGGTCGCGGCCCCGACTTCTGCGGTGCTCGCATTCAGGGCATCTACCTGGAGGGCCCCTTCTTTACCATGAAGCACGTGGGCGCGCAGAACCCCGCTTACTTGATCGATCCCTCCGAGGAGGTCTTCGATCAGTGGCAGGAGGCTGCGGGTGGTCGCATCGTCAAGAGCGCCATGGCGGCCGAGCGCGACGGTGCCGCTGCTTATGCGGCTGCTCTGAATGCCAAGGGTGTGGTGACCAGCATCGGTCACTCCGACGCCACCTACGATGAGTGCATCGCCGCCATCAACGCCGGTGCCAGCTGCTTTACGCATACCTATAACGGTCAGCGCGGGCTGCATCACCGTGAGCCCGGTGTCGTGGGCGCTGCCATGTCCACGCCCGAGACCTACGCCGAGATCATCTGTGACGGCAAGCACGTTAACCCTGCCGCCATCAAGGCGCTGCTGCAGGCAAAGGGCTGGCAACACACGGTGCTCATCACTGACTGCCTGGGCTGCGGCGGCATGCCCGAGGGCAGCTACACCAGTGGTGGCATGGACGTCATCATGAAGGACAACCTGTGCTGGCTCGCCGACGGCAAGAGCATTGCCGGCTCGGTGCTCACGCTTGCCCAGGGCGTCAAGAACATTGTCGATTGGGGCATCGCCAGCGCCGATATCGCCATTCGCATGGCAACCGAGGTGCCGGCACGCTCCGCGCACATCGAGGATAAGTGCGGCAGCATCATGCCGGGTCGCGACGCCGACTTTGTCGTGTTCGACCATGAGCTCACCCTCGTCGAGACGTATGTTGGCGGCCAGAGCGTCGGCAACGCCTTTACCGAGTAACGATAGAAAAAGACGGCGGGCCTGAATCTGCTCGGACCCGCCGTATGGGTTAAACGCTCAAAAGCACCTTCACAGTTACAGTTTGTTGGCGATCTTCTTTGCCGTGCGCTTAACGCCGGCCACCAGACCTCCCGCAGGATGCTCCTTCTCGTATGCTAGGCGCTTTTCGCGCTTGGCGTACTCTTCGACGATGATGTCGCCATACTCGTCTTCGATCTTGTCGAAGAAGTCGACGGCGCCCTTAATTTCCTCAGCGGTTGGGTGTCCCTTTTGGACACCGCCGGTGAGTTTGAACGGCCCCCACGTATCAAAGCCGGGGCAGCCGTAGACACCCATAAAGATGGCCTGCCTCATGCGGCAGATGCCATCGATATCCTTGCCGTACCACTTGTTTTTGCCACCGTAGGTCATAAGGCCAAACACCTTGTCCTGCGGCTGCAGCACGTTAGTGAGCACGCGTGCCATGTCCTTGTCGATCTCGGAGTAATAGATGCCCGTGGCGACACCGATCAGATGGTATTCGTGCAGGTCGGGGTACTCGTTTTTACCGAGCGCCTTGACGTCGAGGGTATCGATCTCGGGGTGTGCCTCGACGATGGCGTCCACGAGCTTTTTCGTATTGCCGTGGTGGCGTGAGGCATAAAGGATGATGGTTCGCATAAGAAGGCCTTTCAGCTGTAATTGCATCAATGTCTGTATGGTACCCCGTTGCATGGCTGGGAAACCGGACGCATCGATGAACGTGCGGGTTTGTCCTTTGGTCAGGGCCGAGACGGGTTCTTGCGAGCAAAAAGCAGTTGTTCGAAAGGATGGACAATGGAATACGCTCTCTCCAACGATTCGATTTCTATCAAGGTCTCCACGGCCGGTGGTTCGTTTACCTCGATTGAGGCTGGAGGTCGCGAGTACTTGTGGCAGGGCGATCCCGCCGTGTGGTCCGGCCAGGCACCGATTTGCTTCCCGATTTGCGGAGGCTTGCGCGACAACAATGCCATGACGTTTGCCGGGCATCACGTGAAGCTCGCCCGCCACGGGTTTGCGCGCAAGCAAGAGTGGAAGCTGCTGAGCCAGAGCGAGAACGAGCTGGCGATGTGCCTGGCTTCGGAGGATAACGCCGCGCTGCTGAGCGATTATCCGTATCCGTTTAAGCTTGTCGCCCGCTATACGCTCGAGGACGCTGCCGTGCGCGTTTCCTACGAGGTCACCAACGAGGGCACCGAGGACATGCCGTTCTTTATTGGCGGTCATCCCGGCTTTAGGTGTCCACTCGATGAGGGCGAGGCCTATACGGACTACGAGCTGCGCTTTGAGAAGGACGAGGCTGCTGAGCTTTGCACTGCCGTCCCCTCGACTGGCTTGATTGACGTGACCAATCGCTCCAAGAACCCCATGGTGGGAAAGACGCTGCCTCTGTCACATGAGCTCTTCGATTTTGCGGAGACCATCTATGACGTGCTCGAGAGCCGTCAGGTCACGCTTTCCAAAAAGGGCGAGGACAAGGGCGTCCGCCTGAGCTTTGAGGGCTTCCCATATCTCATTGTGTGGAGCAAGCCCGAGGGCGATTTTGTGGCGGTTGAGCCCTGGGGCGGCCTTTCGACCTGCTCCGATGAGGACGACGTGCTTGAGCATAAGCGCGGCTGCCTTGTCGCCAAGCCCAAGGAGACCGTCGTTCGCTCGTTCACGATTGAGATTCTGTAATTCCGTTTTGTCGACTCGTATCGCGAGGCATAAGGAGCCTGCGAGATAAGGAGCTAAAAATGATCCTCACCGTTACGATGAACCCGTCTGTCGATACGCGCTATCAGCTCGACGAGCTCGTTATCGACGACGTCAACCGCGTGACGCCCGAAAAGACCGCCGGCGGCAAGGGCCTCAACGTGGCCCGTGTGCTGGGTCAGCTGGGCGACGACGTTGTGGCAACCGGTCTGCTCGGCGGCCACATGGGCGCCTACATGGCTGAGCTCATGGACGCCAACGGTATTAACAACGACTTTGTGCCCATCAAGGGCGAGACTCGCATTTGCCTCAACATCCTCCACGCCGGCAACCAGACTGAGCTGCTCGAGAGTGGCCCGACAATTGCCCCCGAGGAGCTCGATGCCTTTACCGTCAAGTTTACCGAGCTTGCGGGCAAGGCCGACGTCGTCACCATTTCGGGTTCGCTGCCCCGCGGTGTCGAGGCAGACTACTATGCCAAGATCACGGGCATTGCCGAGAACGCCGGAGCCAAGGTGCTGCTCGATACCTCGGGTGCTTCGCTCGAGGCCGCCCTTAAGTCCGAAATTAAGCCCGAGCTGGTCAAGCCCAACCTGACCGAGATCAACGGCCTTCTGGGCACGAGCTTTACCACCGACGATGTGGACGAGCTCCGCGCCGCGCTCGCCTCTGATGCCCGCTTCTCCGATATCCCCTGGGTCGTCGTGTCCATGGGCGCTGCCGGCTCCGTTGGCTTCCACAATGGCCGTGCGTTCCGCGCAAAGACGCCCGATATCCCTGCCGTTAACGCCACGGGCTCTGGTGACTCCACTATCGCAGGCTTCGCGCATGCCATTGCTGCTGGCGCAGACGACGAGACGGTGCTGCGTACCGCCAACACCTGCGGCAAGCTCAACGCCATGGATCCCATGACTGGCCACTTGGTTATGGATCGTTGGGACGAGGTCTACAACGGCGTTGTCGTGACCGAGCTGTAAGGGCTTGGGCGTCGGCCCCGGCATCGATTGCTAGCTCATGTCGACGACAAGTGCGATAGCATTATGCTGGGGCGCGACGCCGACGTTGTCGTGTTCAATCCCGACCTTACCCTGGTCGAGACGTATGTGGGCGGCAACAGCGGCGGTAACGCGTTTGCCGAGTAGCCGCCAAAGAAACGATCCGAGAGGGGATTTAGATGATTTACGGTGCATTGGGCGATATCGAGGAGTACCGCGGAATGCTCAAGGGCCTCGACGTGCTGATCGACTGGCTCGAGGAGAACGATCCGGCGCAGCTCGAGGTCGGCAGCCATCCGATTCTGGGCGACAAGGTCTATGCGAACGTCATGGCTCCCACGACGCGTCCCGAGGCAGAGGCTCACTACGAGACGCATCAGCGCTATCACGACCTGCAGATCGACATTGAGGGTCGCGAGGCCTTCAAGGTTGCCACGGGCAGCCTGACGCTGGTTCAGGAGTTTGACGAGAAGGACGACTACGATCTGGTCGATTCCGACGCTTCGATCGCCGGCGATCTTGCTGACGATAAGTTTGCGCTGTTCGTTGCCGGCGAGCCTCATATGCCCACGCTCGAGTTCCCGGGCGATGGCGCGCAGCCGGTCAAGAAGATCTGCTTTAAGCTGCTTGCAGACGCTTACTGGGAGGAGTAGCACGCTGCTCGGCTGAGCTGTTCGTCTGATGGCGTGATTCCCCTAGGGATATCACGCTAGGACCCCGCCAAACGTGTTTCCCTAGGGGAATCACGTTTGGCGGGGTTTTCTGTTTTTGAATAGGGAAGCTGTTTATTTGCGAAGAACATCGGCTAGCCGCAGGATTGAAATCATCGACCGATAAGTGAGTTCCACCTTTTCGCCCGCAAGCAGTCGTTTCGATTGAATCTCATCCAGCCCCACAAGCCGAGAGAACAACGAACTGCTCATCGTGCCCTCGTCAATTGATTCCCTTATGGTCTTCAAAACGTCCGTATCATGAAGCGACGCCGAGCTGTAGGGGGCAACACGAGCGGAACTCTCAATTAACGACGAGACAAAAGGATGGAGATGCTTTGGACATAGTCCATCAAACACCACATCCCCATTGTCGTTCGAGCCGACCAGGCGCCAAGTATAATGATCGACCCAGTCATCTCCGTCATATATGGCGTCCATGAGCATCTTCCCGTCTAGAGAGAGAAATCTATTTGGACATCGGGGCGCAAGACCGCAATCCATATCGGGCCTGCAGCAGCTCCAACCCAACGCACCACATAGGTTCCCTTTCGTACATGTGTATCAATCTGCCCCGAAATGCCGGTGAATGCAATTCCAGACCCGTTTGTCGGATAGCAATCGACGTATTTTTGTTTTCCGCTCACAACCTTGTATAGATATATCGTTCCAGCAAAAGAGAAGGTATCGTGGCAATTTTAAATCTATATGGCCAATTCGAGCCCTCACCATGGCAATTGTTGCAGCTGGGTTTCTTTTCATTAAAATTTCACTTTGGTAAATCCCCGCCCCCAAGGCATAAAATCCGAAGTCCACCGAGTGGGCGAATCGGCAACAAAAAAGCCGCCCGAAGGCGGCTATCTTGTGCAATGGAGCCAGCGACCGGGCTCGAACCGGTGACCCCCGCTTTACGAGAGCGGTGCTCTACCAACTGAGCTACGCTGGCGGCCATGTGGTGACGCAACTGAGGCGTCAACGGCTGTCTATGATACGGGACATCGCACATCCGTGCAAGTGTTCTGACGGCTTTTCTCACTTTAAATGCACTAATATTGGATACGTGATGTCTCGCTCTTACGAGTCTCAAACAGAATGGGACTGCCATGGCTCAACCCAAGATCCTTCTCACGCGTATCGATGACCGGTTTATTTACGGGCAAGACGTTGAGCTGTGGAACGAGGCTATGGGTTCCAACCTCGTCCTAATCGTCAACGACGAGATTGCGGCGGATTCGCGCAAGTGGGCGCCTATGAGGGTCGCGGCGCCCGAGGGCGTGTGGACGCGGTTTTTCTCGGTGCAAAGGACCATCGACATCATTCATACTGCAACGCCGCGCCAATGGATTCTCATCATGGTGGCGTCGCCCGCGGATGCGCTCGCGCTGGTCAAGGGCGGTGTGCCAATAACCAAGATCAGCATCGGCCATATGCAGGTGGGGGAGGGCAAGCGCCCCATAACGCCCGCGGTTGCCATAGACGATGCAGACGTGGCTGCTCTCAGAGAGCTGCAGGAGCTCGGCATAGAGCTAGAAATCCGCTACCTCCCCAGCTCCAACCCCGGCCCCATCCAACGAGTCATTGGGGACGTTCTTAAATGACTAGTCAAACGGGACACCCTTGGCACTTGGGGACAGTCCTTCTCACCAAACGTTAAAGACTGTCCCCGACGACTAGTCATTTAAGAACGTGCCCAATGACTAGGCAACAAAACGCCCGTCGGCGGTGGTGCCGGCGGGCGCTGCTGTGCGATATGTTGCGTTGTGGGCTTAGTGCCTCATAAAGTGGTATTCGATCACATTGCTGTAGGGGTGACCCGGGCCCACAATGCCTTGCGGGAACAGCGGCTGGTGCGGCGTGTCGGGGTACATCTCTGCCTCGAGGGCAAAGCCGGCGCCCCAGCCATAGTTAGCATCGTCCTTGGCGTGCTCGTCGCCCAGCCAGTTGCCGGTGTAGAGCTGCACGCCCGGGGCGGTGGTGTAGTAGTCCAGCTCACGACCGGTCCACATCTCCTCGACGTGCATCGCGCGGCGCAGATTACGGCCGTACTGATAGCCATCGATGCACAGACAGTGATCGTAGCCACGGGCCTGCTTAATCTGCGGGTCGTCGGCTTCCATGCCAGGAGCGACGGGGCGCAGCTCACGGAAGTCAAACGGCGTGCCCTCGACCGGAGCGATCTCGCCGGTGGGGATATTCTGCTCGTTGATGGGCAGGTAGTGGGCAGCGTTGGCAACAAAGAAGTGCTCGCAGTCCATGCCGGCGTTATGGCCGGCAAGGTTAAAGTATGTGTGGTTGGTCATGGACACGTAGGTGGCGCGGTCGCTCTCGCAGCCATACTCGATGCGAAAGACGCCGGTGCGTGTAACGGTAAACACGGCCGTAAAGGTGCGGTTGCCGGGAAGGCCCAGTTCGCCATCCTCAAGCGAGGTGGTCATGCGCACGGCGTTGTGAGTCTCGTCGAGCTCAACGTCCCACACGCGTTTATGCAGACCATGCTCAAGATCGCTGTGCAGGTTGTTGACGCCTTCGTTGGCCGGCATATGCCAGTCCGTGCCGGCGATGGTGATCGTGGCGTCCGCGGTGCGGTTTGCCACGGGGCCGATAGTCGCGCCAAAGCAGGCGGGGTTGTCAAAGTAATCCTCGAGCTTATCGAAGCCCAGCACCACATCGCGCACGTTGCCGGGGATGTCGGGCACGTCGATGCCCAGCACGGTGGCGCCAAAGTCCATAATGCGAACGCAGATCTCGGGCCCGTTGAGGGTGTAACGATGAACGGGGGTACCGCACGGCGCGGTGCCGAAAAGCTCGGAAGTGATCATTTGGTTCCTAACATCGAGGTATTTCCGACAAACTGTAGCGCGAACAGGCGAGATTATCACTACACCCCACTAAAGCAGGGGGTATTTTTCTCAAAAAAGTGATGATTGAGCTGTACGGGCGTTCATTTTTGACACGCACGGGTCTGATACAATTTGTTCGTTACTGTTTGAATGATATGCACGCATAGAACAGCGAGGACTCATCGTGATTAAAGCGGAGCGACAGGATAAGGTTCGGCAGCTGCTCGAGGAACAGGGAACGGTCTCGGTCAAGGAGATTTCGGATGCGTTAGGTGTCTCGGATATGACGATCCGCCGTGACCTTGAGGAGCTTGCGAGCCTGGGCGAGATCGAGCGCGTGCACGGCGGAGCCCGCAGTGCGCAGAGCCGTCCACACGCTATGCTGCGCCATGAGTATTCGCACAGCGAAAAGCGCACGAAGCATGCCGAGGAAAAGTTGCAGATTGCGCGCCGTTCTGTGGAGCTTATCGAGGAAGGCTCGACCATCTTTTTGGGCACGGGCACCACGGTTGAGCAGATGGCCTCGATGCTGCCGGCGTTTCGCCTGCGCATTGTGACCAATTCGCTTTCGGTGTTTAACCTGCTCGAGGCGCGCGAAGACTGCGAACTGTGCCTGGTGGGCGGCGTGTACCGCCGCCGCACTGCCGCCTTTGTGGGCCCCACGGCCGAGGACACCTTGCGCGCACTGGGGATCGACGCAGCCTTTATCGGCGCAAACGGCATTTTGGACGGCGACGTGTCTACGTCTAACATGGAAGAGGGACGCATCCAGCAGCTCGCCTTTAGCAAGGCCGACTCGCGCTATCTGATCGCCGATTCCAGCAAGATCGGCAAGCGCGACTTCTACACCTTCTGCCGTCTGGACAGCCTGGACGCCGTGGTGTGCGAGCCGGGCATCGCCGCCGAGGATCGTGCCGCCATCGAGGAACACACGCGGGTCATCTGCTAGCTAAAGCTACGGGATTGCCAACGGGCGATGCGGGAGGACTTTTACCTCCTGTCATTGTGGAAAGCAGCGCGTCAGCGCTACGCGATATGACGCGCAAATGAGGACTCCACTATCAAATCATCTCAACCTGTAACAGGTAGGGGTGAAATCACCAACCAGATGTTACAGATTGAGATTGAGAGGATTGACCTGTGCATTCATCTCAATCTGTAACATCTAGACGTCCAAAACCGGTCTTAGTGTTACAGATTGAGACAATTCGGCGGGTCTACCTTGTTTGTCTCGATCTGTAACGGTTAGGACTTAAAAACTCGGCTACGTGTTACAGATCGAGACAAAAGAAAAAGAACATTAGGACTTGAAAATAAAGTTTTGATAAGGGATTCGCCCAGTTAAGACGGTGCGGCAGACAATTGAGATTAGTTTGCCTCCGGAGTCGTAAGCATAATGAGTCAGTTCGATGACCGGAAGTTTTGCAACACCATAATTACTGGCTTCGGAATCGCTAAGCTGACGTGCTCTATAGCTTTCCCTAACAGATTGGATAGACTTGGACAAGTCGTCCATGATTCTGCTAAATGCCTGAAAATCTAACTGGTTATTCGGAACGCGCGACTTTGAAATGAAGAACGTATCAGCGCCTATGAAGCTGCCTTCAAGTTCGTAGGTCAATTCAAGACGCTGAATTTCATCGCGACTTTGACATCCAAATTGTTGGAGCATCATTACGGAAGTTGGACGACCTGATGTGAGGCCGCCGAAATGTTTGGTGATGGCATCCGGATCAACGCCATCGCAATGGCTTGCAAAGTCAAAGTCTAAAAGTGAATTGAGCTCGCTAACGCGTTTCGGTGCAACAAACGATCCCTTACCTTGGATTCGATAGATACTTCCACGACGCTCCAGCTCACTCATGGCAAGTCGGACGGTTGTTCTGCTTACGGCGTATTCGTCGCAGAGTTCCATTTCTGTTGGAAGTTTATCGTCTGCTTGATATTCATCGACGATCTGCTTGAGCAGCGCGTCGGTGAGCTGTAAATAGAGTGGCCGTTTTTCGTGTGTATCGAGCATTAGAGCCTCAGTTTGCATGTTGGTTATACCTGATGGTTGCCTCAGTCGGGATGTAACGTGGGCAAGGTAACCTTAACGTATCACAGAGCGGCTCAGCATGACGATCTGATGCCTGTATCCACGAAGGGCTTGTCCGAGCGTGAAGATATTCTGGGGCAGGCAAATACCGTTCATGGAGTCCCCGATATGTTGGAGGTCAGCGCCGGCTGCTTTTGCTGCAAGGCCTATTTTCTTAATGGTCTCGCTGTCGCAGGAGTCTTGACTCGTCCCGTTTGCCGCCATGACGAGAACCTTCTCTTCAATTGACTTGCCTACGTTGTGGGATCGTACAAAGTCTACGATGGCGCGCAGGTCTGCTTCTTGGAAGCAAGGGACGGTGTAGGGGGCTGGCACGAGAAGGATATCGACGCCGAGGTCAACAAACTTGCGCGCAATTTCGAGCGTCATGACAGGTTCTGCAACGCCCGCTCCATGCATTTTTCCGGCTATGACCAGGCCATTGAAATGCTCTTTGGAGAGTTTAATCGAATGGGCGATTGCATCGTTGGAGACGCCGGTTCCAGGGTTGCCCGTCAGGCAGATAAAATCAAATCCGAGTTCGTTAGCCTTTTCTAAGGTCTTGGGAGAGACGCGACGACCCATGGGGATTTCCGTTCGGGATTCAGACATCTCTGCCTCGTTATCAACTGGCTCCAGATTGACGCCAATGGGCCTTCCGCATGCTCGCTTCACCCAAGTGACCGGGTTTTCATTGAGATCATCTGGAATACCGGCAATAACTGGATCGAACACATCGAGCGCGTTAAACAGAAGCAGGTCGGCACCTGCGGCACGTTCGATTTCTGCATTAGTAACGCCGCCGAGAAATTGGGAAGAGGGTACGTTTTCCGCCATGATGGTACGTCCCTCGGAAGCCAGAATTGCCTGCTTTAGATCCATGGGTGACGTGGCGGCAAAATCGGATGCGGACATGTTCAGTAATCGTTTGGGCATTGTTACTTCCTTTGACTAGAACGACAGGCTTGTGACATTGTCTCTAATATTGTTACAACAATATATTCAATATGTTATATCCAATCGGTGAACGGTTGCAAGCTTATTGTACTGCTCGGAAAAAATAGCCTTTAGCTGGGAAAACCTTATATTAATCAACTACCGTTCACCGAATAAGTATTTGAATTCTTGACATATCGACAAAGCGGAAAAAGAATTGGTTATGACAAATCGCGCAAATGATATTACATTTCGCA
The DNA here is from genome assembly GCA_902473205.1 of uncultured Collinsella sp. Lineage (GTDB taxonomy): Bacteria > Actinomycetota > Coriobacteriia > Coriobacteriales > Coriobacteriaceae > Collinsella. Next base: position 50,284 of record CABRRA010000010.1, read on the forward strand.
CAAGAACGTATTCGCTTACATAAGTGGATACAAACGGGGACGACGACGGTTGAGTCCGGATAAATCGTTACGTGCCCGGGAATCATGAAAGGATGTGTTATGGACGCTATCGTCAAATTCCTTGAAAAACACCAGCCCCTCTTCGACAAAATCTCGAGGAACATTTATCTGGTGGCGATCAAGGATGGCTTTCTCTCGAATATGCCAATTGTGCTGTTCTCGAGCCTGTTCCTTCTTCTTTCGACGCTCCCTGCCTATGTAGGCATCACGCTTCCGTCTGAGGTGCTGGATTTCTTCAATAAAATCTATGCATATACCATGGGACTTCTTGGCATTATGGTGGCCGGCACCACGGCGAGCTCACTTGCCATGTCGATGAACCGTCGCATGCCTTCGGGTAAATCTCTCAACCCCACCTCGTGCATGGTTTGTGCCATGTGCGGCATGCTCTTGCTATCGGTGACGAACGATGTTGTCTCGATTGGCGGAGCAGATACGTCTGTTTTTGAAACCGGCTATATGGGAACCAAGGGTTTTCTCGCTGCGTTCGTAGCCGCATTCTTGACCGTTAATATCTATAAGGTGTGCATTAGCCATAATGTGACGATCAAGCTCCCCAAAGAGGTCCCTGGCTCTATTGCGCAGAGTTTTCGCGATATCTTTGCATTTGGGTTTTCGATCCTTGCGTGCGCTTTTATCGATCTTGCGAGCCGCAAGCTGCTTGCTGTGCCGTTCGCCAATTTGGTATCCGCTCTCATCTCGCCGCTGTTCTCCGCGGTCGACACCTATCCTGGCATGGCGCTTATCGAAGGCGCGGTCGCACTTTTCCAATTTATGGGTATCCACGGTGCTTCGGTTGTCATGAGTCCGATCAATGCTGCGCTCTACGGCAATACCGTTACCAATCTTGAGGTTTTCCAAGCAGGTGGACACCCGTCAATTGCTCTCACGCAGGACTTTACAAGCTTCATCGGCGGTCTGGGCGGTTCTGGCTGCACGTTCATCGTTCCTATTATCCTGATCATGTTTATGCGCTCCAAGCAGCTTAAAGCCATGGGCAAGGCATCGATTATCCCGGTGATTTTTGGAGTTAACGAGCCCGTTATCTTCGGTATGCCGATTGTTCTCAATCCCTATATGTTCGTGCCCTTCCTAGTGGCTCCTATGGTCAACGCCATTATCGGTAAATTTTTCATTGACGTCATTGGAATGAACGCCCCCATGTATACCATGCCGTGGGCGCTTCCCGGCCCAATCGGTGCATTCCTCACCACGGGTCTCGATCTGCGTTCTCTCGTATTGATGGCAGTGCTGTTGGTCGTTGACTTTGTGATTTACTATCCGTTCTGCAAGGCGTATGACCATCAGCTTTGTTTGGAAGAGTCTGCAAAGGAGACTGCAGGAAACTCGGATGCAGATGCTATTGCCGAACAGGAAAATGTCGCAAAAGCTCTCGAGGCGGTAAAGGACAAGGCGGAGCAGATCCGCGTGCTTGTGCTTTGCCAGGGTGCCGGCACTTCGACTCTCTTGGCAAATGCTCTTCGCGAAGGTGCCGCTGCTAAGGGTATCGATCTGGTTTCTCAGTCCGGTGCGTACGGAAGCCACTATGAGACGATGGATCAGTACAACGTGATTGTTCTGGCGCCCCAGGCACGCATGTACTATGACGCTATGAAGGCCGATACCGATCGCCTTGGAATTAAACTGCTCACCACAAGGGGCAAGGAGTATATCGACCTTACCAACGATCCCGAAGGTGCAATTGACTGGATCGTTCAGGAGCTGGCCAAATAGTGGATGCACTCCGTCGTTGATTCGTCGGTGTATAGTACGGCCTCGCAGCTTATTGAGCTGCGGGGCCGTATTTCGTTGAGTATCTAATTGAGACAATGAGCGCAACCGTCGTGAGGTCGCATTGGCGCTCTCCGAGTCACCGACAAGCTGCCTTCCATCTATGTGACCAATTCGCTTTCGGTCTTTAACCTGCTCGAGGCGCGCGAGGGCTGCGACCTGTGCCTCGTGGGCGGTATGTACCGTCGCCGCACTGCCGCTTTTGTGGGGCCAACGGCCGAGGATGCCCTGCGTGCGCTGGGCATCGACGCGGCGTTTATCGGTGCCAACGGCATCTTGGACGGTGACATATCTACGTCCAACATGGACGAGGGCCGTATCCAGCAGCTCGCCTTTAGCAAGGCCGATGCGCGCTATCTGATTGCCGACTCCAGCAGGATCGGCAGGCGATACTTCTGCCCCCCCTGCCGGCGCAGGGGTACCGCTTTACAATGACGCGCAAATAACTTTGAGCAACAAGGATGAGGCTATTCTGAGATATGACTAGACTCCGTATTTCGTCTTTATGTCCCTTGAGAATGAATCATAGTCTTCATAGAGTCCCTCTTTGCTTTCATCCTCGGCGTGGTTTACACGTTCAAGGAGCTTATCCTTTGGAGCCTCTTTTGTTATTGCGGCCTCGCCATCGGGTATTGTGGATTGCAAGAATAGTTCTAGAGCATGGACGTCTTTGAGTATGTAGCCCGTCGAACGGCCCGCTCCTGTTTTTTCGATTGCGCTGCAACTAACAAGCTGACCGAGGGTTCGTTTAACGGTTACCTCGCTGATATCGGGGCAGTTGGACCGGATGTCGGATTTCTTAATGACGCCGGGTCTCTGTTGAAATAGAACAGCGATGCGCGCTTGCTTCGACATGGGACGAGTGCTTGATTCAATTAAGGTACGCTGCTCGAGCTGTCGGTAGGCGGCTAGGGTTGTTCCGAGCATGAAACGGATAAAAGGTGCTTCGGTGTTTTGATTTTCATTCCATCCAGTGGAGCTTGCGGCGAGGGCGTTGTAGTAAAGCGCTTTATTGTCTTCAATAAGTCGTTCGATGCTGATGTAACGCGCAACGTCGTATCCAGTCTTTTCGAGCAGCAGCGTTGTAAGGAGCCGGCTCATCCTGCCATTGCCATCGTTGAAGGGATGAATGCTGACAAAATCGAAGATAAAGCGGAGCGATATAAGGAGGGGATCGCAAACTTGGCGAGATAAAGCATCGTTGAGGGACTGGCAGGCTTCTTTAATAAGTCCCGGGGTTGCTAGAGCCGAGGGGGGCCTAAAGCGCACAAATCGATTGCCTTGATCGTCGATGGAGATGATTTCGTTATCGCTATCTTTCCAATGGCCTCCATACGAGATTGCCGTGTGCGCCATGAGGTCACGATGCAATTGCAGAATGACCGATGGCGTTACGGGAATGGAATCGTGTTGCTCGTGAATAAGCGACAGCGCATCTCGGTATCCAGCGATTTCTTCCTCTGCGCGGGAGCTTGGCTTGGCGGAATACGCCATGATTGCTTTGAGTCTTTTTTGGGTGGTAACAATTCCTTCAAGTCCGTTGGAGGATTGGGTGCTTTGGATCTTAGCTTCCTCCATAAGTGACGACAGAAGTTCGGGTTTGACTTGACTCAGAGCAAGCTGTCGGCCTTTATGCTCGCGTATCGAGAGGAGGAGGTTGGTGATTGGAGTTGCTTCGAGTTCCGCTGGGACTGTGGTGTAATCGAACTGGCGCATGCGGCTCCTTTCGGTATCACGAACATACTTTCGATATCATAATACCATTAAATGATACCGAAAGTATGTTCGTGATACCGAAAACTAGAAACCATGCTTCATAACTGCTTGGAAAGTTCGGATTTGACTATCTTATTGTCTTGATCTGTAACAGGTAGACGGTCGAAAGTGGGCTACGTGTTACAGATTGAGATCTTTTAGCCCTGGTTGCTCGTTCGTCTAAATCTATAACAGCTAGGGCCGAAAATCCCTGCTAGATGTTACAGATTGAGACAAACGGCCCGCTCAGGTCCGAGCCAAAAAAAGCCGCATGCGAACCCGTGGAGGGATTCGCATGCGGCCGACAGGGGGTATGCGGCAAAAGTTAGGCCATGAGCAGGCCGGTCTCCGAGACGTTCTTGTACCAGTACGCGCTCGCCTTGGGATAGCGCTTCTGGGTCTCAAAGTCGATGTAGAACAGGCCATAGCGCTTGTTATAGCCGTTGGTCCAGGAGAACTGGTCCTGCAGCGACCACACAAAGTAGCCGTCGACGTTCACGCCGCCGTCAATCGCCTTGAGGATCCACGCGAGATGCTGACGCATGTAGTCGATGCGAGGGGCGTCGTCGATAAAGCCGTCCTCGAAGTCGTCCTTATAGCCCATGCCGTTCTCGGTAATGTAGATCTTCTTGTAGTTGGGGTAATCGTTCTTAATGCGGAGCAGCAGGTCGTACAGGCCCTCGGGATAGATAATCCAGTCCCAATCGGTGGTGGGTACGCCTTCGCGCACGCATGACTCACCAACGCCCTTGAGGAACCAGCGCGAAGATCCCTTGTCGCCGGTGCCATTGTGGTTGATGTCGTTTTCGCCCTCGGCAGCACGCAGGAACTGGCACTTGTAGGTGTTGACGCCCAGGCAATCGTTGTAGGGGAGCGCGGCGGTCAGCGCGGCGATATCCTCGTCACGAACGTCGAGCTCGCCGCCGGCGATATGGGCCAGCTTGGTTGCGGCTTCCATGGTGTCGGCTGCATAGTGGCCGCGGAAAGTGGCGTCGAGTACCCAGCGGTTGTTGATGACATCGGCCATGCGAGCTGCCTCGCAGTCGGCAGCGCTGTTGGGATCGAGGGGATACTTGGGCTCTAGGTTCTGGACAATGCCGATCTCGCCCTCAAAGCCGCCCTCATGGAAGGCGACAACAGCCTTGGCGTGGGCCACCATCATGTTGTGCATGAGTTGGAAGGCCTTGTCCAGGCGGTACTTCTCGCCGTGCGGCCAGTTGCCGACGATAAAGCTGCCCTCGGCGGTCGCGGGAATCTCGTTAAAGGTAAACCAGTGCTTGACCTCGGTGAACTCGGCAAAGCAGAACTTGGCGTACTCGACAAAGGCGTCGATCGTCGTGCGCGTCAGGAAGCCCTCGCCGCCATTCTGGTAAAAGGCCTCGGGCGTATCAAAGTGATCGAGCGTGACATAGGGGATGACGCCGGCTTTATTGCAGGTGGCAAAGAGCTCGTGATAGAAGGCGACACCCTCGGGGTTGATCTCGCCAGTGCCGTTGGGGAAGATGCGGCTCCAAGCGATGGAGACGCGGATACCGTTGATGCCAAAGCGCTGGCACAGGTCGATATCGACCGGGTACTTGTTGTAGAAATCGCTTGCGGGGTCGGGGGAGAAGCGACCCTGAGCAGCCAGGAAATCGTCCCAGGGCACTTTGCCCTTGCCGTGCGTGCGGGTCTCGCCCTCAACCTGGTAAGCAGCGGTGGCGCCGCCAAACACAAAGCCGTCGGGGAACTGCATAGGGTTGGTCATGAGTCATCCTTTCTGTGGGATACGAATAGGGAGAGGTGCCCGAACCGGGAATCCGGGCACCAACAGAGGGAGGAACTAGTCGAGGTTCTCGCGGAGCCACTTGATGGCGCCAGCGGGGTCGCGGGTAAGGTCGATATATTCCTTGCCGCGCGGGGCGAGCAGCTTAATGCCCAGACGATCGGTGTCGGCCTTCATGTCGTTGTAGTAGCTACGGACCTGCGGGGCAAGCACGATAACGTCGTACTGATCCATGATGGCAGTGTGCTGGCCATAGGCGCCTGCGGAGGAAGCGATGTTCTCTCCGGTCTGCGCAGCACCTTCCTTGATAGCGTTGGCAAGCATGGCGGAGGTGCCGGCGCCGGCGCACAGGACGAGGACCTTCAGACCGTCGACATCCTTCTTAGCGGATGCGTCGGAGGCGGGCTCGGGCTGATCGGCGACAGGCTTGCTGTCGGCGGCAGCGGCGGTCGGCTCGACGGAAGCGGCGGTCTGCTCGACAGCGGGCGCAGAGGTGCTGGCGGTGATGGTGGCAGCACCATCGGACTCGAGACCCAGCTCGGCGGCGCGCTCGGCCTCCTGGTCGCAGAGCAGCTTATCGTATGCCTTCAAGAACGGCAGGTAGATGATGGCGTCCAGCAAGATGATGATTGCGACAAACACCAGGGCGATAAGCTGGAAGTTCGTGGTGATGAAGATGCCGATGGGGGCAGGGGTAGCCCAAGGCACCACGAAGGAGAAGCCGTTCATGCCCACGTTGTCGATAAAGAACTTGGCAACACTTACGTTGACGCAGCCGGCGGCAACAAAGGGGATGAGCATGTAGGGGTTAAGGATCATCGGCGCGCCAAAGAGCAGCGGTTCGTTGACGGCGAAGGCAACAGGAACGATCGAGGCCTTACCGACGGCTTTGAGCTGCTTGGACTTCATAAAGAGAATCAGCAGAAGCGGCACGATGAACGTGGCGCCGGTGCCGCCGAACTCACCCACGAGCGACATGTTAAAGGTGAGGGAGTGGGCGGGGTGGCCGCCGGCCAGCAGAACCTGCAGGTTCTCAGCCTGGTTGGCAAGACGGATGGGGTCGATGCCCGGCTGGACGATCGAGGGGCCGTGGACGCCGATGAACCAGAAGAACGCGGTGGCTGCCTGAATAAGGATGAGTCCGGGGTAGGTCTCTGCTGCAGTGAAGAGCGGGGAGAGCAGCTTGATGAGCAGCTCGGAGAACGGAACGCCCATGAGGTTGCGCACGACGACATCGATGATGCCGCAGATGATGACGGCGCCGCCAAAGGGGATGATGTCGCGGAAGTTCTGAGCGATGGCGCCCGGGACCTCCTTGGGCAGCTTAATGGTCAGATCGCGCGAGACGCAGAATTTATAGACCCACACGGTAATGAACGCTGCGATATAGGCGGAGAACAGGCCACGTGTACCCATGCTGGTGCAATCGAAGACCGAAAGCTCGGAGCCGTTGAACTTGGTGGTGAACTGCGTAACAGCGAGCAGCAGCATGCTGCACTGGGCGGCAACCATGGTGGAGCCGTCGTTGAGCACCTTGCCGGCGGGCATGCGACGGTTCATGGACGCCGTGAAGTTCTTGGCAGTGGTGCCGGCAACCATGATGCCCATGACGCCCATGGTGAAGTTGTACAGCTTGTTGCACCAGTCGATGAGCGGCTGGGGCAGCGTGATGCCAACGACGCCGGGAAGGGTGGCGATCAGCAGAAAGATCGAAGAGGTAAGGACGATGGGCATGCACCCAAGGAATCCGTCCTTGATGGCCTGGAGGTAGACGTTCCTCGAGATCTTCTCAAAGAACGGTTGATGCTTTTCGAGCATCTTTACGATGGCGTCCATAGAGCTCCTTTGCTACTTAATGCGCGATGCATGTGGATGGAACTGGTCGTCGATGGATGGTCAGGACTGCCCGGAAACCTTCCTGCTTAAGGAAGGCATTGCGAAATGACAACGTTGTCATTTCGTTAATGACAACGTAAGACATTTTTGGAAGAGCAACAAGGATATACGGGTGAGCGGTCGATATTGTCCGGTAAACGGTTGATTTGTCAGTCGGGCAGGTAGTGTATGCTAGAACGCAAAAAACAAGCGATGCAAAACCGACTGGAGAAGTAGTGGCAACGATGGACAAGAAAAATGTCTCAATGAATGATGTGGCAGTTGCCGCGGGCGTTTCTCTCAAGACGGTGTCGCGTGTGATCAACGAGCCCGATAGCGTGCGAGAGTCGACACGCGATAAGGTTCATTCGGCCATGGAGGCGCTCGAGTTTCGAGCCAACTTTGCCGCGCGTTCACTCAAGTTAGGCCGTTACGGGTGCATCGGCGTGGTGATGTTCCACTTGTCGGGCGGCGCCGTGGACATGATTGACGGTATCGCCGATGCCGCCGAAGAACGCGGCTTTGCGCTCACGATGATCAAAAAGCGCGCGGGGGAGAAGATGACCCTTGCCGAAGCGGCGCGCAGGATGTCGCAGCTGCCTGTTGATGGCATGATCTTCAACCTGCGTCAGATGGTCGATGACTTTGATACCTTTGAGGCACCGAAGGACCTCAAGACGGTGATTATCACGCCGATGGAGCATCCTACCTGCTCTACCGTCAGTGACGATCAAGAGGGTGGCGCGCGCATGGCGTGCGAGTACTTCTTAAATCGCGGGCACAAGAACGTGTACTTCGTCTCTGGTAAGAAAGAGTCGCTGTCGAGCCAGTGTCGTATGAAAGGTTGGCGTGCGGCACTCGAGGCGCGTGGCATTGAGCCGCCCGAGCCTCTGCAAGGCGATTGGAATGCGGATAGCGGCTATGCCGCGGGCCTTGTGCTTGCCGATAAGCCCGATTGCACGGCGGTCCTCGCTGCTAACGACTGCATGGCAAACGGCGTGATGATGGCTCTTCGTGACAAAGGGCTCAGTGTGCCCGACGACGTGTCCGTGATCGGCTTCGACGACGAACTCTACAAGACGATTCCCAACTCGATTCTGACGTCGGTGAAGTTCCGTCACCGCGAGCTGGGCGTCCGTGCGCTTAACGAGGTCGTCGCAGGTCTGGAAGCCCCGAGCTCCAGAAGCCGTACGCTCGTCTCGGGTGTGCTGGTCGAGCGTTCCAGCGTAAAGGACCTGCGGGCGTAGACGTGCTCGGCCTGTTCGTCTAAATCTGTAATAGGTAGGGCCGAAAATCTCAGCTAGATGTTACAGATTTAGACAATTCGGTCCAGCTTATTCCGTTTGTCTCGATCTGTAACAACTAGACGGTCAAAAGTGGTCTACATGTTACAAATCGAGATTGTTCGGCCCGGGCCGCCCGTTCGTCTAAATCTGTAACAGCTTGGACCGAAAAACTCGGCTAGATGTTACAGATTGAGATGAACAGGAGGACGGGTGCGGTCTAAACAAAATGGCCCGCGCATCACACATCGATGCACGGGCCATTTATTGTCTGCGAGCGGCAGGTGGTGTCAGCGTCTTATGCCTCGAGGTTTTCCTCGATCCAGGCGACGGCACCCTTGGGATCCTTAGTGAGGTCGATGTACTGTTTGCCCTTGGGCGACAGCAGCGTGATGCCCAGGCGGTCGGTGTCGGCCTTCATCTCGTTGTAATAGGTGCGAACCTGCGGAGCCAGGACGATGACGTTGTACTGGTCCATGATGGCGTAGTGGCTGCCGTAGGCACCGGCGTTGGCGGTAATGTCGATGCCCAGCTCGTCGGCGCCTTCCTTAAGCGCGTTGGCGAGCAGTGCAGAGGTGCCGGCGCCAGCGCACAGAACCAGAACCCTCAGATCCTTGCCCTTAAGGGCGGACGGAGCTGCGGAGGCCTCGGTGGCAGAAGCGGTCTCGACAACAGGAGCCTCAACGGCGGGGGCGGCAGCGGTCTTGACGGCCTTGGTCTCCTCGGCCTCTTCTTCGGCCAGGGTCTCGGCCTCCTGCTTGCACAGGACGTTGTCGTAGGCCTTGCAGAACGGGTAGTAGATCAAGAAGTCAACGACCAGCAGGACGACAACCAGGACCAGAGAGATCGGCTGGAAGTTGGTGTCGATGAAGGTGCCGATCGGTCCGGGGAGTGCCCACGGCATGGCATAGATAAAGCCGTTCATGCCCAAAAAGTCGATGAAGAACTTACCAATGAGGACGTTGGCCACGGGGGCAAACAGGAACGGGATCAGGAAGTACGGGTTGAGGATGATGGGCGCGGCGAACAGCAGCGGCTCGTTGACGGCGAACATCACGGGTACGACAGAGGCTTTGCCGACGGCCTTGAGCTGCTTGGAGCGCATAAAGAGCAGGAAGATGATCGGGACAATGAACGTGGCGCCGGTGCCGCCGAGTTCGCCGATGTAGTTACCGAAGTTCTCGGTCAGGGCGAGGGCGGGGTGACCGCCGGCCTGCAGCGTGGCGAGGTTGGTGGTGATGTTGCCAAACAGCGCGGCGTTGAGGGCAGGCTTAACGACCGAGGGGCCGTGGATGCCCATGAACCAGAACAGCGGGATCATGAACCAGATGAGGGCGAGGCCGGCGTAGGAATCGGCAGCGGCGAACAGCGGGCTCACCAGCGTGGAGATGACGTTGGCAAACGGGACGGCCAAGCAGGTGCGGCAGATAACGTCGATGACGGCGACAAACAGGATGGAGAAGCTGAAGGCGAAGATGTCGCGGAAGTTCTGGGCGATGGCGCCGGGGACTTCTTTGGGCAGCTTGATGGTGATGTCTCGCTTAATGCAGAAGGCATAGATGTTGACCGTGGCAAATGCGGCGACAAAGGAGCTCAGCAGGCCCTTGGTGCCCATGTTGTCGGTAAAGAACACCGAGACATCGGCGCCGTCGATCTTGGCACTCGTCTGGGTAACGGCCAAGATGAGCATAGCGCACATGGCGGCGACCATGGTGCTCGTGGCGTTGATGGCCTTGCCGGCAGGCATGCGGCGGTTCTTGGAGCCGGTCAGCGCGCTTGCGGTGGTGCCGGCGACCATGATGCCCACGACGCCCATCGTGAAGTTGTAAACCTTGTTGCAGAAGTTCACGACGTCGACGTTCCACCAGTCGGGCAGCGTAAAGCCGCCGACCGTGGCGACAACGCCCGGCAGGGTTGAAATAAGCAGGAAGACAGAAGAAGACAGGATGATGGGCATTGCTGCCAAAAAGCCGTCTTTAATGGCCTGAAGGTAGATGTTCTTAGAGACCTTGTCGAAGTACGGCTGACCTTTCTCCAAGAACTTAACGATCGATTCCATAGTTCACGCTCCTCTTTGCATGAAATCTTAATGGCATGGACGTTGAAAACCTATATGGTCTCCCGCTTGCTAAAAGCCCGGGTGCAGGCGGGGTCGGTCCCAGGGGGAGAGAGGGGAGCGGCTGGGTTTGTATCGCATGGGGCCGCTCCCCCTCGGGGGAAAGCGAGGCGATGCGCTACTGCGCGTCCGCCATAGTGTCGGCGAGCTCCTTGTACCAGAGTGCCGACTGCTTGATGTAGCGTTTTTGCGTGTCGAAGTCGATGTAGAACAGGCCGTAGCGCTTGTTATAGCCATTGGCCCACGAGAACTGGTCCTGCAGGCTCCAGATAAAGTAGCCCTGGACGTCGACGCCCTCGGCACGCGCCTGGAGCACCTTCTCCATGTGCTGGTCGACAAAGTCGATGCGCTCGGGATCGGCGACGATGCCGAGCGCATCGGGCTCGGGGTCCTTGTGGCCCAGGCCGTTTTCGGTGATATAGATGACGGGGAGGTTGGGATAGGTGGCGCTGATGTGCTTGAGCGTGTCGTAGAGGCCTTGCGGGTAGATGAGCCAATCCCAGTCGGTGGTGGGGATACCCGGCATATCGACCTGCTGCCCGACGCCCTTAAACTTAAAGCACGAGGTGCCCTTGTCTCCGGTGCCGTTAAAGCTGTTGGTGGACTCGCCATCGTAGGCGGCGATAAACGCCGACTGATAGTAGTTGAGGCCGAACATATCGTTGCGGGGCGCCGCCTTGGCGAGCTCCTCCATGTCGCTGTCCTCAACCGTAAGTGTGGCGTTGTTGGCACGCAGAATCTCGTTGATGAGTGAGAGGGTGCGCGCGGAGTAGTGACCCAGGAAGGCGCCGTCCATGATGAAGTCGGTGTAGAAGGCGTTGTACAGGTCGGCGGCGTGCTGGTCGGCGGGCGAGTCGGTAGCAGGATATGCCGGCGTCAGGACGTTGACCATGCCAATGCGTCCGCCCAGGTGCTCGGTCTCGTCAAGATCCTTATACAGGTTGACGGCGCGGGCGTGGGCAACGAGCTCGTTGTGCTGGCTCTGGATGCCGCTCGTCACATCAAAGTGATGGTTGGGCGGGAAGTTGCCTTGGATGTATTGGGAGTGCGAGAGGCTGATGAGCTCGTTGATGGTGAACCAATTCTTGACCTCGCGGAACTCGCGGAAGCAGAACTCGGCATAGCGCACATAGGCGTCGACGGTCTTGCGGTTGAGCCAGTCGCCCTGGTTGAACAGGGCGGCGGGGGAGTCAAAGTGATGCAGGGACACATAGGGCTCGACGCCATACTTTTTGCAGCAGGCGAACAGCTCGTGGTAGTGCTTAACGCCCTCGGCGAGGGGTTCGGCATCGTCGCCGTTGGGGAAGATGCGGGTCCAGGCGATGGACACACGAATGGCGTTGAGTCCATGCTCGGCAGAAAGGCGGATATCCTCCTCGTAGCGGTTGTAGAAATCACTGGCCGGGTCGGGCAAAAAGCGACCCTGGGCGACAAGGTAATCGTCCCACATGGTCTTACCCTTGCCTGCCACCTTCGTGGAACCTTCCGTTTGGTACGCGGCGGTTGCGGCGCCCCAAACAAAGCCCTTCGGCAGCTGCTGTACGCGGTTTAGCAAAGACATATGCATACACCCTCTCGTCTCGCTGTTCGATATTGTGCGTTTGCGCTCAGGAGGCTCCCTGGTTAGCGTTCAGCGGTGAAAAAGCCCGATAAACACTATCTTAAAATGATTAGAACCAAAATGAGCACGTGAACATTTGACAATGAGCACGTTAACATCCGGCTGGGATGTATAGAAACAAAACAACTTCAAACAGCCGCGAACGGTTGTATTTGTTCGGTAAGCGGTTTTGATTGACAGAAGTTTTCATGTTGTGGTATCTGGCTCGGGTATCATGAGCACGTTATCAATGTATGTACGATGCGCCATGGGCGCGGGGAATAGTTGGGAAGCAGGTTAGCGTGGAAGGCATGGATCAGCAGACAAGGAATGGTCGTTCGGCGAGCGCGGCAGAGGTTGCGGCGCTCGCTGGCGTGAGCCGCCAGACTGTGTCTCGCGTGGTCAACGGTATGCCCAACGTGACGGAAAAGACGCGCAAGCGTGTGCTGGCCGCCATGGAAGAGCTGGGCTTTCGTCCCAATTTTGCTGGAGCGGCGTTGCGCGGCGGGTCGTATCGTTCTATTGGCCTGTGCATGTACAACATCACACGTGTCGGTAACCTGGCGACGCTCGAGGGTATCATGCAAGCGGCGCGCGAGCACGATTTTGCCGTCACTATGATCGAGATGGGCGGCGACAAGCCCTATGCACTTGCCGATGCCTCGCGCCGCATGGTCGAGCGACCCGTCGACGGCATGATTCTCAACATGAACCGCATGGCTCCCGATTTTGAGGAGTTTGTTCCCCAGCCGGGAGTGCGAACGGTCATCCTGTCCATGTATGCGCATCCGCGCTGCACGACGATCGACTCCGACCAGTATGGTTCGTGCGAGCTGTTGACCAATTATCTGCTGGAACATGGTCACTCGAATATGCGGTTTGTGGCGGGTCCGGAAAACTCGATTTCCTCGCGTTTTCGTGAGGCCGGTTGGCGCGATACGCTGGGTCGTGCTCATGTCGATGCCGCTCCGATGCTGCGTGGCGATTGGAGTGCGGACAGTGGGTACGCCATGGGCGAGCGGATTGCGGCCGAGGTGCTTGCCGGCGGGTCGCAGGCGCCGACTGCCGTGCTTGCGGCAAATGACCAGATGGCGCTGGGCGTTATCGCCGCGCTCGAGAACGCGGGCCTGTCCGTGCCCGACGACGTGAGCGTGGTTGGTATCGACGACGCACTCGAGGGACTTGTTCCTCACAATCGGCTGACGACGCTGCGATTTGATTTGCGCGGTGTCGGTAAGCTTGCGTTTGAGGCGGCGATTGGAGAGAGCTCGTCTATCGAGGCGATTCATGTGCCGAGTACGCTGGTCGAACGCTCGACTGTTAGGGACATACGGGGTTAGGTCCTACTCCGTTTGTCTCGATTTGTAACAGGTAGACGGTCAAAAGCGGGCTACGTGTTACAGATTTAGATTCTTCGGAAAGAGCAATCCTGTTCGTCTCAATCTGTAACAGCTAGGACCAAAAAAACTCAGCTAGATGTTACAGATTGAGACGAACGGCTTCCGACCTGAACAAAAAGGTCGGGGGCGGCTCGCCGTGTGACGTGCCGCCCCCGGCTGAGAAATGGGGACAGGTTATGTGGGCGGTGCAACTCCGCCAACCGCTCGTCGCAAGCCGCTAGTCCAGACGACGGGTCTGCGCCACGTGCTTATACCAGTATGCGCTCGCCTTGGGCGTGCGCTTCTGGGTTTCAAAGTCGACGTAGAAGAAGCCGTAACGCTTGTTGTAGCCATTGGTCCAGGAGAACTGATCCTGCAGGCTCCACAGGAAGTAGCCGCCCACGTTGACGCCCACCTCCATGGCCTTGAGCAGCCAACGCAGGTGCTGCTCGATGTAGTCGATGCGCGGCTGGTCGTCCACAAAACCGTCCTTGTAGGGGTCCTTGTAGCCCATGCCGTTCTCGGTGATGAAAATCTGCTTGTAGTTGGGGTAGCGCTGCTTAATGTAGACGAGCAGATCGAACAGGCCCTCGGGATAGATGATCCAGTCCCAGTCGGTGGTGGGGATGCCAGGCTTGTTCACATGCTCGCCAATACCCTTAACGCGCCAGCGGCCAGTGCCCTTCTCGCCCGTACCGTTGTGGTGCAGGTCGTTCTCGCCGTCGTAAGCCTTCAAGAAGCGGCACTGGTAGTTGTTAACGCCCAGGTAGTCGTTGTAGAGCGCGGCCTCGCGCATGATTTCCAGATCCTCGTCTAGGATCTCGATGGTGCCGCCCGAGACGGCAGCCAGGCGGTTGGCGCACTCGAGGGTGTCGGGCGCATAGTCGCCGCGGAAGGTGGCGTCGAGCAAGAACTGGTTTTGCAGCACGTGCTCGTTGTTGGCGGCTTTGATGTCGGCGGGGTCGTTCTCGTTGAGCGGGTACTTAAACTCCAGCGACTGGATGACGCCGATTTTGCCCTTAAAGCCGCCGTTGTGGAAGGCCAGCACGGCCTTGGCGTGGGCGAGCATCATGTTGTGCTCGCACTGGAAGGCCTCGGCCAGATGCGCCTTGACGCCACCGGGGAAGGTGCCCTCGATGTAGGTGTTGGAGGCGTCGGCCCAGATCTCGTTAAAGGTGAACCAGTAGGTCACCTGGTCGGCGTACTCCTTAAAGCAGAAGGTGGCAAAGTCCACAAAGGCGTCGATGGTCTCGCGGTTGAGGAAATCGCCCTTCTCAAAGAGGGGCAGCGGCGTGTCAAAGTGATGCAGCGTGACGAACGGCTCAACGTGGTGCTTATGGCACTCGGCGAAGAGATCGTGATAGAACTGGACGCCCTCGGGGTTAATCTCACCGGTGCCGTTGGGAAAGATGCGGCTCCAGGCGATGGAGAGGCGAATGCCGTTGATGCCGAACTCCTCGCACAGCTCCAAATCGACGGGGTACTGGTTGTAGAAGTCCGAAGCGGGATCGGGGGAGAAGCGCCCCTGGGCCTCCAGGAAGTCGTCCCAGGCGACTTTGCCTTTACCGTGGGTGCGGGTCTCGCCCTCTACCTGGTAGGCAGCGGTAGCGCCGCCAAAGACAAAGTCCTCGGGAAACTGCGCAGGCGGGTTGGTGACGCTAGCAGGGTTAACGGACATGATGATCCAATCGTCTAAATCGAAGGGCCAGCCGGTCTTGGATGGTCGGCTGGCCCTGAGCGTTACTTACTTCGAAAGTTGCTCGCTTACGAAGGCGAGAGACTTGTCGCCGTTCTGGGAGAGCTCGATGTACTGCTTACCGCGGCAGGCGACGCATTTGTTGCCCACGCGCTCGCAGTCCTTCTGCAGGTCGGCCAGGTAGCTTGCGGCCTGCGGGGCCAGGACGACCAGGTCAAAGTCGGGGAGCATGTCAACGTGGTTGCCATAGGCCTCGGCAGCGGTCTCAAGATTGATGCCGCGCTCCTTGGCGGCCTTGGCCAGCGCGTTGGCGAGCAGGCCTGAGGTTCCGCCACCCTGGCAGAGCACGAGCACGCGCTTGCCGTTGAGGTCGCTGGTGGCCGTGGCCTCGGTGGCGGCGGGGGCGACGTCGGCCTTCACGGCCTCGGCAGCAGCGCCGGCGGCAACGCTCTTGGCGTCAGCCTTGCCCTGGAAAGCGTCGTTGAGCTTGGCGGCCTTCTCGGCGTTCTTGGCGGCGAGCTCCTCCTGGGAGATCTCGGCCTCCTCGGCGCACTTCTGGGCGTCATAGGCGCGGAAGAACGGATAGTACAGAGCGAAGTCGACGACCAAGATAAGGGCGAGCATCACAAAGGCGAGCGGCTGGAAGCCCAGGCCCATGATGGTGCCGATGGGGCCGGGGACGGTCCAAGGCAGGGTGTACATAAAGCCGTTCATGCCCAAGAAGTCGATAAAGATCTTGAGGATCCAGATGTTGGCGATCGGGGCAAAGACAAACGGGACAAAGAAGACGGGGTTGAGCACGATGGGTGCGGCGAACAGCAGCGGCTCGTTGACGGCAAAGCAGACCGGGACGATGGCGGCCTTACCGACGGCGCGCATCTCCTGGGACTTGGCCAGGAAGCAGAACATAAAGACCAGGACGAGCGTGGCGCCGGTGCCGCCCATGCAGACGACGAAGTACTGGGCACCCTGGGTCAGGACAGCGGAAGCGTGCTGGCCAGCCTGGAACGCAGCCAGGTTGTCGGTCATGTTGGCAACGAGCGCGGCGGCGATGGCGGGCTCGACGATCGAGGGGCCGTGGACGCCCACGAACCAGAACAGGCTCATGGCGCCGTAGATCACAGCGAGGCCGATGTAGCCATCGGCAGCGGTGAACAGGGGCTGGAACACCTGGATGACGCCCTGGGCAAAGCAGAAGCCAAAAGCAGCGCGGAAGACGATGTCAAAAACCCAAAAGACGGTGATGCAGACGGAGAAGGGGATGATGTCCTTGAAGGTCTGCGAGATGTTGGGCGGAACCTGCTCGGGCATCTTGACGGTGATGTTGCGCTTAATGAAGAACTTGTAGATGATGCCGGTCACAAACGCAGCGATGAAAGCGGTCAGCAGGCCCTTGGAACCAAGGTAGGTGGTGTTGAAACCGCTGGCGGCGTCCGTGGCGATCGTGTCGCTCGAAAGGAGCAAGAAGCCGATGATGGCCGCGCACATGCACGAGATGAAGTTGATCTGGTTGTTCTTGGGCAGATCGCGGTTTTGAGCGTCGGCGAAGTGCTTGGCCGTGGTGGCGGCGCAGGCGATGGCCAGGATGCCCATGGAGTAGTTGTAGCACTTCCACAGGGCGTTGTTGATGTCATCGGGCCAGTAGAAACCCCAGATGTTGGGGACCGAGGCTACCAGGCAGAAGATGGACGAGAAGATGATGATGGGGATGACGGAGATAAAGCCGTCGCGGATCGCCTTGAGGTACTTGTTGCGGGCGATCGCGTTGAAAAAGGGCTGGCCCTTTTCGATGATGGCGATGAGTTGCTCCATGCAATGCTCCTAAGAGTCGGTGGGTTAGCAACGATGGTAGCTTTTGACGTTCGGTTGCCAAAATGTTGACGTTGCCATTTTGTGACACATAAAAAGAAGCGAACCGGTGGTTCCTGTGCCTGCGAACCGTCGATTCCTTACGAGTAAACGTTTGAGCCGCCCGGTGGCTCTGTGTTTGCACAATGGCAACGTTAACATTTGGGCGACAAAAGCGTTCGGGGAAGCAAAAATGTCGGTGAACGGTAGGTTTTGGGTGGTGAGCGTATGGTGGGGGAGGCGTTAGATATACTTGAAGACGTTTCATTTGACTGCGTAGGGTGCCACCAATGGCATCGTTGACATAGAAAGATCGACCTATGGCCGCTGTTAAAAAATCGGTATCCGTCAAAGACGTGGCGCGCCTCGCGGGCGTCTCGGAGCAGACAGTCTCGCGTACGGTGCACGATTCGCCCAGCGTGCGCCCCGAGACCAAGGAACGCGTGCGTGCCGCCATGCGCGAGCTGGGGTATCGCCCCAATTTCGCCGGTCGATCGCTGCGCCGTGGCAAGTTTAAGACCGTCGGCGTCGCCATGTTCAACATTACCGGTACCGGCAACCTCGACCGTATGGAGGGCTTTGCCGCCGCGGCCGACAAACATGGCTATGCCATCACCCTCACTAAAGTAGATGGACATCCCTATACCCTCGAGAGCGCATCGTCGCGTATGAGCGCGCTGCCGGTAGACGGCATGGTCGTGATCATGAATCGCATGCCGGCGGACTTTGGCACCTTCGAGCCGCTGCCCGGCATGCAGACGGTGCTCGTTACGATGCTGGAGCACCCGCTCTGTTCAACGGTCGATAACGACCAGTTCGATTGCTCGCGCCAGGTGGTCGAGTATTTGCTGGAGCAGGGGCACAAGACCGTGCACTTTATCTCATGCCCCGAGCGCTCGCTTTCGGGCATGCAGCGCGAGGAAGGCTGGCGTGAGACATTGTGTGCGCATGGCATTGAGCCGCCGCGACTCGTTCGTGGCGATTGGACGGCTCAGAGTGGGTATGCCGCAGGCCAGGCTCTGGCGGACGATCCGGCCTGTACGGCCATTTATGCCTCCAACGATGCCATGGCATATGGCTGCATCCGTGGGCTCGAGTCGCGCGGGAAGTGCGTGCCCCAGGACGTGAGCGTGGTGGGTGTTGATGACAGCCTGGGCGATATCGTGCCCGATTGTCGCTTGACCACGGTGCGCTTTGACAACAAGCGCGTCGGCATGTGGGCGGTTGACAAGATTGCCGGCGCCGAGGGCGTTGAACCCGGTGTGGAGCACATGCTGTTTCCGGGCGTGCTCGTCGAGGGCGATACGGTGCGCGATGTACGCTAGGGCGCGGGTCTGTTTGGGTTTCCGCTAATTGTGTTCGATATTGTTTAAATTGGTTTAAAAACCGTTCACGGTCGAAAAGTGACCGTTCATAGCTCGAAATTACGTTTTGCGCTGTTCTTTTTTGTTTGAATGTTATTGTTTCTGTCATACACAACGCAGCGCGTATGCCCGGACGCGATGCTCTCCATTGGTTCATATGTGAAAGGAACGCAACATGGCAACCAAAGAAGAAATCTCGATGGTTGGATTCGAGATCGTCGCATACGCAGGTGACGCCCAGACCGATCTGCTTGCAGCGCTCGATGCTGCTCGCGAGGGTGACTTTGAGAAGGCCGAGCAGCTGCACAAGGATGCCAGCGATGCGCTCATCGGTGCCCACGACACGCAGACCAAGCTGCTTTCGCAGGAGGCCGGCGGTGGCGAGATGGAGATGACCTTCATCATGGCTCACGCTCAGGACACTCTCATGACCACTATGATCCTGGAGAAGCAGGCCCGCTTTACCATCGATGCCTACAAGCGCATTGCCGAGCTCGAGGCCAAGCTCGCCTAACGAGCCCTCACAACCAAGTCCCCTTCCAAAAGCTCTGCCGCTACCCGCGGCAGGGCTTTTTCTGTCCTCCTCCAAGTTGCGGTGAAATAAGGACTGAATAGGGGCCGGCGGGCGCAAAACAATCCCTATTCCACCGCAACTCATCCCGAGATAGTCATTGGGGACGTTCTTAAACGACTGGTCATTGGGGACAGTCTTGGTGCGCTCCGTTCGTCCTCCCGTTCGATTTTTGCTCGGTGGGTATACTTCCTTTCGCATTAACCACCGGACTGAGGAGGTATCCAAATGCCGGATAACGGGTCAATACAAAAAAGAGACGCGCATGAGATGGCTCATGGGCGTCCTGTCCAGATAACCGAGCATACGACGGTAACCGAGCTGCAGCCCAGTCTGTCCGATGTCGTGTGCGCAAACAAAAAGCTGCAGATTGGCTTTATCGTTGCGCTCGTGGTCCTGGCGCTGCTGTCGGGCTTTGTAGCTCGTCCGCATTTCGCCGATACCAAAACTTGGGACTCCACCATCGAGGTCATCGATCAAAAGAAAGGCAACGTTTTGGCGCTCACGACCTCGTGCGTGGCGCTGTCTGCGGGCATTACCGCGCTGCCGGGTGATACGGGAACGCCGGTTGCCGAGCAACTCGCGCAGCTTTCAGGCAACCTTGGTATCGTGCTTGCCGTGCTATACCTAGAGAAATATTTGCTCACGATTTTGTGGTCGGTTGGCCTGGGCATCTTAATCCCGTTTGCGTTGGTGCTCTTTGCGGTGTCGCTCGGCATTCACGGGCGCTGGAGCACGAGCGCTGTCCTGCGCCGTGTGGCGACGCGCGTGCTGGTGGTTGCCGTGATCGGCATGGCGCTCGTGCCCGCGAGCGTATGGGTGTCGCAGAAGGTCGATGAAACGTATCGCGTAAGTATTGAGCAAGCTGAGCAAAAGGCTGCGGACGCTGCGGATGCGGCCGACACCACGGACAAGTCAGCCGAGACCAGCTCAAAATCGAACAAGAAAAAATCCGAGGCCACGGAGTCCAAAAATGTGCTCGAGCAGTTGACTGATGGGGCATCGAGCCTGGTCACGTCGGTAACCAGCGGTGCCAAGCAGATGACCGACGAGATCGTGCAGCAGGTGACCGACCTCATCGAAGGCGTCATTGTGATGATCGTGACTTCGTGCGTTATCCCGCTGCTGGTGCTCGTGGCGTTCCTGTGGCTGGGACACGTACTGCTGGGGATCGATATTTCCGGCCCGGCGAACTATTTGACGGGCCGCTTTCTGAGTGCTCCGTCCAAGCACGCCAAAAAGGGTGGGCAGTCCGAGTAGCTAAAACAGCTGTATATACCGGGGAATACCGCCGAAGGGCGGCCGAGACACGTTCTTGGCCGCCCTTTTGTTTGTTGAACACATGGTCGCTACGTCCGCGCCCAGTCCAAACGGTCAACAATCATCTGTGAACGGTATTTGTTCAAAAAAGAACAAAGATAAACAAATAGTTGTTGCAGTTACTGTTCGAATGTGTTCAAATAAACATGAACAGTGAAGAACCGCACATTCAGATGCCCGGACCTGAACGCGATTCAACACTTCCAAACAGAAACTACGCACCTGCGTATCTCTCAAGGAGGATGTCATGAGGGTTGTAATCGCTTCCGATGCCGACGGTATGTCGATGAAGGAGTCCATCAAGGAGATGCTCATCGCCGACGGTCACGAGGTCGTCGACTATTCCGAGACCCCTGCCGCGGACTTTGTCGATTCCGCGACCGCCGTTGCCAAGGACCTGCTGGAGCACAAGGATTCCCAGGGCTTCGCATTCGATAAGTACGGCGTCGGCTCCTATATGGCCGCCGTCAAGATTAAGGGTATGGTTGTCGCCAACATTTCCGACGAGCGTTCCGCCTACATGACCCGCGAGCACAACGGCTCGCGCATGGTCACCATGGGCCCGGGCGTTGTGGGCACCGAGGTCGCCAAGAAGATCGCCCGCGAGTTCCTGCGCGCCCAGTACGCCGGCGGCCGTCACCAGATCCGTGTCGACATGCTCAACAAGATGGCCTAACGAGAGCCACCGAGAACTCGAACTTCTACCTCAACTTGTGAATTCAGACGAAAGGACGTTCTGATGAAGAAGACCATCGCAATCGGTTGCGACCATATCGTTACGGACGAGAAGATCTATCTGGCCGACCGCCTGGAGCAGGCTGGCTACAAGGTGCTCGACTGCGGCACCTACAGCCACACCCGTACGCACTATCCCATCTACGGTAAGGCCGTGGGCGAGGCTGTTGCCAGCGGCAAGGCCGACTTTGGCGTGGCCCTGTGCGGCACCGGCATCGGCATCACCAACGCCGTCAACAAGGTTCCCGGCGCCCGCTGCGCCCTGGTCCGCGACATGACCTCTGCCCTGTACGCTCGTCGCGAGCTCAACGCCAACATCGTGGGCTTTGGCGGCAAGATTACCGGCGAGTTCCTGATGGCCGATATCATGCTTGCCTTCCTGGAGGAGCCCTACGAGAAGACCCCCGAGCACGATGCCCTGATCGCTAAGATCGATGCCTGCAATAAGGCCGACGCCGAGGCTCAGGCTGACCCGCACTTCTTTGACGAGTTCCTCGAGAAGTGGGACCGCGGCGAGTATCACGACTAAGGAGGTTACGCGGTTTTACCAAACCGCGTAACGGGTCGACGCTGCGCGACGCTCGCTGACGTTGAGGGTGCCTGTGGGGTTACCACTGTTGTTGCGAAGCGTTCTGGTACGGCAAGTTGCTCCGATAACACGTTTGCTTGCTGAGCTTGTGGGCTTCGTTTTGGCGGGACCCGGTATTCTGCAGCTTTTCAATTGACGGCTCGCGTTTCTGTGAGGGGGCGCGGGCCGGTTTTCTATCAGCCCTATTGACTTGGCGGGCTGTCGTAAGAAAGGGAAGGCTCCTATGGAGTTTGTTCTTGATAACGGTTCTATTCGTGTGGCACTGAGCACGGCTGGCGGATCGTTCACTTCGATTAAAGCCAACGGTCGCGAGTACCTGTGGCAGGGCGACCCGGCGGTCTGGTCGGGCCAGGCACCCATTTGCTTCCCGATCTGCGGCGGCCTTCGTGACGGTCACGCAATGACCATGGGCGGCCGCGAGGTAAAGCTCGCCCGCCACGGTTTTGCGCGCAAGCAGGAGTGGAAGCTCGAGGAACAGAGCGACAACATGGTTGCGCTGAGCCTAAGCTCTGCCGACCATGCCGAGTTGCTCGAGCAGTACCCGTATCCGTTTAAGATCGTTGCTCGTTACACGATCGATTCGGAAAAGGTGAACGTGTCCTACGAGGTGACCAATGAGGGCACCGAGGACATGCCATTCTTTGTGGGCGGTCACCCCGGCTTTAAGTGCCCGCTCGACGAGGGTGAGTCATATGACGACTATGAGCTCCGTTTTGAGCAGCGCGAGGCCGACGAGCTGTGTACTGCCGTTCCCTCGACGGGCCTGATTGATGTTGAGCATCGCAGCAAGAACCCGATGGTCGGCCACGACTTGCCGCTTACCCACGAACTCTTCGACTTCGCGGAGACCATCTTTGACGTGCTTGAGAGCCGCGTGGTTACGCTGACCAAGAAAACTGAGGACAAGGGCGTGCGCCTGACGTTCCCCGATATGCCGTACCTGATTGTGTGGAGCAAGCCCGAGGGCGACTTTGTGGCTGTTGAACCGTGGGGCGGCCTGTCCACCTGCTCCGACGAGGACGATATTCTGGAGCACAAGCGTGGCTGCCTGGTGGCCAAGCCGGGAGAGACCGTCACTCGCGGCTTTGAGATTGAGATCCTTTAACGAGTTATCGTATGTTTGGGGCGGGTTATGCCGCCCCGGAACAGGAGTTCAACATGATTCTGACCGTTACCATGAACCCGTCGATTGATACGCGCTATCAGCTCGACAAGCTGATCATCGACGATGTTAACCGTGTTACGCCCGAAAAGACCGCTGGCGGTAAGGGCCTCAACGTGAGCCGCGTGTTGCTGCAGCTGGGAGATGACGTGCTCGCGACCGGTCTGCTCGGCGGCCACATGGGTGCCTATATGGCCGAGCTCATGGATGCCGACGGCGTCAAGAACGACTTTGTGCCCATCGCCGGTGAGACGCGCATTTGCCTGAATATTCTGCACGAGGGCAATCAGACCGAGCTGCTGGAGAGCGGCCCGCAGATCGCCCCGGCCGAGCTCGAGGCCTTTACGGCCAAGTTTGCCGAGCTTGCAGCGAAAGCGGACGTTGTGACGCTTTCAGGCTCGCTGCCGCGTGGTGTCGATGCCGGCTACTATGCCGAGCTCGTCAAGATTGCCGAGGAGGCGGGCGCCAAGGTGCTGCTCGACACCTCGGGTGCATCGTTGGAAGCCGCGCTGGAGTCCGACGCTAAGCCTGAGCTCGTAAAGCCCAACCTGACCGAGATCAACGGCCTGCTGGGTACGTCCTTTACGACCGATGATGTCGATGCCCTGCGCGAGGCGCTCGCCGCCGATGACCGCTTTGCCGGTATTCCCTGGGTTGTCGTTTCGATGGGCGCTGCCGGTTCGGTGGGCTTCCATGAGGGTCGTGCGTTCCGCGCCAAGACGCCTGCGATTGCGGCTGTGAACGCGACGGGTTCCGGCGACTCGACCATCGCCGGCTTTGCGCATGCCATTGCTGCCGGCGCCGACGACGTCACGGTGCTCAAGACCGCCAATACCTGCGGCAAGCTTAACGCCATGGATCCCAAGACCGGCCACCTGGTCATGGACCGCTGGGACGAGATCTACAACAGTGTTGAAGTAACGGAGCTCTAGAGTTACGGCGTTTTACCAAACCTATTGGTTCCGCCGTTCTACCGAACGGCGGACCGGTCGACGCTGCGCGGGCCGCATTTGGACAATCTGACGTTCAACTTCAAGGGCGCGACCAGAAGGTCAGCGCCCTTTCGTTTCACGTCACCTTGTCTCAAATGCGACCCGCTCGCTGTCCGTCCTCTACCTGCGGCGTTG
>CABRRA010000011.1:0-66142 GCA_902473205.1 uncultured Collinsella sp.
GTTTGCAGCGTCGAGCAGTTACGCGGTTCGTAGAACCGCGTAACTAACAAATGAGCATGGCATCGCCAAAGCTGAAGAAGCGGTAACGCTCTTCGATAGCGGCGGCGTAGGCATCCATGATCTGGTCGCGGGAGGCAAGCGCGCTCACGAGCATCATGAGCGTGGAACGCGGCACGTGGAAGTTGGTGATCAGTGCGTCGACCACGTGATAGGTCGAGCCAGGCATGAGGTAGAGCTGCGTTGTCGCGTTCTCGCGCACCACGATGTCACCGCGGCCGAGCGTGTCGGCGCCGTCCTCGCGGCCTTCAAAATAGCGTGCCGTCACGGCCGGATCGGACACCGGCGCGTCCGCGTCAAAGGTGCTCTCGAGCGAGCGCACCGCCGTGGTACCGACAGCGATCACGCGATGCCCCTCGGCCTTCGCCTTATGCACGGCGTCGACAACCTCCTGCGACACGTGGTAGCGCTCGGTGTGCATGACGTGCTGCGTGGGGTCGTCCTCCTCCACCAAGCGGAAGGTATCGATGCCCACCTCGAGCTCAACGGCGGCAAACTTCGCGCCCTTGGCCTCGATAGCGGCCATGAGCTCGGGAGTAAAGTGCAGACCCGCCGTGGGAGCGGCAGGCGAGTGCTCCTCCTTCATGGCGTAGACGGTCTGGTACTTCTCGGGATCGCCCTCGTAATCGGTAATGTAGGGCGGCAGCGGCACGTGACCGGCAGCATGGATGGCCTCGTCGAGCGTGCGCTGCTCGCCGGCGGCATTGCAACCGGCCGGCTCAAAGCGCACCAGACGGCCACCGCGGCTATCGGTGACAAAGTCGACAACCTCGGCCGTCAGCACCACGGGCGCACCCTCGGGCGCATGGGCGCCACCGGCGCGATACTCAATCTGAGCACCGGGCTTCAGACGCTTGCCCGGCTTGACCAGGCACTCCCAAACATGGCCCAGCGGGTCAACATCCTCGCGGCGCTTGAGCAGCAGCGTCTCGACCACGCCGCCCGAGCCCGTCTTGCGACCGATCAGGCGGGCCGGCATCACGCGCGTCTTGTTGATGACGAGCACATCGCCCGGCTCGATATAGTCGATGATGTCACGGAAGATGCGGTGCTCGACGGTACCGCCGTGCTCCAGCGGCGTTCCCGCCTGGGAGCCCTTGCGATCCACCACCAGCAGGCGGCAGGAGTCGCGCGGCTCGGCAGGAGCCTGGGCAATCAGTTCCTCAGGAAGGTTATAGTCAAAATCATCGGTACGCATAGACACGTCGGATTCTCCTTATATAGCTAAAGTCCGTTCTACATCCTAGCAGGCTGACGTCCCAAATGAACTACTTTTTGGCAGCTTTGCGCTCATCACGGATGCGGGCGCGGTCCATGGCCGCCTCGACGGCCGAGAATCGGCAGCCGCAATAATTCTGCCGATACATGCCCAGCTCGCGCGAACGGCGAGTCGCCTCGGGGTAATACGGGCGAAAATCGCGAATGACCGGCGTAAGCCCGCGGGCGGCAGCCAGACGCTCCAACACATCATTGCAGGTCTCGAACAGCTGATACGGTGAGACGGCGAGCGTCGTGCCCACGAACTCAAACCCGCGCTCCTGGGCCACGCGGCACGCCTCGGCCAAGCGCAAGGCATAGCACGCGCGACAGCGACGGGGCCGATCGGCACCCAGTGGGGCCACGCCGGCCTCCCAGCGCTCGCGGTCCTCCCCCGCCTCGATGAGCTCGATGTCGCCATCGGCACACCACCGGCGCAGCTCGTCCAAGCGCCGCTGCCATTCATCGCGAGGCTGAATATTGGGATTGGTCCAGCAAATCGTGGGCTCAAACCCTTCCTCGCGCAGCAGGCGAACCGGCTCCAGCGAGCACGGCGCACAGCAAGCATGCAGCAGCAACGGCTTCATCAACATCCCCGTCCCAGAAAAATCATCCCAAAGACTACCTTGCGAAAAAACGGACACCAAAGGACGTGTCCTCGCAGGCGACAATGCGACGGTCGCGCAGGATGGTCCGCACGTAATACCAATCGCCCACACAGCCCGACAAGTGCAGACCAGCCGCCAAGTAGCACAGCAGCGGATAGCCCGAGAACGCAAACCCCAGGGCAAACGCCACCGTCAAGGCAACCGTCGGCGCTAGGCAAATGACCATGTACCTCACACGCGAATACACCACGCCCTCGGCGCAGGCGTAAATCATGCAGGTTTCGCGATTCGCCCCGAAGGTCACCCGCACGCCCGCAGGCGCCAGCAGCTTAAAAAACACACCGTGCACCAGCTCGTGCACGGCAAATGACGCCGCCGAAACCGCAGCCAAGCCGACTATCCAACCCAAGACAACCGTCCAGCCACCCGCGTCAGCCGCATCCAGATCCGCAGACCCGCCCAGCAGCATAAACACCGGCACCAGGCACACGGCAAATGCGCCAAGCACCGCCATCCCCCACACAAAGCAGGCGTGCAGAAAATCCTCGTCCTCAAACGCATGTATGTTGGAAATCTCATTCATAGCATCTTAGGATAGCGCCCCTGCCACGTACCCGTCCGCATGTGCGATAATGTCGAACGATATGCACGAATTGACCACCGCGTCGCCAGGCCTTTCGCCCGGCTGCGCTCTCACCATATGCGAAGGAGTCCCATGGCATCCAAATACTCCATGAACGACCGTCCCAGCTGGCCTCGCCGCGCCATCGTTACCGCCGGCGAGCCCTACGGCAACAAGGGCCTTCACTTTGGCCACGTTGGCGGTGTCTTTGTCCCGGCCGACTTCTTCGCCCGCTTCCTGCGCGACCGTCTGGGCCGCGAGAACGTCATCTTCACCTCGGGCACCGACTGCTACGGCTCGCCCATCATGGAGAGCTACCGCAAGCTCAAGGAGAACGAAGGCTACGACAAGTCCATCGGCGAGTATGTCGAGTCCAATCACTCCCGCCAGGCCGCGACCCTCAACAACTACAACATCAGCTGTGATATCTACGGCGGCTCGGGCCTTGAGCCGGCTGCGCAGATTCACAACGAGGTTACCGCCGAGATTATCGAGTGCCTGCATGAGCAGGGCACCATCTCCAAGCGCTCCACGCTGCAATTCTACGACGCCAAGGCCGGCACGTTCCTCAACGGCCGTCAGGTGATCGGCCGCTGCCCCATTCAGGGCTGCAAGTCCGAGAAGGCGTACGCCGACGAGTGCGACCTGGGTCACCAGTTTGAGCCCGAGGAGCTCATCGCGCCCAAGAGCCAGCTCACTGGCGAGGTGCCCGAGCTGCGCCCGGTCGACAACCTCTACTTTGACCTGCCGGCCTACCTTGACTTTATGAAGACCTACACCGCCAAGCTCGCCCAGAACCCGCAGGTTCGCTCCGTGGTCTCCAAGACCATGGAAGAGTGGCTGCTGCCGGCGCAGCTCTATATTCAGAACAAGTTCCGCGAGGCCTTCGACGCCGTCGAGGATCAACTGCCCGAGCACACCGTGCTGGAGCCCGAGGGCAACAAGAGCAGCTTTACCGTCACCTTCCCCAGCTGGAAGGAGCGCGACGACGCCCACGCGGTGCTCGCCAACGGCGGCGTGCGCTTCCGCAGCGGCAAGGCGCTCGTGCCCTTCCGCATCACCGGTAACATCGACTGGGGCGTTCCGGTGCCCGAGGTCGACGGCGTGAACGACGTCACCTGCTGGTGCTGGCCCGAGAGTCTGTGGGCGCCCATCAGCTACACCCGCACCGTGCTCGCCCGCGATGCCCGCGCCGCCGGCGTAACCGAGGGTATCGCCGCCCAGGACGCCGCCCTCATGGGCGAGCCCGCCGCCGATTCCACGCAGGTCCCCGCGCCCACCTATCAGCACAGCTCACTCGACTGGCGCGACTGGTGGTGCTCTGACGACGCTCAGATCTACCAGTTCATCGGTCAGGACAACATCTACTTCTACTGCATCGCGCAGACCGCCATGTGGGAGGCCCTGGGCTGGGACCTCACGCAGAGCACCGTCAGCGCCTGCTACCACCTGCTCTACATGGGCAAAAAGGCCAGCTCGTCCTCGCAGACGCCTCCCCCGCCGGCAGACGACCTGCTCAACCACTACACCTGCGAGCAGATGCGCGCGCATTGGCTGTCGCTCGGCCTGTCCGAGAAGCCGGTGAGCTTTAGCCCCAAGGCATACGACACGCGCGTGACCGGCAAAGACAAGGACGGCAACGAGGTGCGCGCCTGCGACGACAAGCGCGTCATCGATCCGGCCCTTAAGGAGAGCGCCCTTTTGACCGGCGTGTTCAACCGCCTGGCCCGCAGCTGCTTCTACGGCGTCGCCGTCAAGGAGGGCGACGAGAGCCCCTATCGCAACGGCTGCATTCCGGCCGGTGCCGCCTCTGCTGCCGTGGTCGAGGCTGCCGAGCAGGCCGCCCTTGCCTTTGAACAGGCCATGTACAAGTTCGAGACGCACCGTGCGCTCGCCGTGTGCGACGACTACCTGCGCGCCGCCAACAAGCGCTGGAGCGACGCCTCCAAGGCCGCCAACAAGCTCGAGGGCGAACCAGCCAACGCCGCCATGAAGCAGGCCCTGGTCGACGCCTTTACCGAGCTGCGCGTGGCGACCGTCCTGATGCACGGCATCGTCCCGGCCGGCTGCGAGCTCATCTGCGAGTACTTCGACGTCGATCCGGTCGCCTTCTTTAGCTGGGACAACATCTTTGCCTCCACGGACGAGTTTGTGGAGAGCCTGGGTGAGAAGCCCGGCGAGCACCGCGTGAAGCCGCTGCCCCCGCGCTTCGACTTCTTTAGCAAGCACGAGAGCCAGTACTAGGCAATCGCAACGCGCCCGGGAATGATTATTCTGGGACGGGGATTAAAAAATCATTCCCGGGCGCCACAGTACAGTCTTTTTGGGACGGGGATCATTAAATTTTTTTAATCCCCGTCCCAGAATAATCATTTAGGTGGAAGGAAAGACGGATGTCCAAGCCGCGTCGTCGTAAGCAGAAAAAGCAGGTTAAGCCCGAGCTCAAGCTTAGGCAGTTTGCCGCCACCGAGCTTTCCGACCAGCTTGCCGCCCTTCCCTGCGCCATCGACCTGCCGCGCTTTATGGTCGACACGATTGCTGGCGCCTATACGCCTGCCGATGCCGAGCTCGTGATCGAGGGCTTCGGCGCCGCTGCCACACGCCCGGTCACGCTACGCGCCAACACGCTCAAGGCGACCGCCGAGGACATCGCCGCGGCACTCGACGCCGCCGGGATCGCCTACCAAACCGTTGCCTGGTACCCGGATGCCTTCATCCTGCCCGAGGCCCAGGTTTCCGACCTGTGGGACCTCGACATCTACCGTGACGGCAAGGTCTACCTGCAGAGTCTGTCGTCCATGATGCCGCCACTCGTGCTGGGCGCACGTGCCGGCGAGGACATCCTGGACATGTGCGCGGCCCCCGGCGGCAAGACGACGCAGATCGCCGCCCTCACCCAGGGCCAGGCGCACCTCACCGCCTGCGAGATGAGCATTCCCCGCGCCGAAAAGCTCGAAGCCAACCTCCACCGCCAGGGCGCCAAAAACGTACCCGTCATGCGCATTGACGCACGCGAGCTTGACGAGTTCTTCCGCTTTGACCGTATTCTGCTCGACGCCCCCTGCTCCGGTACGGGCACCGTCATCAGCGGCAACGAGAAAAGTCTGCGCGGCCTCACCGAGCAGCTGCTCATTAAGTGTGCCCGCTCGCAGCGCGCGCTTCTGGACCGCGCCATGGGAGCCCTCAAACCGGGCGGTACACTCGTCTATTCGACGTGTTCGATCTTGCCGCAGGAAAACGAGGATGCCCTGCAAGGGGCCCTCGACAAGCACATGGACTGCGAGCTCATCCCCCTCGACGGTACACCGAGTGAAAGCGAAGCACGCCGCGCCCGCGAAGCCGGTGAGGAACCGCGCATCGAGTGCAACGCCCTTACCGAGGCCATTGCCGCGGGCCACGTCTCAGCCATTGCCAACGGCATGCCCGGCACGCTGACCATTCCGCCCAGCCGCGACTTTGAGGGCTTCTATATCGCCCTGGTCCGAAAACGCAGCTAGCGCACGGATCCAAAACTCAACAAGCTATCGCCGTGCGTGCCTGTCCTGCTGGTCCTTATGCCGCGCAAGCGCTTCACGCTCCTTGCGCTCGGCCTTTTTGCCCTTAATGGCCGTGACCGCAAAGTAGATGACCGCGGCGGCAACGATTGCGCCCACGCATAGGCCAATCGAGCCTAACATTGCCGAAAATTCCATACCGCGTCACCTCTCTTTTGTATACGGGACATTCAAGATAGCACCTCGATTCCCGCCACCACAGCTCCTTCACGTTCGCGGGCCCTTCAGTCTAACGGATGGCGCAGCGGGGAAAAATCAACTCGTCAAACGATTTAGCACTCGCAACGCCGGTCGTACACTGCCGACCGCACAACATAGAAACGGACCGCCATGGATTCTCTCAACGATTTGAACGAGCGCGTCGACGCCTTTGTCGGCACCAGCTCCTTCGAGACGCCTGCCGCGACGAACGACCAAGCCCCCATCGATGTTCCCGCCGAGGTTCACGAGGACATCGTCGCCTCGGTCGACTTCTCCGAGGTAGAGCTTGCAGACGAATTTACCGAGCCCCAGGTGGCCGTAACTCCCAACGGCCTTTTGCCCATGGAGCCGCTGCCCATCGACGGGCGCCTGCGCAAGGCGGCCCTCCGCATGCCCGATGAGATCGAGGAGGCCAGCGGTTTTACGCTCTTTGGCCGCCGCATCAAATCGCTCATCTACACCACCGACGTGGCGGTCATCCGCAATTCCAACGCCGACGCCGTGTTTGCCGTCTACCCCTTCACGCCGCAGCCCGCCATTACGCAGGCGCTGCTGACCGTTGCCGAATGCCCGGTCTTTGTGGGCGTTGGTGGCGGCACCACCACCGGTAAGCGTTCCGTGCAGATGGCGGCCGTCTCCGAGATGCAGGGCGCGGCGGGCTGCGTGGTCAACTCCCCCGCTACTGCCGAGATGGTCGAGCACATCACCAACATCGCCGACATCCCCGTCATCGCCACGGTCGTGCGTTGCGACGATGATGCGCATGCCAAAGTGCGCGCCGGAGCCAAGATCCTCAACATCGCGGCCGGCAAGAACACGCCCCAGGTCCTGCGCGAACTGCGCGAGCACTATCCCAACCTGCCGCTCATCGCACCGGGCGGCAAGACGCCCGAGAGCATCCGTGAGACCATCGCCGCCGGCGCCAACGCCATCATCTGGACGCCGCCTTCGGCCCAGCAGCTGCAGACCGACATGATGCAGCGCTATCGCAAGATGAAGGAAGACGCCACGCCCGTCATTTCGCGCGACGATGTGCCCATTATCGACCAGGTCGCCGCCGCCGAGGTCAGCCAGGTCGAGAACATGAATCCCGATGTGCCGATCCCCGACGAAGTCATCGAACGCGTCGCTTCAATCCACGATCATATCGAGGAGCGTCGCGCCAACCGCGGACTCAAACCCTCGCTGCACGGCTTCTTCTTCCGCGGAAAGAAACGCTAGCCGCAACAGCAAGGCCCGTCCCGCAAACAACGGGACGGGCCTTTTTCTGTTATCGAATGTCGGGAGGGACAGGCGCAGCCGTTAAAACCGTCAGCCAGCCCACGAACGTTAGTCCACGCGCTTGTCGCCCATAAAGAAGACGGCCACCGTGCCGGGGCCGGTATGCGAGCCAATCAGAGCACCGATGCTATTGATCTCAATCTTACCTTTGAGCTGCGGAACCTGTTCCTCTATCAGTGCCGCAACGGCCTCGGCGTCCTCGCGGCACGCCGAGTGCGACATGATGCACTTGCCCGAATAGTTCGCGCCGTCCTGCACATGCGCCATCACGGTCTTGGCCATCTCGGAAATCGCGCGCTTCTTGGTGCGAATCTTCTCGCGTGGCGCCAGCTCACCTTCGCAATCGACCGTCATGAGCGGGCAAATCTTGAGCGCCGTGCCGATGATCGCGCTCGCGGCCGAAATGCGACCGCCGCGCAGGTAGCTCGACAGATCGGTCGAGAAGAACCAGTGGTGCAGGTTGAGTTTATGCTCCTCAATCCAAGCGGCCGTCTCGTCGAGCGAAGCGCCGCTATCGCGAACGTCGGCGGCACACTCCACCAGCAGGCCAAAGCCCGAAGACGCCGCCAACGAATCGATGACGCGCACCTTACCGCCCTGGGGATAGCGATCCGCGAGCATCTGCGCCGCAACGCAGGCCGATCCATATGTGCCCGAAATACCCGACGACAAGGTCAGGTGCAGCACGTCTTTACCCTCGGCAACGAACGGCTCCCAAAACTCCTCGTACTCACCCACGCTCACCTGAGACGTCTTGGGCATGGCGCCCGCGGCAATCTGGGCAAAAACTCGTCCGGCGTAATCGACTGATACAGATCGTCCGTATAGACAACATCGTCAATCTCGTAATGAAAACACACGACAGGGATATTGCGCGATGCAAAGAACTCACGGGTTCGATCGGCGGCGGATTCACAGGTCAGGACAAAATCACTCATATGAGGCTCCTTACTCATTGCTGCGCAAATTATCGCACAGCAAGTGTGAATACGGTACAAATGTCCGCTATTTACCAAATTGAACCAAAGGTAGTGAACATCTTTACCGTCATCATCTCTATCGATCCCGGAGGTATGCGCCTGCAAAAAACGACCCTACGTCTCCATTCAACCGCCATATCCACCTCAACTAAATCGATTTACCAAACCGTTCGGCCAACAATTCGACCTCCCATCCCCAATCGAAACAAAAGCGGCGCATACTGATAAACGTTTGACGCTGTTTATCAGTTTTACCAACCACATCGGAAGGTGCTTCATGGTCGCATTCGATCGCAATCCGCAAGACTTCAAGTATCTGCGTCTGCTGTCGAGACAGTTCCCCACCGAGCAATCCGCATTTACCGAAATCATCAACCTCTCGGCCATCCTCAACCTGCCCAAGGGCACCGAGCATTTTATGAGCGATGTGCATGGCGAATACGAAGCCTTTATGCACATCCTCAACAACTGCTCGGGCGTCGTGCGCGAGCATGTCGACGAGATCTTTGGCGACACGCTCTCCTTTGACGAAAAGGGCGAGCTGTGCACGCTCATCTACTATCCGCGCGAGAAGATCGATCTTGTCCGCAGCCGGCGCGAGGACTCGCCCACCTGGTACAAGACCATGCTCGACCAGCTCATTGTGGTTGCCCGCTCGCTTTCGAGTCGCTACACCCGCTCCAAGGTGCGTAAGGCCATCCCGCGTGATTACGCCTACATCATCGACGAGTTGCTGCACACGCATCCGGATGAGAACAACTACCGTGTGCGTTATCACGAGCGCATTATCGAATCCATCTTGGAGACCGCCAGCGCCGACGACTTTATCGAGTCGCTCGCCTCACTCATCAAGCGCCTCGCCGTCGACCACCTGCACTTGGTGGGCGACATCTTCGACCGTGGCGGCGGTGCGGCCAAGATTATGGACCGCCTGCTCACCTATCATTCGCTCGACATTCAATGGGGCAACCACGACCTGCTGTGGATGGGCGCCGCTGCCGGCGAGCCCGCCTGCATCGCCACGGTACTGCGCAACAACCTGCGCTACGACAACTACGAGATTCTCGAGAACGATTACGGCATCTCGCTGCGCGAGCTTGTCGCCTTCGCCGACGCCACCTATACCGCCGGCGAGTCCATCAGCCCGCTGATCAAAGCCATCAACGTGCTGCTCTTTAAACTCGAGGGCCAGATTATCCAGCGCCACCCCGAGTTCGACATGGCAGACCGCCTGCTGCTCGACAAGATCGATCACGACGCCGGCACGGTCACCCTCGCCGACGGCAGCGTATGGCCGCTCACGACCAACGACTTCCCCACCGTCGATCCGGCGGACCCCTACACGCTCACGCCCCAGGAGCAACACATCATCGACAAGCTCGTGTCCGAGTTTGTCACCGCCGATCATCTGCATCGCCATATCGATTTCCTCTACACCCACGGCTCGATGTACAAGGTCACCAACGGCAACCTGCTGTTCCATGGCTGCGTGCCGCTCAACGAAGACGGCACCTTTAGCAGCATGAACTGCCTGGGTACCTGGCACGCCGGCCGTGATTATCTCGATTTTTGCGACCACATCGCCCGCCGCGCCTGGCGCGTAGGCGACCGCGACGCCCTCGACTGGATGTGGTACCTGTGGATCGGCTTTAACTCACCCGCCAGCGGACGCCTGGTGCGTACCTTTGAGCGCGCCTATATCGCCGATAAGAGCACCTGGGCCGAGCCGATGGACCCATACTTTTCGCTTACCAAGTCGCCCTCGGTCTGCGACGACATCATGCGCGAGTTCGGCGTCGCACCCATGGCATGTTCGCCGACCGGCCACATCATCAACGGCCACACACCCGTTAAAACCACCAAGGGCGAGCAGCCCATCCGCGCCGAAGGCAAGCTGCTGGTCATTGATGGCGGCTTCTGCCGCGCCTACCACCCCAAAACGGGCATCGCCGGCTACACGCTTATCTCGAGCTCGCGCGGATGCCGTCTTAAGTCGCACCGGGCCTTTACCACCGTTGCCGAGGCGCTCACCCGCAACGTGGACATCGAAAGCGAGACCAACCGCTTTGACGAGGCCGACCGCCGCCGCATGGTCAGCGATACCGACACTGGCGCCAAGATCCGCAGCCAAATCCAGGACCTACGCCAGCTGCTCGATGCATATAGAAACGGTGCTATCGAGGAGCGCGCCTAGCCCCGCCTGCGGGGATTGGCTAAACTTGCTGAGTTTGTCATCCCCGCGGCGCTCCGGCGTCACTCTAAGGCAGGTACCATGCAAAAGCTCCTTGCGCAGATCATGAAGTTTGGCGTCGTCGGCGTCGTCGCCACGGTCATCGACTTTGGCATCATGAATCTGCTCCACTACGGTCTGTGCCTCAATATCCTGATCGCCAATACCAGCGGCTTTATCGTCTCGCTCATCTTTAACTACGTCGCGAGCATGAAGTACGTGTTTGCGCACAAGGAGGGCATGAGCCGCCGCCGCGAGTTCATTATCTTTGTCGTGCTGTCCGTAATCGGCTTGGCGCTCAACGACGGTATCGTGCTGGCGCTCAACGCCGGCCTGGGGCTCGAGGCCAATATCGCCAAGATTTGCGCCACCGCGCTTGTTATGGTCTACAACTTTGTGACCCGAAAGATCTTCCTGGAGGGCGACGAGACCAAGTAGCTCGACTTTCCCGCACAGCTACGGGGCCCACGGATGACGCACGTCGAGCACTGCGTTGTTCGTGGGCCTTGCTCGTTTACGGGAAGATTTGCAACGTTTGCGGATTACCTCTTGAATATTTGGCGAGTTCGTATAGTTCTTGGCAAAGACCTTACGTTTCCCTTGCAAAAGCTCTAAAGTATCCTCTGCTCGATTCATCAACGCATTGGATGTGATTACGTGCGCAAGGCGCTGACACAACCTCATACCAAGCAGTTCCTCAAGTTCGCTGTCGTGGGACTTATCTCCTTTGGCATCGACTGGGGTATGCTCATTGCGCTTGTCGAGCTGTTCCACCTCGACTTTTTGATGAGCACCACGATTTCGTTCATCACGTCCGTCGTGGTGAACTACTGGCTCAGCATGAAGTACGTGTTCGACCATCGCGAGGGCATGAGCCGCAAGCGCGAGTTCACGATTTTCACCATCCTGTCGGTGATTGGTCTGGGCCTCAACGACCTGTACATGTTTGTGGGCGTCACGTTTTTGAGCATCGGCTACCAGGCCATGAAGGCCATCGCCACGTTCCTAGTCACCTGGTACAACTACTTTAGCCGCCGCTTCTTCCTCGAGGGCGCAAGGTCGTAGATTGCCGAACATATGCTTGAACGCAAAACGGGCTGGGACATCACGTTCCAGCCCGTTTTTTGTTTGCCGAGCTTTCTATAATTGCCGATAAGGGCGCACGAGACGGATCACGATGCCGAAATGGGACACGCTTTCCCATGGGCCTCCCCGGGGAAATCGCATCCCAGAATAGGACCTCAAAACGGGACACAGTTTCCCAATAGAACTCCAACCGGATAGTGCATCCCAGAATTCAGCTCAAAAGTGGGATGCGCTTTCCGGTTGAGCCTTGATTGGGAAACTCCGTCCCATTCGCATCAAAAAACGGGCGGCCTGGATGTTTGTCCGAGCTGCCCGTTCCGTGCGTTATGTTGAGATCCCTAGCCTGTTACGTAATACCAGACGACGTTGTCGCCGTTGGAGAGAACGTAGTTGCTGCAGGCCGTCATGGGCGTCGAGCCGTTGACAGAGTACATCCAACCGCTCGTGCCGCCATACTGCTTCTCGGCCAAACCGCCGATCGCGGCGACATACGTGCCGTACGATGAGCCGTGTGCGTTGACGGAAAGCCCGAGCGCGCATAGGGCGTCGTAGACGGTGGCACCTTCATTAAAGGTATAGGTGCCGCCGGCGGACACAGGATTGCCCACGGCGCTCGATGTGACCGCAACCGTCACCGTGACGTAACTGGGCTCCTGCGTGCCGCCCTGGCCGCCCGAGGAGGCGGTTCCGCCGTTAGAAGCAGAGGCGCCGCCAGACGATTGGCCGCCGCCCGAAGAGGTACCACCAGACGTGTTAGAAGTATCGGCAGTTTCGGTATTCTGAGCAGCCGATACATCGCCAGACTTCTTGCCACGCTGGTCTTCAGACTTTTTGCCATCCGAGTTTTTATCCGAGCTCTTGTTCGAAGACTCGGAATCGCCCTTGGCGTCACCCGAGTCCTTGGACTTATCTTTCGCATCGCCCGAAGCCTTGGAGTTCTTAGAGTCAGCTTTGCCAGAAGCAGCAGCCGAGCCAGCTCCCCTGGCGTCGTTGGCAACGACGCTCTCCCCCGTCACGGCCTGAATGATCCAGTCGATGGACCAGGCACCGCTTGTGGAGGGATGGACAAACCCCAGCGAGACGACAATCAGGGCAACGCAAGCAGCCGTAAAAACGCCGACAAGTGCCTTGCGCCGCGGGGCGGACGCCGCCGAAGCGGCGCCCTTTTGCTTTGCATCGTCGAGCTGGATAAACGAGGAGTCGGGCTGCTGCCCGTTGGTCTCCTTGGGCTTATCGGGCATTACCGTCACCCTTGCCGCGCTTGGTCAGCATGAAGACGGCGATGAGCGCGAGGCCGATCACGCCGGCCGCGATGCCGACAATAGCGAGCGGGTTGAGGCCAGACTCCTGCGCGGAAGCCTCAGTGGACTTCTTGGCAGTGGTCGTGGAAGCAGATGCCTTGTCGGACTTGGAGTCGGACTTCTTGTCGGACTTGCCGTCCTTCTTGTCAGACTTCTTCTCGTCCTTCTTGTCGGACTTGTCGGAGTCCTTCTTGTCGGACTTGTTGTCCTTGGTCCCGGTCTTGGTCGACACCGTCGTCTTGGTCACCGGCTTCTGACCCGGGGCGACAGCGCCACCCTTCGAGCCGGAGCCAGTGCCCGCGCCAGCGCCCGTGCCGGTACCAGCACCAGTGCCGGAGCCGCTGCCACCGTTAGAGCCAGAACCGCCATTGCCGTCAGGGTTAACGGCGTTCTTGGTCCACTTGGCATACAGCGTCATATCGGCCGTCACCGGCGTGCTGAAGTCATACGCCTCCGTGCAAGCCTCATCGGTGTACCAGCCACCGAAGGTGTAGCCCTCACGCGTCGGATCGGCAGGCTTAACCAGCTTGCCGTCGGCCGTAGTCTGGAAATCGACCTTGGAACCATCGCCAGTCTCGAACGAGACCTTAACGCCACCATTCAGCTTGAACAACGTGCCGGAATCGTTGATGTAGTAGAGGTTGCCCTTGGCGTCGCAGGCAATCGGCGAGTCGCAGTAGTTGTTGTGTCCCGTTGCGCTAAACGCACCGGTCGCCTGCGCGTCACCCAGCTTGTAGCGATAGACACCGCCGCCCGAGGTGTAGTTCACATAGTCGGAAGTCGCACCGTAGTTAACCGTGAAGTAGACATACGTGCCATCTGCCTGGGCGCTCACGAGCGGTGCACCCTTGATGCCGCCGATGGGAAGCGCGGAGCCATCAGCAGACGAAACCAACGTCGTAGCAAAGTCATTATCAAGGTCGACAATCGCCAGCGCAGAGCCACCGGAAACCTCGCCGCCGACAATCAGCTTGTTGCCATACAGCGTAGGCATGCAGGCGCATCCCGTAAGACCCAGGTCGACGACGCGCTCTTCGGAAATGCGCGAAGCGGCATCCGCACCACGCGAACTACCGTCAGAAATCGCCAAAACGTGCAGCTTGCCATCGCGCGAAATCAGATAAGCATGGCTACCGTCGGCGGAGAGCACACAGGAGGAGTTAACGATAGCCCCAACGGAAACGCTTCCAAGCACAGCGCCCGAAGACTTGCCGAGCATCTCAACGGTACCGGCGCTGGTGGGAACCAGAATAAAGCCGTCACCCACGGTAGCACCCGTCCAGTAATAACCCTCATCGGCGTTGACGTGCTGCCAGGAAACGGCACCGGTCAGGATATTGATGCGCGTCAGATGGCCGTTGTTATACACGCCCTTACCATAGTCGACATCAACGGTGCCGACATAGAGATAGTTGCCATCGACCGTCAGCTGAGAATTCGACTGAGCAGTTTTGCTCACAGGGTCGGTAACCCAAACCGTCGTGAGCGTATCGGCCGTCAGAGCCTGGACCGCACCGCCATCGAGCGGGACGATGACCAAGCCGTTCGTATAAATCGGACGCGTCGTGTAGCCAATCGTAGTCTTAAGGTTCGACTCGGCAAGCACCTTGCCCGACTCTGCGTCGATCTTAAGCAAGCGCTTGTTGACGGCGAGATACACGTTGCCGTTTACGACAATCGGCTCGCTCGCGTTGGGATACGTGGCGCCCGAGTAGGCCTTCCAATCGAACGTCCAAGAGCTTGCCAGCGCGCCCGTAGGGGTGGACACGTTCTCGACCACCGCATTGGAATTGCCGTTCCAGTCGGCTTTCCAATCGGTCGGGCGCGAAGCGCTCGGATCCACGACGATTTCGTCAGGATTGGGCACCGTGTCGCCGGCAGCATATGCCCAGACGATCTTGTCGCCCGACTTGAGCGCGTAGTCACCATCGAGCTGAGTCCCGGGGTCCCCGTTTACAAAGAACGACCAGGAGCCCGTCAGCTTTGTGCCATCAAGCGGGGACACGAGGCTATGGACATTCCAATAGCCGCCATCATTGAGCATCACGGAATCAATGCCCAGGGCATCGAAATAGGCAGCAGATGCATCCTTAATCGTCGTGCCCTCAACGAACACCTGCATCGAAGGATCAGTCCAGCGCTGAGCCTTATCGTCCTTCTTGCCGATGATCTCCATCGAAACGGAGACCTGACCAGGCATGGTGCCGTCGGAGCCATAGACCCAAGCAATCTCGTCGCTTGCCTTAAGCGTATAGGCGCCCGCACCAACATCAACAGGCTTGCCATTGACAAAGAACTGCCAATATTTCCAGGTGTTTTCGTCAACCTTCTCGCTCGAGAGGGTCACGTTCTTTTCGAACGGCGAGGTCAGCGACTCGAGATACCAGCCAAACGAGCTCTCCCCCGTTTTGGCGCCAATGCCAGACTTTTTAAAGATCTGCTCGGAAAGGTCAGCAGCGGTTGTTCCCTCGTCCACGAGAGCTGTCGTAGGCTGTGTCCACGTCTGCCGGGCGCCCGAAGCATCCTGGCCGATAACGGTGCAGCTTACCGAAAGCTGATCGGCAGGAGCGGGGTCGTTGTACTTCGAGTAGTACCAGACGACGGAGTCGCCGGCCTTGAGCGTGTAGCCGCCGGCGCCGACCATGGAGGACTTGCCGTTGATGAACAGCTGCCAGTACGCTTCGGTCGTCGGGTCGTAGGCGAGCGTGCGGCCGGAGTCGAAGGGCGACGTGATCGAATTGAGCGCCCAGCCCCAGGAGCCGTTGGGGTCGTAGTCGGCCTTGAGGCCGGTCTGCTTGAAGAGCTGCTCGGAGAGGTCGGCCGCGGTCGAGCCCTTCTTCAGCGTAATGCTCTGAGCGGCGGCCCAGGTCTGCTGAGCACCCTTGGCGTCGGTGCCGACGACCGAACACGTCGCGGAAACCTGCGTGGAAACCGTGCCCGTGGGATCCTCGTACACCAGCTCGAGCGTGTCGCCATCGCTCGGGTAGTAGCCCGTGGCATAAGAGTTGGCAGCCTTGCCATTAATATCAAAACGCCAGTACTTATAGCCGGACGCCGTGTTTTCCATCGCGAGCGTCTGGGACTTATCGGGGTTCGTAACCGAATAGGGAACGCCGCCGTCCGTGCTATAGCTATAGCCGGCGTCGTCAAGCACCTTGGCAAAGATGTCCCAGGCAGACATTTTTTGGGTACTCGACCACTCAAACGAGGCCGTCGGCACCCAGTCCACAAGGTCATAGGACTGACCGACATCGTGCTTGCTTACGCCTACAACCCTGACGTTAACGGAAAGAGACTTTTCGTCGGAAGAATTAACGAGCCAAGCGGTGCTCTTGACATCGTTGTTGCCGGCGTTTGCCACGACATAGGCGTATTTGCCCTCAGCCGAGGCGGGAAGCGTGATCGCGCCGGTCGTTTCGTCGGCGCCAAACAGCTCGTGGGCATTTGTGCCCTCAGCGTCATCGGCGAGATACCAGCGGTAATCGACGAGGGAGCCCTCGGGGAGTGCCGTCTCGTAATCGCCCCAATCGCCCGTTGCCAGGTAATTGGCAGTAGGGGTAAGCGTTCCGCCGACCTGTGCAAGGTTGCCGCTCGAAGCGACATTAACCGATGTCAGGGTATACGCCTTGGCATCTTCGCCCTTGACGATGGCATAACGCGTGGAGGCATAGTCGGTGTTGTAGCCACCGTCGACGATGCACTTGAGGTACTTGCCGACGTACTTTTGCGAAATTACGAACGACGGCCTGTGCGCGTTCTCATCCGTCAGCGTCGTGAACGGACCCTGGGCGCTATCGGCAATCTGCCACGTATACGTCAGTTGATCAGATGTAAGCT
Organism: uncultured Collinsella sp.; assembly: GCA_902473205.1. Taxonomy (GTDB): domain Bacteria; phylum Actinomycetota; class Coriobacteriia; order Coriobacteriales; family Coriobacteriaceae; genus Collinsella. The sequence continues at coordinate 17,015 of CABRRA010000011.1, forward strand.
CGGCACCCTTTGTTCCTGCAGACGTCTTCTCGAATGCAGTAACACCGATCTTTTCGCCACTCTTGTAGACAAACTTGGCGTCATCGCTCTGATCGCCGACGATCTTTTTGAGATACGTCAGGAACAGCTCGTGCGAGCCTGCGGCCTTAACGGCCACAGCAGTAGTCGCCTCTACGGTGTTATCGCCCGCAGTGGCCGACACGCTCACCCAGCGCTTGGCGTAGTCACCGGGAATCGTAAAGCTGCTGTCGGTTTTGCCCTCGACCACATGCCAGTCGGTCTTCGCATCAAACGCAGAGGAAGACGGGTCGACAGAGGACCAACGCCACGTGTAGGTAACGCCCTCGGTAACCGGCTCAGACGAGTAATCGACCGCCTTGTAGGCGCACGCCTCAATCGTAGAGCCAGTGTCCTTGGCGCCCTTGCTCGCATTGGTAAATGCAACTGAATCGAGCGTCGTCGCGCCCTTGGGCAGAATGCGGCCCGCCTTGGTCTCACAGCTATCGGAGCCGGGGATACCCTTCTTGGCCTTAGCGACCACCTTGAGGTAGCGGTTCGCGCACTCCTTGGTAACCGTGAAGGTATCACCAGTTGCAACCTGCTCGAACGTGCCGTCAGCAGAATCGGCCACCCACCAAGAAAAATCGACCTTGTCGGAGCCATAGAGGTCAGTCGGCGTGTCGTAGTTAAGGTAGTAGGCGGCAGCCTTAATCGTGTCACCGACGTTAGCGTTGGGGACGTTCTCATAATCGTCGCCAAATTCGGCGCCGTTATAGGCGAGAACGATATGGCCTAACGCGATCTGGTCACTCGCGGCAACAGGACCCGGCGTATTGTAGCCAACAGACGCGGGCGTCCCGAAAGAGCTGCTCGGACCGTACAGCTCCTGGCCATCGCCGACAACCTTAACGCGAATGTACTTGCCCGCAAGTTGCGAAGCGAGTTCGTCCGTGATCGTCAGCGACTGGGCGGTCTGGCCCGGAATTGCCTGATAGGCGGAATCCTCGGCATCGCGCACGTCAGACGCAAGCCACTGATAGGTCCAGCCGGCCTGTGTCGCAATACGCTTATTGGGAACCGCTTCGCCGTCGTAGGCGTTCGCCCAAAGCGTAGTGCCAGGGTTCAGCATCTCGGCCTTAACAGACGAATACGAGCTCGAATCGTCTGCCGAAGACTGGATGAGGACATAAGACTTTGCATCCAGTGCCGTCTTGGTAGGAACGGGCGCCTTGATGGTGTTCGTCGCTGTCAGCTTTTGGTTGTTGGCGCCCTTAGTCGGGCCGTAGATGACGTTACCGCTGGCATCGGTAATGCGTACGCGCAGGCACTTGCCGTTAAGCTGAGTGCGCAGGGCATCGTCCAAAACGATCGATGCGCCCGTCTGACCCTCGACAGGAACAAACGCGGAATTGTCCGCATCGCTCTTGTTGCTGATGTCGGCAGCAAGCCACTGATAGGTGCAGCCCGAAGCGCTGGCGCGCTTGCTGGACGAAGTCCAAACATTCGCATAGAGCGTAGTATTGCTCTGGATAAAAGCGGTGAAGTTAGAGCCAGCCCAACGAGAAGGCGACTGGCTCTTTCCGACGCTGACACCATTATTCGAGGAAAACGTAGCAGCGGCACGAGACGCGGCCTTGGCAACACTGGGCTCGCTGGCCACCGCAGTCGCGTCGCCGGTCTCGGCGGTGGTGTCAGACGCCTCGCTCGCCGGGGTGGCCGAAGCAGGGTCTGACGCAGCGGGGTCGTCCGATGCATCATCGCTCACGTTGTCAGGCGCGGCCGAACCCGTATCCCCAGTTTCGGAGGAGCCACCTGCAGCCGAATCGTTTGCGTCAGCAGCAGCCGCGGTAGTATCTGCAGCACCGTCCGTGGCCTGCGCGCCCTCGCTCGGCGTTGTGGCCTGAGCCACGGCCTCGGCAATGCCCTCGGCGCCCTCGGCCCAAAGTTGCGCCGGCGTGGTGCCAAAAGCCATGGCAAAAGCCAGGAACGCCACCAGACCGCGCTTGGCCACGCCGCGGACAATCGCTCCATGACGACGCCACGAGGCGCGCTGGCACTCGTCCTCAAACATATCCATTTGTCTCCTACTGTCTGCACTTGGAGCATTGCCCAGCGGCTGCCCCACATCATTGCGCATATTGCGCCCGAGTACCCCCATCGGGGCCCCCTTCCCTCCAGAGCCCAACGCATACCGGCGGCATGCGCCGCGGCCGCGTACAAGATGGGAGGCGATCCGACTTAACCTTACCGACCCGGGCGCGTCGTCCGATCTGCGATGCAAACATCCCGGGCCAAGAGGAATTACGGTTACTGGTACAGCCGGGGACTTGCACCCCGATTCTCCCAAACGCGCAGGAAAACCGCGCATTCGTGCGTCTCCGCACCACCATCTAGGCCATCGATTATTACTGTTAGTATGGTATCACGCAAAAGGACCCCGCACACAGGCGAAGCCCAAGGTAAAAGCTATGGTTTGCGATAGATTAGGGCATGGATGGATCGCTGAGCAAAATAATCCGTTTTCCTCCGTCCCCCAGGGGTCATTACCGCTTGCCGCCGTGACTGTTGCGCCAGATCTCGCGGCCCAGCATCAGCGCCAGCACCAGCGCGCTCACGTAGCCCATAAAGCCAATGACCGGGATACCGAACACAACCGGCTCGATGCGCGCGTAGTACACCACCGACGAGCCGATAAACAGACCGGCGATCACAATTGCCATCGACATGCGGTCGATAATTCCACCCAGCTGCCGCAGCGCCTTATCGCTGCTCATGATCTGCGTGTTTACCTTAAGCTGGCCGCGCGTGAGCATGCGCGACGCCAAGCCCAGATACTCGGCCGCCTCGAGCGAGCCTTTTGCCGCGCGATAGCTGCTCGCGGCAAGATCGCGCCCCATTTCGCGGACGCGCGCATAGGTGCTCTTCTCGTTTTTGATGTGCGTCTGGATGATCTGGATCATGTTGACGTTGGGCATGTACTCGGTCAGCAGGCCCTCGAGCGTCACCATGCCGCGGGCGAACATCGTCACCACGCTCGGCAGCTCAACGTCGTTTTTGCGCGCCAGATTTAACAGCGAGGTCAAAAACTCGCCGATATCAAGATCCTTAAGGTCGAGACCCGCAAAGTCGGCGACGATAAAGTCCAAGTCGGACAAAAAGGCCGAATGGTCAAGCTCTGCCGAGTCACCGCGCGTCACGGCAAAGCGCATGAGCGAATCCTTGAGCTTGGGCACGTCGCCCTCGGCCACGGCAAAGATCATGTCCTTGACGATACCGCGATCGTGACTCGACATGCGCCCGACCATGCCCAGGTCGATAAAGTAGACGATGCCGTCCTTGAGGATGATGTTTCCCGCATGCGGGTCGGCATGGAAAAAGCCGTCGTCGAGCACCTGCGTCGAATAGTCCTCGACAATCGCCGAACCGATCTTTTCCAGGTCATAGCCCTCGGCCACCAGGCGCTCGGGATCGGCAATCGAGATGCCGTCGATGTAGTCCATGACCACCACGTGCTCGGTGCAAAGGTCCAGGTAGGACTTGGGGCACGACACGCCATGCACGCTTTTGTGGAAGTCGTAGAAATCGTTGAGGTTTTTGGCCTCGGCCAAAAAGTTGGTCTCCTCGCGAAACGAGGTCCACAGCTCTTCGACCACGCCGTGCAGGTCAACGAACTGATCGGTGTTGACGAACTTGGAAACGATGCGCACCACCGAACGGATAATATCGATGTCCTGCGCCATCACCTGCTGCGCACCGGGGCGCTGCACCTTAACGGCCACGTCCTCGCCTGTCACCAGACGGGCACGGTGTACCTGCGCGAGCGACGCGCTTCCGAGCGGGTTGGGGTCGATCGCGTCGAACATCTGCCCCAGGCGCTGGCCGTACTCCTCTTCTAGACAGCGGAGCACTACCTCATACGGCACCGGCTCTACGTCAGAGCGCAGGCGGCGCAGCTCATCGCAAAACCGCTGCGGCAAAATCTCGGAGCGGTTGGCCAGAATCTGCCCCATCTTGACGAACATGGGGCCAAGCTCTTCGAGCAGACGACGCAGGCGCACCGGCGTAAGGTTATCCCACACGCAGTACTTTTTGATCAGGCGAACGATCTGACCGATGCGTTCGCGGCGACCTGCCGGCGTGAGCTGGTATTCCTCGTCCGGCGCCATCGCGTCGGGCTCTTCGGGGACCATATCGTCAGCGCGCGGCTTCTTGCGAGCGCCCGAGACGGCGGCATCGACCTCATCGACAACCGCCGCCTCGTCACCCAAGGGATCTAGATTGTTGTAATCGGTAGTGGAATCTGCCATCTGCGCTGCTACTCGGCCTCTTCGGTGTCCTCTGCGTCGTCGGGCTCAACGGACTCGACGGGTACCGAGGTCACGTTGTCCTCGACCGAATCGACGATGTCGCGCACATGGGCCAAAAAGGCCGTGCGCTCGGGGGCGGTCATAACGCGGACGCGGGCCAGGATGAGCTCGTCGAGCACGCGCTGCGCCGCGGTCTCGCCCTGCATGCCCAGGCGCTCGGTGAGGTCGGAGATGGTGCCACCGGCCTGCTCGAACATGTCGGACACGCTGCGGGCGATATCGGGGGCGCCTGCGTCCTTGCGAACCTGCTCGCCCTTGGTATTGAGGTCGTCGAGGACCTTCTTGCCGCCCTCGACGGCAACGGCGGCGGCGCCGAAGCCCACGTTGATGGCACCGTTAACAAGCTGATCGAATTTCATAACCATGGTTGGCTCCAATCGTGAACAACTACAATGGCCTTCTTGTACCCAAGATTGGGCGAACGACACAAAATCGTTTGTCGCCGGGATAGAAATCGAGCGGGGCAAAGCCTTTGACGGCGTTTGCCCCGCTCGTTCGCCGCAAGGCCGTCTTTACCTTACGTTGTCGTTCATCGCGAAGGAGTTCTTCATGGCACAGCTCGTGGTGTAGAGCACCTTGCCCAACAGGGCATCGGTCTCCAAGCGCACGCGCTCGGCAAAGGCCTCGTTGGCGCGGGCGAGCTCGGCGGGCACCTCGGCCTCGGGCAGCGCGGCCACGGCGGCATCGATGTCGTGGATCTGCTTGTGGCCCATGCCGCCGACCTTCTCCTGATAGTCCTCGACCGCGCGACCGCACTCGTGGAAGCGAACATCCGCCAAGGCACCGATCAGGCGATTTGCCCAATAGAAATTCTCGGACGTCACGCGAGCCTGCGTGTCGGCGTAGTACTCGGGCATGGTCTCGACATTGGCGTACAGCGGCACGAGCGCGTTAAACGAGTTAGAGCCAAACGCCATCCACTGCACGGCGCGATACGCCGGCTGCGCATAGGGGCGCAGCTGCAGCACGGCAAGCTGGCTGTTGCGGTTGATGCCGATGGGACGATAGGCGCCGCGCGTGGCGGGCGTGCCCTTGCTGCCGTAGCAGTCGTACTCCGTACCCTGGTAGTGGCTCGAAAGCACGTACTTGATATCCTCGATGGTCACCTTGCGCTCGGGCACGCGGCTCCAGGGGATATCGTCGCTCTCGGGCGTGTAGTCGGCGTCGGGACCGTCCCACACATCGCTGGGGTTGAGACAGCGCTGCATATACCAGGCACGCGGCGTGTTGTAGACGTGGTCGCTGTCGCTGTGCGAGCCAAAGGCCTCGCGCGGGTTAAAGACCGCGGCGGGACCGTCGCCCTCGACGCCCAGCGTCAGGTCCAGATGCCACTCGGCCATCCAGGAGCGCAGGTCGGCGGAGCACATGTGGTCGACCTGGGCGCCCTCGGCGTCGTCCAGGTCAAAGCTATCGATACCCAGCTGGTTGGGCATGGTCACGTAGGCATCATCGGGCACGCGCTTGGCGATCCAGTGGTGGCCGCCGATGGTCTCGAGCCACCAGATCTCGTCAACATCACTAAAGGCGATGCCGTTGTTCTCGTAGGTGCCGTAGCGCTCGAGCAGGTCGCCCAGGATACGCACACCGTCGCGGGCGGACTTGGCGTACGGCAGCACCAGGGTCACCATATCCTCCTCGCCCAAACCACCGGGCTGCGCCGGAACATAGCCGTCCTCGCCCTCGTTGCCCTTGGCGGGCACGTAGTCCACGAGCGGATCGGCGCCGCGGACGCGCTCGTTGGTGGTGAGCGTCTCGGTTGCGGACATGCCAACGTTGAGCTCGTTGAAGCCGGCCTCGGCCCAAATGCCATGACCGGGGACAACGTCGGGGACGCTTGTATAACGCATGGGATTATCGGGCAGCTCAACGGTCAGGTGGCTCAGGACGCTCGTGTAGACGCGCGGCTGTTCATCGGGATGCACCACGCGCATGCGCTTGGGCTCAAACACCCCGTTGGACGAGTCCTCATTTCGGGCAACCAGGGTCGACCCGTCGTAGCTCGCGTTCTTACCAACCAAAATCGTTGTGCACGGCATGCGCATCCTCCTTGAGCGAAGAAATCAAACGGCAACAGTGTATCGCTTCGGCGCAAAAAGGGCGAAACAGCCGCCCCGGCAACCCCTGTGGTCAAAAACGACTATTTCGATGCGCGCTCCGCCGCCTCGATCACGTGCTTGGCGAGAATCGCGGTGGTCACAGCCCCCACGCCGCCCGGCACCGGAGTAATGGCGCCAACGATCGGTTCCGCAGCATCAAAATCGACATCACCGACCAGCTTGCCAGCGGCCTCGTCCCAGTTAATGCCCACATCGATGATCGTCTGGCCCCCGCGAACCGCATCCGCGCCAATCGTGCGTGCGCGTCCAACGGCCGCAACCACAATATCAGCCGCACGGCACTCGGCAGCCAAGTCGCGCGTATGCGTATGGCACATCGTCACCGTGGCATTGCGAGCCGTAAGCATGGCGGCAACGGGACGGCCAATCACGAGCGACCGACCGACGACCGCGACCTTGGCCCCATCCAGCTCAACGCTGTAATGGTCCAGCAACGCCAACACGGCTTCTGCCGTGCAAGGAGCAAAGCCCTCGCCTCGCCCCGAAAGCGTGGTGAGCAGCGAGGCCGGCGTCATGGAGTCAACATCCTTGGCGGGCTCGAGTGCCGCGGCAACTGCATCCTCGTCAAGCCCAGCGGGCAACGGACGAAACATCAGGCAGCCGTGAACAGCGGGGTCGGCATCGATGTCCTTAATAGCCGCCAACAGCTCGTCCTGTGAAACATCGGCGGGAAGCAAAACGCGGCGAGCCTCAATGCCAATCTTCTCGCAGCGCTTGAGGGCGCCGCGCTCGTAGGACAGATCGTCCTCGCGCTCGCCCACACGAACGATGGCCAGTGTCGGCACGATGCCCTGTTCGCGCAGGGCGGCGCAACGAGCGGCAAGTTCCTCGGTCAAAGCGCGGGCAACGGGAGCACCCTTGAGCAGTTCGGCCATGGCTATCCCCTCTTCCTTGCGGCGTCAGCAGCACGGCGCGCCAGTGCATCGGCGCGCGGCAGCCACGTATCTAGTAGTTCATCGCACGCCGCCTCGAGTTCCTCGGCGCGCGCCCGGTCTTTCATAGATGTGGTATTGGCAAAGAGCGTCAGGCTCGCGCCTTGCATGGCGGCGCGGCAGAACACGGCGCCGCATGCCACGTCGGACAGCAACTGGCGCGAACCCTTGTCGGCCATGTCCTCGAGCAGCGCCAGCGCGCGCCCGCAGGCATCCATGATCCGGTACGGCGGCATGGCCGCCACGCGCAACGCGTCCTGAATCGCCGCGGGTCGAGCCGGGTCCTCGCGCGGAATGCCGTACGACGCGGACACCTGGCCGTATGCACGAACATCCTCGGCAACCAGACCCACTAGTTCCTGCGCCAACTCGTCTGCCTGGGCAAATGCACGCGTCAGATCGTCCGCCCGATCGCTAAGCGCGGGATTGGTCGCCCCGTAGCGAGCGACCATCCCGCAAAGCGAGGCGCCCAGCGCGCCCACAAAGGCGCTCGCGCTACCGCCGCCGGGAACCGGCTCGCGCGCGGCCAGCGCCTCGGCAAACCCACGGCAGGTCTTGTCCATCATCTCTTGGCTCATACGTATGCACCTTCAAGTCATATAGATCGGTCGGGCGGCAACTGCCGACCAACCGCATCAAACACGTAATGATGCTAAGTCTAGCCCATAAGCACATGAGCGTCAGCACACCTGGCCATCACGGATTTCTATGACGAACGATAGGCGTCGGCGCCGCAAACATGGGACACATGGCCCACCTTTCGAGACTCCCGGACGGCACAAACCGGGGCATATCTATAAGTAAGGAACCCGTTGGGGCACGGCCGCGCAACGGCCACAGGAGATGAACGGAGGCATAAGCCGCACAGCACACAGAGACATCCGCCGCCAGCGCAATCAGTACCCCAACAGCATGCGGCGCCGTGATGTCATCGGCGGACAAGGAGGACACCACCATGAAGAAAAAGACCCTATCGATCCTTTCCCTGTGCATCGCCCTCTTTGCCGCGTTTGCCCTTGTCGGCTGCGGCGGGAGCGCATCGGGCGTGGGCGGCAGTACCTCAAAGAGCGAAGGCAAGGAAAAGGCCCCCGTTGCCGAAAAGACTGACTTTATCTGGTTTAAGGTCGAGATGCCCGAGGGCGTTGGCGTAAGCGACTCCGCCGGCAAGAACGTCGACAGGGTCCAGCTCACCTTCCCCGAAGACGAGAACGGTTCGGCCGATCGCTTTATCCCCGTTTGGAAAAAAGCGCTGACGGCAGAGGAATCCCACGCCGACCAGGCAGAAAAGAAAGGTGATACGTTCCAGTGGAAGGATGGCGGGTCCGTCGAGTATAACGGCAGGACGTGGCTCGTCGGAACGTACGAGGACAACAGCGGCGTCTCAACCCTCCTCTTTACCGACGTTGAGCCGGGAAGCGTCTACGTCCTCATCTCGAACTTCGATCTGCATAAGAAAGAAGCCGAGGCGCTCCTCAACTCCATCGAGTTTCCCGATGACATGGCGAAGGCAGTTGCCGAGGCACGCGAAGTCGAGATTTCGAGCATCGAGATCAAGCATTAGGGGCTCGCACGCAGCATCGCGTGCGCATTCATTAAATGATCGGACGCCCAGCCAGGGGAGGATCGGATCGGCCGGCCCTCCCCTCTTTTGCGCCCGGACATATTGCCACTTAACGGCGCAAATCCGGCCCCCAGAATGGGACACATGGCCCACCCGAACGAGCCGCTCGCGCGTACAGTAAAGGCAGGTAATCCATGGGCGGTTACAGATCGAGGAGGACACGACCATGAAAAAGAAGGCCTTTGCGATTCTCACCCTCTGCATCAGTCTCTTTGCCGCGGTTGCCCTGGTGGGCTGCGGTGGCAGCGGCGACGCTACCGGAAGTGGCGGTGGCGGCGGAGCAGAAAAGCCAGCCGTGGATATGAGGACCGACTTCATTTGGTTTAAGGTCGAGGTTCCCGAGGGCGTCGAGATCACCGACGTTGCGGGAGATACCGCCGACAGGGCCCAGTTTAAGTTCACCGAGAGCGAGCATGCCAGCGACCGCTTCATCCCCGTCTTCGATCCTGACAAGAACGCCGATGAACTGTTTGACTACGAGGCAAAGTGGAAGGCCAACTCCGGATGGACCGAGAGCGATCCCGTTAAGTACAACGGCAAGACCTGGCGCAGCGCCTACTTTACGCACTCGGGCGGCGTGACGACCGAGTACTTCACCGACGTTGACGGCGGCAGTGTGTACGTGCGTATCGACAATGTCGAGGAGCACAAGGACGCCGTCGAGACCATGATGGAGTCTCTGGAATTTGCCGACGACATCGCCAAGGCCAAGACCGAGGCCATGGACGTTAAGCTCGAGGATATCGAGATTAAACGCTAAGCGACTGGCGAGCACAACGGGAAACACGGACGCAGTGCAAACAAGCGACGGTATCCCAGCGCTTCGTACCCAGGGAGGGCCGGTAAGCCGACCCTCCCCATTCTTATGCCGGTAGCCGACGAACGCAGGATGCCGGGCTCCAAAACCATCCCAGACGTGATAACAGCACAAATAGACAAGTGCCCCAACACGTCCGCCCGCCGATTTATAGCGCCGCGCAGGCAATTTAAACCGGCGTCTTTAAACATCTGGGCAGTATAGTGACCAAAACAAGTGCATAACCGCACCCTGCGAGCGGAGGAGATATGACCGAACACCATGCCATCAGCCGCCGAGCGTTTACGCTGGGCCTAGGGCTTGCGGCGTTGTCACCACTTGCAAGCCTGCCTGAAACCGCAGCGCCGGGCATTCCCCTGCGAACGGCATTTGCAGACAACACACCCGCACCGTCGGACAGCCTCGACAATTTCGTCATTCGCCTTCGCCCCGCGGGCTATTTTCGCACCGCGAGCGTCAACCAAGACGGCAACGTTCGCGGCAACGTCTGCCACCTGTTTAACGACGGCACGTCCAGCAAGCTCATCCTTGAGAACGTAACGACCAAGAATGACGATACAAACTGGTATGCTATCCGCACCTTGCTCAATTTCGAAGAGCATAAAAAGACGGGCTACAGCATTTGGTCGGTCGACGACGACTCGGACAAAGATGGAAAGGTCATCCACGTATGGGGCGGCGAGTATGACAACAAGCCCAGCCGCGCTTTTGCGTTCGAACGTCAATCAAACGGAACCTATATCATTCGAGACCGCACGGTCGAGAAAGAAACCGAGAAAAAAGACATTAAGTACCTGGCAATAGAATCGGACGGCAAAGACCAGGATAACAATAAGATCTGCCATAAGAGTAAGAGCATTCCGTGGGAGCTAGAACTTGTCGGTTACGACATGGGCAAGATCAATACCACAGTTAGAAGTATCGACTGGACCACGTATAGCAGCTACGTCGACGGACCATGCTGGATGAAATACGTCGACGACAACAAGTACCTCGACGAGCTGAGCATCCCGGGCACGCATGATTCAAGCACCTGCAGCGTCGACAACGACACCGAGCCCCAAACCTCGCTTGCAAAGTGCCAGCAGGATTACATCCCGACGCAGTTGCTCGAAGGCATTCGCTATTTTGATATCCGACTCGGAAGGAACGACGAGAACGGCGACCCCGGTATCGACCATGGAAGATGCTACCTGCTCAAAAAAGACGGGGGCTTTATGCATCTCTCCAATGTCATCGACTACTTCAAAACATTTTTGAACGAAAACCCATCAGAAGCGCTCATCATGCTTGCGTCACGAGGCAACGACGAGGCTACCGACGAAAGCGTTACGACGGCTTTCGCCAAGGTTATGCACGATAATCCCGATCTGTTCTACACGTCGAGCCGAATCCCCACACTGAACGAGGTGCGCGGAAAGATCGTCCTGCTGCGTCGATTTGTACTCGCCGGCAACAGCGTAAGCAGCCATACGTGGGGCCTCGATCTCACCCAATGGGACGACAAAATCAAGGCGCATTCCGGGCAGTCGATGTGCCTCGTCCAAGACGCGCGAGGCTTTGAGACTACGGGCAATGCGGGCGACAAAGAGCCCTATTGCACCAAGGTATACGCCCAGGACCATTTTGAATGCACCGGAACCGACAAGATTAGCTGGGTCGATATGGCGCTGCGAGAGACGACCAATCTCACGCGCAACAAGGTGGACGTCGAGGACAATGATGGCGCCAAGGTGCAAGTCCTGGAACGCTGCTGGTCTATCAACTACACCAGTTGCACGAATTACAAACAAGGAAGCAATCCTTTTACCGCGGCGCGAGTGGTCAACGAGCATCTGTACAAGAGCTCGTATATAAACAATACCGGAGTTGAGAGCACAAAGGCGGACTGCCGCAAGCATATTGGCATCATCGCATCCGACTTTGTTGATGCGGCGCTGGCCCGGAGCATCTATCAGCGCAATTACGATACGCAGCACAAGCAGACGGCTTCGTACTACCTCCCAACCCGCATGCGCATGACGTACGGCGACTCGCTGAGCGATGCCTCGCTCCAAGATGGCAAGACCGTTGGCGAGGGCCATTTCCGCCTCGTCGACAGCAGCAAGGTGCTCAACGTGGCGGCTTCGGGCCATGCGTTTGCCATCGAATATGTGGATGTCGACGCCCTTGGCAACGAGACCGTTACGGAGCTGCGGGGCTCCGTGCCCATCGATATCGATCCACGCGCGCTGACGCCCCATTTTGAGGGACTCGAAGGCCTTAAGGCCGGCGAAGACGTGCGCGCCAAGATTGCGGCATCACTCGAGGGCAAACTCGAAACCGATGCCTGCACGGCCCAGCTCGAGTTTGTGCACGACGCGAACGGCGCTCCGGGCACGGCAATGGCCGAGGGCGAAACATTTGCCGCAGGGACGTACTGGGTGCGCGCGAAAGGCCTTTTGGGCGACGCGGCGCAGAACTACACGCTCGCCAGCGACGGAGCCGCAAGCTTTACCGTAGGGGCCTCGGACAGTGCAGGCGGCGCCGGCACCGGCACTGGCGCCAACGCGGGCAGCGACGACAAGAACGGCAAGGGCAACAAGGGCAAGGGCTCGGGCGGAAAGCTCGCCGACACGGGCGACGGCTCTGGCATCGCCGCCGGGCTTGCTGCCGCCGCCATAGCTACAACGGTCGCGGGCACGGCAATGCTTGTCAACGACCGCGAAAGCACTAAGGACGCTAGCGAATAGGCCAACCGGCACTTTCGGACGTATCGACTCGATGAGGGGCGCAGAGCACCGTTCTGCGCCCCTGACTTTCGCAGATGAAGAAGCAGCGTGTCCAGCGCACTCGCAAGTCGAGCGCTCAGCCGCTACGTCGTCCAATGCACAGCCGCAAATTTAGCCCGAACGTCGTTGCCGGCTACATGACCGAGTTCAACACGTTCACAAATTCCTGAGCCTGGGAGTGACTGCTCAGCCTGTAGGAACAGGCGGTCAGCAACCTATTACGGAGGAACACGCGCTTACCCTTGACCCCGTTGACACCCGTAATGTCCTTGAGGTAGACGATCTTGGTATGGGTACCGAAGAAGTCGTTCTTCACGACCGCCTCGATACGATTGGGATAGATGCTTATTCCCTTGAAAACGCCGGCACCCTTATCGTGAAACAGCAACGTGTTGTTATCCACGCGCGCCACCCCCATGGAGTTCGATAAAACCATCTCTATGACCACATTTTAGTCACTGCAAACCCTTTTTGCGGTCACGCGCAGGGCACCAAATCGTGTCCGCACGAGCAAATAGACTAATACAACAAGGAATATAAGCCGTTATCCAAGGATGGCGCCGCAAAACAAAGGATTAGCAATAGCTAAGATTTAAGCCTAAAACCCTTAGGAAATGCTAATATATAGTTATTGAAAGAGGCTGAGATGCAGAGACGCGAATTGATCCGTATCCTCGAAGAAGCCGGCTTCATCTCGAAAGGAGGCACTAATCACGAGAAGTTCGTCAAAGGAGATAAACTCGTGCTCGTGAAACGCCACCGAGAGATTGAGGATCAAATTGCCAAAAGAATCCTAAGGCAGGCAGGGCTTCGATAGCTCATCCTCATCACATTTCGCATCGCTTTTTAGAGGAGGTCATACATGGTTTACGTATGGGAATTCGAGTTCTTTGATTCGAACGGCGTTGTCGACGCTGTGCCATGTGACTCGCTGGGCGGAGGTGGAACGTTCGGATCCGACCTAAACGACGCCGTCGAAAGCGCCGCCGATTTTCTCGCATGTATGGTCGACGATCACCTTATGGGCGGCGTCGATCTTCCCGCGCCGGACTTTGGACACCAGCCACAACACGGCGGCAAGATTATCGCCGTGGCCGTCAGCCGCGAGCTCGGCGACATCCCCGCCGTCACCGCAGCGGATGCCGCACGTATGCTCGGTGTTAGCTCAGCACGGGTATCGCAACTGATAAATGCAGGAATGTTGGATTCATGGAAGGACGGCACCAAGCGCATGGTGTCCAAAGCTTCCATCGATGCACGACTCGCCGACGCACCAAAGGCAGGGCGCCCAAAAGAGGTCCCTATTGCTGTATAAAGCAATAGCGTTGCGGGTTTTTTCATTTGTCAGATTAGCTGACAAGCTCTCCCAATTCGGAACTCACTGCGTCCCGAATTGGGCTGGACACATTGCCGCAGGTGGCTGCAGATCCTCAATCCAAAGTACAAGAGGTGTTTCCCATGGCAGACAGACCGAAAACAACACTGCGCGACTGCATCTATGGGCTCGCCGTCGGCGACGCGCTGGGCGTTCCCTACGAGTTCAGACCTCGTGGCGTGTTCGAATGCACGGACATGATCGGCTACGGCACGCATGGGCAGCCCGTCGGCACCTGGAGCGATGACACGTCCATGACGCTTGCTACCTGTGACTCGATTAGGGAGCTCGGGCACATCGACACCGCAGACATGCGCGACAAGTTCGTACGCTGGATTGCCCGTGGCGAGTATACGATCGACGGCGTTTTCGATTACGGCGGCACGACCGCCCGCGCTTTGCACACCGGCAAAGGAGGCTCCGGCGAGCGCGACAACGGCAACGGATCGCTCATGCGCATCGCTCCCCTAGCGTTCACTGATGCGACGGACAACGAGATCCGCGAGGTCTCGGCAATCACGCACGCCCACAGAACGTCAACCGATGCATGTATCATATTTGTCGAGCTGATGAGGGACGTGATGAACGACGCGCTCCCCTCGTGGACACTTCATTTGAAAGGCGTGCCAGAGCAGGAAATCAGATCAGGTGGCTTCGTGCGCGACACGCTTAAGGCAGCCACCTGGTGCTTCGTCAACACTACCAGCTACGAAGATTGCGTGCTTGCTGCCGTCAATCTGGGCGACGACACCGACACCACCGCAGCCGTCGCAGGCGCCCTCGCCGGCACGGCATACGGCATCGATGCAATTCCGCAAGAGTGGATCGACACCCTGCGCGGCAAGGAGCTGATTGAGCAGTGCCTGTTTTAGGGAGCACTTACGATAGAAACCGACCAGCAGGCGCCATGGAAAGGGAGATCGCAAATATAGACGAGTTCCAAGTGGCCGAAAACGGGATTCTGCTATTTCCAGCAGGACTGAAGGAAAAAGCCAACCTCTATGTCCTCCCCGACGGGCGTTACCTCCCCTGTGGGGTCCACGTGGCCGAAGATGGCGGCTCACTCATTTATGAGTCATCCGGGCTCAGCCTCTTCGGGCAGATGCTCGCTCAATTCAAAGAGTGCTAGGGGTTTGATTGCCCGTTAGATAGACACTGTTCCAAACCATGGGATGGGTAGGATGTCTCCCACCGCGGCCTGTGAGGTAAAATCTTGACTGCCGCGGAATCCGCCTGCGGGCAACGCTCCGATCTCCGGTTGGGGTGAGGCCTATGAACTTGTTTCTTGAAATCCTGCGCCTCTCGATGTATGTGACCGGCATTGCCCGGAACCTCTACTCGATCTGGCGGGAATATAAGCAGTAACGGATAGCGAAGGGAGTCATGAAAAGGGCCGGTTGCAGCCGGCCCTAGACGATAATACCTGCGTTGCCCGCGTCTCCGAAGTTTAAGCGCTGAGGAGCGGGTTCCGCGGCACAACCTGATTCTACCCAGTGGAAAGGCTCTTTTACAGCCGTTCCACTGTTTATTTACATCTACCAACCCTACCACCACAGACGACCGCCATGCGACCCGCCGACGAAAAACGGCGTACGCACGCGGATCATCTTTCAACAGGTCCACGGCGCAGTCAGGAGCACAGCGCACGCCCCATTATGAGTATTGGAACCGCCCAAAACCGGCATCGGGCGCTACGCCCGCTTTATCGATACGGGAGCCGCTAGCCGCCCAGTAGAATATTAAGGATTGCGATAATAATTGCTATCGCAGCGATAATCAGAAATAGCGTAAAGGGAAAAATTACCGGCTCTAGTAACAACCTGATGAGCGCGTCGATAAACTCGGCATTTGCATCGGACATGGTGACATCAACTCCAGACGAGGGCAGCAACCCGAGGCAGCTGTCGGCTAGTAGTAATAAAAGATTATATTGTCGTTTGATTGCCAGTTAGATCGACACTGCTCCAAAACGCAACGGCTCCCAGCTGGATCGACGCTGTCCAAAACCGCAAATGCGCAGACTTGTTGAACACCCAGTCACGCTCCAATCGCACGGCAAGAAAAGGGTTGCGTCGGGGCGGGGCTTCCCAGCGGCGTAGCAATCGCACTCTACAAGATGCATCCCTTGGGGGCTTCGCACTTGCACGGCTCCCCGGTCTTAAGGGCCTTCTCAACCGCAGCAACTATATACTCGTCCGCCATGGTAGAAAGACCCCACGGGATAAAGCCGAAGCGCTCCATGTGCGCCTCTATCGCTTCATCAGCAGTCTTTATATCGGCCTTCTTCATCTCACCATCTCTCTACCCAGCTAATCAGACCTCGCGAGTGGTCTTAGAAACGGTCACCCATCAGCTCAAGCAATTCGTCCTTAGCGGCCTTCGTGCTCGATTATCCGTTAAATCGGCACTACTTCGAAATACGATACAACTCGTAATTTCAATGCACATTATGGACCATGCGCACCCAGGCATTTCCCCGAATACCCATGGTGGACATTTCCATAGCGAGTTCCATAAAATCGAATAAATTATTCAATGAGATACTTGGAGAGTCGAGAAGGGGCTAACGTGTACATCTACCTCAACAAGGACGACAGCGCAAAGCTGGATCGCCTTATGCGTGAGTACGAACGGGTCTTTCACGAAAGGTGCTACGCCTACTGCATGAGTGACCCCATTGCCGAGATAGAGAAGTGTCTGAAGACCGACAAGCCGTCAAAAATCAAGCCTGAACCTGAGGCGCTCTATTAGAGCAGTTTAAGACCTCGCCTCGGCTGGGCTTTTCCGCCACAGCTTTAATCACGGACAGCATCTGCGCGGCACTCAGCACGGGGCAGCCCGCACTCCTGCGAGCTGCCCCGTAGCCCTAACCTTCAAGTTACAGCGCCAACCGGCACCGTTCCCCTACCTCCCAAAGATTGCTGCAAGCAGCCCCTTGCGTTTGGGCTTATCTTCTCGGTAGGAACCCTCGGCCACCGCTGCCACCTGACGCGGTTGCTCGTCACCTCCACGGCGCACGATCTGGTATAGGAACGGCGATTTAACGTATTTGACCTCGATGGGCGTGGCGTGCACGGTACTTTCGCTCGACAGCATCACGTTGGGATTGAGCGGTGCCACCACATGCGTCTCGCGCTTGTCGCTAAACACCACCGCGGCCGCGCGGCCCGTCTGGCCGTTCACGGCGATGCGCACCTGTTCGCCATCGCGTCCATCCGACGCCGGACGATCGACAAAGTAGACCGGCACCATCACCAGGCCATCCTTGTGCTTGCGGGCCTTACGCGCCCAGGCGCGGATGCTCTTTTTATTGAGCCCCAGTACCGCCTCGGCATCGTTGCCGGCAATGTCGAGCGCCAGCTTATCAATGACCACTTGGTCCTTGGTAGACGCATCGACGGAGACGACGCGGAAGTCGCCCTCCTGCATGGCCGGGTCAAACGGCCCAACCTTGGCAAAGTCCCATGGCTCCAGAATGCCCATAAGGCGAACGTCCAGGTAGTTTGCCCGCGGATACGCCCAGTCGAGCACCTCGTAGTACACCAGGATCTCCTTGCTCAGCCCCTTGCCCGGGAAGGACGCCATCATGCGCAGGTCCGCGAGCGCCATGGGGAAGTAGAAGAGCATCATGTCATTTTGAATCGCGTCTTCCACGTCGTGCCCGGCAAAGGCGTCGGGGTACTGGCGCACCAGCTGCAGCGCGTTGGCACGCGCCTGCTGTGGCGAGATTTCGCAGGGAATACCCTGCTCAGGCACATACTCGGCACCAACGCCCATGGTCAGGCGCTTGCTAAACGTGCCGGGCTTGAGAAGGTCGGCGACGCCGATCTTATTTCCGCAGGACGGGCACTCAAACACGCGCTGAGTGGACTCGCCTTCAAAGGACGTGCCGCAGAAGGGGCAGGGAATGCTCACGTGCGTGGCTTCTTGGAACTCCTGCGCCGTGCCGCGGTCCTCCCACAGCAGATGCTCCAGAACCGACTGATTGCGCCAGTGTGAATTAAAGAAATACCAGTCCGGGTCCTCCGGGCGCTCGAGTTGCGACACATGGGTGAGCTTAAGTAGCCCATCGACAACCGTCAGCGGCGTATGGCGAATGCCCAGGGCGCTCTTGGGCTCCCCCGCATCGGCCTGCCACGGAACGACCGTGCCGCAATAGGCGCACTCAAAGCTGCGTTTAGCCTGGTGTGAGTACATAGGGCCGCCGCAGTTTTGGCATTTAATGGCAAACATCTCGTCCATGGATACGTCCTCCTTTGCACAGGGGCTGTCGACATTAAGTATGTCGGGCAGGCAGGCACATGCCCATACCCATGTGGCCCAAAATGGAGCACCTGGTCGGACAAGAAGGGCCGCTCGTTAGCTCCAGCAGACCATTGCTGCATTTTCTGAGCATCGGCGCACGGTGCGCTCATGCGAGCTACACTATCCCCTTAAACGAGGATGCGAGGAGATACGCCATGCTATTTGTAAATCGGCTGGTACATACGCTTGTTCCCGGCAGCGAGGGCGAGCCGGTCGATACGACTTGTCGCACCAACGCGGGCTTTGCCGCAAGCCTCATTTGCATTGGCCTCAATATTGCCCTGTGCCTAGCCAAGGGCATCGCGGGTCTGCTCGCCGGCTCTGTCTCGCTTATCGCCGACGCCTTCAACAACCTCTCCGATGCGTCGAGCAACATTGTGAGCCTGCTCGGATTCCGACTTGCCAGCCGCCCGGCCGACGAGGGGCACCCCTATGGCCACGGCCGCTACGAGTACCTCGCCGGCTTGTTTGTCGCCGTTCTCGTTTGCGCCGTCGGCATCAACCTGATCCTGGAGTCGGTCACCAAGATCATCAAGCCCTCCCCCACCGCGTACTCGGCGCTCTCCGTGGCGGCCCTTGTCCTGTCCATGCTCGTCAAGTTTTGGATGGCGGCGTTCAACCGCACGCTGGGCAACCGCATCGATTCCGAGACGCTTATCGCCACGGCGCAGGATTCCAAAAACGACGTCATTACCTCGGCCTCGGTCCTGGCCGCAGCGCTTATTTCGCAGACGACCGGCTTTGACCTCGATGGCTGGGCAGGCCTGGGCGTGGGCATCTTCATCTGCATCAGCGGCATGGGCCTGGTGCGCGACGCCATCAGCCCGCTGCTGGGACAAGCGCCCGACCCCAAGCTCGTCCAGGAAATCCGCGACAGGATCATGTCGTACCCCCAGGTCCTGGGCACTCATGACCTCATGGTGCACGACTACGGCCCCGGCCGTCAGTTTGCCAGCGCACACGTGGAAATGCCCGGCGAGGGCGATGCCTTTGAGCACCACGAGATTCTGGACACCATCGAACACGACATCAAACGCCAGATGGGCATCGCCATCACGTTGCACTGCGACCCCATTGCAACAACCGGCGATGACTTGCGCGGCTGGGTCAAGCGCGGCGTAGCGCAGATCGACCCCGCACTTTCCATCCACGACTTGCATGAGCACGACGGCTTTGTTTCGTTTGACCTGGTGCGCCCCGACGGCTTTGACATATCCGACGAGGAGCTGCTGGAGCTCGTCACGCGCATTGTGCACGAGCGCAGGCCCGATGCATCATGCGTCGTCACGTTTGACTCGGGCTTTAGCTCGCCCGAGCGTCCGGCAGAGCAGTTGTAATCGACAGCAAAACGGGACGCAAGACAGTCGACCAACGCGCCTATGCGCCCGGTCACGCGATCCTGCGTCCCGTTTTTGTTTGCACCGCTAAGGCTCTAGCCGCTCGGCCGCTAGTTTCCCTGTGCGCCCGAAATGCCGTTTTGTAGCGCGTCCCAAGCATTGGTAGCCATATCGCCCAGGTTCTGCGCGGTATCGCCGAGGTTCTGAGCCGTGTCGCCCAGCTCTTGCGCCTTATCTCCAAGCTCCTGGGCCTTGTTGCTCAGGTCCTCCAGCGTGTTGGAGCTCGAATTGTCGGTGCCGCTTTGACCGTCGGACGAGTTGCCCGAGCTGTTCTTGTGCGTGAGTTGAATTTCGAGGTTACCGTTGTCGTTATAGTAGGCAGAAGTAACAACCCAGTTGGCATCGACAACAGGCGTCGAGCCGTCGTCAGTCAGAATCACAGCATTCGAAAGATCGGCCCCGCGCGACTTGAGGAGCTTCTTGGCGTTGGACCAGTACTGCCCCGGGATATCGCTCAGATCGACGGTGCTAGACGAGGCGGACTCGGTTTGCTCGGCAGTGGCATCGGCCGTTGAACTCCCTCGCCTGTTGAGCATGCCCGACACGATGGCAAACACAATCGAGAGGGCAAAGAAGATCGCCAGCACAATGAGGATCTTCTTGATCACACTCGACGAACGCGACGGCGTCTCTTCCTCGTCCTCACCATATTGCGGAATCGACTTGGGGTACTCGCGATAGGGCTGGCGCGCATACGGATCGCGCGACTCATATCGAGGCTGGGCCTGTGCCGTGCGCGGCATATACGTCGTCTGCTGAGGCTGCGGAATAGGATTTTGCGGCAGGTTGTTATAAGCATCTGTCGCCGCATTGCCATACGGGTCCGGCGCCGCATTACCATACGGGTCCTGCGGTGCATAATCAAACGGATCCCGCGGTGTATCGCCATAGCCCATAACCCGTGTGGGTTCGGCAGAAGGCTGCGTCGCGGCGGGGTCGGTATAACCGGGGTTGGGAACAACGCGGGTCGCATCGGCGCTATCGTCAGCCTGCGCGGAACCATATCCGCCCATCACGGTCGTCTTGTCCTGGTCCATGCAACGTTTCCTTTCCGTCGCCTGTAAGCATCAAGTTATCCATGCATTCTACCCGCGCAAAAGCCTATGATGGGCAAAGGCCGTCGGTATCTACAAGACATGCGCGGGCCTAAGGATCAAAAAGCCCCGCCGGGCCTTGGTAGGCGCGACGGGGCGGACAAGCGGCTATGAGCAGCAGGCTTAGAACAGGCCGGTGATGTTGCCGTCGTTATCGACGTCGATGTTCTCGGCCGCGGGGACCTTGGGCAGGCCCGGCATGGTCAGAACGCTGCCGGTCAGCGCGACCACAAAGTGGGCACCGGCGGAAACCTTGAGCTCGCGCACGGTGATGCGGAAGCCCTCGGGAGCGCCCAGCGCCTTGGCGTTGTCGCTAAAGCTGTACTGCGTCTTGGCGACGCATACCGGCAGGTTGCCAAAGCCGTTCTCGCGCAGCTCGGCGAGCTGGCGCTTGGCAGCCGGCGTAAAGTCGACACCATCGGCGCGGTAAACCTTGGTGGCGACGGCCTCGAGGGCGTCGGCCACATCGGCACCGTCCTCGTAGGCAAACTTGAGCTCGCTCGGCTGCTCAATCAGGCGCATGACCTCATCGGCCAGGTCGAGCGCGCCCTCGCCGCCCTTGGCCCAGACCTCGGAAAGCTTAACGTTAACGCCGAGCTTCTGGCACTCGGACTCGATGAGCGCAAGCTCGGCCTCAGTGTCCGTCGGGAAGCGGTTGATGGCGACCACACAGGGAAGACCATAGACGTTCTGGATATTGTCAACGTGACGCAGCAGGTTGGGCATGCCGGCCTTGAGGGCCTCGAGGTTCTCGTCGTTAAGGTTGGCCTTGGCAACGCCGCCGTTGTACTTAAGCGCGCGGGCGGTGGCGACAATCACGACGGCGCTGGGGCGGACGCCCGTCATGCGGCACTTGATGTCAAGGAACTTCTCGGCACCCAGATCGGCACCGAAGCCTGCCTCGGTAATGGCGACATCGCCAAAACGCATAGCCATACGCGTGGCCATGATGGAATTGCAGCCGTGGGCGATATTGGCGAAGGGACCGCCGTGGACAAACGCGGGCGTACCTTCGAGCGTCTGCACCAGGTTGGGCTTGAGCGCGTCCTTGAGCAGCGCAGCCATGGCACCCTGGGCCTTGAGGTCGCGCGCGCGGACGGGCTCGCCGGCATAGCTGTAGCCGACGACGATCTCGCCCAAGCGCTCCTTGAGGTCGTTGATGCTCGTGGATAGGCACAGGATTGCCATGACCTCGGAGGCAACGGTGATATCGAAGCCGTCCTCGCGCGGCACGCCCTGGGCCTTGCCGCCAATGCCATCGATAACATGGCGCAGCTGGCGGTCGTTCATGTCGACGACGCGCTTCCAGGTGATGCGCTTGACGTCGATACCGAGCTGATTGCCTTGCTGAATATGGTTGTCGAGCATGGCGGCCAGCAGGTTATTGGCGGCACCGATAGCGTGGAAGTCGCCGGTAAAGTGCAGGTTGATGCCCTCCATGGGGATGACCTGGGCCCAACCGCCGCCGGCGGCGCCGCCCTTTACGCCAAAGACGGGACCGAGCGAAGGCTCGCGCAGGGCCACGGCGCACTTGACACCGCGACGGCGCAGGCCATCGGCCAGACCGATGGTCGTGGTGGTCTTGCCCTCGCCGGCGGGCGTGGGGTTGATGGCGGTCACGAGGACGAGCTTGGCCTGGTGATCGGTCGGCTCGTTGAGCAGTGAATAGTCAACCTTAGCCTTGTCGAAGCCGTACGGAATCAGGTGCTTTACGTCGACGCCGGCGTTCTTAGCCACCTCGGTAATGGGCAGCGGCGTGACGGAACGTGCGATTTCGATGTCAGTAGGCATGGGCGGTCCTTTCGTTACCGGATGAGAAAAAGACCAATTCAGCATAGCACGGGCGCGCAATAGTAAAACACCCGTAACCGATGAATGGCGATATGTTTATCCAATGCTCAGCGATAGCCTACAGACCAGCCAAAACAAACCCGCCTCTAAACGGCTGGCTCGATGCCCAAGTGTTCAAAGGTGCGCAAGGTTGCCTGACGGCCCTGGGGTGTGCGAATCATCAAGCCGCACTGCAGCAGGTAGGGTTCGTAGACATCCTCGAGCGTACCAGGGTCCTCGCCAACCGCGCTGGCAAGGGTCGTCAGGCCCACGGCACGACCGGAGAACGTCTTGGCAAGCGTCTCCAAGATACGAATGTCCATCCAGTCCAGACCCAGCTCATCAATCTCGAAGAACTCGAGCGCCTGACGGCAGATATCAAGCTCAATAGGACCGTTGCCGCGCACCTGCGCATAGTCGCGCACACGCTTGAGCAGACGGTTGGCCAAGCGCGGCGTACCGCGCGAGCGCGAGCCGATCTCGAGCGCGCTCGGATGGTCGATCGTCACGCCCAAGATGGTCGCCGAGCGCGTCACGATCTGGGCGAGCTCCTCGACCGTGTAGTAGTCCAGGCGATACGAGATGCCAAAGCGATCGCGCAGCGGGCCGGTCAGCATACCCGAGCGGGTCGTTGCCGCCACCAGCGTAAACTTAGGGATATCCAGGCGAATCGAGCGCGCAGCCGGACCCTTGCCGATCACGATATCGAGCGCAAAGTCCTCCATAGCGGGATACAGGACTTCCTCGACCGAGCGGTTGAGGCGGTGAATCTCGTCGATAAACAGCACGTCACCCGGCTGCAGGTTAGTCAGGATGGCCGCCAGGTCACCGGTACGCGCGATGGCCGGGCCGCTCGTCGTCTTGATCTGAGCGCCCAGCTCGTTGGCGATAACGGTAGCCAGCGTGGTCTTGCCCAGACCCGGAGGGCCCGAGAAGATCACGTGGTCGAGCGTCTCGCCACGGCTCTGCGCCGCCTCGATCAGCACGCGAAGGCTCTGCTTGATATGCTCCTGACCGCAGTAGTCGTCCAGGCGCTGGGGACGCAGGGTACGGTCGACATCGAGGTCTTCGGGCGTCAGCTCCGAGCCCACCATGCGCTCACCGTGCGCCATGGATGCCGCCGGCGAGTTGCCGGGCGTCGCCCAAAGGTCCTGAGAGTCATCGGCTTCCCACATCACGCATCCATTCCAAGTCGCTTAAGCGCCGCGCCGAGCAGGTCCTCGACACGCATATCCTGCCCATCATACCCGCTCAAGGCAACCTCGGTCTCCTGCGGGCTAAAGCCCATGGAAAGGAGCGCCGCGCGGGCGTCATCGATCGCCGAAGGAGCGGCGGCGGGAACCGCCATCGCAACCTGGCCGGGAATTACGTCGACCGGAACAAAGCCCTTGTCCTTGGCAAAGGTACTCTTGAGCTCCAAGATAAGGCGTTGGGCGGTCTTTTTGCCCACACCGGGCACCTTGGCCATGCCTTTGTCGTCCTCGGCCATCACCAGAGAATACAGCTGTCCCACGGTATAGGTGGAAAGCACGGCAAGCGCCAGGCGCGGGCCAACACCCGACACGGACACGAGCCGATCGAACATCGTGCGCTCGTCCTTGGAGGCAAAGCCAAAGAGCGTCATGGCGTCCTCGCGCACCTGCATACGGGTATAGAGGCGAACCTCGCCGCCGGGTGTAGGCAGCGTGGCGGCAGTGCTGCCCGAGATGCCGAGCTCAAAGCCCACGCCCGATACATCGACGACGGCCGAGCTCATCGTGGCCTCGACAAGCGTTCCATGGAGCTGGGAGATCATCAGTATCCGGTTCCTCTCTGTTGATAGAACTCGCCGCCGGTAAGCGCCCGGGTGCGGCTGAGGTTAACGTGGCAGATGGCGCAGGCCAGGGCATCGGCGGCATGGTCTGGGTGCGGGTCGTGATCGAGCTGTGTGAGCGTGCGCACCATGTAGGCAACCTGCCGTTTATCTGCGGCACCGGTGCCCACCACGGCCTGCTTGATCTGCATGGGCGTGTATTCGCCAATCTCGAGCGCGCACTCCGAAAGCGCCACGAGCGCGGCACCGCGGGCATGCGCCGTGGGGATGGCCGAGCGGACGTTAGCGCCAAAGTAGATGCTCTCGATAGCCGCGGTATCGGGACGGTAGCGTTCGACGACGCCCTTGAGGTCGCGGGCGATATGCGACAGGCGCACCGCGAGCGGGCTGCCCGCGCTGGTCTCGATACAACCGTAGGCACGGCATCGAACCTCTCCGCGCCGTTCCTCGATAATCCCCCAACCCGTATGGGCCAAACCGGGGTCGATGCCCAAAATGACCAAGCCAACCTCCCCTCGCCTTTTTTCCAAGCGCAAGGCAAGGCCCCGCGCATCATTCACGAACGTCTGTTCTAGAATAACACAACCTGGAAAGCGTAAGCCAAGCAAGGTTGAATCGCAGGTTGAACATACGTCAGCGAGCGAGTCCCTGCCGTGGCAAGGTGTCGCGAAAGAGGAGCGCCGCGTACTTTTGTACGCAAGCGACGGTTTGAGCGGCAGATTGCCCGGCAGGGGCTCGCGCAGCGTCGACTCGTTACGCGGTTTGGTAAAACCGCGTAACCTTGGCCCCATCCCATAGTTAGTTCTGGCTGAAGAACGGAAACTGTCGGGGATCAACCGGCGGATGCGGCATCGGACCTCCCTGGGGCCCACCCTGCGGTCCGCCCTGGCCGCCCATCATCTTGTCGATGGCGTCCTGGACCTCGCCCTCAAACCGCTTCATGCCCTCATGCAGACGACGCTGACCGTCCTCGGAGCGCAGCTCTTCCATCTGCTCGGGCGAAATACCCAACAGCTCGCCCAATAAGCCCATCATCTCGCCGCGCATACGGTCACTCGTATCGTCGTCGGCAAAGCGGCGCACCTCGGCGCGCGCCAGCGAATCAACCGTCATGCGCTCCTTGCCGTTGAGCCCCAGATCGGACCACGCAAGCATGTACGGCCAGGCGCGCTCGACAAACGAACGGGCCGAAACGATCGGCGCCGTCGGTAGCATGCGACGGGCAGCCTCACCCTGGCGCACGAGCATCAGCAGCAGCGAGCAGGCCTCGGGCTTGCCGGCGGCCATCGGGATGTCGTCAAAGGGACGGTTGCGGTCCACGTGCGACTCGAGCGCACCATCGACCTCACCCGGCTCAAGCCCGCCGAGCAGCTGTGCCGCGCGGTCGAGCATATCGACCGGACCGTCGAGCGTCGAGAGCGCCTGCGCCAGCACGCGATCCATGCAATCCTCTACCGCGTTGAGCGTCACGAGCTCTTGGGGCACCACGGCCGAGGCGCGGTTGCGCACGCGTGCCACAAACTCGAGCGTAGACAGATACACGTCGCCAAAGGGCGCAAAGTCGCCCTGGTAGCCGCCGGACAGCGCGGGCGCCGCCAGTGCATACTCAGTCTTGGAAAGCGGGCTCAACGCCATGGCGCCCAGCTCGAGCGCCGTATCCTCGAGCATCAGGCCCAGCGCGCGCGAACGCAGGCGTTCGGCATCGCCCGCCGACACGTCGCGGTCGAGCACGCGCGCCGCATCCGGCGCATCGCGCTCGACGGTGCGAATGTGCAAGCGCTCGGCGATTGAGCGAACAGCAGAACAGCGGGCGGCCTCCGCCTCCTCCTGCGCCGGCGTAAAGATGCGATTGCGCCCCAGCACCAGGCCAATTACGTTACGCGGACCCAAGGCGTCGACGGCGAGCGCCGCCAACAGGGACGACGGCAGATCGCCCTCGAGTGCCACCACGGCACGCGACGCACCGCGAGCGCGGGCATTGTCGCGCACGGCAAGCACCAGCGCCTGCCACAGCCACTCCTCGGAGCGAAACTGGGGCAGCTCATGGTCCTCCAGGGCATCGAGCATCACGCCGCGCTGAATCTCCTGAACCAGCAGGCTCTCCTCAAAGCACGGCGCCTGGGCCACCACGCGACCGCAATCGTCGAGCACAAACGACCCGCCGGTATACACCGACTCGTCATAGGCGCCGACCGGCGCCATGCAGGCAAACCACACGCTGCGCTTGGAGGCGATCTTGCGGTAGGCACCGCTGCGCACGGCGGCAACGGCGGCGGTCTCGCGATCGGTCATGTCAAACGCGTTGAACTGGAAATAGGCAATGAGGTCGACGCCGGTCGGCAGCATTTCGAGCTCGCGGTCCAGGTCAAACACCACGGCGATACGCACGCCGTCCACGTCGAAGACCGGAGGCGCCCAACGCGCATCGTTGCTCTCGCCACGCTGCAGGGCAATACTTGCGCGCGCAGGCACCACGCGACCGTCCTTAAGCATCATGTAGTCAAGCAGGGGCTGGCCCTCAAACGAAACCGCAGAGGGCACGATGCAGATCATGTCGAGCTCTTGGATGCGCTCGGCAACGCCCGTCAAGCCCGTCAGCATATCGTGCTCAAAATCGGCAGCGCCCACCAGGCTGCCCGGCATGGCACCCATAAAGAGCGGGGCCGGGACGCACAGCACGCGCGCGCCGCGCTCATGAGCCAGGCGAGCCTGGTCCTCGATGCGGCCGCAAATGCCCTCGATGTCACCCAGGCGCATATCAATCTGTGCAAGTGCGAGCTTCATGGCCCAGCCCTTTCCGTCGTAAATCGTCGTTGTCGTAGTAAAAGCGCCGGCCGCATAATGCAGCCGGCGCTCGCATGTGCATATGCTAGCTATGATACCCCGAGCGGGGGCGCGCTCCTAGAACGTCGCGGACCACAACCCGTGCAGGTTGCAGTAGGCATAGACGGTACCGGTCTTGGAGCCGCCAGCGAAAAACGTCGTGGGCTTCATGCCGGGCTCAAGGTAATGGACCTCCAGGCGGCCCTCGGCCTCAAGCGCGATCCACTCGATGTAGTGCTCGGGCAGCATGGGGTGCTCCGTCGAGCCCACGCGTGCGCGAATGACGTGGCCGTCGCGCTCGATCTCAACGACCGGCACATGCTTCTCGTGCGCCGCATCCTCGGTGTTTGCCGTCAGCTCCGTGCAGCCGACAGGGGCCGCAACGTCGTCGCCAAGAGCAGCAACGAGCTTGCCATTGGAATCCTTAAAGAATTTCGCCATGATGTTCTCCTTTGCTGATATGCCAATATTCCTGATGCTTCTTATGCCCAAAGGCAGGCGAACCATCCACGGCATGGCAAATGAACACATAACGGGTGAGGCATGCGGTCGGGCCGGGACGAACCGGCGACCTGGCCCGACCCGGCAGCCCCATCCCGTGCGCAGCTAGCGACCGTCGCCGCCGAGCAGCGCCAGAACATCCTCGCGCGTGAACAGCGCCGACGAGATGCCGTCGCCGCCGAGCACACTGTTGACCAGGTCGCGTTTGGACTCCTGCATCTGCATAATGCGTTCCTCGATCGTGTCCTTGGCGATGAGCTTGTACACGGTCACGGTGTGCTGCTGGCCAATGCGGTGGGCGCGGTCGGTCGCCTGGTCCTGCGCCGCCACGTTCCACCATGGGTCGTAGTGGATGACCACGTCGGCAGCCGTCAAATTAAGGCCAACACCGCCCGCCTTGAGCGAAATCAAGAACACCGGCACCTCGCCTGCCTGGAACTGCGCAACCATCTTGGCGCGGCTCTCCTTAGACGACGCACCCGTGAGCTTAAGGAAGGCGATATCCTCCTTGGCCAGGCGCTTGCCGATGATATCGAGCATACCCGTAAACTGGCTGAACAACAGGATGCGATGCCCGCCGTCGAGTGCGCCGCGCACGAGCTCCATGCACGTATCGAGCTTGGCGCTCCCCGCCTTGTAATCCTCGTAGTGAAGACGCGGGTCGCAGCAGATCTGGCGCAGCTTGGTGAGCTCAGCGAGCACCTTGAGCTTATCTTTCTTAAACTCCCCGGCCTCGCGGTGCTGCACCTGCTGGGCGATGCGGTCTTGGTTGGCCAGGTAGAGCTTGCGCTGTTCGCCGGCAAGCTGCGCCATCACCGTATCCTCGATCTTCTCGGGCAGGTCGGCCACCACATCTTCCTTGACGCGACGCAGCACAAACGGCGACACGAGCGCCTGCAGACGAGCGGCACTGTCGCCCTCGGCATGTTCGACGGGGCTCTCAAAGCGCTTGGCAAATGAGTCGCGCGTGCCCAGAAGACCCGGCATCAAAAAGTCGAAGATACTCCAAAGCTCGGACAGGCGGTTTTCGATGGGCGTTCCCGTCAAGGCAAAGCGCACGCCGGCCGGCAGGCGCTTGGCGGCGCGCGCCACCTGCGTGAGCGGGTTTTTAATGTACTGGGCCTCGTCGAGCACTACGCGGGCAAAGTCCTGCTCGACATATTCGTCGATGTCGCGACGCATGAGGTCATACGACGTCACGACCACGTTGTGCTCGGCGGCACCGGCAATTTGTACGCGACGCTGGGCCTTGGCGCCCACGATGGCACACACATCAATCGAGGGAGCGAAGCGCTCCAACTCGGCAGCCCAGTTGTACACGAGCGACGCGGGGCATACCACGAGCGTGGGCTTAGCGTCCCCCGCCTCCACGCGCGCCAGGATATGTGCGATCATCTGCAGTGTTTTGCCCAGACCCATATCATCGGCCAAAATGCCGCCAAGGCCCAGATGCTCGAGCGAGCCGAGCCACTGGTAGCCGTCGACCTGATAGCCGCGCAGTGTGGCCTTGAGCGAGGCCGGCACCGTAAAGTCCATCTTGCCGAGCGTGTCCAGGCGTTCAACGGTGCGACGGAATGCAGCGTCGCGATCGGCTTCGAGCTCGGGCGTGCGCGCAAGCATGCTGTCGACGAACAGGGTGCTCGATGCGGGAAGCGACACGCCGTCGAGCAGGTCGACGGCATCGACGCCCAAGTCCTCGGCAAGGCCAAACGCGGCGCGCGCTCCCTCGTCCAGGCGAATGATGTCGCCCGACGTGAGGCGCGCAAACGTCTGGTGGCGCTTATACGAATCGAGATAGATGGCAAGGTCGGCCGACGAGAGCCCGCTTGCGCCCAGTTCGACGTCGAGCAGGTTACTCTTGACGGTCGCGCGCACCGAAAGCTTGGGCGCGGGGCGCACCGAGATCTGACGCAGACGATCACTGAGCATGACCTCGCCCAGCTCGGACAAAGCCGCCAGTCCTTCGGTTAGCAGACAGAACAGGCGGGCGTCATCGCGCTCCTCAAACGCCAGGCCGCCCTTGTAGAAATCGAAGTACAGGGCCGCCGTGTCCATAACGCGAAACTCCGCCACCGTATCGCGGGGCGGAACGCCGGGGCGTTGCTCTTCGAAAGGACTACCCGGAGCACCAAGACTAAAGAGATCTGCCGACCAATCACCGTAGGATACCGTAATCTTGCAGGTCACAAGGCCATCGTCGACGCCAATCGCCATGGCAAAACTCGGCTCGGGCGCCACTGCATCGAGCGCGGCGGGGGCGGTCAGATCGGTGTAGTCGCGCAAGATAGGCAGCGCCATGCGGCAGAACTCGCCCACCTGGTCGGCGGCGATATGGACCGGCGTGCGGCAGGGCAACAAGTGCGACAGGAACGGCGCCGCATGTTGGGCAAACGCCATGTCGGTACGGCGCGCGCGGCGCGTATCGACCAGATAGGCTGCGTCACCAGCGACAAAGCAGTACGTATCGGCCGGCAGGCGCAAGTCGTAGCTGCCACCCGCCGCCGGTGCAATCTTGGCGGCAAGGAGCGGCGGGCGCTTGGCCGGGACTTCGCCCTCCCCCTGCGGCGACGGCTCGACCACCACCTCGTAGGCGCGATGCGCCGTCGTCCCCCGCGACCAAGCAGGCTCAAAGGACATGGTCCTGCCGCGCAGCAGGTCCAGCACGGACACGATGGAATGCTCGGATACCGGCAACTGACGCTCGGCGACAAAGCCGCTGCGGGCAAAGTCGTACGATACCGAGCGCGAACTCGTGATGTCGCTCAGGTAGGCGACCGTCATTGCGACAAAGTCGAGCAGCTTTGTCGACACGTCATCGAAAGCCTCGGGCACATGGACAAACGTAAGCTTCTTGCCATAGGAGAACGTACCACCGCGCACATAAGCATCGGCCATGCCGTCGATATCCTTAACCACGTAGGACACCGAACCGTAGCGAATGCGAAACTCGAGCGCCCAGTTAAAGCGATCGGCAAACAGCGGATTGTAGTACGGCACCAGCGAGGGCTCCAGCACCGCTTTGGGCGCATCGGGGTCGATGGTGCCGGCGAGCTTGCGACGCATGGCCACGAGCTCGTCCATGCGCGCGTCCGAAAGATCGGAAAGCGCTGCCACAAGGCTCGGGCTCGTGGGGACGGGCGCCGGGAAGGGAAAGTTGGGGTTGACCGCAGATGCGCTGGGCGCTGAGCGCGTGGGCTGCTTAGACTGTGCGGGCGGTACCGTAAACGTGCGGACCGGCGTGCGCAGGCCCTCGACGGGCTCGGCGCCGCTGGCATCCAGATACGCCAACGCCGTGGCGACGGCGTGCTTGCACATGCCGGAATAGCGGAAGGCGGCCGGGCAATCGCAGTCGTAGTCGATAACCTCGTGCTCGTCCATATCGAGCGCCACGTGTGTCTTGTACAGGTCGCCGCGCGAGCCACGCACCGAGCCCTCGATGTTCACGTTTTTGGAGAAGCGCGAGCCGGAGTCCTCAAACGACAGCACGGCGCCGTTGAGCATGAGCGAGCGCCCCTTCATAAAGGTACTGCTGAGCGCCGCCTCCTTACGAAGCGCCTGCGCAAACGTCCCCTGCGCCATCACTTCCTCCAATCTCGCGCGGACCAGCAAGGTCGCCCTTAGATCACCGTCACTCTGCCTTGGTTACCCACAATGGCCTTTGCCTCTGCCAACAGCGGAATCGAGCGTGCGTTGACCTTGGCCGGCACCTCGGCACGCAGCACGCGCCCGTCCACCTGCTCGATAAAGATCTCCACGCGGTCGCCGCCCGGGTTGGCGGTAAGCACCGTGGCAAGACGCGCCATATTGCCCTGGCTAAAGCGGTTGTTGGGCACCATGACCTCAAACACCTTGGGCTTGTTGCTCTCCTCGTTGAGCTCAAGCGGCACAATCTCCTGCGCGATGATCTGGTCGCCGCGGTCCGAGCGCTCGAGCTTGCCCTTAATGCGCACAAACGCATCGGACAGCTGTGCACCGGTCTCGGGATCGACCTCGCCGTACAGGTACCCCTCGGCCTCTTTATAGGTCTTGGGGAACACCACGACGGTGGCCTCGCCTTCCATATCCTCGAGCTGCACGATGCCCATGGGGTCGCCGTTTTTGGTCACGCGCTTGGACACGCTCGAGACCATACCGGCCCACCACAGCGCCTTGCCCTCGGGAATCTCCTGGTTGATGGTACCGCCCGTGGGGTTTTGCACCTCGTAGCCGGTGTCGATCTGCGAGAACGAGAAGTCGCGCGCTTTGCTAAGTGCATACTCAAACGGGCGCAGCGGGTGGTCCGAGACATAGATGCCCAGAACCTCCTTCTCCTGGCTCAGCTTAAGGTGGCGGTCCCACTCCTGGCCATCCGGATCGGGCACGCTCACCTCAAAGCCCGAGCCCTCAACGTCGCCAAACATATCGAAGAACGACGTCTGGCCGCTCGCGCGATTCTTCTGGCGCTTTACCGCGGCGTCGATGATGTTCTCGGGGTTGTTCTTGTCCACAAAGTGCATCATCTGGCGGCGTGGATAGCCCGTGGAGTCGAAGGCGCCTGCCTTGATGAGCGATTCGATCACGCGACGGTTGGCCTGGCTCGAGTCCACGCGCTCGACAAAGTCGTGCAGCGTCTTAAACGGACCGCCTGCCTCGCGCTCAGCGATAATCGCCTGCGCCACGCCGGTACCCACGCCTCGAATGCCGGCCAGACCAAAGCGCACGCCCTCCTTGGTAGCCGTGAACTCGGTGCCGGACTCGTTGACATCTGGCGACAGCACGGGGATGCCGTCGTGACGGCACGCCGAGACGTAATGCACGATCTTGTCGGTCTTGCCCGTGTAGGACGTCAGAACGGCCGCCATGTACTCGTGCGGATAGTGCGCCTTGAGCCACGCCGTCTGCATAACCAGGATGGCGTAGCCAGCGGAGTGCGACTTGTTAAAGGCGTAAGATGCGAACTCGAGAACATCGTCCCAAATCTTCTGGGCGACCTCGCGCGTGTAGTTGTTCTTGATAGCGCCGTTCATCCAGTGGTCGTAGGTGGTCTCGTCCGAGCCATCCTCCCAGTGGAGCACCGTCGACGTGAGCAGCTTGATCTTTTTCTTAGCCACGGGCTTACGGATACGCGAGTCCGATTCGCCCTTGGAGAAGCCGCACATCTCGACGGAGATGAGCATAACCTGCTCCTGGTAGACCATAGTGCCGTAGGTTTCGCCCAGGATGTCGTCCAGGCGGTCGTCGTAGGAGACGGCCGGCTCCTTGCCGTTCATACGGTTGATGTAGGACGAAACCATGCCGGCGCCCAGCGGGCCCGGGCGGTACAGGGCGATCAATGCCACGACGTGCTTGTACTCGGTGGGCTTCATATTCTTGATCGTGGCCGTCATGCCGGCGGATTCGACCTGGAAGACGCCGGCGGTGTGGCCGGAACCCATGAGCTTAAAGATCTCGGGATCGTCAAAGGGGATCTCTTCCTCTTTGATGTCGATGCCGAAGTTCTTTTTGATGTTTGCCTTGGCCTTGGAGATAACCGTCAGCGTGCGCAGGCCCAAGAAGTCCATCTTGAGCAGGCCCATGTCGGCAACGGTATGGCCCTCGTACTGGGTAATCTCGACGCCGCCCTTGGTGTCGAGCTTGGTGGGCACATGCTCGTTGACGGGGTCGCGGCAGATCAGAACGGCGCACGCGTGCACGCCCTCGCCACGGGTGAGGCCCTCGATCGAGAGCGCCGTGTCGATGATGCGGCGGGCGTCGTCGTCCTTTTTATAGGCCTCGGCAAAGTCGGGGTTAAACAGATCCTCTTTGCCGGGTTGTTTTTCGAGTACCTGCTTGAGCTTGACCTTGGGGTCGCTCGAGACCATCTTGGACAGGCGCTGGCCCATGTAGACGGGGTAGTCCAGAACGCGCGCGGCGTCGTTGATGGCCTGCTTGGCCTTGATGGTCGAGTAGGTGATAACGTGGGTGACCTTCTCGGGGCCGTAGAGCTGGCGAACGTGCTCCACGACCTCGAGGCGCCGCTCATCGTCGAAGTCCATATCGATATCGGGCATCTCGGTACGCTGCGGGGACAGGAACCTCTCGAACATCAGGCCGTTCTCGAGCGGGTCAAACGCGGTGATGTTCATGGCGTAGGCGACGATAGCGCCGGCTGCCGAGCCACGGCCAGGGCCGACGCCGATGCCGTTGTCCTTGGCCCATTGCACGTATTCGGCGACGATCAAAAAGTAGGCGGCAAAGCCCTTGTCGCAGATGACCTTGTATTCGTACTCAAAGCGCTCTTTGATGTTGACGCCACAGATCTCGCGCGTGGCCCAATCGTCACCATAGTGCTGGCGCAGGCCCTTCTCGCACTCGCGGCGGAACTGGCTCTCGTGCGTCTCGCCGGGATCGAGCAACGGGAAGCGCGGCAGGATGATGGAGTCCCAGTCCAGCTCCACATAGCACTTGTCGGCAATCTCGAGCGTGTTGTCGCAGGCCTCGGGGCAATACGGGAACATCGCCCGCATCTCCTCCTCGGTCTTCATGTAAAACTCCGAGCCGGTCATGCGCATGCGGTTGGGGTCGTCGACCTTGGCGTTCATGCCAATGCACATGATGACGTCCTGCACGGGCGCGTCCTCGCGGCGCAGGTAGTGGAAGTCGTTGGTGGCGATGACCTTGACGCCCACCTGCTTGGCAATATCGATGAGCGCGCGGTCCATCTGCTCGTCGGTCAGGCCGTTGTCGGTGGTGATGCCGTGTTCCTGGATCTCGATATAAAAGTCGCCGGGGTCGAAGGTGTCACGGAAGGTCTCGGCCCACTTGATGGCGCCTTCCATGTCACCGCGGTCGATGTACTTGGGAATGATGCCCGCGATGCAGGCGCTGGTGCAGATCATGCCCTTGGCGTGGCGGCGCAGGTTGTCGAGCGTCACGCGCGGCTTGTAGTAAAAGCCCTGCACGGCGGCCTCGGAGACCGTCTGCATCAGGTTGACGTAGCCCTCCTGGTCCTTGGCCAGAAGAATCATGTGGTAGAGCTCGGGCTTATGGTCGCGGGCGAGCGTCTCGTCCGGCGTAAAGTAGACCTCACAGCCAAAGATGGGTTTGATGACCAGGGGCGGCTTGAGCTCGTCGATGTTGCCCTTCTCGTCCCACATGGCCATGTCCTTCACATACTGGGCATGCTCGCGCGGGTTTTCCTCGGGATCGGGCTCCACCAGCTCGTCGCGGCGGTCCTTTTCCAAGAAGGCCTTGTCGTGGCTCCAGGTTTTGTACTCGGGCGTGTTGTGGTTGACGGCGTCGCAGGCCAGCGCCAGGTCGGGCACGCCATACATGTAGCCGTGGTCGGTAATGGCGACGGCGGGCATGCCCAGCTCTACGGCGCGGTTGACCATATCCTGGATACGGGTTGCGCCGTCGAGCATGGAGAAGACGGTGTGGTTGTGCAGATGGACGAATGCCATGTGATGAGCTCCGATGCGGGTTCGTGTTCTGACTGAACGATTTTACCGCACGGCGCGGACGGCACCCGAACCTAGCCAAACCCACACGGCTCCTCTTGCAGTTGCGGTGGAATGCGGACTGTTTGGCGGCTTTTTTGACCAAAACAGTCCGTATTCCACCGCAAGTTATCTGAGGACTAGAGGTTGTAGGTGACCACTTGAGGTTCGGCGGGATTGACGAAGATGGTTGGATTCGCCCGCTCCACGCGAACGAACTTGACGGTCACGACCTCAAAGCCCGCCTTGTGCAGAACGTCGGCGTAAACGCGCGCCTGCAAGGCGTGTTTCTCGAGCAGCTGCTCCGGCGTCTCATCCGGCGTGCCGCCCGTCTTGTAGTCGATGACCAGTGCGCGCGACGGATCCGCCGGGTCGGTTGCCAAGGCATCGATGGCGCCCTCGGCATAGGCGCCGTAGCGGGCGATATCCTCGTCCTCGCAGCCCAGCGAGAAGAACGGCACCTCGGCACGGATGCACGGCCACGCGAGCAGCTCGGCACGAACCGACGACTTGAGCCAGCGATCCAGAGCGACATCGAAGCGCTCGCGCTGTTCCGACGTCAGGCGCCACAAGCGAGCCAGGGCGTCGGCACGCTCAACGGGCAGCGCATCGGCACCCATCTCGATGAGCCACTGGCAAGCGGCGTGGAAGGCCGAGCCCAGCGCCATGGGGTTGCCGGCGGGCTCGACAGCAGCCACGTCCGCATCGGCCATCTCCGAGCCATCCGACTCCGCATCATCGCCGGACTCGTCCATGGGAACAAGCGCCTCGGCGGCACGGTCCTCGGACTCGGCATGCAGCGCCACGGCAATTGACGAGTAGCTATACGAGTCACGCACCGGGAACGGACAGATGCCCATGCGCACGCCCACTGCCTGGGGATACACGAGCTCAAACGCATCGGGCTTGGGGTCGGCAGGACCGGGCACAGTTGAGCGCGCAGCATTATCAGCGACATCGACATCGCCGCGAACGAGCCTGCCCTCGGCATCCAGCGAAGCGTTAGCCTCAAACGCCTGCTCACCAAACGTAAAGTCCGCCAGCGAGATGAGCTCGTAGTCGCCCGGCTGGGAGTTGTCGAACACCAGACGGTCGCTATCGAGCTGCGGCATGTCCAGACTATCGGTCGGCAGGATGCGGCGCAGCACGTCGTAGGTCAGATCCGTCTCGACATCGAAGGTCGGCGCCATCACCTTGCCGCGGCTCACACCGGCATCCATCGCCAAGATCACCAGCTCGCCCGCTCGCGTCATGGCAACATAGAGCAAGCGGGCCCGCTCCTCGAGCGAAAGCTGCAGGTCGTCGTTGCGCAGGCGAGCAAATGCCTCGGCGGGAGAACCCGTCGCACAGACGTCCTCCATGAGCTCCGGCGACAGCCCCAGCGACCCGCCCTTGCCCTTAAACGCGTGTTCAAACTGCTTTTTGACGTCATCGCCCTTCACGAAGGTTCCGTCGGCAAGCTTAACGCCATCGAAGCGCGC
This sequence comes from uncultured Collinsella sp., assembly GCA_902473205.1. GTDB lineage: Bacteria > Actinomycetota > Coriobacteriia > Coriobacteriales > Coriobacteriaceae > Collinsella. Next base: position 53,716 of record CABRRA010000011.1, read on the forward strand.
CGGCAGCGCCACGACTTGCGCTCCGCCCTCGACGCGACCCATCTGTGCCGCACCGGACGATTTGCGCACGCCAAAACACTCGGCAACCGCCACGACCGGATACTCCAGGCCCTTGGACGCATGCACGGTCATGATGCGCACCGCGCCGTCGCCCTCCTCGTTGAGGGCGCCCGGGGCCTCCTTGCCCGCCAAGAAGCGGTCGAAGGCGAGCGCGATGGAGCGCGGAGAATTGCCGAGCTCGGCCTCTGCTTCGGCCACGGCGTCGAGCGCCTTGAGCGCGTTGGCGGCAATGGCCTTGCCCTCGGGGCCGCGCTGCGCCAGACGCACGAACCAGCCGGAGGCATTGACCACATCGCGCGCGATGGCGGCGAACGAATCGCGTCCCACGCGACGAAGCGCGTAGCGCAGCACCTCGCGGGCACGCGTCACGAGCGGCAGGCTCTGCAAACCCGGCACATCGGAATCGCTCATGATGCCCACATCGATATTGCGGCGCGACGTCTCGCCCGTCTGCTCGTCGAGCTTGGTCGCCAGCGCCAGGAACTCCTGGGCGCCGAGTGCAAACATCGGCGAGGCCAGCAACGGCATAAGGCCTTGGGCCGTATCAGCCGGATTGGCGAGCGCGCAGACCAGGGCACGCACCGTCTGCACCTCGGCCGCCTGGGCAAAGACCGAGCCGCCTGCGATGACGCAGTCGAGTCCTTGGTCGCGGAAGGCCTGTGCGTAGACGTCTGCGTTGGTCATGCGGCCCAGCAGCAGCACCATGCCGCCCTGGGGCTGGCCGGCATCGGCAAGCGCGCGGAATCGCTCCGCGATTGCACGGGCCTTGGCCTGTGTGCGCTCCTGCGTGCTGCCGCCGGCAACAAAGAGGGCCTGGCGACGCGAGGCATCTGCCACCAGCGTGTCCTTGCGGCCGTCGCTCGCCTCAAGATCCAAAAAGCCCTGCATCAGGCCGCCGTCATCGCCGTCGAAGACGCGTGCCACGTAACGCAGTACCTCGTCGTGACTGCGGAAGTTGCGCACGAGCTTGACGAGCTCGCCGGTGGGGACATCCAGCGTGGCAACCGTCTCGGACGCCGCCGTCGATCCCACTTTGCGCTCCTGGCGACGGAAGACCTCGACCTCGGCGCCGCGGAAACGATAGATCGACTGCTGTGCATCGCCCACGGTACACAGCGCGCGCTCCCCCGCACCCGTCAGGTAGCGGATCAGATCGACCTGCATCTGGTCGGTATCCTGGAACTCGTCGATCATGACCATCTTAAAGCGGCCCTCGTATGCCGCTCGGATGGCCGGGTAATCGCGCAGAGCCTCGTAGGCCATACGCAGCAGGTCGTTGTTGTCGAGGGCAGACTGGCCGGCCTTCAGCGCGCGATACTCAGCCTCTACAGAGCGGGCCAAGCCCACCAGCGCATCGAGCGCCGGACCACCGCAAGCCAGCACGATATTGATAAATGCATCGGCGGCCTCGGCCTTGAGCAGCTCGACCTGCTCCTTAGGAAATGCCTTGCTCGCCCGTGGCATGGTGCACGACATCATGAGTCGCGCCGCATCGGCCATGGTCTTGCCGCTCGCCTCGAACGCATCGATGGCGTCGAGTGCCACCTGTGCCTTCTCGGTCGCGGCCTTGCTCGCACCCAGTGCTGCGCGATATGCATCGGCAAGCGCCGAGGTGTCGGCCTGTCCGCGCGCCACATGCACGTCGTCCATGCCGCCCGGCAGCTGGCTCGAGAGCTCCAGCAGCTCGCGCACCAGACCCTTGATGGTGGTGCCGGCACCAAACGGCCCGCCCTCGCCCGCCATGGGATACCAGGCGTAAAGGGCCTTGAGCGAGGCGGCGAGCTCGGGGGCGGCATCGGGCGCCGTCGCGCGGGCCAGCACATGCTCAACAGCCTGGTCCATAAGCTCGTCGGTATCGGTGAGCACTGTGAACTCGGGATCGATGCCCAGCTCCAACGCGTGTGCGCGCAGGATACGCGAGCACATGCCGTGAATGGTCGAGATCCACGCGTCGTCGACAGTCAGTGCTTCCTCGTCCATGCCCTCGTCGATAAGCGCACGGCGCACGCGGTCGCGGATCTCGGCCGCGGCATCTTTGGTAAAGGTAATGGCGAGCACCTGGTCCAGATGCTCAACGAACGGACCGGATTCGGGCGAGAGCGCGTAGACGATGCGGCGCGTGAGGGTAAAGGTCTTGCCCGAACCGGCGCCCGCCGAGACAAACAGCGGACGGTCGAGCGTTTTGACAATCTGCAGCTGTTGCGGCATCAAAGTAGAAAGATCCATGGTCTACACGTCCCTCCTTACAAACGTTCCTTCGTGGTTATACGAGCAGCGCGCATGCGCGGCCTGAGCCAACGTCGGGTCGACGGCGGCAACGTTGCCTGCCTCGAGCTCGCGCAGGCGCTCGGCGATGCCGGCCTCCACGCGATCGAGCAGGGCGTCGAAGTCCATGCTGCCGCCCTCGCCCGGAAAGCCCTTCTTAAGGCCCGGGATGCGACCGTCGCCGCGCTCTTCCTCGAGCAGCTCGGCACTCGCGGCGCCTCGCAGCGCCGGCTTGCCGCCCTTGGTCGAAAAGTAGAGCGCCGCGCGGGTGTCCAAATCCAGCGCCCGGCGCATGGCCTGCGCGTAGATGAGCGTTTGGGTATGGGGCGGCAACCAGCGCGGATCGTCGATGGGCGCCGTACCCGATTCCTCGTCGCGTACCGTGGGGTCGGCGAGTTTAAACTCCTCAACGCCCGTGCGATGCTTGTAGTCGATCACCACGGCACGATTCTCGGCGTCCACGTCCACGCGGTCGATGCGCCCGCCAAGCGGCCAACCGGCATACTCGACCTTGAGCTCGTTGAAGGCGAACTCCAGGTAGCGCGGGGCAAAGGGGGCAAGTGCCTCGGACTCGTAGGCTAGCACGCCCTCCAACTGCGGCAAGATCTCGGCCACCTGGCGCTCCTCCACCGCAGAGAGTGGCACCAGCGGGCCCTCCGTGCCTCGCTTGCCGGCGTGCTCGGCCAACGTCTCGTCAAAGACCTCGCGCAGCAGTTCCTGAGCGCGCGGCAGATTCTCGGGCGTCACGCGCTCCATGCCCTCCTGGGGCAGGCGGGCATGCAGGTGCTCCAGCACGTCGTGGACAAAGTTGCCCTTCTCCATGTTGCCAAAGCCCGCATCGATGGACTGGGGCTTCACGCGATACGACACGAACCAGCACAGCGGGCACGTCGAGTACGCCTCAATCTGCGAGGCGGACGTCAGGCGCGGCACGAGCGGCGCATTCTCGTCCTCGCCATCGCGGCGGCGCAGGACCAGGTACGGCACAGCCGCCTCGCTCAAATGCTGAGGAGCCTCGCACGCGACGCGCTTGCACTCGATGCCCTCGCCGGCCGCTGGATCAAAATCGGCGACGATACCGCCCTCTCCCACGCACGCAACCCTGGCGGCGCCAGCGGCCTCGGCATGCGCCCGCAATTCGGTCCACACGGCAGCCGGATAGCACTCGCGTGCCTGGCGATCGTGGGTCACGCGGGCGAGCACAACGGGGCCGCGCGCGGCCTGCATCGCGCGGCCAAAGCGCACGCGCAGCAGGGCCGCGGGCTCAAGCGTCACGCCGCTGCGCCCCAGCTTGGCCGTCAGCGTGGCCAGCGGTCCCTCCTCGTGTGAGAGCGGATAACTGTCCAGATCGACGTCGGCAAACAGCACGGCATCGTAGCTATCGGGGCGCAGGGCTGCCGCATCGGCAAGCGACGCAAAGCGCACCTGGGCGCGCGGCGCGCGGTCGACCTCGTAGGTCTCGTAATCGTATGCGGTGCTGCGCTTGTCCACCTTGGTGCGGACGTCGTCGAGCACGGGCACGGTCGCGGCCTGCGACACGTCGAGCGTACGGGCATCGTTCATAAGGATGTCGATGGCATGTCGCAGCAGGGCGGTCTCCGCCTGGCGACGAGCCTGACCGTCAAGGCCTCCAAGGGCGCGATCGGGCAACGCCTCGGCGACGGCGAGCATGGCCTTGAGCGCCGTCACGGGTTTGTCGCGCCACAGCGCTTGGAACACGTCCGAGACCACGCACGGCACGTTCTTAAACCAGTTCTCATCGCTCGCCGCCTTGCGCGTGCCCCTGACCTGGCCCTGCACGCTCTGCAGCAGGCTCTTGACGGCCGTGGTGGTCTTGCCGCGCGACAGGCGCATGTTCTTGTCGAAGGTGCGCGCGCTGGCGGCATCGGCACCCGAAAGCGGACTGTAAATCCAGTCGGTAAGCTCCGGCGCGGGCCACCACTCGGTCTTAGAGGCGGTGCCCTCATCGGCGGCCTTCATGCGCTCGATCAGATTGGCGAGCGCCGTGAACTGCCTGCCCGCGATGGATTGGGAAAACGCCGTGAACTCGGTTGTCTCGGCCGCAATATGACGCGCCGCCAAACGGGCAGCGAGTTCACCAAACAGCTGGGGCGCCCGGGCAGACACCATGAGCACACGCACGGGGTCCGCGGACGCCGTGACACCGCCGTCGACCGCGGCGTCCTCACACGTTTTTACCAGCCTATCGATTGCATCCACATAGGCGTGGGCGCGGGCGTGAGGGCCGGCAACCTCTACAAAGGCGGGCTGAGCGACGGACTTGGAGGCAGTCTGGGGCGTGGCGGCACCCTCCCCCAGCGGCGCAGCCTCAAACAGCACACCGCGGGCATCAAAGGCGGCAGCCAGATCCTCGCGCATTGCCGCCTGCTCGCGGGCAAGCAGCACAACGACCTCTCCCCCGTTGTTTGCCACGGCGGACAGCAACTCGAGCAGGCCGTGCATAAACGACGTGATACCGCGCACACATACCGCGCGGGCGCACGCCGGTAGGTTGTCGGCCAGCACCTCGGCCATAAGGTCAGCCGCCTCGCAGGGCTCGACCATGCCTCGACGGTCCAAGCCGCCCGCGTAGGCACTCAACAGCTCGAACACGCGAGCCTCGGCGTCGCTTTTGGGATCGGGCTGGCAAACGTCGCCGCAGCAACGCTCGGCACCCGTTCCCGCTACGCCCGGCAGCACATCGCGGGCCATGCGCGCGAGCATGCGCACCGTGCCTTGACTGCGCGAAAGCGGCTGCAGGCCGGCATCGTCGCGACGGGCGATCATGTCCGAGAACAGCATCTGGCGCTGCATGTTGTCGACGAAGCTGCGGCCATCGCCCATAAGCTCCCACAGCGAACGAAGCCACGATGCGGGGGTTTTGTAGTCAACGCCCAGCGAGGCGCCAGCAACCGCAGCATCGTGACGGCACAGGTCGAGCTCGGCAAACGAGGGCGCCAGCAAAACGGCACGTCCGTGGCAGTCAACAAGGTCGGCAAGCAGCGCCGACTCGGCATCGCTCAAATCCGTGCCGGCATTGGTGGTATAGATTCGAACAGGCATGGTCCTCCGCTCAAACTGTTCGCAATAATCAATGCATCCATCCTACCCGCCCATGCGGACAGATTTGCCCCACGCCAACAGATTTGATTCCTTGGGGACGGAGGAAAACGGATCACAGAGGGGGTTAGTCTAACCCGGTGATCCGTTTTCCTCCGTCCCCAAGGGATCAAAAAACCGCCCCCGAAGGGACGGTTCTGCGCAATTCGTTTTTGCCGCTGGCCTACTCGCCATCCTCCAGTTTGATGAGGATCTTGCGATAGCCACCGTACTCGCCATTAAGCGCCTTGGACACGCGGCTCACCGTGGTGGACGAAGCGCCGGTGCGGGCCTGAACCTCAACATAGGGCTCGCCCTCATCCAGATAGCGCGCGACCTGCAGGCGTTGCGATAAATCGCAAATCTCGCGCGGCGTGCAGATATCGGTTAAAAACGCCTGGATATCGTTCTCGTCGTCCAAAAGACTAAATGCGTGGACCAGCTGCTTGACATCAGGCTTGTCAAACATGTTCTCGATATTCATCGATCACCGCCAAACCCGCCAAAAGGCATCGAAGTTGATACTGACATCGGGCATCGTTCGCCCGTTCTATGCAATAGGGCAACGCCTGTGGCTTTTGCCCGTAGCAGTGTAGCACACCACCAAACTAAAGCGACAAGACTCTCTGCCAGCGGCGCGTTTTCTAGGACGAACGCCGTTTTGAAACCGAACGCGCACGCAAGCTCCACGAATATCTGAGACAATGGGCGGCCGAACAGGGCCGTGCCCGCGCATCTATCCGAGTTGCAAAGGTGTGTGCCCCTCACGCCCCCCCACCACGCCATGCGCAAGAAAGGATTCCCACCATGCGCTTTTTGCTCAACTGGCTTTTGACCTCAATCGCCATCGCGATCGCAACGTTTCTCGTCCCCGGCATTCAGCCCTTCGGCACGGCCAACGCCTGGGTCTGCTTTGCCTTCGTGGGACTGTTCCTCAACATCGTCGACTCGCTCGTCAAGCCGTTCCTGACGGTCATCTCACTGCCGCTCACTATTATCACGCTTGGTATTTTTCAGCTCGTAGTCAACAGCTTTATGCTCGAGCTGGCCAGCTACCTGTCGGTCAATCTGCTGGGCGCGGGTATCTCCATTGCCAGCTTTGGATCGGCCTTTATGGGCAGCATCCTGGTATCCATCATGCGCAGCATTCTCGACAGCGTCGCCAGGAACTAAAGCGACCGGATACGGACCGCCACAACACGCCAAAACGAAGGCCGCCCATCGCAACGATGGGCGGCCTTGTCATTTGCCAAGCCTCAGAGGGCAAGAAAATCGATCATTTCTACCCCGTCCCCAAATGGCAGGTGGGACTAGATGACGTAGTCGTAGCCCTCGTTGGGGGCGACGAGCGTATCGAGCGTCACGCCGTCGAGGTAGTCGTTGATGAGCTTGTCCAGGTTCTTCCACACGTCGAGCGTGGGACACTCATCCGAACGCGAACAGCCCTTGCAGTCGCCGTCCAGGCATGCGACCGGCGCCAGGCTGCCCTCGGTCAGGCGCAAGATCTCACCCACCGTGTACTGCTCGGGCGGGCGCGTGAGCACGTAACCACCGCCCTTGCCGCGCATGCCCGAGAGCATATTGGCGCGCACGAGCGTGGCCAAAATGTTCTCCAGATATTTCTCCGAAATCCCCTGACGCGCAGCGATCTCTTTGAGGGGAATACGGCCCGCCGCCTGGTGCTCGGCCAGGTCGACCATAACGCGCAGGGCATATCTGCCCTTTGTGGAAACCAACATATATATTGCTGCCTTTCGGTCTTTTAATCCGTAGAAATTCTAGCCGAAATATTGGTTTTGAAAATACCTATTCCCGTCAAGATGGTTAATCGACTCGTAATAATCTTCTATTTCCTATTGCATTACTAGGCTTTACTGTCTACTATGCTTGCCAACAGCAAAACGAACAACCTATAAGGTTTGTGGGTTTCGCTGTTACACACACCGTAAAACCACACGGTATCCAGTCATTCGAACACTTTGGAGGTTCACCATGAGCAATGTTTACACGTCCATCGATCAGCTTATCGGTCACACTCCGCTTCTGGAGCTCACTCACTTTGAGGCCGATGAGGACCTCAAGGCCCGCGTGCTCGTCAAGCTGGAATACTTCAACCCCGCCGGGTCCGTCAAAGACCGCGTCGCCAAGAACATGATCGACGAGGCCGAGAAGGCCGGCAAGCTTGTGCGCGGCGGCGACTACACCATCATCGAGCCCACGAGCGGCAACACCGGCGTCGGCATCGCCTCGGTGGCGGCCGCCCGCGGCTACAAGGGGATCATCACCATGCCCGAGACCATGTCCGTCGAGCGCCGCAAGCTTATGCAGGCATATGGCGCACAGCTCGTACTCACCGGCGGTTCCAAGGGCATGAAGGGCGCTATCGCCAAGGCCGAGGAGCTGCAGAAGGAGACGCCCAACAGCATCATCGCCGGCCAGTTTGTGAACCCCGCCAACCCTGCCATTCACAAGGCCACGACCGGCCCCGAGATCTGGGATGACACCGACGGCAAGGTCGACATCTTCGTCGCCGGCGTTGGCACCGGCGGCACCGTGACCGGCGTGGGCGAGTTCCTCAAGGAGCAGAACCCCGAGATTAAGGTCGTCGCCGTTGAGCCCGCCACCTCCCCGGTGCTCTCCAAGGGCCAGGCCGGCCCGCACAAGATCCAGGGCATCGGCGCCGGCTTTGTGCCCGACGTCCTCGACACCCGGGTCTATGACGAGATCATCCCCGTCGAGAACGAGGACGCCTTTGCCACCGGCCGCGCCGTGGGCCACAAGGAGGGCGTGCTCGTGGGCATTTCGTCCGGCGCCGCCGTGTGGGCCGCACTGCAGCTGGCCAAGCGCCCCGAGAACGAGGGCAAGACCATCGTGGCGCTGCTCGCCGATACCGGTGAGCGCTACCTGTCCACGGCACTCTTCCAGGACTAGGGCCCGTCGCCCATAGGTTGAGCTCAGGGACGAGCCGGCCTCCTCTCTCCCGGCAGTCTGAGCCCATCCCATCAGGGTGTCCCACGAGACGTCCGAACTTGCTACAATGTCTGCGGCGCGGAACCAGCCTCCCGCGCCGCTTTTCTTTTTTGGCCACATGCCACCAAGGAGAACCTCCCCATGCACAACAAGCGCGTGCTCGTCGCCATGAGCGGCGGCGTCGATTCCAGCGTGACTGCCTATCTGCTCAAAAGCCAGGGCTACGAATGCGTCGGCGCCACCATGCGCCTCACCTGCCCCGTGCCCGATCCCATCACGGGCATGAGCAAGGTCGACCGCGACATCGCCGATGCAAAGGCCGTCGCCGAGCGCCTGGGGATACCCCACCATGTGCTCGACCTGCAGCAGACCTTCGACCGCAATGTTATCGAGCGCTTCGTGACCGCCTACCAGGAGGGGCTGACGCCCAACCCGTGCATCATCTGCAACCGCCATATTAAGTTTGGTGCGCTGCTCGATGCGGCGCTGGATATGGGCTGCGACTACATCGCCACAGGCCACTACGCCAAAACGAGTCAGGCATCCGACGGCACCTGGCAGTTGCACCGTGGCGAGGACCCCAAGAAGGACCAGAGTTACTTTTTGTATTCGCTCACGCAAGAACGTCTGGCACACACGATCTTTCCGCTGGCTGGGCTGGACAAAGAGCGCGACGTGCGCCGCATTGCCGCCGAGCAGGGCTTCATCAACGCCAAGAAGGCCGAGAGCGAGGATATCTGCTTTATCGCGGACGGCGACTACGCGGGCTATATCGAGCGCCGCTGCGGACATGCCGCTGCACCGGGCGATATTGTGTGGCGCGACGGCAGCGTGGTCGGGCGCCACAATGGCGCGCTGCGCTATACCATCGGCCAGCGCAAGGGCCTGGGCGTCGCGATGGCGCATCCCGTGTACGTAACGGGCGTCGATGCCGCCAACAACATTGTGCATCTGGGCGAGGCCGAGGACCTGACGGCCACAGCGCTCACAGCCGACGACTGGATCTGGAGTGCACCGGACGCACGCATGGAGGCGGAGCTCGATGCCGGCGGCATTCGCGTGGGCGCTAAGTACCGCTACCGTCAGAAAGACCAGGCAGCGACCCTTACGCGTGACGAAGACGGGCAAATGCTGCTAACTTTTGACGAGCCGCAACGAGCCATCGCCCCCGGCCAGGCCGTTGTAGTCTATCGCGGCGACATCGTCCTGGGCGGCGGTACCGTGACCGGCGCCATCAAATAGCCCCACCCCTTCATAAGTTGCGGTGAAATAGGGACTGTTTACGCGTTTAAAACCGCCAAACAGTCCCTATTTCACCGCAACTTTGTTAAGTATTATGATGTTTGTGCTTGCTATATTTAACGATTAGAATACTTAACGAGGTGATGCAGCAGATGAGTACTTCCAACTATATAACCATGGGTGACGCCGCACGCCTGCTGGGCGTTACGAAGGCCCGCATATCGCAACTGGCTGCATCGGGAACGCTCGCGTGCGATATCGTCGGTGGGCGGAAAATGGTTGAGTACGATTCCGCGATTGGTTATCAAAAGGTCCGTAAGCGCGGGCGCCGTCCCGCAGCTGACGTAGGGCGCAAGTTCACGTTGATGTCAGCCGACCACGAGGTCGCGCATGTCTCGTTTGATCCAACGCGCGAGTTTTCCTTTGAAATTGCCGAAATACTCGATGCACGAAGGATGCCGTTTGGCACGTGCTCGAGTTCTTCTCCAACGGTGAATAAACGAGCGCTCAACACGTGGTGGAGTCACCGGTCGGTGCCCGACGTCCGCCCCGGACTCATCTCGCGCTATCGCGAACTAGGAATTGGCAGCGGTATTGAAGTGCCCGTTCGTTGCCTGGGTTTTTCGCTTTCGGATTGCTATTGGCTAAGACCGGTCGACTGCGATGGACTCGATTGGCAGCGCCTCAATTACTTCGAAAACGATTTTGAACGGTCGGCACCCGAGCATCGTTCAGGCTGGCTTGAGGGCATCGGACTCAAAAATCCTGACAATACGTCCGAGGGTGAGCTCCCCAAATCTTGGATGATCCGCAATGGTGTTCGCATCCTGGTCAAAGGATGCGGAATGGACGATCAGCGACCGTTTAACGAGGCGGTTGCAACAGCTCTACATCGGCGTCTGCTATCCAAAGGTGAGTTTGTTCCCTATACGGTCGAGCGCATGTTCGACGGGCCCGTATGCCTATGCGATGACTTTCTTAATGGCCGTGAGGAATACGTGCCGGCCGCTTATATCAGGGACGCACTCGGTGGCCAGCGAGGAAACTCAACATACGATCGATACTGTCGCTATCTTGGCAGACACGGGGCTGACGAAGCCGCGGTAAGAAAATCCATGTCGCAGATGATTGTCTGCGATGCCCTCCTGGCCAACAGCGACCGCCACTGGCGAAACTTCGGCATCATCCGCAATGTCGACACACTAGAAATGCGGCCTGCACCGCTGTTCGATAGTGGCAATTGCCTGTGGTACAACGTGCCAACCGCCGTGCTCGTTGCCGGGGAGTTTGGATTTGCCGCCAAACCGTTTGGTCCGGACCCTTCCACTCAGCTAGCATTTGTTGACTCACTCGATTGGTTCGATGCGTCGCATCTCGATGGGTTCGTCGACGAGGCATTCGAAATCCTCTCACAAAGCGCATGGGCAACAGCAGGCAATCGCCTCAAGGCCATCCGCCGCGGTCTCGAGCGCCGCACGATAGAGGTAAGCGCCGCCGTTGAGGTACTACGTCACGTGCAGAGATAACAGCACTGCCCCCTAAGTTGCGGTGAAATAGGGACTGTTTTCGCATTTAAAACGCTTAAACAGTCCCTATTTCACCGCAACTTACAGAGGGCGGCCTCGGTCGTTACTGCCGTGTCAGCCGAGTCGCAAGCTACTCCCCTAGCGCTGAACGTAGGCGCGAACCAGCTCGTAGGTATTGCGCACGCCGTCGATGTGGCTGCGCTCGTAGTTGTGGCTCGCGTACACGCCGGGGCCGATCAGGCCATGGCGAATGTCGTAGCCGGCCGAGAGCGTGGCCTCGACGTCGGAACCGTAATGCGGGTACACGTCGATGGCGTAATCGAGCTCCAACTCGCGCGCGATATTAGACAGCGTGGTCACCAGGTCGTAGTTGTACGGACCGCCCGAATCCTTGGCGCAGATCGAAACCATGCGCTCGGTGCAGCCCAGATCATCGCCCACGCAGCCCATGTCCACGCTGATCATCTCGCGCGTGTCGGCCGGCACGAAGGCTCCGCCGTGGCCGACCTCCTCGTACACGGTAAAGAGCAGCGACACCTTGCGCGAAAGCGTTACCTCGCCAGCGGCGACGGCACGCGCCAAGCCCAGCAAAATGGAGGCCGACAGCTTGTCGTCAAGGAAGCGGCTCTTGATGTAGCCGCTCTCCGTCACCGTGGTGCGCGGATCCATGGCGATGATGTCGCCGGTCTGAATACCCAGCTCGAGTACATCGTCCTTGCTGTCAACGTTCTCGTCGAGCAGGATTTCCATGTTCTTCTCGATGGCCTTGACCGGCTCATCGGCCACATGCGCCGAAGGCTCGGTATTGAGAACCACGCCCGTGTACACATTGCCGTCACGCGTGTAGACGGTGCAGTTCTCGCCATCGGCCGTAGACCACTGGTGCCCGCCGAGGGTCGTGGGGCGCAGGCGACCATTGTCCTTGATGGAGCGCACCATGGCGCCCAGGGTATCGACATGGCTCGCCAACACAAGCGGCTCACCCTCACCGCCAAGCTCAACCAGCACGTTACCCTTATTGGAGCGCTCGGGCCCAAAGCCCATATCGCGCAACGTTTCCATCAGATAATCAGTCGCCGCACGGGTATAGCCCGTAGGCGAAGCAATCGAGGTAAGCGCCTTCAACTGGTCAGTAATATAGGAGAGCGTAGAATCCATCTTGGACACCAAAGTCACCCTTTCATATCGAATTAAACCCACAGCAACGATACCACCGCGAACCATCTTTTTACCTAGCGAGATGACCCATCGAGCTCTTCCGAACA
>CABRRA010000012.1:0-62036 GCA_902473205.1 uncultured Collinsella sp.
TTGACGCTGCAAACCCGCCAGAGCGGCAATCTGCCTTTCAACTTCGGCGGCATGACCAGAAGGTCAATGCCGCCTTGTTTCAAGGCACCTTGCTCGCTCTGGCGGGCTTTCGCTGTCGTTGCCATAACATCGGCGTTGTCTTTGTAATGTGACAAGGGACGGTCTATTTGTCACATTTTTCTCAACCTGCGGCGCTATTTTGTTTGGTGGGAGGGGTCCTATGACAGTTCGTCGGCTACTTGGTGTTCGTAGAAGGCTTCTACTACGGCGTTGAAATCGCGGGCGAAGTCTTCCATGGTTCCGCGCCAGGTGGCTCGGCTGGGCTTGCCTTGGCCCACATAGGCAGTCTGAATGCCGCAGGCGGGGCTGGGGAAGTCGCGTTTGGGATCGTTGCCCACCATGAGGACCTCGTGCGGCTCGAGCCCCATCACCTGAAGCTGCTCTAGATAGTAGGTGGCATCGGGCTTGCAGCGGGTGGTGTTTCCCATGTGCGTGACGAGCTCAAAGGGGACGTCGGCCAGATCGCCCCAACCCATGCGGCACTCGATGGCCCCCTGCGGAAAGCTGGGATTGGTAAAGAGCGCGCAACGCAGTCCTGCATCCTGTACGGCCTGAAGCGCGGCGTGTGCGCCGGGCATGGCGTGGGCGTTGATGACATCGTCGTTCTTGTACGGCAGGACTTCGCGGTCGTAGTAGGTAAACGCCTCGTAGATAAGTGGGTCCGAGAGGCAAATGCCGCACCGGCGCTCAACCTCTTCTTGGTAGAACTCCAGATTGGTGCGATTATCCGTGCCGCTTCGGCGATTGGCGTTGAGGTCGACCAAGATGGTGCCGAGGCGTGCCATCGTGCCACCGTGGCTGCGGCGACCGATATCCGCGAGCATCGACGAGACATCCTTAAAATAGCGAAGGATGAATGCGTTGAGGTTGATGCTAAGAAGCGTTTCGTCCATATCGAAAACGACTGCTTTGAGCACGCGGGCACCTTTCTCGATAAATCGTTCCAGAATCGTTGGCTCCGGATACTTTACCTCAAAGGCGTATGGGCAAACTGCTTATCGTCAAGTTGTGGAGACGGCTGTCCATAAGATTACGAAAAAGTCTCCACACGAGTAAAAAAACGCAGTTCACGCTTGAAATCGAACCCATTTCCCCGTAACCTATACGAACGTGATTGCATAAGCGTCACATTAGTATCTGTCGGCTCCCGAGTGTTCCTAAACGTTGTGTGCTTGTCGCACCCTTCTGTAGGTCCTAGCAATCGGGGCCCCGTAGTTCGAAAGGGGTCCACCTTTGAGTGAGATTCAGAACTCGTCCATTTTCTCTCTTGACGATGTCAACGAGGAGGAGATGAACAACCTCATCGACGGTACGATTACCGACTTTGATGAGGGCGATCTCGTTAACGGCACTGTCGTTAAGATCGAGCATGACGAGGTGCTCGTTGACATCGGATTCAAGTCCGAGGGCGTTATCCCGGTCCGCGAGCTGTCCATCCGCAAGGACGCTAACCCTGCAGACATCGTTGCACTCGGTGATCCCATCGAGGCCCTGGTTCTCCAGAAGGAGGACAAGGACGGTCGTCTGGTCCTGTCCAAGAAGCGTGCCGAGTACGAGCGTGCTTGGAACCGCATCGAGGAGAAGTTCAACTCTGGCGAGAACGTCGAGGGCGAGGTTATCGAGGTTGTCAAGGGCGGCCTGATCCTCGACATCGGCCTGCGTGGCTTCCTGCCCGCTTCCCTCGTCGACCTCCGTCGCGTCAAGGACCTCACCTCTTACATGGGCACCCGCATCGAGGCCCGCGTTATCGAGATGGACCGCAACCGCAACAACGTCGTCCTCTCCCGTCGCGTCGTGCTCGAGGAGTCCCGTAAGGCCGAGCGCTCCGAGATCCTGTCCAAGCTCAAGTCTGGCATGCGTCTCCAGGGCACCGTTTCCTCCATCGTCGACTTCGGCGCCTTCGTCGACCTCGGCGGTATCGACGGCCTCATCCACATCTCCGAGCTCTCCTGGAACCACGTCAACCATCCTTCCGAGGTTGTCAAGGTCGGCCAGGAGGTCGAGGTCGAGGTTCTCGACGTCGATCTCAACCGTGAGCGCATCTCCCTGGGTCTCAAGCAGACCACCGAGGATCCGTGGCGCGCACTGGTCAAGAAGTACCCCGTCGGCGCTATCGTCGAGGGCACTGTGACCAAGCTTGTCCCGTTCGGCGCTTTCGTCGACCTGGGCGAGGGCATCGAGGGCCTGGTGCACATCTCCGAGATGGCCAACAAGCACGTCGACCAGCCTTCTCAGGTCACCCACGTGGGCGACAAGGTTCAGGTCAAGGTCATGGAGATTGACCTCGACCGTCGTCGTATCTCCCTGTCCATGAAGTCTGCTGCTGAGACTCTGGGCGTCGAGATCGAGGTTACCCCGCTGCCTTCCGAGAAGAAGGACGAGGAGACCGACGCCGAGTAAATCGGTTTGACGATCACTTGTTTTAAGGGATCCGTCCGCAATGGACGGATCCCTTTTTGCATTTGTTGCTGAGGTACGCGATGCTGCCCGCGTGCAATACCGCCTAGGCTGTTCACGGGCTATTGGGTTGTTGGTGCATGAAAAATGCCGACATCCCGCCTCGGGGAGGAGGCGGGAACGCACCGAGTAGACGGAGGGGTGCGGAGCGCGGTCGCGTCTCGACTGACGACGTTGCCCATCGACGACACTATTGTACTGCATAGCGTGGTTCTTGGTTTATCGTGTCGAACGCTTGTGTTGTGCCATTGCCCGCGGCAACGGTGTGCTACACTCTTTCACTGCTGAGTGGGCCAGACGGTCGCGCGATGTGCTGCTTGCGGCACGCGTGAGGAAAGTCCGGGCTCCAGAGGGCGGGATGCCGGCTAACGGCCGGGCGGAGTGATCCGACGGAAAGCGCCGCAGAAAAGAAGACTCCCACCTGCGCCGCAAGGCGTAAAGGGAAAAGCTGAAACGGTGGTGTAAGAGACCACCAGCGTCGTGGCAACACGGCGGCTTGGCAAGCCCCATCCGGAGCAAGCGCGAATAGGAACGCTATGGGCCGGCCCGGTCCGCGTTCGGGTAGCGTGCGTGGAGCTGCACGGTAACGTGCAGACAAGATAAATGACCGTTCACGACAGAACCCGGCTTATAGGCCCACTTGGCATTTTTGTTGACGCTGCGAACCCGTCAGCGCGGCAATCTGCCTTTCAAGCCTTCGGGCATGACCATAAGGTCAATGCCCTCGTCTTTCAAGGCACCTTGCTCGCGCTGACGGGTTCTCGCTGTTGGTGACGGCATCATTGGTGTTTCCGTTCTTGTTGGCGAGGGCAACGGTACGGCCTTTGCCGTATTATTGAGGCTGTTTGTTGCTGCGCTTTATTTTGTTGAGGGGCTTTGTTGGACAGCTATTTTACTCTGCAATCGAATATTGAGGCTTCGGGCGAGTTTGTGGACCGCAAGAGCCGGTTTATTGCCCAGCTGGTCCATATTGAGTCCGAGGACGAGGCGAATGCCTTTATCGAGATGGTTCGCAAGCGTCATTACGACGCTCGACACAATGTTCCCGCGTGGATTTTGGTAGATGGACGTGAGCGCCAGAGCGATGACGGTGAGCCGAGCCGCACGAGCGGTATGCCGACGCTCGAGGTGCTGCGCGGCGCGGGGCTCAAAAATGTTTGCTGCGTAGTGACGCGCTATTTTGGTGGCACGCTGTTGGGGCCTGGTGGCTTGGTGCGCGCCTATACCGCGGCGACACAGGCGGCGGTGGCAGCTGCTCGGGAGGCTGGGCAGATCGTCGAGATGACGAGCGTCGTGCCGGTTGATGTGCATGTGGCCTATCCACAGTATGAGCAGGTGCTTCGCTTGGCCCAGGATTCGGGTGCCAAGGTTTCGGATACCGATTACGCGGATACCGTGACACTTCACTTGGTGTTTAAGGCGGGGGAGCAGGAGCCATTTTGCGCAAAGATGCGCGAGCTTATGGCGGGGCGCGAGGAGATTGAGGTCGGCGCTCCCGAGTTTGCCGAGTTCTAACGGCGACGGCCGGCGTGCTTTTGGATGGATTCCAAGCGCGCCGGCCGTCGCTTTTCTGTTGCTGCCGTTTACTCGGCGAGCTGCTTTAGCACATCACAGGCGATCTCGATGGCATCGTCGATGCAACCGGGGCAGCTGCGGAGCGGACCCTTATCCGATCCGATGCCCTTGAGCGTGCCGCAGACGGTCGTCGTATTCTTCTCGCCAAAACGCTTGGCGATTTCGCGCGACAGCTTGTAGGTCTGGCCCTTGGTCTTGGGGTTTTCCATGCCGTCGCTCATTACAAAGCCCATGATGGCCACGGCGCCCGAGATGGCGCCGCAGGTTTCGGTCATGCCGCCCATGCCGGCGCCAAAGCCCTCGGTGAGGGTAAAGGCGACCTGGGGGTCGAGCCCGACGGCGGGCGCGAGCGTGCAGGCGACGGCCTGGGCGCAGTTAAAGCCACGGGCGTGGTATTCGGCAGCCTGAGCCTGACAGGCGGTGATGTCGAGCTGGGCCGTATCGATTTGCTTCATCGTTGTCTCCTTGGTCACGGTGTACCCGCCTATGGTACCCGTGACGGTGCGTGTAATCATCGAGAGCTTCATGGATGCCTCATTTTTATCTATCGAGCAAATGCCCAAGGCTTGAGATAAATGACACGGATCAATTTGTCCCATAACCTACCTTGGGGATGGGTTGAGAGGGGTGCAGGGTAGCGGTATCGTGAACCGAATAAAAACAAAACCCAAGTAAGGGAGTTGGATATGAGCGAGCAGACCATCGGTACGACGTGTGTTCAGGGCGGGTATCACCCGGGAGATGCGGAGCCGCGCCAGGTGCCCATCTACCAGTCCACCACGTGGAAGTACGACACGTCCGAGCACATGGGCAAGCTGTTTGACCTGGAGGAGTCGGGCTATTTCTACAGCCGTCTGCAGAACCCCACGTGCGATTTGGTTGCCGCCAAGATCTGCGAGATGGAGGGCGGCACCGCAGCGATGCTCACGAGCTCGGGCATGGCTGCGAACTTCCTTGCGATCTTTAACGTTGCCGGCGCCGGCGATCACGTGGTCGCAAGCTCTGCCATCTACGGCGGTACCTACAACCTGCTTGCCCATACCATGGGCCGCATGGGGCTGACCTGCACCTTCGTTGCCCCCGACTGCACCGATGAGGAGCTCGAGGCAGCCTTCCAGCCCAACACCAAGCTCGTCTTTGGCGAGACCATCGCCAATGCCGCCCTCGCCGTGCTCGATATTGAGCGCTTTGCCAAGGCCGCGCATGACCACGGCGTACCGCTGATGGTCGACAACACCTTCCCGACGCCCGTGATGTGCCGTCCCTTTGAGTGGGGCGCTGACATCGTTACGCACTCCACCACTAAGTACATGGATGGCCATGCGGCTTACCTGGGTGGCGTGATCGTCGATCACGGCCAGTTTGACTGGATGGCCCATGCGGACAAGTTCCCGGGTCTCACCACGCCCGACGAGAGCTACCACGGCGTGACGTATGCCGAGAAGTTCGGTCGTGAGGGTGCCTTTATTACTAAGGCCACCGCGCAGCTCATGCGCGACCTCGGCCCCATGCAGAACCCGCAGGCGGCATTCTTCCTGAACAGCTCACTCGAGAGCCTGCACGTGCGCATGCCGCGTCATTGCGAGAACGGCCTGGCGGTCGCCAAGTTCCTGCAGAGCCACCCCAAGGTGCGCTTCGTGAGCTATCCGGGCCTGGAGGGTGACAAGTACTACGACATGGCTCAGAAGTACATGCCCAACGGTACTTGCGGCGTCGTGAGCTTTGGCTTTAACGGTGGTCGCGCGGCGGCTGAGACCTTTATGAAGAGCCTTAAGCTCGCCCAGATCGCTACGCACGTGGCCGATGCGCGCACCTGCTGCTTGCATCCGGCAAACGCCACCCATCGCCAGATGAACGACGAGGAACTCATCGCCTGCGGCATCTCTGCCGACATGGTACGCCTGTCGTGCGGCCTCGAGGACACGGCCGACCTGATTGCCGACCTTGAGCAGGCACTCGAGCAGTGCTAGGCTAGCGTTCGCATAAGGCGCCGATGCTGGCAGAAAGCTTCGGCGACCTTTCGTTCCGATTCCGTAGGCGGGACCCCAATCGCGGCTGTTTGCAGGCGATTGGGGCCCCGTTTTTTTGCGTTGGGCCACTCGAAAGGATGGATATGGACAAAACTGCAGAGCAGCTGCGCCGCGAGCACATCGCCCTAGAGGGCGACACCCATGGCAAGAACAAATGGGCGATTCTGTTTACCGTGCTCATCATGACGTTTATGGCGTGCCTGGATTCGACCGTCGTGACCGTGGCGTTGCCCGTGATGCAAAAGGAGCTGGGCGTGGGCCTCGACCGCATCCAGCTGGTGAGCTCGGTGTATTTGCTCGCGACGTGCGTGGCCATGTTGCCGTTTGGCCGCCTGGGCGACGTGCGCGGCAAGGTGGGCGTATTCCAGCTGGGCGTTATCGTCTTTACGGTCGGTTCGCTGCTGTGCGGCCTTTCGGCCTCGCTCGAGGTTCTTATCCTGGCACGCATTGCTCAGGGCGTCGGTTGCGCGGCGGCCATGGCTAACAACATGGGTATCATCACCGAGTCGTTCCCGGCGCGCGAACGAGGCCGTGCCATGGGTATTCTCGCGACCTTTGTGGCCCTCGGCATGATGTGTGGCCCCGTGCTCGGTGGCATGCTGGTGGCAAGCTTTCCCTGGGAGAGCATCTTCCTCGTCAACCTGCCCATTGGCGTCATTTCGTTTATCGTGGGGCTCTACACCCTGCCGCATGTTAAGCCGGGGACCGGCGAGCGTCCCATGTCGCTGGCGGAGGCCGCGCGTCGCTGCTTTGCAAACTCGGCCTTCACCATCAACCTTGCCTGCATGCTCATCGTGTTCGTTGGCATTGGCGCATCCGAGTTTATTCTGCCGTTCTATTTTCAGGATGCGCATGGGTTTGGGTCTGACGTTTCGGGCCTGCTGTTTTTGGCGCTGCCGATGGTGAATGCCTTTATCGGGCCGCTTTCGGGTACGGTTTCGGACCGTGTTGGCTGCGAGGGTCCTACGGCGGTTGGCCTGGGCGTGTACGTGTGTGGTCTCTTTGCGGTAAGCACGCTCGACGAGCACTCTTCTATCCCTGTGATCGTGTGCTGCGTCGCATTTATGTCGTGTGGTACGTCGATTTTCCAGAGCCCCAACAACTCGCTGTATATGGGTTCGGCCCCGCGAGAGGCGCTCGGTTTTGCGGGCAGCTTGGGCAGCTTGGCGCGCTACGCCGGCATGGCACTCGGCATTACGGTGGCGTCGAATATCCTGTATGGGCAGATGAGCGTGGCGATGGGCGAGGCCGTGACCAGTTTTGTTGCAGGCCGTCCGGATGTATTCCTATTCGGCTTTCGCTCGGTGTTCTACGTGCTTATGGCTGTGGCCGCTGTGGGCTTTGCGCTTGCCATGGTGCGTTTGGCGAGGATGCGCTCCCGCCATTAACTTGTGGGGGCAGGCATGCCACGAATCGGGCCCATCTGCTGGTCTTGCGGCTTTATGGTGCGTAGGGGCTTGTGGGGCGGGCGGGGGTCGGTCCGTGGTAGACTATCGAACAACGTTTATTAATCGCGCGGTATCGTTGCCGCGAGAAGGGGTTGCGCCATGCAGGAGCTTGAGGATCGTATTCGCCATGACGGCATCGTAAAGGCCGGTAACGTCCTTAAGGTTGATGCCTTCCTCAACCACCAGTGCGACGTTGAGCTGTTCGACCACATGGGTGCCGAGTGGGCCCGTCTGTTCGAGGGCGTCGAGATCAATAAGATCCTGACGATCGAGGCTTCGGGCATTGGCATGGCTTGCATCGCGGCTCAGCATTTTGGCGGCGTGCCGGTGGTCTTTGCCAAGAAGGCACAGTCCATCAACCTTGACGGCGAGCAGTATGCCACGACCATCTACTCCTTTACCAAGCAGAAGGAGTACCCGGTTATCGTGGGTAAGCGCTTCCTGTCCGAGGGCGACAAGGTTCTGATCATCGACGACTTTTTGGCCAACGGTTGCGCGCTCGAGGGTCTTATCAAGATCTGCGAGGCTGCGGGCGCCGAGGTTGCCGGCATTGGCATTGCCGTGGAGAAGGGCTTCCAGGGCGGTGGCGATAAGCTCCGCGAGCGCGGCTTCCGCGTCGAGAGCTTGGCCCGTATCGCCGAAATGGACTGCGAGAACGGCGAGATCACGTTCGCCTAGGCGCGCAACACAAGCGATTGGTATGCGATGTGACAAAGGGACTGTCCCTTTGTCACATTTTTTGTATGAGGGGAGGTGTTGATATGGATGAGAACAAGATGGAATGGCGCGAGTATGCGCGCTATGCCGAGATGTCGGTCGAGGAGTTGGCACGCGATTGCGAGGTGCAGGTGTTTCGCGCGACGGGTCCGGGCGGACAGGGTGTGAACACGACGGACTCGGCGGTGCGCATGAAACATGGGCCCACGGGGATTGTCGTGACGGCGCGCGAGAGCCGCAGCCAGTTTCAGAATCGTGCGAGCTGCTTGCGTAAGCTGAGGGCAGAGCTTGAGCGTCGTGGCCGTCCGCCGCGACGTCGCGTCAAGACCAAGGTGCCTCAGCGATCGCGCCAGCGCAGGCTCAACGATAAGCACTTCAATGCGATTAAAAAGGCCAACCGTCGCAAACCGGGCAGCGACGAATAGCCTCCTCATAAGTTGCGGTGAAATAGGGATTGTTTTGCGGCACTTGCTGCATAAACAGTCCCTATTTCACCGCAACTTAGGTTGGGTTAGCGGGTGGGGCGCCAGACATGGAGGGCGCCGGCGAGGATGTCGACCTCGATGCGCGAGGCGACGATGGGCTCGCCGTCGGCTTGGATGGGGTAGTCGGGCTCCTCAAAGGTGAGCTCGGCATGGCGGCAGCGGCGCATGCGAACCGGTGGCAACTTGGTATGGTGGCCGTCTTTGGCCGAGAGGAACATAGGCAGGGCAATCGCGCGAGGGACGGGGCCGCATGCGTAGCAGACGTCGAGCATGCCGTCGCAGGGGTCGGCATCGGGGCAGATGCGATAGCCCGAGCCATACGTGGGGCCCAGCTGAATCGCCATGATAATCGCCCTCACGCGCTCGGCGGGCGCCCCGTCAAAGCTGACTGTCATGAGGTAGTTGCGATAGCGCAGGCCAAACTGCTCCAGACCCGAGAGGGTGTAGAGCGGCGCGCCCGTCAAGCCGGTCTTTTTGCGCAGCTCGGTGGTGCCCAGGCCGATGGCGGCATCGATGCCGACCGAAAGCGTCTGGTCGTAGTACACAACGGAAGCCTCGCCGCTGCCGTTTGCGGGGTTCCATGAGCGAATGCGCCCGATGTCCTGACGCTGCAGCTCGCAGGTGAGCAGCGCGCCAAAATCCTTACCGGAGAAATCATCGATACCGAGCGTTTGGGCAAAATCGTTGCCGGAGCCTACGGGCAGGACGGCAAGAGCGGGCCGGACCGCCTCATCCTGTGTCATAAGCCCGTTGACGACCTCGTGGATCACGCCGTCGCCGCCGAGTGCGATAACGGTACGATAGCCCTGAGCCTGTGCGGCAAGCTCCTTGGCGTGTCCCATGTGCTCGGTTAGCACCAGATCAAACTGGGATGCGCGCGCGGTCATGTCCAAAAAGCGCTGCAGGCGCTCAGCGACCTCGCGCGCCGCACCCGACTGGGCGGCAGGGTTGGCGATTATGAGCGTGCGACCAAAATCAGTTGCGTGCATGGGGCGACTCCTGGCGTATGACGTGACGGTGCGGTCGCGCTCAGGTCGAATTGCCCCCGATTGTGGCTGCACGGCGAATACTAACGTCTACTCTATCAGGTCGTTGTGGCGCTCGATAGCATCCGCTACCGTACCGCCCTCATCCACAATAAGCGAACGGCGTTTAGGCGAGACAATGCGCTGCGCGGGATATACGCCGCGGTGGCCGCCGACAAGATAGCTGATAAACGCCACGATCACGAAGAAGCCGGCTGCCGTGCCGTGGAACAGGTCGATGGCCATCATACAGGTGGTGATGGGCACGTTAAGGCCGGCGCAGAAAACACCGAGCATGCCCAGCGCCGCCAGAAAGCTGGGGTCGATACCGACGAGGCAACCGATCCAGCCGCCGAGCGCCGCGCCGATGCCAAACAGGGGCGTGACCTCGCCGCCTTGGAAGCCCGCACCCAGGGTAAGCGCCGTCACCACGAGCTTGATGGCTGCGTCGGCAAGGGTCGTGTTACCGGCGAACCCGGCGCCCGAGAGCCAGGTGGCAAGGCCGGCATACTTCCAGGCGTCGAGCATCGCGTATGCCGCGAGCACCACGAGCGCGCCCACGAGTGCGCGAGCAAGGTAGTTGGTGATAAAGCGACCGTACAGGCTTTTGACGGTTCGAACCGACCAAGCAAAGAGGCGTGCCGTCAGACCGAAGATAATGGCGCTGATAACAACGATGGCAACCGTCCGTGGTGTCATGTTGGGAACGCTGGCGATGACATTCGCTTCGTACTCGGTACCCAGGGCGAGTGATGTAAAGTAGCCGGTAAACGAGGCGACCAGACAGTAGATGCCCGCGGTGTAGTCGATCTTGCCGATAAAACACATCTCCATGCCAAAGAACGCGCCGGCAAGGGGCGAACCGAATACGGCGCCAAAGGCCGACGAGATGCCGGCGAGCATGAGGTCGTGGTGGTCATGCTTTTTGAGGTGGGCGAGGCTCGAGATGTTGCTGGCGATGGTGCCGCCAATCTGTACCGCGGCTCCCTCGCGACCGGCCGATCCGCCCGTTAGGTGCGTGAGCGTGGAGCAGACGAAGGTGAGGACGGCCATGCGCATATGGATGAGACGTGTGCCCAGAGCGGAGTCGATGACCAGGTTGTTGCCTCGTTTGGCGGCAAGGCCGTGGTTTTTGTACACCCATGCGGTGGCAACGCCCACAACAGGAAGCAAGGCGTAGACCCATGCATGGTGCTCGCGATAGTCGGTCGCGATATTCAGCGAGGCCAAAAACGCCCAAGCGGCAACGCCCATGGCGAGCGAGACGATGACGACGAGTACGAGCAACTTAGCGCTCGCGAGTAGGTTGCGGGCGTTGCGGAGTGTGTCGGCAGCCAAGAGATGCTCGGAGCGGGTGAGCTGTTGCCTGCCTGCCATGATGACGTCGCTAAGGGAGAAAAGGCCGCCGTCGTCGAGCGGCTGGGAATGATCCTGCGCCTCGTTTGCGCTTTCGGGTTTGTCGTTATGAGCCATATGTTCCTCTTTTAGGTTGTAACGCAAGCATTATAAAACGCGGTAAACGCGACGAGCCGGTGGGTTGGTTTCCATTCTGTTTCGCGGCCTGCAACCGACAGGTGTATTTGCGGGTACAGGCCGAGTCGCGGTCGTGCGTCGGGGGATTATACTGAGACAAGCATAAAGAATCGGCGCTCCTGTTGTGCGCCGTGGCATTAAGAGGTGCATATGGCAGAGAAACTCATTCCGCTGGAGGACGCGCAGTCGATTGTTCTGTCGCATGTTGTTCCGACGGATCTCATCGAGATTCCCGTGTGGCAGGCCGCCGGTCTTCCCTTGGCCGAGGACGCGGTGGCCGATATCGACATCTCGCCGTTTGCCAACAGCGCTATGGACGGATATGCCGTGCGCTCGGCGGACTTGGTGCAGGCGTCTGGCGAGGCGCCGGTGACGCTCGACGTTATCGGACACGAGGCCGCGGGCCATGTGTTTGAGGGCGCAATCGCCCCGGGCGAGGCGGTCCGCATCATGACGGGTGCGCCGGTGCCCGAGGGTGCGGATGCCGTGGTGAAATACGAGATTGTCGAGGTGCTTGACGGCAATGGCAACGAGGGCTCACGCGTGAGCTTCTCGGCGCCTGCCAAGGTGGGGGAGAACGTTCGCTCTGCCGCCGAGGAGGCTCATGCCGGCGATGTTGTGATGCACGCCGGCGAGGTCGTGGCTCCGGCGGGCGCCGGCCTACTGGCAAGCGCCGGTTACGCTAGCGTGAAGGTCCATGCCGCTCCGCGCGTGGGCATTATCTCGCTGGGCACGGAGCTGGTCGCGCCGGGTGAGCTGCCGGCGCGCGGTCAGATTCGCGATTCCAACTCCTCGGCGTTAATGGCCGAAGCACTCGATGCAGGAGCCGAGCCCGTGTTCTACGGCATTGCGCCCGATGATGAGCAGGCGATTGCCGAGCTGGTGCATCGTGCCGTGCAGGAGTGCGATTTTGTCATTACGAGCGGTGGCGCCTCGGCGGGTGATTACGATTTCGTGACGGCGCTCGTCCGGCGCGAGGGCGAGGTGCTGTTCGATCGCATCTCGATGCGTCCGGGCAAGGCCATTACGTTTGGCTTGCTTGGGGGTAAGCCGTATTTGGGGCTTTCGGGCAATCCCGCAGCGGCGTATGTGGGCTTTGAGATGCTCGCCCGCCCGGCGATTCGCAAGATGCGCGGATTTGCCGAAGGCATGCGTCCCGTGCAGCAGGCGATATTGACGCACGGCGTGAAGAAGCGCCAGGACCGACGCTTCTTCGATCGCGCGACGGTTTTGCGCGACCCCGAGACCGGTGAGCTGCTGGTGACCGAGGCCAAGACGCAGAATTCGGCGCTGCTTGGAACTATGCAGCGTGCGAACTGCCTGCTGTGTATTGACGAAGGACCGTGCGAGCTCAGGGCGGGAGATGTCGTGGACGTTGTTCGCGTCGACCTGCCCGAGGGAACGGTGCTATAGGGGGAACGCTATGGAGTTGAAGATTTCGATCGTGACGTGCTCGGATACGCGCGATTTTGCGCAGGACGAGGCGGGTGCCGCGCTCGAGGAACTTATCGAGGCGCAGGGATGGACGGTCGCCTCGCATGTGGTCGTGCGCGACGACGTCAGCGAAATCGGTGATGCCATTGTGGAAGCCGCCGATGCGTGCCACGCCAATGTCGTGCTCACCTGTGGCGGCACGGGGCTTTCGATGCGCGACGTGACACCCGAGGCGACGCGTGCCGTCTGCGACCGCGATGTGCCGGGTATTGCAGAGGCAATCCGTGCGTATTCCATGACCAAGACACGCCGCGCTATGCTCTCGCGCGCCGTGTGCATGCAGCGTGGGTATACACTTGTCATCAACTTTCCGGGATCTACGAAAGCGGCCCGCGAAAGCTGGGAGGCCGTGAGCGACCAGCTGGAGCATGCGGCCCAAATGACGGCGGGCGGCGGGCACGCCAAATAAGCGGTTTACCTGCGGCGGGGCGACCTGAACGGCTGCTCCGCCTTTGTTTTCCGCCGAAGCGACGCCAAGGTGTATGGCAACTCGAAACTATATTCTCTGGCGAGAATAATTTCTCACTATCATTATTCTCGCAGAAGTATAATCTGATTGCAGATTAAAGCCCGCGGTGGGGTACCCGGGCACAAGATCCGAAAGGGTTGAACATGTTCGATATGGTTTCTCGCCGCGGATTCGTCTCGCTTTCTGCTGTCGCCGCTGCCGGTCTTGGGCTTGCCGGCTGCTCGAGCAACAAGGCGTCCGAGCCGGCCGGATCTGTTACCGGTTCTGCTAAGGCATCTTCCAAGAAAGCTGTCGAGCTTCAGGTCTTTGCTGCCAACTCACTTGAGAAGGCCCTTCCCGAGGTCCAGGAGCTCTACACCGACCAGACCGGTACCACGTTTGCCGACACGCAGTTTAAGGCCTCCGGCGACCTTGTCGAGCAGATGCGTGCCGGTGCCACGGTTGACGTACTCATCACGGCCTCCAAGGGCACCATGGACGACGCCGAGGCCGCCGGACTCGTCGATGCCGACACCCGTGAGGATATGTTCGTCAACGACCTTGTGATCATTCGCGCCGAGGGCTCCGACACCAAGGTCGAGGTCATCGACGACGTCGCGAATCTGGACGGCAAGATCGCCATTGGCGACGCCAAGACCGTTCCCGCCGGCAAGTACGCCAACCAGGCCCTGGCCTCCGTGGGCCTCTACACCGGCACCGAGGGCGACGACGGCGAGTATGCTCCCGAGATCGCCGACAAGGTCGCGCTGGCCGACAAAGTTGGTACCGCCGCCGCCTATGTGTCCACAGGCGACTGCGTGGCCGGTTTTGTCTACAGCTCTGACATCTTCCGCTACGACGGCATCGAGGAGGCCTTCGTGTGCCCCGAGGATTCGCACAAGCCCATCGTGTATCCGGGCGCTGTCGCCGATGGCTCCGAGCATGCCGACGAGGCCAAGGCGTTCATCGACTTCTGCCTGACCAACAAGAAAGCTCAGAAGATTTGGGCTAAGTACGGCTTTGAGCTTTCCGCGTAGTGCGGCTTGGCGTGATAATTCCATCGTTTTGTGTTTCACTCCGTCCTTGTATTCGCTTGGAGCTTTTCGTGCTTAATAGATTCCGCATGCTTGTCGCCTGTGCTTTGGCCTTCGCGCTTTGCTGTGTGCCGGGATTTGCGTTGGCTGGGGATGCTGAGGACGGGGCCCAGGTTGCTGCGACCGCTCATGGGCTTTCCTATGGGATCGAGGGTTTTGAGCGGTTGGCCAAGGGGACCGCTCGTGCCATGGAAGGCCAGCCTGAGGGCTACCGGTTTCCCGTTGACGAGGACGTGGACCTTGTGGTGGCGCCTGCTGCCGATCGCGTTGTGGTGTGGATATCGCCCAAGGCGGTCGAGAAGTTTGGATTGGATCCGCAGGACAACGAGTGCGTATCGGGTCTCAAGGCCCTCGTCTGTGAGCTCGACAGCGCAAACTGCATGGGAGGTGCGCAGCTGGGGGATATGGATCTTCCTTGGTATGTCACGGCGGAAACAACGTTTGATGCCGGCGGGTATACCTATGGCTTTGACGAGCACGGTGCGGATGGGGACCGCTATGTGGTGATTGCATCAGCCTCAGGTGATGCCAAGGGCGGCGCGCGTTGGCTTGATAGCGCTCAAATGGTTGAGGCATCGTCTGTCGTGTTGCGGGATGAGCAGGGGCCCTTGACCTCTCTGGTCTCCTTTTTGGGCGACATCGACTATCGCCCGTTTTGGGTGTCCATAAAAACGAGCGGCCTTGCCCTGCTGATCTCCGTTGCGCTGGGCTTGTTCGCCGCGTGGAAGACTATGGGTACCTCGAGTCGTATCAAGGGCCTGCTCGATTCGGTCTTTACGATTCCTATGGTGCTGCCGCCCACGGTCTGCGGCTTTCTGCTCCTCATGCTGTTTGGCCGCTCGACCGGGGTCGGTCGGTGGCTTATCGCGCATGGCGTCTCGATCGTCTTTACGTGGCCCGCGGCGGTGATATCTGCCGTGGTGGTGTCGTTTCCCCTGGTCTACCGCACGGCGCTCGGTGCCTTTGAGAGCCTCGATACGCAGATGCTCGACGCCGCGCGAACCTTGGGATGGTCCGAACGTCGCATCTTTGCCAAGCTCATGATGCCGCTCGGCTGGCCCTCCATCGCCGCCGGCACGGTGCTCGCCTTCGCGCGTGCCATGGGCGAGTTTGGCTGCACCCTGTTCTTTGCGGGCAACTACGCCGGCATTACCCAGACCATTCCCATCGCCATCTACTTTGAGTGGATGGGGGGCAACACGTCGGTAGCCCTCTTTTGGGTCGTGGTCGTAATTGCGTTCAGCTTCCTGGTCATTCTGTTCATCAATATGTACACGGCGCATTCGCAAAAGTATCGCGAGCGCGGCCTGTCCCGCGCGGAGCGCAAGCAGGCCAAAGATCTCGCCGGACAGGGCGATTCACTCGACCCGGCGGGCGGCGATGCCCTGCGTATCGATCGCGAGGCGCTGGCCGAACTTATGCGCGATGACACGGTCGCAAAGGGAGGTCGATAAGCCATGTCGCTCGTTCTGGATATCAAAAAGCGCTTTCCGGGGTTTATGCTCGACATGCAGCTCGAGGCTGGCGAGGAGCGCGTGGCGCTGCTGGGCGCCTCGGGTTGTGGCAAGAGCTGTACGCTGCGCTGCATTGCCGGCGTGGAGACGCCCGACGAGGGCAAGATCGTCGTCAACGGTGTGACCTTTTTTGACTCGTCGGCGGGCATCAACCTGTCGCCCCAGGAGCGCAAATGCGCCCTGCTGTTCCAAAACTATCAGCTCTTTCCCAACATGACGGTGGCCGATAACGTATGCGCCGGTGTAAAGGATGCGGGCGACGCCGTGGCGCGCAAAAGGCTGGCCGAGCGCTATCTGGGCATTTTCGGTCTGGCTGATTTCGCCGACCGCTATCCCGCGCGCCTCTCGGGCGGCCAGCAGCAGCGCGTGGCGCTCGCGCGCATGGTGGCGGCGCACCCGGGCATCTTTATGTTCGACGAGCCCATGAGCGCACTCGATTCCTATCTTAAGAGCGCGCTCGAACAGAGCATGCTCGACCTGTTCGATGTGTGCAACCGCACCGTGCTCTACGTGAGTCACGATATCGACGAGGCGTGCCGTCTGTGCGAGCGCATCTGCGTGATGCACAACGGGCATGTTGAGGAGATCGGCTCCATCGAGGACGTGGTCCGCCGTCCGCAGACGCTGGCGGCGCTGCGCCTGACGGGGTGCAAGAACACAAGCCGCGCGCGAAAGATCGGGCCCGAGGAAGTTGAGGCGCTCGATTGGGGCACGACCTTTAACGTGGGTCGCGAGGTTCCCGATAATGTGGCGTACCTGGGCATTCGCGCGAGCTACTTCCATATGGACAACCGTGCCGAGCGGGGTCGCAACAGCTACGACCTGCACGTAGCGCGCGTGAGCGATTCGCGTTTTGAGCGTCTGGTGTTGCTGGACGTGCCGCGCGTCGACGCGCCCACGCGTCTGCAGTGGAAGGTCAACAAGGTGGGCGTGCCTGTCGACGAGCTGCCGCAAGCAGGCGAGACGCTGCGCATGCACTTCGATGCGAGTAAGATCCATTTGGTTTGTCGATAGCGCTGGGTAATGCCGTCGGGGATATAAGCCTCGGCGGCTTTGTTTGCCGTTCGTCGAATGAGAGATGACAAACTCTTATCAATTAAGATAATTATTTATTAAACGGCGGCACACGATGCTGTCGTACGAATGTCAACGATGTTTGCATGGTCGATGACCGTTGATATAGTTGACCTCAACTGGTTAAGGAGGGTGCGTACATGCCACAGACGACATATATTCGCCGCGTTGCTGCGCGTGCCCTGTATATGGCCCGGAGTCGCATATGAGCAGGTATGTTCACGGCTCCGGGAGAGACGACGCACAACTAAATAACCGTCCGCAAGGCAGGTTCCCTAAAATTCCGGGTTTGGGCACGGCCGGGCAATCGCCGTCCGTCGTGCATCGATGCCGCTGTTATCCGTTTTTGGTTCGAGAGGGGAACCGTCATGGCTGAAGAAATTGATTTCCATCCGATGTGGGAGAGCCTCGGCATGAATCTTGCCGACCACGACATGCTGCTGGGCGCCGTGGGCCAGATGTACGGCGATATGTTCCTCACGCAGAACAATCGCCCCAAGTCCACGTCCTACCTGGACTTTGTGGCCACCAACATCCACAGCGGCCGTATTAAGGAGATGCTCGACAAGAAGGAGGCCGGCGAGGCCACCAAGATCGTCGGTTCGTTCTGCGTGTACGTGCCCGAGGAGATCGTACTTGCCTGTGACGGCATCCCCGTGGGCCTGTGCTCGGGTGCCGATTGGGCAACCGATAAGGTCGAGGAGCACCTGCCGCGCAACACCTGTCCGCTTATCAAGAGCTTTGCCGGCTTTAAGCTGGGCGAGGTCTGCCCCTACATTGAGTCGAGTGACCTGGTGGTGGGTGAGAACACCTGCGACGGCAAGAAAAAGGCCTACGAGTTCTTTGCCACGCAAAAGAACATGTACGTCATGGATATTCCCAACGTTCACGACGAGTCGACGCTCGTGACCTGGAAGGCCGAGGTCAAGAAGCTCGCCGCCAAGATCGAGGAAGAGTGCGGCGTCAAGATTACGCCCGAGCGTCTGAAGGCCGCCATCCACGCCGTCAATGAGAAGCGTCGCGCCCTGCAGCGCCTCGCAGCCACGCGCGCTGCCGACCCGGCGCCCATCAGCGGTCTCGACAGCCTGCTGACCGTTCAGGCCGCCTTTATGGACGACACGCCGCGTCTGACCGGAGCCATCAACGATATGGCGGCTGAGTGCGAGCAGCGTGTTGAGGCCGGCGAGGGCGTGGCGCCCAAGGGGACCAAGCGCATCCTGTACACCGGTACGCCCATGGCCGTGCCTAACTGGAAGCTGTTCAACCTTATCGAGAAGGCCGGCGGCGTCGTGGTGGGCGAGGAGTCCTGCACGGGCTCGCGCTACTACAAGGACCTGGTCGACGAGTCCGGCGAGACGGTCGACGAAATGCTCGACGCCATCGCCGAGCGCTATTTTAAGATCAACTGCGCCGTCTTTACGCCCAACGACCAGCGTATGAAGGATATTGTCCAGATGGCCAAGGACCTGCATGCCGACGGCATCGTCGACGTGGCCCTGCAGTTCTGCACGCTCTACGAGATGGAGTCGTTTGCCGTGGAGAAGGCCGCCGAGGAGGCAGGCATTCCGTTTATGCACATCACCACCGACTACGCCGGCGAGGACGCAGGCCAGCTGCAGACGCGCATTGAGGCTTTCTTGGAAACCATTTAGGGCTATCCGTCTCGGCGGCTTCCCCAGGCACCCGATCTTGCCGTTTTAACCGTCGCTTGCGTACCAAAGTACGCGGCGTTCCTCTTTCACGGCAACCTCGAGCACCTGGGAAAGCCGTTTCCTTGGTTGGTTAAAAGGTTTGTTAAGGAGTTATATGTCGGAATATATTGAGCAGCCGTTACCGCGCACGTTTGAGGAGTTCAACGAGCAGCGCAAGGCGGCGTTTATTCGCGTCAAGGATTACAAACAGGCCGGTAATCGCCTGGTCGGCTTTTTGTGCAGCTATACGCCGCTCGAGATTATCGATGCCGCGGGGGCTGCGAGTGTGGCTCTGTGTGGTACGTCCGATGAGGTGATTCCCGAGGCCGAGAAGGTGCTGCCGGCAAACCTGTGCCCGCTCATCAAGTCGACCTACGGTTTTGCCTACTCGCAAAAGTGCCCGTTTACGTACTTTAGCGACATGATCATCGGCGAGACCACCTGCGACGGCAAGAAGAAGATGTACGAGCTACTCAACGAGCTCAAGCGCACTCACATTCTGCATCTTCCGCAGGGTCGCGATCGTGCCTACGAGCGTGAAGGCTGGTACGAGGAGTGCCGCCTGCTCAAGGAGGAGCTCGAGGGCTTCTACGGCATCACGATTACCGACGATGACCTGCGCGCTGCCGTCCGTCGTCGCAACCGTTTGCGTGCGGCCCAGCTCGAGATGTTTGCGCTGCAGGCCAATCAGCCGGCGGCCATGAGCGGCGTCGACCTGATGAGCACCATGTTTGCCGGCACGTTCAGCTTTGATATCGAGGCTTATACGCAGCAGCTGGAGCAAAAGGTTGCCAAGCTGCGCGAGGCCTACGACGCGGGTGAGCGCCCGGTTGCGGCGGATGCCAAGCGCATCCTGATCACCGGTTGCCCGGTGGGTGGTGTGATCAACAAGATAGGTCGCACCATCGAGTCCAACGGCGGTGTGGTCGTGTGCATGGACGACTGCTCGGGCGAGCGCACGGCGGCCATGATGATCGATCCGGAGGCTCCCGACATCCTGCGCGCCATCGCAGACCGCTACCTGGATATCAACTGCTCGGTCATGACGCCCAACGACGGCCGTATGGAGAACACACTGGCCATGTGCAAGAAGTACCACGTCGATGGCGTGGTAGAGAGCGTGCTACAGGCCTGCCACACCTTTAACGTGGAGAGTGCGCGCATGCAGGAGGCCGTCGAGGGTGCGGGTATTCCGTACATGAAGATCGAGACCGACTACAGCAATGGCGACATGGGTCAGATCGAGACCCGCATCGCCGCCTTTATCGAAACCCTCTAGCTTCCTCAGGCACCGGATCTTGCCCCTCAAACCGTTGCTTGCGTACCCAAAGTACGCTGCGCTCCTCTTTCGGGGTAATCTCCGGCACCTGAGAAACCTAGAGCTAAGGCGCCTGAACGCGCCGCTACCTTTGATGTTTGGATTGGGAGAGAGCCATGATAGGGATCGGGATCGATATCGGGTCTACGGCGGCTAAGGCTGCTGTGGTCGATGGGGAGGGTTCGGTGGCGTGGACGTGCGTGCAGCCAACCGGGTTCTCATCGGTCGATGCTTCCGAGCGGTTGCGCGAGGCACTGGCAGCGGCGGGTTATGACGTGACGGCCGACGATGTTCGCGTGGTCGCGACCGGCTACGGCCGTGTCGCCGTGCCCTATGCGCACAAGGTCGTGACCGAGATCACCTGCCACGGCACCGGTGCCGTGCGCCTGTTTGGCGACCACGGCACCGTGATCGACGTGGGCGGTCAGGACACCAAGGTCATTCAGCTTAAAAGTGGCCGCGTGGCCAAGTTTGCCATGAACGACAAGTGCGCCGCCGGCACGGGGCGTTTTTTGGAGATCATGGCCGACCGCCTGGGCATTTCCCAGCAGCAGATGGCCGACCTGGCGCGTTCCGGCGAGCCCACCAAGATCAGCAGCATGTGCACGGTGTTTGCCGAAAGCGAGGTCATCAGCCTGATCGGTCGCGGTGAGCCGCGCGAGAATATTGCGCGTGGCGTGATCGACAGCGTGGTCTCGCGCGTGGCGACTATGGCCGGGCAGGCCGCGGGCGCCCCGTACTACCTGACCGGTGGCCTGTGCGAGAACGCCTTCGTGGTGGAGCGGTTGGGCGAGCTGCTGGGGTCGCCGGTGACCACCTCGCCCCAGGCTCGCTTTGCTGGGGCCATCGGTGCTGCCGTCCGCGCGCGGGCGCTGGTTTAAGGGGCCCTGCCGATGCGCATCCTCAACATCTCGGCCCAAAAGCCCGATAGCACGGGCAGCGGCACGTATCTTTCGGCGCTCGTGCGCTCCCAGCTGGCAGCCGGGTGCGAGCCCGCCGTCCTCTGCGGCGCCGCCCCGGGCGACACGCAGGGCGACATCCCGGCGGGCGTACCCGTCTATACCGTCGACACCCCTGAGCTGCCGTTTCCCATCTGTGGCATGTCCGATGTCATGCCCTATCCCTCCACACGCTATCGTGACCTGACGCCTTCGATGCTCAAGGCATTTGAGCGGGCATTTGCTGCTGCAATCGATCGCGCGGTGGCTGAGTTTCGGCCCGATCTGGTGCTCTGCCATCACCTGTATCTGGTGACCGCATTGGCGCGCGAGTGCGTCCGGGGCGTGCCGGTTGTTGCCGTGTGCCATTCGACCGATCTGCGCCAGCTGCGTTCGCATGCGCTCGAGCGCGATCGCATCGTACGTGCGGTTCGTCGGCTCGATGCCGTCTTTGCGCTCCATGCTGAGCAGGCTGAGCAGATTGGCCTGGTGTGCGGCGTCGATGCCGATCGCATCCACGTGATTGGGACGGGCTACGACCATCGCGTCTTCTGCCGCGACGCAAGCGTGGTGAGGCAGCCGGGGTCGCTTGTGTACGTGGGCAAGATTTGCTTTAAAAAGGGCGTCGAGTCGCTGGTTCGGGCTGTGTCATTGCCGATTGGCGATGGCGTCCGCCCATCTGGCTTGGTACTTGTGGGCGGCCGCGGGGACGATGCCGAGTACGCGCGTATCGAGCGCTTGGCCGCGGTCTCGGATGTGCCGGTGACGCTGGCGGGGCGCCTGGATAGCGATGGGCTCGTGCATGCCTACCGCAGTTCCGACGTCTTTGTACTGCCTTCGTTTTACGAGGGTC
Source organism: uncultured Collinsella sp. (assembly GCA_902473205.1). Classification (GTDB taxonomy): domain Bacteria; phylum Actinomycetota; class Coriobacteriia; order Coriobacteriales; family Coriobacteriaceae; genus Collinsella. The sequence goes on from CABRRA010000012.1 coordinate 21,755, forward strand.
TGCCGCTCGTGACGATCGAGGCCCTCGCGTGCGGCTGCAAAGTAGTGGCGACCGATTTGCCCGGCGTTCGTCCCTGGATGGAGGCGATGCTTCCCGGTGCTCCCGTGACGTGGGTGGCGTCGCCGCGTATGACGGATGTCGACACGCCCGTGGCGGCCGACCTTCCGCTGTTTGAGCGCGCGCTGGCAGATGCTATCGCGCAGGCGCTTGCGGCGCCGCCTTCGACGTTCGAGCCGTCGGCGGTCTCTTGGGAAGCGTGCCTGGGGCGTATACTTAAAGTCGTTGATTTGTTGGAAGGGGGTTCGTATGGCTAAGGACACCATGAGGCTCACGTCCATGACGGCCGCGAGCGGTTGAGCCGCTAAGTTGGCCCCCGGAGCCCTCGCCCAGGTCCTGGGCGATTTACCCAATGTGCATAACGACAACTTGCTCGTGGGGTTCGATACCTCCGACGATGCGAGCGTCTTCCGCGTAGGGGAGAACCTAGGGCTCGTGCAGTCCATTGACTTCTTCCCACCGATGGTCGATGACCCGTTCCTGTTTGGCCAGATTGCCGCGGCAAATTCGCTGTCGGACATCTACGCCATGGGCGGGCGGCCGAGCCATGCCATGAACCTGCTTTGCATACCCAGTTGCCTGGGCGTTGAGGTTGCCGGTCAGATTCTGGCGGGCGGCGCCGATAAGTGCGTCGAGGCGGGTTGCTCCATCGCGGGCGGCCACACCATCAACGACGACGAGCCCAAGTACGGTCTGTCCGTGAGCGGTTTTGTGCCACTCGACCACATGCTCGCCAACAGCGGCGCACGCGTGGGCGATGTTCTGCTGCTGACCAAGGCGATCGGCTCGGGCATCATCACCACGGCCATTAAGGGCGAGCTCATCGAGCAGGACGAGGCCGCAGCCGTGTTTGACTCGATGCGTACCCTCAACGAGGCCCCGATTCGTCTGGCCGAGGGACTCGAGCTTCACGGCTGCACCGATGTCACGGGCTTTGGTCTGATCGGGCACGCATGCGAGATGGCCGAGGGCTCGGGCGTGCAGATTGAGCTTGCGTCGGGAGCGGTGCCGCTCTTTGACCAGGTGCTCGATATGGCGCGTCTGGGCATTATCCCTGCGGGCTCCTACCGCAACCAGGACTTCTTTGGCCCGCGCGTGACGGCTGACGATGAGCTGGAGCCGGGCATGTTGGATGCGCTGTACGATCCGCAGACTTCGGGTGGTTTGCTTATTGCGGCGCCTGCTGCCGATGTGGATGAGCTTGCGCGCCGTTTACGTGCCGAGGGGCGCATCGCGGCCGTTGTCGGGCGCGTGTGCGAGGCGGAGCCGGGCGGTCCTGCCGTCCACGTTGTGCATTAAGGAAAACCGTTTATGCGACTGCCTACTGTTCTGGGCGGTCCCTTTTGAAAGGATGTAACTATGTCTACCAAGATTGAAGTCAATGCCATGGGCGATGCCTGCCCGCTGCCCGTCGTCAAGACGCTTAAGGCGCTCAAACAGCTCGATGGCGAGGGTGCCGTGGTGACCTCGGTCGATAACGAGACCGCCGTCAAGAACATCTCCAAGATGGCGCAGGAGAAGGGGTGCACGGCCTCGGTCGAGAAGGTTTCTGACGCCGAGTGGCGCGTGACTGTCGCGACCGCCGGTGCCGTTGCCGTGGCCGATCCCGAGCAGGATGGCGCTGCCTTCTGTGATGCCAGCGCCGGCAAGGGCAAGCTCGTCATTTCCGTCTACACCGACTGCATGGGCCGCGGCGACGACGAGCTGGGCCACAAACTCATGAAGGCGTTTATCTTTGCCGTGACGCAGCAGGAGGAGCTGCCCGCGACCATGCTGTTCTACAACGGCGGCGCCAAGCTCACCGTCGAGGGCTCGCCGGTGCTCGATGACCTGAAGGGCCTGGCCGAGCAGGGTGTCGAGATTCTCACCTGTGGTACCTGCCTCGACCACTATGGCATTAAAGACCAGCTTGCGGTGGGCGAGGTCACCAACATGTACGTGATCGTGGAGAAGATGGAGCAGGCCGTGCGCGTCGTGCGCCCGTAGCGTATTGGTTGGAGTTGCCATGAGGGAGAAGCGCCCGGCGCTTGTCATCACGTTTCCCACCACGGCGGCCGCCATGGGGTGCGAGTCCCTGTGCATCGAGCGCGGCCTTCCCGGGCGAACGATTCCCGTGCCCGGGGAGGTCGCTGCTGGCTGCGGTCTGGCGTGGAAGGCGTTGCCTGCCGATGAGGAGCTGCTGCGCGGCGAACTCGCCGCGGCGGGCGTTCCCACCGAGGGCTATACCGTGATTGATATGTGGGAGGTCGTGCGATGATCTACCTGGATAACGCGGCGACGACCATGCACAAGCCGCAGGAGGTCATCGATGCCGTGACGCAGGCGATGTGTTCGCTCGGCAATGCCGGGCGCGGCGCCACGTCGGGTGCCCTCGATGCCGCTCGTACGATTCACGGTTGTCGCGCCAAGCTCGCGCGCCTTTTGGGTTGCCCGAGGGCGGACCATGTGTGCTTTACGCCCAACTCTACGGCGGCGCTCAACACCGCCATCAACGGCGTGGTACGTCCCGGTGATCGCGTGGTCACGACGGTGCTCGAGCACAACTCGGTGTTACGCCCGCTCAACCGCTTGGCGACGGAACAGGGTGTGACGGTTGAGCATGCGGACTGTGATACCAACGGCGTGCTCGACTACGACGAGCTCGAGCGGCTGGTCACGTCGGGCACGCGTGCCGTGGTGGTGACGCACGCCTCCAATGTGACCGGCAACGCGGTCGACATTGCACGCGTGGCTGCCATGGCCCATGCGACCGGCGCGCTGGTGATCGTCGACGCCTCTCAGTCAGCCGGTACGGCGCGTATCGATATGCAGGCCATGGGCCTCGACATCGTGTGCTTTACCGGCCACAAGGGGCTCATGGGACCCCAAGGTACCGGCGGCCTGGCCGTGGCGGAGGGCATTGACGTGGCTCCGTGGGCCATGGGCGGCACGGGCGTGCACAGCTTCGACCCACTGCAGCCGCTTGAGTGGCCCACGCGCCTTGAGGCGGGCACGCTCAACGGCCACGGCATCGCGGGACTTTCTGCCGGTCTCGACTTTATCGAGGCACAAGGCGGGGTCGAGGCGATTGCGGCGCATGAGCGCTCGCTTGCAGAGCGCTTCCTCGCCGGTGTTCGCGAAATTCCCGGCATTGCGCTCTACGGTGCGTTTGACCAGCCCGTGCGCTCGGCGATCGTCTCACTCAACGTGGGTGATATCGACTCTGCTGAGATCTCGGACGCGCTCATGCAAGGGTGGGGGATTGCGACGCGCCCCGGCGCCCATTGCGCTCCGCTCATGCACCGCGCACTCGGGACCGAGCGCCAGGGTATCGTTCGCTTCTCGTTTGGGTATTTCAACACGGACGAGGAAGTCGATACCGCGATTGACGCTTTGCGCGATTTAGCCTGCTAGAGCGTATATACTTGCGGGACGGGTGTTTTTGCCCGTCCCGTTTTTGTTTCGACCCGAAAGGTGTGCATATGGCCTCATCCGCTCCGCGCGGTTTGCGCTCCGACCATGTCGTTACCGTCGGCATTGCGCTGTTCTCGATGCTCTTTGGCGCCGGCAACCTCATTATTCCGCCGCTGCTGGCACTGCAGGCAGGTTCTGCCACGCCGGTCGCCATGCTCGGCTTTCTGATTGCCGCCATCGGCCTGCCCGTCATGGGTTTTATCGCCGTGGCACTTGCCGGAACGGCGCGCGAGCTTGCCGGCCGCGTGCACCCCAAGTTTGGTGAGTTCTTTGTCGCGGCGGTGTATCTGGCCATCGGCCCGTGCCTGGCCATTCCGCGCACGAGCTCCACGGCCTTCGAGATGCTGGTGCCGCTTCTGCCCGAGGGTGTTTCACTCGGCACGGCGCGCCTGGTGTTTGCCGTTGGCTTCTTTGTCGTCGCGTTTGCGCTCACGCTGCGTCCGGGCGTCATCACGCGCGTACTCGGTCGCATTACGGGCCCCGCGCTCATTGCGCTCATCGTGCTGGTCGTGGGTGCCGCCGTGATCTCGCCGCTGGGACCGGCTGCCGCGCCTCAGGCTCCCTACGATGCAGGCGCCGCCGTGCAGGGCTTTCTGACTGGCTATCAGACCATGGACCTGCTCGCGTCGCTCGCCTTCGGCATCATCATCGCCGAGACCATCCACGAGTTGGGTGTTACCGATGACAAGCGCGTGGCCTTTGAGATTTCGCGTTCCGGTGTGATCGCCGGCGTGCTCATGGCCATCATCTACTGCGGCTTGGGCCTTGCCGGTATGCAGCTCGGCACCGTGATGCCCGACGCCACCAATGGCGCTGCCATTCTTGCCCGCTCTGCCTCCATGCACTTTGGCCTTGCAGGCACGGTCGTGGTCTTCGCCATCTTCTTCCTTGCCTGCATGAACGTGTGCATCGGCCTCATCAGCTGCTGCTCGCGCTACTTCTGCGAGACGTATGTGGTTAAAGGGGGAGCAGAGGCCTCCGAGGAGGCCATGCGCCGCCCCTTTGCGGTTCTCGCCTTTGTGTTCGCCGCATTTTCGTGCGTGCTCTCCAACGTGGGCCTCGACGTGATCCTCATGTTCTCGGTGCCCATGCTCAACGCCTTGTATCCCGTTGCCATCGTACTGGTGCTGATGGGCCTGATGCACGGTTTTTGCGACGCGCATCCGCAAGTGTGGGTCTGGGTCGGCGGCGTGGTCGCCGTGCAGAGTGTGATCACCTCGGTCCGCGATGCGTTCTTTGCGGGCGCGTGGCTACCGTTCGATTCGCTGCCGTTGGCAGATATCGGTGCTGCGTGGGCACCGGTTGCTGTGGTGGCGTTTGTGATTGGTCTGGTTCATAGCAAGTTTGTCGCACATTCGAGGAGCTAGGGTATCTGCGCTTGCACAGGCGGGGAGTCTCCCCTATAATTTCCTTCGCTTTGGGACACGCAAGGTTTAGACCTTAGCTGCTCAACACCTTCGGGACGTGGCGCAGTTTGGTAGCGCGCCTGCTTTGGGAGCAGGATGTCGCAGGTTCAAATCCTGTCGTCCCGACCATATCTTGCGGGCGTAGTTCAATGGTAGAACCCCAGCCTTCCAAGCTGATGACGCGGGTTCGATTCCCGTCGCCCGCTCCATAGGATAGTTTTAACGGCTTTGGCTTCATTTGGCGCCAGAGTCGTTTTCATATACATGCCGGGGACCCCACATCCCCTCCTAAGTTGCGGTGAAATACGGACTGTTTTTCGGCTTTTATGGCCCATGTAGTCCGTATTTCACCGCAACTAATTGTAAGGGTGGATTTTGATGCCGTTGGGAGGGTCGTAGCGACCGTCTACCGAGAGTGGAAATATTTTTTGAAGCTCTGACCTGCGACGTCAAGCTTTTGGTCAGCTTTTGGCAAGGTATTTAAATGCCGTTCTGCGATAGCGTAAAGGCGTTCACTCGTTCTTGATTGTTATGGTGCGGGTCATGTCCAATAAAGCTAAACATTTTCCGAAGTCATATGCCAAGATGCTGTTTTCCGCTCTCGGGATTCATCATGACGAGCAGCTATTGATAACGACTGATCCTTGGGATGAGCGGCGCGCGCGTGAGCTTATGCAGGAAGAGCTTTTAATTCGACTCTATAACCATGTGTACGCCGATCCTGTTTATTGGAGCCACCTTGACGTGGAAGCCCGCATTTTCCAGCTTGCATCTGCTATTGCGGCCGTCGAACCGGATGCCATTTTCTGCGGTTCAACGGCGGCATTGCTGTACGGTATCGGCTCTGCTTACTCGCTGCTTAATGCCGTTCAGATGTTGTTGCCGAGATCTACCAGGCGCGATACATATGAGTTCGTTGAGTATCGTCGATGGCGCCCAGGTGAGTTATGGCGGCTCGGCCCGTTTACGCTGACGGACCCCTATCGGACGGTGGTCGATATTGCCCGCGCGAGTGCATTTCGGTATGCGCTTGGCTACGCCGATGGATTGGCTCGTGAGTATGATGTCGACCGCGAGGAGCTGCGTGCGTATGCACAGGCCAATTGTCGCGGTTTGCATGGCATCGCCCGTGCGTTTGGCGTGTTCGAGCATATGGACGGGAGGTCGGATAACGGGGGAGAGTCCGAGGCGCGAGCGGCAATGATCCTTGCTGGAGTCGTTGCGCCTGAGCTTCAGGTTGAGATTGCTCGACCAGGAAATGCCGGTTATTATCTGGCAGATTATGGTTGGCGGATGCCAGATGGGTCATGGATGTTGGCAGAGCTTCATGGTTTGGGTAAGTTTGAGGACGAAACTCAAAAAGATTTGGAACATGCTGCGGCAAAAACCTATCGAGCCGCCTTATTGCGCGATGCGAACTTACGTGCCATGGGTCATAACGTCATTCATTTCAAGCTATCGGACACATATGATGTCGAAGAGTTTGGCGCTATGATGCGCGGCTACGGTATCCCAACTACAAAGCCTTTTGCGGATTCCTGATAGCAGAGACAACCGACTCCGCCGCCCAACAATAAGTTGCGGTGAAATACGGACTAAAGGCTACTCAGAGACATAAAACAGTCCGTATTTCACCGCAACTTAGGAGGGGATGGGGTTAGCTGCGGGGTTGGTGGCGGAGCTTGTCGATGGTGGAGTCGGTACTATGGCCGCGGGCGTCGGTGCTGCGGCTGCGGGCTTCGGCTGTGGTTTGGCGCTGGCGGCGGTAATCGATCATGCCTTGGATGATGGGCTTGCCAAAGCTCACGACATCATCGTTGTAGATGGCGGTTCGGGCTGCGAGGAGGCAGTCGGTAAAGTCCATATGGGTCTTGCCAAAGAGTTTGACGGCAAGGGCGACAACGGTGGGCTCGTCAACCATGACGTCATCGAGCAGCCTTCTCATGGCCGTAGCAATCTCAACGCGGGGAACCTTATAGACGTCGCGCAGCGTGACCACGACACGCGTGATGATCTCGGGGTAGACGCGAGCGGTGCGCGTGGCGATGACCTTGGCGGCGCGCGGGGACAGAACTTCGTCGTCGTCAAGCAGGTAGCGTAGTATGACGGTCTCGTCGATGATGGTGCTACTCATGGATATCTACTTCCTCGGGACCCAAAATCGAATCGTCGCTTTCTGTAGCAAGGTACTCAATCCAAGCATTGCGCTCCTCGGCGCGACGATTGGGGTCACCATATGCTTTGAGCGATCCATAGGCGGCGGTGCCGTCCTTTGAGCGCACGGCGACCGGCTGAAAGGGAAGCTTGCGCATCAAAATGCTCTGCGCGACAAATAGACGGACGGCCTCGGCAAGCGATGTGCCCATGGCGTCGTAGAGATGCTCGGCATGCTGCTTGTCTTCCTCGCGAATGCGCACCTGCAGGATGGCTCTTTTTTGAGTCGATGACATCACTGGCCCCCCCTTAATGAGCGTGCAATATGAATGGTCAAATACAGCATCGGATATTAATAGCTAATCTTATAACCACTACTTTATTGCACTCAAGTTAATGAGCGCGAAATTTATCACAAACGTATTACGTCCTTTATAAACGAGCGTGAAATCTCCCTTGGATGTACGCATGTATTACACTCACCTTTATAGCTTCTAGAGAATAATTCCGACCTGCCAAAACTCCTGCAATACACCCGTATTGCAGGGCCTATGCTCGCGTTGGCCCCCTGCAACTGCGTATATTCAACCTGTATACCGTTGGAGAAATTCTACCGAGTGCCTGTTTCGCCGCATGCGCTCGATGCGTCGATGCCGGACCACGGGCGGTCCGGAACAACGTCGACAGGGTCTCTCCGGCATGGGATTCAGGAGGGAGTGAACAACATGGGCAATAAACGAGTCGTAGCCGATTCCTCACGCTGCATTGGGTGCCAAACCTGTATGGCGGCGTGCATCGAGGCACACGATATTCCCGGCAACATCGCCGCACCTCGCTTGCGCGTAACGCGCACCTACGAAATCTCCGCACCGGTGGCTTGCCATCACTGCGAGGACGCTCCATGCGCCAAGGCCTGCCCCACGGGCGCCTTGTTCTTTGATCCAAAGAACCATCGCATCGGCGTCAACGAGGACAACTGCATCGGCTGCAAGAGCTGCGTCATGGCATGCCCCTTTGGCGCCGTGAGCGTGGCGACCACGCAGGTCCCCGTCTTGATGGGCGACGTGCGCGTGGGTTCGCAGACTAAGAGCTTCGTGCTCAAGTGCGACCTGTGCGTGGACCGTCCCGGCGGTCCGGCGTGCGCCGAGGCGTGCCCGACCAAGGGCCTCACCTTGGTAGACGAGGAACGCCTGGCAGAACTGACTGCCGAGCGTGCCCGCGCCACCATCGAAAACGAGGCGTAAGCGTCGGACGACAGACCCAATGATTGTCAAATAAGTACCGAGCATTCGGTAGCAGAGAAAGGAAGGAGGGTGTCATGGAGAAGCATAAAGTGATCTGCCCGTACTGCGGCGCCGGTTGCCAGTTTAACCTCTTGGTCCAAAACGGCCAGGTCGTGGGCACCGAACCGCTCAACGGCATCACCAATCAGGGCGAGCTGTGCCTTAAGGGCATGAGCGGCTACGACTTCATCAACGACACCAAGATCTTGACTCCTCGCGTACTGCACCCGATGATCCGCCGCACTAAGGGCGCGGATCTTGAGCGCGTAAGCTGGGACGAGGCACTGGATTTCACCGCATCTAAGATGCAGGCCATAATTGACGAATATGGTCCTAACGCTGTCATGACCACCGGCTCTTCGCGAGGCGGCGGCAATGAGGCGAACTACGTCATGCAGAAGTTTACGCGTGCGTGCATCGGCACCCACAGCGTAGACAACTGCGCCCGTACTTGACACGGCCCTACTGTCCTCGGTCTGATGGACACGGTTGGTTCAGGTTGCATGTCATGCTCCATCCCCGGTATGGAGGATGCGGGCTGCATTTTCCTCTTCGGCTATAACCCTGCCGATTCGCACCCCATCGTCGCAAGGCGTATCGTGCGAGCCAAAGAAAAGGGTTGCAAGATCATCGTCGCCGACCCGCGCCATATCGAAACCGCGCGTATCGCCGATCTCTACCTTCCGATCAAGAACGGTTGCAACGTCGCGTTCCTCAACGCCTTTGCCAACTGTCTGGTCAACGATGGCCTCTACGACAAGGAATTCGTCGCCGAGCACACGAACGGCTTTGACGAGTGGTGGGAGACCATCAAGAACTACACTCCCGAATCCGTACAGGACATCACGGGTGTCGAGCCCGCGTTGATCCACCAAGCTGCCGAGATGTACGCCACGGCGAAGCCCTCCGCCATCATTGGCTGGGGCATGGGCGTATGCCAGCAGAAGCAGAACCTGAAGACGGTGCACACCATCGCCTCCATCGCCTGCGTTGCCGGCCAGATCGGCAAACCCAATTCCGGCCTCGCGCCCGTGCGTGGTCAGAACAACGTCCAGGGCTCCTGCGATATGGGCATGCTGCCTAACCTGTACCCTGGCTACCAGAAAGTCACCGACCCCGCCGTGCGCGCCAAGTTTGCAAAGGCTTGGGGCGTGCCCGAGGAAAAGCTCCCGCTCGAGGAGGGCTACAAGCTCACCGACCTGGGCCACCTGGTCGACGAGGGCAAGGTGCACTGCTTCTACAACTACGGCGAGGACCCGGTGCAGACCGAGCCCGATTCGGCCGGTATGCGCAAGACGCTCTCCGAGCTGGATCTGTTCATTTGCCAGGACATCTTTATGACGCAGACGACCATGCTCGCCGACGTCATCCTGCCCGCTACCTCTTGGGGCGAGCACGAGGGTGTCTTTACCGCATCCGACCGTAGCTTCCAGCACTTTGACGCGGCTGTTCCGCCCAAGGGCGAGTGCCGCCACGACTGGGAGATCTTCGCGGACCTGTCCACGCGTATGGGCTATCCCATGCACTACGACAACACCGAGCAGATCTGGAACGAGTGCATTAGCCTGTGCCCCAACTTTGTGGGCGCGACCTACGAGAAGATGGCTCCCGAGGGCGGTTACGCCCAGTGGCCGGTCAAGAGCACCGATGTGAACGACCACGGTACGCCCGACATGTTCGCTGGTGGCAAGTTCACCACCAAGGACGGCCGCGCCAACCTGATGGCGCACGACTGGGAGGCGCCCTCCGAGCTTCCCGACGATGAGTACCCGCTCATTCTGTGCACCGTCCGCGAGGTCGGTCACTACAGCTGCCGCTCGATGACCGGCAACTGCAAGACGCTGGCGCTGCTCGCCGACGAGCCCGGCTTTGTCCGCATGAATCCCGCGGACGCCCAGGCGCGCGGCATCAAGAACGGCGACATCGTCTCGATTCATAGCCGCCGCGGCCAGGTATACAGCCGCGCCGACGTGAGCGATCGCATCAATAAGGGCACGGTCTACATGACCTACCAGTGGTGGATCGGCAAGTGCAACGAGCTGACCATTCACAAGGTCGACCCGGTCTCGCATACGCCCGAGGACAAGTTCTCCGCCTGCCAGGTCGACGCCATTGCCGACCAGGTTTGGGCAGAGGGCGAGGTAGAGCGTCAGTACACCGAGCTCAAGCAGGCTCTGGTGGACGCCGCTGCTCCCCAGGACGTTGAGCCTGGCGCCGCCAAGTTCGACGACGAGACGCACGTGAACCAAATCGTGTAGTCCCGTTCTCGTTGGCTTTTTGGGCCGGGCGTCCCGTACGTTCGGGAGCCCGGCCCGTTATTTTGAAAGGAAGTGGGGATGAACCGCTTCATCGACATCAACCCGGAGAGGTGCATCGGCTGCGGAACATGCCAGTCCGCCTGTGCCGACGCCCACCGGATGCAGGGTCTTCAGGATACGCCGCGCCTGGCGCTCGTGAAGACCGGCGGTATTTCGGCCGCCCTTGCCTGCCACCATTGCGAGGGTGCTCCCTGCGCCGAGGTTTGCCCGGTGAATGCCATCGAGCACGATGGCGATCGCATCCACGTCAAGGAGCAGGAGTGCATCGGGTGCAGGCTGTGCGCCATCGCGTGCCCCTTCGGAGCCATCCATCCCGATGGCACGTCTATCGCCGGTGTCGCAGGCATGTGCGACCCGACGCCTTCGTATCCTAAGTCCCTGAGCAGCCTGCTTACGTGGGCTCCTGGCCAGTACACCTGCGCCGTCAAGTGCGACCTGTGTGCCTTCGATCCGGACGGCCCGCATTGTGTGGCGGCGTGCCCCACCAAGGCGCTGACCGTCATGGGCGGCGCGGCCGATCGCGAGCTCGACGAGGCCAAGCGCCTGCGCTCGATCGAAAACGGTCCAGTCGTCGACGTTACCGCTGTGGCCCAGGGCCTGTCCGAGAAAGCAGAAGGGAGCGTAAACAATGGATAGCATGACGCTGTTTATCGCATCGCTTGCCGTCTCGTGCATCGGTGCGCTCGCCTCGGTTCTGCTGATCAAGGCCGATAACGCCGCCAAGACCGCCGGCTGCCTGATCGGCGCCGTCGCGGCCGTGCTGTCGTTCATCGCGGGCCTCGAGGCCGTGCTTGGCGACGTTTCGTCCCTCAACACGGTCTTCTTTTTCCCGTTCGCCCGTCTCGAGCTCTTGCTCAACGGCCTTGCGGGCCTGATCGTGGTCCTCATCTCAATCCTCGCCTTTGCGGGCTTCATCTACGGTCTGTCCTACTTCGATGAGTACCCGGGCAAGGTCGGGCGCGCCGGTTTCTTCATGAACACCTTCGTCGCCTCGATGATGCTCGTCATCACCGCCGACAACGTGTTCTGGTTCCTGGTCGCCTTTGAGCTCATGTCCCTTACGAGCTACTTCCTTGTCGTTATCGAGGAGAACAAGAACTCCATTAGGGGCGGTTGGCTCTACTTCGTCATCGCGCACGTGGGCTTTGTCCTTATCATGGCGAGCTTCCTGCTCATGACCAACGGCGTGGGCGGTTCCTTCAGCTTCAGTGATTTCCGTACGCATGACTTTGGACCCGCCGTCTCCTCCGCGTGCTTCGTCCTCGCGTTCTTCGGATTCGGCGCAAAGGCCGGTATCATCCCGCTGCACTCCTGGCTGCCCCAGGCGCACCCCGAGGCGCCGTCCAACGTGTCCGCCCTCATGTCCGGCGGCATGATCAAGATCGGCATCCTGGGAATCCTCAAGGTCGGTCTCGACCTGCTCGCGGGTTCGGGCGTCCAGCTCTGGTGGGGCCTCATGGTCCTGGTCTTCGGATCCATCTCGTCGGTCCTGGGTGTCGTCTACGCCCTCCACGAGCACGACATCAAGCGCCTGCTGGCCTATCACTCCGTCGAGAACATCGGCATCATCTTGCTCGGTGTCGGCGCGTCCATGACGGCGCACGCCCTGGGCAACGACGTCATCGCGACGATCGCGCTCATGGCCGCCCTCTACCACACGCTCAACCACGCCATGTTCAAGGGCGAGCTGTTCCTCGGCGCGGGCTCCCTGCTCTATGCCACGGGTACGCGCAACATGGAGAAGATGGGCGGTCTGTTCCGCCGTATGCCGGTCACGGCCGTCTGCTTCCTCATCGGTGCCCTTGCCATCTCGGCCATCCCGCCGCTCAACGGCTTCGTTTCCGAGTGGTTCACCTACCAGTCCCTGTTTAACATCTCGACGCTCTCCGACCCGGTCGTCATGGTGTTCGCCGTCGCCTCCGCGGCCGCGCTCGCCATCACCGGTGCCCTGGCCGTCACGTGCTTCGTGAAGGCCTACGGCGTCTCGTTCGCGAGCAGCCCTCGTTCCCAGGAGGCCGCGAACGCCAAGGAGTCCCCGGCTCCGATGTTGTTCTCGCAGATGCTCCTCGCGGCCATCTGCGTGGTGCTCGGAATCGGCTCCCCGGTCATCGCCCCGGTTCTGGGCGACGTCGCCCAGAGCGTGCTTGCCGGCTCCGCCGTCACGGCCACCTCGGGCGTGTCTCTGGTGAACGAGATTTCCGGTGCCGCCACCTCCACCCCCGCGATCGCCATCGCGCTCATGGTCCTCACCGGCCTCGCGTTCGTGTTGAGGTCCTGCCTCGGCACCAAGGCCCCCGCTAAGAAGACCGACCCTTGGGCGTGCGGCTACGAGCCCAACGAGCACATGCCCGTCGTTGCCACGAGCTTCGCGTCCGACGTCGAGCTCTTCATGGGCCCGCTCTACACCCTGCGCGAGGTATGCACCAAGATCTGCTGGTCCATCGCGCACGTGTTCCAGAAGCTCACCGGTGTCGCCCAGGGCGTCGAGCCCCTGCCCGACCGTTTCCTGGTCGATGCACCGAGCGAGGGTGCCGACAAGCTGGCCGGCCTCGCCTCCAAAATCGAGGGCGGCAACTACTCCGTATACATCTGCTACATCGTCGCGGCGCTCGTGGTCTTCCTCGTGCTCGCCGTGGTCATGGTCTAGAGAGGGGAGAGGATATTATGAACATCGTTCTTGCGATAGCGCAGGGCCTCGTGGTCATGCTGGTCGCGCCCTTCTTCTCCGGCCTCGCCCGTGTGATTCGCGCGAAGATGCACAATCGCCGCGGTCCGTCCATCCTTCAGGATTACCGGGACCTCGCGAAGCTCATGGCGCGTCCCGAGTCCGTGAGTTCCGACTCGAGCTTCGTGCTGCGCATCATGCCGCCGCTGTTCCTCGCGGTGTCGTTTATGCTCGCCATGGGTCTGCCCATGTTCACGCTCGAGAGCCCCATGCCCGTCTTTGGTGATGCCATTACCATCATGTACGCGCTAGCGCTGTCCCGCTTCTTCTTCGCACTGTCCGGCGTGGATTCCTCCAACGCCTACGCGGGCTTCGGCGGTATCCGCGAGCTCCTCATGAGCGTGCTCATCGAGCCGTCCATGCTCATCGCGCTGTTTACCGTCGCCATCGTGTGCGGCTCCACGGACATTGCGACCATGGGCCAGCACATCGTTACGGGCAACGTCTCGAGCGTCGTCGCCGTCATCCTCGCCGGCGTCGCCTTCGCGGCCGCCTGTTACATGGAGCTCGGCAAGCTTCCGTTCGATCAGGCCGAAGCCGAGCAGGAGCTCCAGGAGGGCCCGCTCGCCGAGCTCTCCGGCCCGTCCCTGGCCATGATGAAGCTCGCCATGGGCATGAAGCAGGTCGTGGTCGTCGCTTGGTTCACCTCCATCTTCATCCCCTGGGGAGAGCCCGCGACCATCGGCGTCACCGCTCTCGTGGGCGCCGTCGTCTTCCTCGTCAAGTGCCTGGTCGATTTCGTCGTCTGCGGCGTGCTCGAGAACTCCGTTTCTCGTTCGCGCTTCAAGGTGCTCGGCAACCAGACCTGGGCCGTCGTCGGCATCGCGGTCCTCGCGTTCGTATTCGTCGTCGTAGGCGTGTAGGGAGAAGGGAGAAACTATGTCAATCGAATCGAGCTTGTCCCTCTTTGCCATGGTGGCGATCGCCGTCCCCATGCTGGGCTCCCTGCTCATCGTCATGCTGCCGCGTCCCTACGCTAAATGGATCTGCGCCTTTGCCGGCGGCATCGCCACGGTCGCTTCCGTTGGCTTGGCCGCGACGTTTGCCGGAAACGGCATGAACGCGGTCGATGTAACCTGGGCGAGTATGGGCCAGACCTTGGTCATGGGCTTCATATTCGACCGGATGAGCACGCTGCTCGCACCCGCATTCGTCGCTATCGGCCTGCTCGTCGTCATCTATTCGTTCCCGTACATGAGCGATAAGAACAAGGAGCATCCCGACGCGCCCCGTCGCCGCTTCTACGTGTACTTCTCCACGTTCATCGGCGCCATGGCCGGTCTCGCCTACAGCTCCACCATCGTTGGTCAGCTCGTTTTCTTCGAGATCACCGGCGTGTGCTCCTGGGGCCTCATCAGCTACTACATGACGCCCACGGCCAAGAAGGCCGGTATGAAGGCGCTCATCATCACCCACATCGGCGCTCTGGGACTCTACATCGGCGCTGCCTTCCTGTTCGCCGGAACCGGCACGTTCGCGCTGAGCGCGATTTCCCAGCTCGATTCCGGTATGAAGACCGTCGTGCTGCTGCTCATCCTGTTCGCCGCTTGGGCCAAGTCCGCCCAGTTCCCGCTCTACATGTGGCTGCCCTCCGCAATGGAGGCCCCCACGCCCGTTTCCGCCTACCTCCATGGCGCGTCCATGGTGAAGGTCGGCGTGTGCGTGTTCGCCCGCGCTCTTGCGAGTGCCGGCGATATCCCCGAGATCGTCGGCTGGGTCGCCATCATCGACGCCGTCGTGACCATGCTCTTCGGCTTCCTCATGTACCTGCCCCAGAAGGATATGAAGCGCCTGCTCGCCTTCTCGACGATCGCGCAGCTCGCCTACGTGTTCTTCGGCCTGGGCCTCTCCGTGTTCGGAAGCCAAATGGCGTTCAACGGCGCCGTCGAGCACATCTTCAACCACGCGTTCACCAAGACCCTGTTCTTCCTCATCGCCGGCTCCCTCAGCTTCACGCTGGGAACCCGTATGTTGCCCAAGATCCAGGGCCTCATGAAGAAGTACCCGGTCACGGGCGTGGGCTTCGCGGTCGCCGCGACCGCTATCGCCGGCGTGCCCCCCATGAGCACGTTCTTCTCCAAGTTCCAGATTATTTCCGGTGGCTTCGCGGTTGGTGCTTCCAACACGGTCATCTTCGTCCTCGTGTGCGTCATGGTCGTCGAGACCGTCGCCACCTTCGCATGGTTCCTGCGTTGGATGGGTAAGGTCCTGCCCGGTGAGCCGAGCGAGACCGTGGCCGCCGGCCAGCCCCTTCCGCGCGCCATGGCGTTCGTGTTCGTCGTCCTCATGATCATGGTCGTCGTCGCCGGTCCTCTGTCCTCTAGTTGGATGGGTTAGGAGGTAGGACATGGGTTATTCGTTAGTCAATATCCTGGGCGGTCTTCTGATCGTGACCTCCACCATGGTGGTCGTCTCGAAGACCATCCCGTCCGCCATTAAGTGGTACGCGATCCAGTCGGTTGTCCTGGTGGGCGTGCTGCTCACCCTGGGCCTCACCACCGGTGCCACCGAGCTTCTCATGTGGGCCGCGTCGGCCTTCGTCACCAAGGTGATCCTCGTTCCGTTCATTCTCAACCGTGCCTACAAAAAGATGGGTTCGCCTGCCGATAGCACGCTGACCTCCTCCATCAAGCCGGCCTGGACCATCATCCTCACCGGTCTGGAGGTGGCCATCTGCTTCGCGGTGGTCACGCGCCTGAGCCTGCCCACCGCTGAGGTGGCTACTCCGGCCCTCGCCATCAGCTTCGCGCACTTCTTCGTCGGCCTCACGTGCATCATCTCCCAGCGCAACATCCTCAAGCAAATCTTCGGGTACTGCCTTATGGAGAACGGTAGCCACGTGACGCTCGCCCTGCTCGCGCCCACGGCCCCCGAGATCATCGAGATCGGCATCGCCACCGACGCCATTTTCGCCGTCATCATCATGTCCGCCGTCGTCGTGAGGATCTGGAACGACACCAAGTCGCTCGACTCCCACGACCTGACCGAATTGAAGGGGTAGGCCATGGATGTTTCAATGCTGACGGTCGCCCTGCTCGCTTGTCCCCTCGTGTTCTCCCTGATTATGGCTGCGCTCCCCAAGACGACGTCCTACAGCGTCTTTGCGGGGCTCAACACCATCTCCGTCGCGGCGACCCTCGTCCTTTCGGTCGTCACCGCGGGAACCATGCTCTCGAGCGGGCAGAATATCGACGCTTTGGGCCTGTGGCTCCATCTCGATTCGCTCTCGTCGATCTTCGTCCTTCTGGTAGGCATCATCGGGTTCATCACCGGCGTGTACTCCATCTCCTATATCAAGATCGATATCGAGGAGAAGACCATGCCGGCCGAGCGCACCAAGCAGTACTACGCGCTGTTTAGCCTGTTCGTTTTCACGATGCTGCTCGCCTGCCTGTCCAACAACATCATCCTCACCTGGGCGGCGGTCGAGGCCACCACGTTGTCGACCGTGTTCCTCGTGGGCATCTACAAGAACAAGCAGGCGCTCGAGGCGTCTTGGAAGTACGCGATGGTCTGCACCGCCGGCGTGGCCTTCGGCCTGTTCGGCACGCTGCTCATCTACGCGAACGCCGCCGATATCATGCCCAACGCGCATGAGGCAGCCTTCCTCACCTCCATCATGCCCTACGCCGACCAGTTCGACCCGATGCTCGTGCGCCTCGCGTTCGCGTTCATCGTCATCGGCTTCGGCACCAAGGCGGGCCTGTTCCCCATGCACACTTGGCTGCCCGACGCGCACTCCCAGGCTCCGAGCCCGGTCTCCGCGCTGCTCTCGGGCGTGCTGCTCAAGTGCGCCATGCTGGTGATCATCCGCTTCTACTCCCTGTCCATCATCACGGTGGGCGACACCTATCCGCGAACGCTCCTGCTCATCCTGGGCACGCTGTCCATCCTGGTGGCTGCCCTGTGCATCTTCAAGCAGGACGATATCAAGCGCCGCTTCGCGTACTCCTCCGTCGACAACGTCGGCGTGGTCGCGCTGTGCCTGGGTATCGGTGGCCCGCTCGGTATCGCCGCCTGCCTGCTGCACTGCATCTTCCACGGCTTCACGAAGGCGCTCGCCTTCTGCATGGCCGGTAACATCCAGCACATCTACCACACCCGCGACCTGAACAAGATCAAGGGCGTCGTCGAGATCGCTCCCGTCACGGCAGCGCTCACCATCATCGCCCTGCTCGCGCTCGCCGCCTTCCCGCCGTTCGCCCTGTTCATCTCCGAGTTCCTCACCTTCGTGGCCGGCGTTCAGTCCGGTCCCATCTGGGTGGTCGTGCTCGTGGCCATCGGCCTCACCGGCGTGTACTTCGCCCTTACCGGCATCGCGCTCAAGTCCATCTTCGGCAAGGCGCCCGAGGGCATGAAGCGCCACGAGGTGCCCGCCCTCATGATCATCCCCGAGATCGCCCTCGCGATCGTGGTCATGTGGTTCGGTATCGCCACCCCGGTCGCCATCACGAGCGGCGTCGAGGATGCAACGTCCGTCGTTTTGAACCAGAGCGTCGAAGAGCTCCACGAGGCCCCTCTCTACCGCATGGTGTTCAGTTCCCAGACCAAGACAAGTGAGGTGAATTAGCACCATGGCAGAACTTGAAAAGAAGGACTACGCTCGTCGCTGCGAAAGCCACGTCGAGGCCCTGCGTGCTGCAGTGCCGGGCGCTATCGAGAAGGTCGAGTGGCAGTGTGAGGACCAGCTGACGATTACCGTCAAGCAGGACAAGCTGCCCGAGGCCGTCCACTACCTGTATTACGAGCGCTACGGCTGGATTCCCGTGATCATCGGCAACGACGAGCGCAGTCTGTGCGGCCGTTACGCCGTGTATTACGTCATCTCCATGGAGGGGGAGGACCCCGGCTGGGTGACCGTGCGCACCGAGATCGATCCCGCCAAGATGACGTTCCCGTCCGTGACGCCGTTCGTCCCCGCCTGCGTGTGGGGCGAGCGCGAGCTGCGCGACATGTTCGGCCTGATCCCCGAGGGTCTGCCCGACCGTCGCCGCCTGGTACTGCCCGATGACTGGCCCAGCGGCCTGTACCCGCTGCGCAAGGACTCCATGGACTACCGCTTCCGTCCCGCTCCCGCGAGCGACATGGAAAACTACGAGTTCTTGGCCGACACCAAGGGCAAGGTGACCACGCTCGTCCCCATGGGCCCGCTGCACATTACCTCCGACGAGCCCGGCCACTTCCGCCTGTTTGTCGAGGGCGAGACGATCGTCGATGCCGACTACCGTCTGTTCTACGTGCACCGTGGCATGGAGAAGGTCGCCGAGACGCGCCTGAACTATGACGCCGTGACGTTCCTCGCCGACCGCATCTGCGGCATCTGCGGCTGCGCCCACTCGGTGGCCTATGCCGAGGCCGTCGAGCGCGCCCAGGGCATTCATGTCCCGCCGCGCGCCCAGTACATCCGCGCCATCATGCTCGAGGTCGAGCGTCTGCACTCGCACCTGCTCAATATTGGCCTCGCATCGCACTACACGGGCTTCGACTCCGGCTTCCAGCAGTTCTTCCGCGTCCGCGAGAAGTCCATGGACCTGGCCGAGAAGCTCTCCGGTCACCGCAAGACCTACGGCCTCAACGTGATCGGCGGCGTGCGTCGCGACATTTTGGCCGAGCAGAAGCTCTCCACGCTCACGACCATCCACCAGCTGCGCTCCGAGGTTCAGGAACTCGTCGACATGCTGCTCTCCACGCCCAACTTTATTGAGCGTACGAGTGGCATCGGCATTCTGGATCGCAAGATCGCACGCGACTTCTCGCCGGTCGGCCCGCTCATGCGTGGCTCGGGCTATGCCCGCGACGTGCGCTTTGACCATCCCTTCGACGGCTACGCCGATCCGGACGTCCAAAAGATGCACGCCGCTACGGCCGACACCTGCGATGCCTTCGGCCGTACCGCCGTGCGTATCCAGGAGGTCTACGATTCGATCGACATGATCGAGACCATGCTCGAGAACTGCCCGTCGGGCCCCATCCTCACCACGGATTGGGAGTACACCCCGCACAAGTACGCTATCGGCGCCA
Source organism: uncultured Collinsella sp. (assembly GCA_902473205.1). Classification (GTDB taxonomy): domain Bacteria; phylum Actinomycetota; class Coriobacteriia; order Coriobacteriales; family Coriobacteriaceae; genus Collinsella. Next base: position 41,172 of record CABRRA010000012.1, read on the forward strand.
CCGAGGCGCCGCGCGGCGAGGACGTGCACTGGGCCATGCTCGGCAATAACCAGAAGTGCTATCGCTGGCGCGCCAAGGCCGCCACGTACAGCAACTGGCCGGTCCTGCGCTACATGTTCCGCGGCAACACCGTGGGCGACGCGGCGCTGATCGTCGGCTCGCTCGACCCGTGCTACTCCTGCACCGACCGCGTGACGGTGACCGATGTCGCCGCCAAGCGCGACCACGTGCTTGACAAGGAGCAGTTCGAGAACGTCTGGCGCGACAAGTCGCCGCTTGCGGGCGAGGGCACCATGGCCGCTCCGCTCGATGAGGAGGCGCTCTAATATGCTGAAGCTTTGGAAGGTTAACGCCAAGGCCGGCGACGCGACGGTCAAGTACCCGTTTGCGCCGTTCCCCACCAACAAGGACATGCGCGGCAAGCCCGAGCACAATGCTGAGCTCTGCATCGCCTGCGGTGCCTGCGGCGTGGCGTGCCCGGCCGATGCCATTCGCATGGACACCGACCTTGCGGCCGATACCATCACCTGGTCGATCGACTACGGTCGCTGCATCTTTTGCGGCCGTTGCGAGGAAGCCTGCCCCATGGAGGCCATCAAGCTCACCGAGGAGTTTGAGTTGGCCGTCATGAGCAAGGACGACCTCACCAGCAAGAGCGTCTACACGCTCGAGCACTGCTCGCGCTGCGGCAAGCCGTTCGCCCCGCACAAGGAGATCGACTACGCCAAGCGCCTGCTGCAAAAGGCCGGCGGCATGGAGGCCGAGCAGGCCGCCCGTACCGTCGGTATGTGCCAGGAGTGCAAGCGCGAGCTCGACGCCCTGCGCGCCGCCTCGGCCGTAAAGACCGGCAACGCGCACGGCATGGCCGCCAACGAGACGCTTGCGTCCGGTGAGCCCCAGGGTCCCGGCATGGAGTATCTGGGCGGCCACGGCGTGAACCCGGAGTATATCGACCGCGAGCTCAACCCCGATGCGCCCGAGATTCCCGCCGGTCCGGCGCCGGTCGAGGGCATCATCATGGATTTTGAAACGAAGGAGGAGTAACCATGGCCGAACCCACGCTTTTGCCCGAGCGGCTTCAGTACCGCCCGACCAAGATCGAGCTCGACGAGAGCATCGAGAAGGCCAAGGCGACCCTTCTTAAGAAGATCAAGCGCTCGGTGTACGTCTACCGTGTCGACTGCGGCGGCTGCAACGGCTGCGAGATCGAGATCTTCGGTTCCATCACGCCCGTCTTCGACGTCGAGCGCTTTGGCATCAAGGTCGTGCCTTCGCCCCGTCACGCCGATGTGCTGCTGTACACCGGCGCCGTGACGCGTGCCATGCGCATGCCGGCCCTGCGCGCCTTTGAGGCCGCACCCGATCCCAAGATTGTGGTGTCCTACGGCGCGTGCGGCTGCACCGGCGGCATCTTCTACGACAACTACTGCGTCTGGGGTGGCACGGATAAGATTCTGCCGGTCGATGTCTATATCCCCGGCTGCCCGCCCAGCCCCGCGCAGACCGTCTACGGCTTTGCCATGGCGCTCGGTCTGCTGGACCAAAAGCTCCATGCCGAGACCACGGTGGAGGCCGCCGGCGAGCAGGCCGATATCCTGCACCCCGGCGTGCCGTACAAGCTGCGCGTTGCCATCGAGCGCGAGGCTCGCGCCATGAGCGGCTACCGTTACGGCCGCGACCTGGCAAACGAGTTTATGGACACGCTCGAGGGCGCGCCCAAGGGCGATATCCGCGGTGCCATGGCGCTGCTCATCGACAAGCAGGACGATCCGCGCCGCGTCGAGGTCTACTCGGCGCTGCAGGATCTGGTGCTGGCCGGAGGTCGCTAGATGGAGCTCACGGACCGCTCTGGTTATTTTGCGGGCCCCGGCATGCTCGGCGGCTCTTTTGGCGATGCCTCGCGCGCAAGCGACGAGGCCGCCGAGGGCGTCGCCGACCCCTGCCTGGGCCATGCGCCCGACCAGGTGGTCTTCTATGAGCTCACGCGTAAGTTTGTGGAGACCGAGGAAGACGTTCCCCAGGAGGCCTGCGACGTGCTGTACTACACGCTCGCCGTGGGCCACCACACCGGCGTGCTCGACTGCTTTGAGCCGCGCCTGTCGGTGCCGGTGGATGTGTTCTATTCGCTCGTCGATGCGTTGCCGGAGGGGGAGGCCAAGACCAAGTTCGAGGCCATCCGCTCCTTTGGCGAGTGCCAGCTCGACAAGGCGGCGGTGCCGTCGCTGCTCGAGGCCTGCGATATGCTGCTCGACGAGCGCGGTTTTCGCGGTTCGGCCAAGGCCGGCATCTCGGTGTTCGACGACGACTTTGGGCTGCATGCCCAGCAGGTCGCGTTTCTGATGAAGTTCCGCGATCTGGTTGAGCGCGTGCGCGATGTTTCGGGTGTGTATCTGACGGGAAGGTTGCAGTAATGGGTCGCGTTGTGGATGGTCGTGTGAACGGCGCCCCGTTTGCGGGTATCGTGCTCACGGCGGGAAGCGTGCTGCGTGCCGACGATGCCGCCGGCCCCGTGCTCTCCAAAAAGATGGAGGACGCGCCTCTTGCCGGCTGGTACACCATCGATGGCGGTCAGACGCCCGAGGATGACATCATCGAGGTCAAGCGCGAGCGTCCGCCTCGCCTGGTCTTGGTCGATGCCGCTGACATGGCGCTGCCCGTCGGGTCCATCCGCTTGCTCGACAAGCGCGATGTGGCCCGCAAGTCGATGTTCACCACGCATTCGCTTCCCTTGTCGATTCTGATCGAAGAGATTGAGCAATCGTGCGAAGATATCGTTTTCATAGGGATTCAGCCGGGCGATACGGAGTTCTATAACCCCATGTCCCCGGAGGTCTTTGAGGCCGTCGACGCCGTGTACGACGCCGTGGCCGCCAACGACTTTTCCCACTTTGTCCGCTTGGGGCAGGAGCTGTAACAGCGCTTGCCCCTGCTGATTAGGAAAGAAGTGATTGACATGGCAGATTCCAAGGCGGAGTTCCCCGCTCCCGATTGCCTGGCGCCCGCCGCAATCGAGGCCAAGACCGAGGCCGCCGGCGTGACCAAGGCCAACCTGCCGGTCGCTAAGGCCTTTCTGTTGGCAATGTTCGCCGGCGCGTTTATCGCCTTCGGCGGTCTGTTCTTTACGGTGTTTTTGAGCGACAGCACGCTGGGCTGGGGTGCCCAACGCGTCGTGGGCGGTCTGTGCTTTTGTCTGGGTCTGGTGCTGGTGCTTGTGTGCGGCGCCGAGCTGTTTACCGGCAATTCGCTTATGGTCTGCGCACTCAAGAGCAAAAAGATCACTCTGGTCCAGATGCTCAAGGCCTGGGTCGTCGTGTGGGTCGGCAATTTTGTCGGTGCCCTGTTCATCGTCTTTTTGGTGTACATGGCCGGCATCTATAAGCTCAACGGCGAGGCAGTCGCCAACTCCATGGTGAGCGTTGCCGCCGGCAAGGTGACGATTGACTGGGTGACGATCTTCTTCCGCGGCATCCTGTGTAACATCTTTGTGTGCCTTGCCGTGTGGATCGGTACCGCCGGCAAGACCGTGGTCGATAAGGTCGTGGGCATTCTGCTGCCCATCGCCGCCTTTGTGGCCTGCGGTTTTGAGCACTGCGTTGCCAACATGTACTTTTTGCCCATGGGCGCCGTGATGCACGCGTGCGGCTATGGTGCCGAGGTCGCTGGCACCGATGCGCTCAATGTTGCGGGCATTGCGTTTAACCTGTCCGCCGCCACGCTGGGCAACATTGTGGGCGGCGCGGTTCTGGTCGCGCTCGGCTACTGGTTTATCTACGCCAAGAAGTCCGAGGCGTAAGGTGCCGTCTGTTTGACGTTGGGCCTCCCGCGGGGCGTTGCCGTGCGGGAGGCTTTTTGGGTCTGGGGCCCGTTGCCGGGCTTTTGGCCTGTTGTGTTTGGCTGATGAAAGGGGTAATCGAGATGGCATCTGCTGTGGAGCGTGACGGTCGTACCGTGGTGACCACATGCGGGGGATGCTATGCCGATTGCGCCTTTGCGGCACGCGTTGAGGACGGCCGTGTAGTTGCCGAGCTGCCAGTGCCGGGACATCCGTGTGCGGCTCGTGCTCTGTGCTCCCGCGGGCGGCATCGCCTGTCCATGCCGTTTGACGAGCGCGACCGGATTTTGCATCCCATGCGCCGCCGAGCTGATGGCTCGGGGTTTGATGCGATTACCTGGGATGAGGCGTTTGCTCAGATTGCCGAGCGTCTTTTGGGGATTGTTGACGAGTGCGGGCCTCGTGCGCTGGGCATGACGCTCGGCGTGCCCTCATTTGACCGTTACTGGGCGTATCGCTTTATGCATGCGCTGGGCTCGCCCAACGTGTACGGTGCCGACGGCGCCTGCGAGGTAAGCCGTCTCACCGGCTGGGAGCACAGCCTGGGCTACAGCCCCGCCTCCGACCTGGCGCACACCGATTGCATCATGTATCTGGGGCGTTCCATTGTCGATTCGTCGACGATGGGGGCCGTTGATGCGCTCAACGATGCGCGCCGGCGTGGGGCGAAGATTATCGTGGTCGACCCTCGGCGCAGCGGCTCGGCTGCGCTTGCCGACCGCTGGTTGCGCGTGCGCCCGGGCTGCGACTTGGCGCTGCTGTTGGGTATTGCCCATGTCTTGATTGCCGAGGACCTGTATGACCACGAGTTCGTGACCCGCTATACCACGGGGTTTGACGAGCTCGCGCAGGCGGCTGCTGTTTGGACGCCTGAGTGGGCCGAGTCGATGTGCGACGTGCCGGCCGCAGAGATCGCCGCCACGGCGCGTGATCTGGCTGCCGCCGCGCCTGCTGCCGTGGTGGACGCCGGCTTTCATGGCGGCATTGGCATTGCGTATGCCAATAGCACCCAGACCGCACGCGCTATCTGCTTGGTCGATGTGCTGCTGGGCTGTATTGGACATGCGGGTGGCGCGCTCAATCCGCCCACACCGCTTTCACTGGGCGGCCTTGATCCCATGCGCTTTGCGACGCCGCCGGTGCCGCGCGAGCCCAAGTTGGGGTCCGAGCGTTATCCTCTGGTCGATCCGGTGCGCGGCCTGTGCACGACCATCGGCCAGTCGATTCTTGCCGGCGATTTGCGTGGACTCATCGTCTATGCCAGTAACCCCGGCGCGGGCTATGGCAATGCGCAGGCTTGGTTGGGTATTTTGCAGCAGCTCGACTTGCTCGTGACGATTGATATTCGCTGGTCCGAGACGGCGCGTTCTTCTGACTTCGTGCTGCCCGATGTGACGTATCTGGAGGCCGACCGTGGCATGGGCACAGTCGTGGGCGCCAATGATTCGCGCGTGTTCTACCGCAACGCCGTGCTGCCCGTGCTGCATGACGACACGCGACCGGGGCGGGAAATCTTTGCCGGTCTGGCGCGGGCCTGTGGCGTGGGCGAGTACTTCCGGTTTGCGTCTGACGATCTGGCGGCTGCCCAGGTGGCGCCGTTTGGGATCGATCTGGACGAGCTCAAGGAGCGCGGTTGGGCCGATACGGGCGTGCCGCTGCCGCCGCGCACAGGCGAGCCGGTGATTCCGCTTGCCGGCGGCAAGATTGCGCTGGCAAGCGACGTATGGGAGCGAGCCGGCATGGGTCCTGTGCCCAACTGGATCGCTCCCATGGTGGAGCCCGGCCCGGGGATGTTTCGCCTCATTAGCGGCAACCGTCCCTTTGAGTCGCATACCTCGCGCAGGCTCGCGGCGGCCGGCGCCGCCGAGGCGGGTTCCGACTTGGACGCCGTGCAGATGAATGCCGATGTCGCCGCACGCATGGGTATCGCCGATGGCGAGGTCGTGGAACTCGTGAGCGATATGGGCCGCGACCGCGTGCGCGTGGAGACGACGCCGTATCTGCATCCGGCGTGCATCTTTACGTCGGCCGCCCCCGGTGGGCGTTCGTTTGGCCGCGATGCCGGTGACGCTCAAGCCTTGGGCGTGGGCCCGCTCGACCATACACCGTTGCGTTGGGATCCGTTGACGGGTGCCGCGCTCACCCAGGAAAACGCCGTTCGCGTGGAAAAGATCGCGGAGCACGTGGATAATAACGACAGATTGATTCAGTAGATTGATTCGGCTGGTTTTTGATGAGCGACCGACTGATCTGCCCTTGGTTTTGAAAGGCTGCACATGAGCGATAGCCAGAACATGTCCGATGAGGTGCGCGCCCGCCTGCGCGCCATTCCCTCCGTCAACGAGCTGCTTGCCGAGTGGCCGGTAGTGAAGGCGGCGGGGGAGACCTGCGACGCGGTGGTGCATGCCGCCGTCACGGCCGAGCTCGACGAGGAGCGCGCCGCGATTCGTGCTGGCGCCGCTCCGCGTTCCAAGCGCGAGCTGGCCTCGGCCATCGAGTGGCGTGCGCATCGTTCTGCGCTGCCGAGCTTGCGTCCTGCCGTCAACGCCACGGGTGTTGTTATCCATACCAATCTGGGTCGCGCCCCGCTCGCGGAATCGGCCGCCAAGGCCGTGGCCGAGGTCGCGCGCGGGTACAGTACGCTCGAGTACAGCGTGGACACCTGCTCGCGCGGGTCGCGCAAGGAGCACGCCGCGCAGCTGATCCGCTCGCTCACCGGTGCCGAGGATGCGCTGGTCGTCAACAACAATGCCGCCGCGGTGCTGCTGGTGCTTGCCACCCATGCCGCGGGCAAAGAGGTCATCGTGAGCCGCGGCGAGCTCGTCGAGATTGGCGGCAGCTTCCGTATTCCCGATGTCATGGCGGCTTCGGGCGCCAAGCTCGTCGAGGTCGGCGCCACCAACCGCACGCATCTGGGCGACTACGAGCGCGCCATCACGCCCGAAACGGCCATGATTCTGAAGGTCCATCCCTCCAACTATCGCATCGAGGGTTTTCACGAGGAGGTGAGCTCAAGGGAGCTCGCCGCGCTGGCGCATAAGCATGGCCTGCTGTTCTACGAGGACCAGGGCTCGGGTGCGCTGCTGCCTGACGACATCCTGGTTCGCGGCGGCGAGGAAACCACGCCGGCTTCGGTTTCGGCAGGGCTCGATCTGGTGTCGTGCTCGGGCGATAAACTGCTCGGTGCCGCACAGGCGGGCATTATCATGGGCCGCCGCGATCTGGTCCAGGCCTGTGGGTCACATCCGCTTATGCGCGCCCTGCGCCCGGGTAAGTTGGCGCTCACGGCGCTCGAGGCCACGCTGCGTATCTACATGGATGGCGCCGATGTGGCTCATCGCGATATTCCGGTGCTCAGCATGCTGACGCTTCCGCAGGCTCATCTGGAGCGTCGTGCTCGCAAGCTGTGCGATTGTATGGTCGCCGTGCTCGATAAGGCCGGTTGCCCGTGCGCCGTTGAATTGGAGATTGTCGAGGAGTCCTCGACGCCCGGTGGCGGTTCGCTGCCTACCGTTGAGCTGCCCACGATGTGCGTTGCCGTGCGTCTTGTTGACGAGCGTCTGACGGTCGACGCGCTCAAGCGTTCGCTTGTCCAGGACTTCGACACGCCGGTCGTCACGCGAACCTCGCACGATCGCATTTTGTTTGACGTCCGTACGCTTGTGGGCGACCGCGATATCGAGACGGCGGCGTCGACGCTTGCCGCGTGCGTTGCCAAGGCGGTGCGCCGATGAGTGAGCGTGACGCATTGGTGGAATGCCCCGTTATCGTGGGCACGGCGGGCCATGTCGACCACGGTAAGTCGGCATTGATTGAGGCGCTGACCGGCAAGAATCCTGACCGCTTGGAGGTCGAGCGCCGTCGCGGTATGACCGTGGAGCTGGGCTTTGGCGAGCTGGCACTGCCGAGTGGCAAGATCGTCGGACTGGTCGATGTGCCGGGCCACGCGCATTATTTGCGCGCCATGGTGCAGGGCGCCACGGGTATCGACGTGGCCGTGCTGGTGGTTTCGGCCGTCGAGGGCGTGATGCCGCAGACGCGCGAGCACGTGCATGTGCTGGAGCTGCTGGGCGTCACGCATATGGTGGTCGCGCTGACGATGTGCGATTTGGCCGATGCCGAGATGGCTGAGCTTGCCGAGCTCGATGTCGATGACTTTTTGTCGGGTACCGTGTTTGCGGGCGCTCCGATCGTGCCTGTTTCGTCCAAGACCGGCGCGGGAATCGATGACCTGCTGGCTGCGCTCGACGAGCAGGTTGCCGCTTGCTGGGGTGCCTGCCGAGCCCGTGCCGAGCTCACCGATGCCGCACCGCGTCTGCCCATCGACCGCTGCTTTACGATCAAGGGCGCCGGCACCGTCGTGACGGGAACGCTGCACGATGCGCCGGTTGCGGTGGGCGATGAGCTCGTCGCGCTGCCGTCGCGCACGGCCTGCCGCGTACGCGGGATCCAAGTGCATGGCGACACGCCACGGGCGCTGCCCGGTCAGCGTGTGGCGCTCAACCTGGTTGGTGACGGCGTTGCTGCGCTCGATCGCGGTGAGATGCTCGGCGTGGCGGGCCGCTTTGGCCAGACGATGCGCTTTATGATGGCGTTTACGTATTTGGGCCGCGAGGGCGTCAAACCGCGCGTGCTCGAGTCGGGTGCGCGCGTGCACGTGATGGCGGGTACGGCCGAGGTCGTCGGTCGCATCATGTTCATGGAGGGTGAGGCCCCCATGGCGGTGGGCGAGACGCGAGTGGTGCAGGTGCGCTTGGAGGAACCGCTGCCGCTGCGCGCCGGCGACCATGCCGTGGTGCTGTCGTATTCGCCCGTGATGCTTATTGGCGGCGGGCGCGTGCTGCTTTCGCGTTGCCGTCGCTCGCGCGAGCTTGCTGAAGGGGAGCGTGCACTGTATGCGGCGCTCGAGTCCGGCGATATCGCGGGTGGTGTGGGCGCTTGGCTGGCACTGCAGACGCTGCCGGTTACGGCTGCCGATGTTGCCGCGTCGCTCGATCTTGTTGCCGGTGAGGCTGAGGCGGCGTTGCGCGAGTTGGTGGCGAAGGGCGCTGCTTGCGCGCTAGCTGGCTCGGATGGTTCGCTGTATGCAGATGCCTCCGCGCTCGATGCCGCGATGAGTACGCTTGCGGCGACTCTGTCAGCCATGCACGCGGCGGCTCCCAAGGAGACGGGCTTTACGCCCGGCGCCGTTGCCCATGCTGCGTGGCCTGCCGCTGACGATGCAGTTGCCACAGCCCTGATTTCCGAGGGCTGCTCACGTGGCGTGTGCGCCGCCGAGGGGGCCGAGGTGTTCGACCCGCACTCGGCCGCTGCTGCCGCACGCGTGGTGCGCGAGGCTTGCGAGCGCATCGTTTCCTTGCTGGACGAAGCCGGACTCGATGCGCCGACGTTGCCCGAGGTGGGCGAGCAACTGCAGCTCGATCGCGACACCATGACACGTGCGCTGCGCGAGCTTTCACTCAACCGCGCGATCGTAAAGGTCGAGCGGGACGTTGCCCTGTCCGCTGCCGCTGAGGCCCACGCGCGTGAGCTCGTCGCCGCCGCCATCGCCGATGCCGGCGGCGCTGCCACCACGAGCGTGCTGCGCGAGGCCCTGGGCGTGTCGCGCAAGCGCGCCATCAGCATCCTTGAGCATCTAGATGCCGTACGCTTCACAGTCCTTGACAAGGATGCCGGCGGCCTGCGCTCCCTGCGCTAGGCCACCCTTATCAGTTGCGGTGAAATAGTTCCTGTTTTCCGGTTTAGATGCCTCTTCCAGGAACTATTCCACCGCAACTTTGACCCATGCCGGTCAAACGTAGTAGATGCGCCGTTTTCGTGACACGACACCGGGGTAGTCTTTTTGGGACGGGGCTTTTTTAGCTACCCTATGTCAGATATGTCTTAAGCTTTGCGGGCTCCGGATGGGGCAGCTAAAAAAGCCCCGTCCCAAAAAGACTACCCTGCTAGTTTGGTAAAATACCGGCGCACTTGGGAACGGATGGGCTCCGGTGGGCTCCGCGGTCCTCAAAACCGTTGCGAGGCGTGCAAAACGTCTTGGATGTGTTCGATTCACATACGTTCCCGCCATACGTTACCAGCGCTTTTGTGCTCGCGGTCTTACTGCGTGCCGCAAAGGCGCTGTTTTGTTTTTGCACGAGCTTTTCGTAGCGCCGCTATTTCGGCGGCGGTATTTAGCTTCGCGCACCGGGTTTCGAGCATACCGATGGGGGTGTTTTGCCGTATGACTACCGTAAGACGAGCCGATCTTTCTTGCGTCGTCCAGGCGGGCGGGCTGTCGTCGCGCATGGGTTCCGACAAGGCGCGGATGTTGTTTTGCGGCGAGCCGCTCATCGAGCGCGTGCTGGGTCGGTTGGCGCCAGTTGCCGGTGAGTTGGTCGTGACCACGTCGCGACCCAGTGAGCTGGCATATCTTGAAGAGCACGCGTTTGGCGGTCTTGTGCCTCGCGTGGTAGCGGACCTTGAAGGGTCGGCAGGCGCCATGCGCGGCATTGCGAGCTCGCTGGCTGCGGCTCGGCTACCGCTCGTGGCCATCGTCGCCTGCGACATGCCGTTTGTCTCGCCGAAACTCATCGGCGCGCTTGCCGATCGTGTTGAGGCCGAGGCGCTCGACGTGTGCGTGCCGTGCGAGGAGCGGGGGATTGAGCCGCTTTGCGCTGTCTGGCGCCGTGACGCGTGTGCACCGGTCGCCCGGGAGCTGCTCGCCTGCGATCGCCAACGCATTCGCTGCCTGATCAATCGCGTTCAGGCTGGTTATATGGACGAGCCTCAGATTGTCGCGGCCGCAGGCTCGACGCTCTGCTTCGAGAACGTCAATACGCCCGAGGAGTTTGCGGCGGCCGAGTTGCTCGCCTAGACGATTGGAGTTGTCATGTCTCACGATATTTGCCCCGACACGGGAGAGCCTTGCACTTGCGATGGTTCCGAGCCCTGTACCTGCGGTTGCGGTGGCTGTGGACATACTGCGGAAGAGGAAGCGGCCGCCGCGGCGTATCGCGAGGCACACCGCGAAGACCCGTCCGGTGATGCCCTCGACCATGAGCGCAAGATTATCGTGTCGTTTGACAGCACCTTCGATGTGATGGAGTGCGAGCAGCTGTGCCTTGCCGCCGGTGTGCCTGGGCGCATCATGCCATTGCCGGGCTCCATTACTGCCGGCTGTGGGCTTTGCTGGGTCATGCCGTTCTCCGGCGATGCCCTCGCCGCCTTCCGCGCTGCCACCGAAGGCCGCATAACCCCCGCCGACTACCATCAGCTCGTCCTCTAACCACCCACACCACCACATTGGGGACAGGCACCTTTGTGGTGGTTCCACTGCATAAACCACCACAAAGGTGCCTGTCCCCAATGTGGTGGTTTGGAACACGTGGACGAAACAGGTTTGAAACACAGGTTTTGCACGTCAGGTACTCAAAAACGCATCTACCTGCATCGTAATCAAAACGAAACATCTGCTCGTCGGCTTATGCGAAACTTTGCTGCAACAGTGCGATATTATCCATACTCGATAAAGCTCGCGGCGCATGGGGCGCCTCGAACGACACCTTTCTTTTCCATCAATTGGAGGAAGCATGAGCTACACGCAGAAAGTTCTCGACGAGCTCAAGGCCCGCTATCCCGAGCAGCCTGAGTTCATCCAGGCCGCGACCGAGATCCTCGGCACCATCCAGCCGGCGCTCGACGCCCATCCCGAGTACGAGGAGGCCGCCCTGCTTGAGCGCCTCGTCGAGCCCGAGCGCATCGTCATGTTCCGTGTTCCCTGGGTCGACGACCAGGGCAAGGTTCAGGTCAACCGCGGTTACCGCGTCGAGTTCAACTCTGCCATTGGACCCTACAAGGGCGGCCTGCGCTTTAACCCGACGGTCACCCTGGGTATGCTCAAGTTCCTGGGCCTGGAGCAGATCCTCAAGAACAGCCTGACCACCCTTCCCATGGGCGGCGGCAAGGGCGGCTCCGACTTTGACCCCAAGGGCAAGTCCAACAACGAGATCATGCACTTCTGCCAGTCCTTCATGACCGAGCTCTATCGCCACATCGGCCCCAACACCGACGTTCCCGCCGGCGACTTGGGCGTTGGCGGCCGCGAGGTTGCCTACCTGTTCGGTCAGTACAAGCGCCTGACCAACGAGTGGACCGGCGTCCTCACCGGCAAGGGTCTCTCCTTTGGCGGCTCGCTCGCCCGTACCGAGGCCACCGGCTACGGCCTGGCCTACTTTGTGGATGAGTACCTCAAGAGCCGCGGCGACTCCTTCGAGGACAAGAACGTCGTCGTTCATGGCTCTGGCAACGTCGCCATCTACGCCGTCCAGAAGGTCTCTCAGCTCGGCGGCAAGGTCCTGGCCTGCTCCGATACCCACGGCTGGGTCGAGGATCCCGACGGCATCGACTACACCGTGCTCGAGCACATCTACAACAAGAAGCGCTCTGGCCACGACAAGGGCGTTACGCTCGCCATGTACGTTGACGAGAAGCCTAACGCCGTGTGGCACGAGGGCGACGGTCGCGGCGTGTGGCAGCTTCCCTGCGATATCGCGCTGCCCTGCGCTCGTGAGAACACGCTGCTGCTCGAGGACGCCCAGGCGCTCGTCGCCAACGGCTGCAAGGTGGTCGGCGAGGGCGCGAACATGCCCACGACCATCGAGGCCACGACCTACTTCCAGGAGAACGGCGTCGCCTTTATGCCCGGTAAGGCTGCCAACGCCGGCGGCGTGCTCGTGTCCGGCCTGGAGATGAGCCAGAACGCCGAGCACCTGTCCTGGACCTTCGAGGAGGTCGACGGCAAGCTCGAGCAGCTCATGCGCGGCATGTTCCACAACGTGGACGACACCGCCAAGGAGTATGGCCAGGAGGGCAACTTCGTCATGGGCGCCAACATCGCCGGCTTCCTGAAGGTCGCCGACGCCATGCTCGCCCAGGGCGTCTGCTAAATCTTCGCTCGACATAGCATCGCAGAAGGCTCCCAGTCATCTTGGCTGGGAGCCTTTTTTGATCCGTTGGGGACGGAGGAAAACGGATCATTATGTCTCGGCCCTCTGCCGGCCGCCCCTTAAGTTGCGGTGAAATACGGACTGTTGGGCGCCCTAAGCCCGACAAACAGTCCGTATTTCACCGCAAGTTATGGATGGGAGGGAGGTTTTTGTGCTGTGGAAGGTCGCGGCCCTTCGTTTGGTACACTTAAAAGTACTGGACAAGTGAAGAGATGGGGGAGAACGTGCTCAAGTTCGGTACCTACGTCCGTGTTGGAAGCGCGGCCGAAGCCTATGAGCTCTTACAGAAGAACCGCAACAACAAGATTGTGGGCGGCGGCATCTGGATGCGCCTGGGCTCGCGTCGCGTGGCGACGGCGATTGACCTTTCGGCCTGCGGACTCGATCAGATCGAGGAGACCGAGACCGAGTTTCGCATCGGAGCCATGTGCACCCTGCGCCAGCTCGAGCGCCATGTCGAGCTCAACGCGCTTGTCAACAATGTCTTTGAGTTCGCCGTCCACGATATCGTGGGCGTGCAGCTGCGCAATACCGCCACGGTGGGCGGCAGCATCTACGGCCGCTTTGGCTTCTCGGACGTGCTCTCGGCTTTCCTGGCGCTCGATTCCTATGTTGAGCTGACGGGCGCCGGTCGCGTGCCGCTCGCCGAGTTTGTTGACATGGGTTACGTGCGCGACGTGATCGAGCACATCGTGGTCGTCAAGCACGATTACCGTGCGAGCTACGAGGCCGTGCGCAAGGCCGCGACCGACTTTCCCTCGCTGAACGTTACCGCTGCCTGGTGGAACAACAGCTGGCATGTCACTGTGGGTGCCCGCCCGCTGCGCGCGACCCTGCTGCAGGGCGAGGCGTGCGGCCTTACCGCCGAGCAGCCTTCCGAGGACGAGCTTCGCGCCCTGGCCGCGTCCGTACGCGCGCTGAGCTATGGCACCAACCTGTGGGGCTCGGCCGACTACCGCCGTCGCATCTCGGCCCCGCTGGCGATTCATGCTGTGCGTCGCGCTGCCGGCATCGAGCTTTCGGCCGCGCTTGCCCGCGAGCTCGAGACCGTGCAAGTGCCAAAGTTTGCCACGGACGAGTATTCCTGCCGCCGCGTGCCCGGCGTCGATTCTAACGAGGTGCGCTAATGGCTGCCAAACTCATCGATCTTTCCTTTACGCTCAACGGCCGCAAGGTCAAGGTTCAAATTGCTCCTGACACCATGCTCTTTTCGCTTTTGCGTGAGCAGGGCTGCGCGTCGGTGCGCTGCGCCTGCGAAACCACCAACTGCGGTCTGTGCACGGTGTGGCTCGACGGCGACCCGGTGCTGAGCTGCTCGGTTCCTGCCGCCCGTGTTGAGGGCCGCTCCATTACCACGCTCGAGGGCCTCAAGGCCGAGTCCGAGGCACTGGCCCGTGCGATGGCTGCCGAAGGCGCCGAGCAGTGCGGTTTTTGCGCCCCCGGTCTTATCATGAACGTGCTGGCGCTCGCCCGCGCCGCCAAGGAGGACCCGAGCCTCGTCGCCACACGCGAAGAGCTCTCGCGCCAGCTCGCCGGTAACCTCTGCCGCTGCAGCGGCTACGAGAGCCAGCTGCGCGCCATCGTGCGCTTCCTCAACGAGTCCGGCGTGCAGGTGGGCTTTGAGATGCCCGAGCTGCCCGTCAACGACACGAGCTCCGACGGTGTCGCGTACAAGCAGATTACCCACAAGCAGCCCAAGAAGGATTCGAAGGCGCTGCTCGAGGGCCGTCCCGTCTACACGGGCGACCTGGTGCCCGCCGGCGCCCTGATTGTCAAGCTCAAGCGCAGCCCGTATGCGCGCGCCAAGATCCGCTCCATCGATACATCGCGCGCCCTGAAGGTGCCCGGCGTGGTGGGCGTCTACACCTACGAGGACGTGCCCAAGCGCCGCTTTACCATCGCCGGCCAGAGCTATCCGCAACCGAGTCCCTACGACCGCCTGATCCTCGAGAACCTCGTCCGTTGCCAAAACGAAGAGGTGGCGATCGTCGCCGCCGAGACCGAGGAGGCCGCCGACAAGGCGCTCAAGCTCATCAAGGTCGACTACGAGGTGCTCGAGCCCCTGCTCGACTTTACCCAGGCGCTCGATAACGACATCGTGGTCCACCCCGAGGGCGACGTGACCTTTATGTTCCCGCAGGGCGGCGACGTTGCTCGCAACCTGGTGTGCAGCGGTACCAGCGATTTTGGCGACCTCGACGAGGCATTCGCCCAGAGCGACATCGTCTTTGAGCGCACCTACACGAGCCAGGCCACGCAGACCGCGCCCATGGAGACCTTCCGCGCCTTCGCGACGACCGATGCGTTCGGCCGCATCTCGGTGACCACCTCGACGCAGGTGCCCTTCCACGTGCGCCGCATGGTCGCGCAGTCGCTCGACATTCCGCAGTCACAGGTGCAGGTCATTAAGCCGCGCATCGGTGGCGGCTTTGGCTCCAAGCAGACGGGCTGCTGCGAGATCTTCGTGGCGTTCGTGACGCAGCAGACCGGCCGTCCGAGCTATTGCTGCTACACCCGCGAGGAGACCATCACTGCGGGCAACTCGCGCCACCAGATGCAGATGACCGTTAAGCTGGGCGCCATGAACGACGGCACCATCACGGCCATCGACCTGCATACGCTGTCCAACGCCGGTGCTTATGGCGAGCACGCTACCACGACGATCGGCCTTTCGGGCCACAAGAGCCTGCCCATCTACAACCACGTGAAGGCGAGCCGCTTTAGCTGGGACGCCGTCTACACCAATACCAACCGTGGCGGCGCGTATCGCGGCTACGGCGCCACCCAGGGCCAGTTTGCCGTGGAGAGCGCCGTCAACGAGCTCGCCGACATGCTGCACATGGACCCTGCCGACCTGCGCCTTAAGAACATCGTGCGCGAGGGCGAGATCATGCCGCAGTACTACAACGAGAAGCTCAACGCCTGCGCGCTCGACCGCTGCCTGCTGCGCGCGATGGACATGATCGGTTGGCGCGACAAGCCGCTAGCCGTCGACCTGGGCGACCGTGTGCGTGCCCTGGGCTGCGCGCTTACCATGCAGGGCTCGGGCATCTCCAACGTGGACATCGCCGGCATCGACATGCGCTTGGAAGAGGACGGCTTCATTACCATCGGCACCGGCGCCACCGATAACGGCATGGGCGTCGACACGATCCTGGCGCAGATTGCCGCCGAGGAGCTGGGTGTGGAGAGCTCGCTCATTGTGGTTCGCGGCGTGGACACCGATGTGTCGCCGTTCGACGCCGGCTCGTACGCGAGCTCGGGTACGTACGTGACGGGCCTGGCCGCTAAGAACGCTGCGACCGAGCTCCGTGAGAAGATTTGCGCCAAGGCAGCCCGGATGTGGGATGTGGACGCCGCCGATGTGGTCTTCGATGGTCAGTATGTGCGCCTGTCCGACGAGCGTGCCGCGCGTGAGCAGAACCGCTACCTCACGCTGCGCGACTTTGCCAACCTGTGCGTCAAGAACATCGCGGGCGGCGACGCGCTGACCTCGCACGCCTCTGCCTGCCTGCCCGTTTCGCCTCCGCCGTTTATGGCCGGTATTGCCGAGGTCGAGGTCGACAAGGCCACCGGCAAGGTGACTGTGGTGGACTACGCGGCGGCCGTCGACTGCGGTACCGTGATCAACGAGGCGCTCGCGCGCGTCCAGGCCGAGGGCGGTATTGCCCAAGGTATCGGCCACGCGCTCTACGAGATCGTCGAGCACGACGATCGCGGCCGCCTGCGCACCGGCAACTTTATGAGCTACAAGCTGCCCACGCGCCTGGATATCGGCAGCATTCGCGTGGCCTTTGAGCCGAGCTACGAGCCGACGGGTCCGTTTGGCGCCAAGTCGATTGGCGAGGTCGTCATCAACACGCCGCTCGCCGCCGTGGCCTCGGCCGTGGCACACGCCACCGGACATCAGGTACGCTCGCTGCCGATCACGCCCGAGAAGGCCCTGCTGGGGGAGTAGCTGGTCAGCGAACAAGTCGTAATGGGCGGGGCGGGACAACTCGTCCCGCCTTTTGTACTCGTGGTGAGGTCGTGAGCCCGTAAAAGGTGTGCGTGCGCTTGCCGCTTGTATCTGCTATCATTCCTAGTCTGTGCGCTCATGCGGGCGTGGCGGAATTGGTAGACGCGCCAGATTTAGGTTCTGGTGGGATTCCCGTGAAGGTTCGAGTCCTTTCGCCCGCACCAACGCACCTGCGTCGGCTCCCGCCGTCGCGACGCTTGTTGCATAAAGGTACCAGCACCTCAGATAAGCTGGGCAGTATGAGGAGGAACGTGTTGAACATCACCGCTTCTGACGTCAAGGACGCCAAGCTCACCGCTACGGTCACCATCCCGGCCGCCGACGTCGACGCCGCGATCAAGAAGGCCTACAAGGACACCGCCAAGAAGTACCGCTTCCCGGGCTTCCGTGCCGGTAAGGCTCCCCGTCCGGTCATCGACTCCGCTCTTGGCGCCGAGGCTACCCTCGCTCAGGCCACCAACGACCTGATCGCCGCCAACGAGCCCGCCGTCCTCAACGAGCTGGACATCGTCCCCACCAAGAACGGTGACTACAAGGAGCTCGACCTCGCCAAGGATCACGAGGACTACACCTACACCGTCGAGTTCTCCCTGCGTCCCGCCGCTGAGCTCTCCTCCTTCGATGCCGTCGAGATCGAGATGCCCCCTGCGGAGGTCACCGAGTCCGAGATCAACAACCAGGTCGAGATGCTCCTCAACTACCGTGCCACCTTCGAGGACGTCGAGGGTCGCGCCGTCGAGGCTGACGACTATGTGACCGTCGACCTCAAGGCCGTCGAGAACGCCGACAACTTCGCCGCCGAGGGCCGCATGCTCATCGCCGGTAGCGACAGCAACCCCAAGGAGTTCAACGAGGCCCTGATCGGCGCTAACGTTGACGACGTCAAGTCCGTCACCTGGACCGACGAGGCCGAGGAGGGCGAGGAGGCCGAGACCCACACCGTCGAGGTCACCGTCAAGGGCATCAAGGTCCGCAACACCCCCGAGCTCACCGACGAGCTCGTCAAGTCCGACTTTGGCTTCGACAGCATCGACGCTATGCGCGACGCCATCAAGCTCGAGATCGAGCAGGACAAGGCTTCCCGCCTCCCGGCCGAGAAGGAGAACCGTTGCGTCGCCGCTCTCGCCGAGCGTCTGCAGCTCGACGAGATGGACGCCGACTACGAGCAGTCCGTCTTTGAGGAGCTTGGCCAGAACTTCCTGTCCAACCTCGCTGCCCGCGGCATGACGCTGGACACCTGGCTGCCCGCTTCCGGCCTGACCATGGAGCAGTTCATTGGCGACCTGCACAAGCAGGCCAACGACGTTGCCCGTGAGTCCCTGGCGCTCGACGCCCTCGCCCGTGAGCTCAAGATCGAGGTCACCGAGGACGACATCAACGCCGAGTTCGAGAAGGCCGGCGTCAAGGACGTCGAGGCTTCCAAGGCCGAGTTCATCGCCGATGGCCGCATGCCTGCCGTCCGCGAGTCCATCCGTCGCTCCAAGGCCGTCGACCACCTGGTCGAGAACGCCAAGGTGACCGAGGTCGACGAGACCGCCAAGGACGCCGAGTAATTCTCGCCACCTTGCCCGCGAGCGCATGGGTGCGCCCGTGATGGGGTAAAGTTATACACCGGTTATCCGGTTGCTTCGTACGGTGCCAGCCAATGCATAGCATGCGGGCACCGTACGTTTATCTAGAACCAATTTGGTCCGCAAGAGAGAAATGGAGATGCGTATGATCGCTAAGTTCGATTCCGCCCTCGTGCCATACGTTATCGAGCAGACGCCGCGCGGCGAGCGCAGCTACGATATCTATTCGCGCCTGCTCAACGACCGCATCATCTTCTTGGGCGAGGAGATCAACTCCGTCAGTGCCAACCTGGTCGTTGCCCAGTTGCTGCATCTTGAGAGCCAGGATGCCGAGAAGGATATCTCGCTCTACATCAATTCGCCCGGTGGCGAGGTCTACTCCGGCCTGGCGATTCTGGACACTATGAACTTCATCAAGCCGCAGGTCTCCACCATTTGTGTCGGCATGGCCGCGTCTATGGCCGCCGTACTGCTTTCGGCCGGCGCCAAGGGCAAGCGCTTCTGCCTGCCGCACTCCAAGGTAATGATTCACCAGCCCAGCGGCGGTGCCCAGGGTCAGCAGACCGAGATCGAGATCGTGGCCGAGGAAATTAAGAAGACCCGCCGCGAGCTCAACCAAATCCTGTCCGACGCCTCGGGCCAGCCCATCGAGAAGGTCCAGGCCGATACCGAGCGCGACAACTACCTGACCGCTGCCGAGGCCCTTGACTACGGCCTGATCGACCGTATCGTCACCTCGCGCGACCTTGCCGCGAAGGACGCCTAGGATGGCCGGTAACATGCAGGACAATTTCGACGAGAACGGCAACCCCATTCGCTGCTCCTTCTGCGGAAAAGAGCAGGGTCAGGTTCGTCGCCTTGTTAAGGGTCCGACCAACATCTTTATCTGCGATGAGTGCGTCGCCGCCTGCTCCGAGATCTTGGAGGAGTCGCTGGCTTCGGACTTTATGGACGCCGCCCGTAACGGCAAGCTGCCGGGCTTCCTCAACGACCACGGCCAGGCTGCCGGGCAGCCTGCCATGGATCCCGAGGCCGAGGGCTTTGAGCTCGAGGACGACCCCCGTCAGGTCATCACGCATGTGCCGACGCCGCACGAGATCTATGACGAGCTTTCGGCCTATGTTATGGGCCAGGAGGACGCCAAGCGCGCCATGTCGGTTGCCGTGTACAACCACTATCGCCGCGTTATCGAGGGCGGCGCTGCGCTTTCGGCCTTTGACGACGGTTTGGACTCGCAGCTTGACGATGATATGGACGAGGTGGAGCTCGCTAAGTCCAACATCTTGCTG
The DNA here is from genome assembly GCA_902473205.1 of uncultured Collinsella sp. Classification (GTDB taxonomy): domain Bacteria; phylum Actinomycetota; class Coriobacteriia; order Coriobacteriales; family Coriobacteriaceae; genus Collinsella. Next base: position 60,869 of record CABRRA010000012.1, read on the forward strand.
CTCGGTCCCACCGGTACCGGTAAGACCCTGCTCGCCCAGACGCTTGCGCGTATCCTCGAGGTGCCGTTTGCCATCGCCGACGCCACCGCTCTCACCGAGGCCGGCTACGTGGGCGAGGACGTGGAGAACATCCTGCTCAAGCTCATCAATGCCGCCGATGGCGATATTGAGCGCGCGCAGGTCGGCATTATCTACGTGGACGAGATCGACAAGATCGCCCGCAAGGCCGAGAACCTCTCCATCACCCGCGATGTTTCGGGCGAGGGCGTTCAGCAGGCGCTGCTTAAGATTCTTGAGGGCACGGTGGCAAGCGTTCCGCCCACCGGCGGCCGCAAGCATCCCCAGCAGGAGCTGCTGCAGATCGACACGACCAACATCCTGTTCATCTGCGGCGGTGCCTTTGTTGGTCTGGACAAGATCATCGCCGACCGCGTGGGCAACAAGGGCGTGGGCTTTAACTCCGAGATCGCCGGCCCCACCTCGGTTGACGAGAACGACCTGCTGCGTCAGGTGCTCCCGCAGGACCTCAACGCCTTTGGCATGATCCCCGAGTTTGTGGGACGCACGCCCGTCGTCACCCAGACGCAGGCGCTCGACGAGGACGACCTGGTGTCGATCCTAACCGAGCCCAAGAACGCTGTTGTGCGTCAGTACCGTAAGATGTTCCAGCTCGAGGACGTTGAGCTTGAGTTTGAGAACGCCGCCCTGCACGAGATCGCCCGCATGGCGCTTGCCCGCAAGACCGGCGCCCGCGGCCTGCGCTCCATCTGCGAGGATGTGCTGCAGCAGACGATGTTCGACCTCCCCAGCGAGGAGGGCGTCACCAAGGTCATCGTGACCGAAGCCTCCGTAAAGGGCGAAGAGCAGCCCCAACGCATCTACGGCTAAACCAGCCAAAAACGTGCTTACAAATAGCCTCTGACCATCCGCGGTCGGAGGCTATTTTATAGATACGCAATAACCCCAACTACCTGTGCTATTCTGTGTGTTTGTTTAAGCCAAAGCGAAGTCAATTCAGACTGAAGTAATCGATACCTAAGGCGTGTCCGCCTGCTTGGTTTTCGTAGATTCCGCACGAGCCGAAGAGCACTTAATGTGCTCTTCGTGCGAGCCAGGACCTGACCGAGCGAAAACCAAGCAGGCGGACACGCCGGCGGGCAAGGGAGAG
>CABRRA010000013.1:0-54637 GCA_902473205.1 uncultured Collinsella sp.
TGCCGAGCGGCTCCTCGTGGAGCGCGGCTACGAGCACACCACGATGATCTGAAGAGCAATACGCTAAACCGAAAAAGGTAATCGAAGCCGCGCTTGTGGACTTATCGAGGGTCGAGATTCCCGCCCCATCCATCGGCACCCAGCAGAAGGTCGTCGACATCCTCGACCGCTTCGACTCCCTAACGAAATCACTCACCGACGGTATCCCCGCCGAAATCGAGGTACGCCGGGCGCAGTACGGGTACTACCGCGACCGCCTGCTCGACTTCCGAAACTAAGTGAGAATAAGTTATCGGTACGCTTTTTTATAAAATGTAAAAAAGTACCCCCATAACTGATAAAATGGACACTGAAAAAAGGGGTGCATCTTGCGTATATACCGACGTGAAAAGTATCTGAAGCGAATGCGTGGTTTCTACCACGATGACGGGATGATCAAGGTGATCACCGGTGTTCGCAGGTGCGGTAAATCCTGTCTCATGCAATCAATCGCAGACGAGCTTGTGGAATCCGGTGTAGCGAGCGACCACATCATCTATATCGACCTTGACTCACGGGAGAACAGGAAGGTCAAGACGACCGATGAGCTCGAAAATCTGATTGACATGTCGACCCCAGCAGACACTGAGGGGACGAAGTACCTCTTCATCGATGAGATTCAGAACGTAGAGGAATTCGAGCTGCTCATCAACGGCTACCGGACAGATGGCGGTTGGTCCATCTTCATTACCGGTTCGAATTCATATCTGCTTTCTGGGCAGCTTGTTACAAAGCTGACGGGTCGCTATATCGAGTTCGAGGTGTTCCCACTCGACTTTGCGGAATATATCGATATGAAGCGTTTTCTCGGCAAGCCTGTCAATGACGTTCTCGTGGGAGAGTTTACCGAGTACCTGACCCTTGGAGGATTTCCCAAAGCGTTGGAGTATGAGGGCGAGGATGAAAAGCGCACCTATATCAAGAGTGTTATTCATGAGATCTTTGAAAAGGACGTCAAACATTCGAACAAGATTAAGAATGTCTCGGTTTTCGATGCCGTCCAGACGTATCTCATCAACAACTTTGGTGCGCCGACGAACCTGAAGAACCTCCTTGCGTACTTCAATGATGTCGAGAAGATTCCCATCAAGCGCGAAACGCTCAATCGGTATATCCAGATTCTTGTTGACGCGAAGATCCTTTATCGCTGCTCGAGGTTCGATCTCAAGTCTCGGCGATCGCTTATCCGCGAAGAGAAGTACTACCTGGCTGATCCCGGCTTCTATTTCGCCATGAACACGGATGCGAGGATTAACTACGGGCCGGCGTTGGAGAACGTGCTCTACCTCTATCTTGCATCGCGCGGGTACGAGCTTTCTGTGGGCCGTATTGGGAAGCTCGAGTGTGACTTCATCGCTCGTAGGCGCAATGCTTACGCCTACATCCAGGTCTCTATGTCGATTGCCGACAGAGGCGTCGAGGAGCGCGAGTACAGGCCGTTCGGCCACATCAGGGATGGGTATCCGCGCTACTTGTTCACGCTTGATCCTCTATTGCAGGAGAGGGATGGCGTCAGGCACCTTAACATGGCGTCGTTTATGCAAGATGGCGGTGATCTTATTTGAGCGGCGGCCAGATTCTTTTGCTCCCTAGTGCGCAAACAGTGCGGGCATCAAATGAGGACCATTGCCTCACGTAGAATCGATAGATTGAGGACTTGTTTTGATGTTGACAAGCTTTTGGCCAGTGACTCCTATTGCCGAGTGGGAATAGCGGAAATAACAGCCTCCGGACCTTTTGGTTCGGAGGCTTTCTTTTTCGTTCTGTTCGGAAGGAGCTCCTTGCCAGAGTCCCATGGATAGCGAACGGCTTTATCGAGCGTGTGCGTTTTCGTAGGCGCCTTTGATTTCTTCCGGCAAATTGTCGGGAATCAGCGTCTCCAGCCTATCCTCGCTGCCATCTTGAATCGCTTGCTCGTAGTACCAGCATTTGAACTTCAACATGTCCAGGGCACGGTACATCTTCGCGATCTCCGACTCCATGTGGGCCTTCCGCTCCTCGAACATGGCCTTGCGCTGGGGGTATGTTGATGGACCCTCTGCACACCATTTCATGAACAGACGGATGTCCTTGATCTCCATTCCCGCCTTCTTCAGGCATTCGATGACCCGAAGCGCTTCGAGTTCTGTATCGCCGAATCGGCGAATGCCGGACGTCCGCTCCAATTCCGGGAACAATCCCTGCTTGTCGTAATAACGCAGCGTGGAAACGGGCAGACCGAACATATCTGCTACCTGTCCGATTGTGTACATGGTCCCTCCGGACGAGTCTTGAATTAACTCATTGACCTAAAGTTAGGTTTAGGTATTACCTTCATTCTCGTCAATATCAATTGGGAGCGCAAGGGGTGTTCAGTAATCGCCGGTCACCCCGCCCTTGAGCAGGCGCGACGAATGGGCATGGGAGTCTAGACGCGGCTTAGCTGCGCGGAAGCGGTTTTGTACTCAAAACCATCGACAGGAGGAATCAAACATGACGATTAAACAGACGGCGGGCAGAGATGCCCTGGGGGATTTTGCCCCCAAATTTGCACAGCTCAATGACGATGTGCTGTTCGGCGAGGTGTGGAGCCGAGAAGACAGGCTTTCCCTTCGAGACCGCAGCGTGGTGACGGTGGTTGCCTTGATGGCACAGGGGCTGACGGATTCTTCGTTCCAATACCATCTGATGTCCGCAAAGAACAATGGCGTGACCAGGGCGGAGATAGCGGAAATCCTTACGCATGTGGCGTTTTATGCGGGATGGCCCAAGGCGTGGGCGGCCTTTCGCATGGCGAAGGAGGTCTGGGCAGATGATGATGCCGCTGATGCAAGAGCTGAGCATCAAAACGAGATGGCCTTTCCTATCGGTGTCCCCAACGACGCGTTTGCGAAGTACTTTATCGGGCAAAGCTACCTCGCGTCCCTTTCCACCGAGCAGGTCGGCATTTACAACGTTACGTTCGAGCCCGGCTGCCGCAACAACTGGCATGTCCATCACGCCAAAAGCGGTGGCGGACAGATCCTCGTCTGCGTGGCCGGTCGAGGGCTTTACCAGGAATGGGGTAAACCGGCACAGGAACTGCGCCCTGGCGACGTGGTCAACATCGCTCCGGGTGTGAAACATTGGCACGGTGCGGCGCCCGACAGCTGGTTCTCCCATCTCGCGGTGGAGGTTCCGGGCGAGGAGGCCTCCAACGAGTGGTTGGAGCCCGTGGACGACGAGCAATACCTTAAAGCGACTGACAAGGAGGCTTAAACATGGAACAGTTGAATCTGACGCAGGAATGGGACAAGGTATTCCCCAAAAGCGATAAGGTTGAGCACAGCAAGGCGACCTTCCACAACCGATACGGCATCACGCTGGCGGCCGACGTCTACGTGCCAAAGAACGCGGAGGGCAAGCTGCCTGCCATCGCCGTCAGCGGTCCGTTTGGCGCGGTGAAGGAGCAAACGTCCGGCCTTTATGCGCAGAAAATGGCGGAGCTGGGCTTTTTCGCGATTGCCTTCGACCCGTCCTATACCGGCGAGAGCGGCGGTGTGCCCCGCTATGTAGCATCGCCGGACATCAACACCGAGGATTTCTGCGCAGCGGTGGATTTCCTCTCCGTGCAGAATAACGTTGACACGGAGCGCATCGGCATCATCGGCATCTGCGGTTGGGGCGGCATGGCAGTCAATGCGGCGGCCATCGACACCCGCATCAAAGCTACCGCGGCTATGACGATGTACGACATGACCCGCGTGACCGCCAATGGCTATTTTGACGCCGAGGATTCTGAGCAGGCACGCTTCGAAAAGCGGAAAGCGCTGAATGTACAGCGCACCGAGGACTATAAAAACGGCAGTTACGCGCTGGCGGGCGGCGTGGTCGATCCGCTGCCGGAGGACGCGCCGCAGTTTGTGGCGGACTATTACGCCTACTACAAGACTCCGCGAGGCTACCATCCCCGCAGCCTTGGCTCCAATGGCGGCTGGAATGTGACGTCCTCACTGTCGTTTTTGAATATGCCGATTTTGCAATATAGCAGCGAAATCCGCTCTGCTGTGTTGCTGGTGCATGGCGAGAAGGCGCACTCCCGCTATTTCAGCGAAACCGCGTACAGCAAACTGACCGGGGACAACAAGGAGCTGCTTATTATCCCTGGTGCCAGCCACACCGACCTTTACGATCAGATGGACGTCATTCCGTTTGGAAAGCTGAAAGCGTTCTTTGAGGAGTATTTGAAATAAGGCGTGCCTTGATTCAATGCCAAGTCTCCAGCAACGATTCTTCTAAAGAGTGGAAGTAGCTGAAACGAGGCGACTGCATAGCTCCATCTGTTTTGGTTAAAACAAAAAATATGCCGCGCGCCTGCGGCATGAAGGAGGGAGATTCTTATGAATATCGTTGTATTGAGTGGTAGCCCGCGCAAGGGCGCCAATACCGACACCATGGTCGAGGCGTTTGCCGAGACCGCGCGTGAGGGCGGCAATACGGTCGAGGTCGTCCGTGTTGCCAGCAAGAAAATCGCTGGTTGCCTGGGGTGTCAGTATTGCTTCGCCCATGAGGGCACTTGCGTGCAGAAGGATGACATGGCCGACGTGATCGAGTCGCTGAAAGGCGCCGATATGGTTGTCTTCGCTTCGCCTATCTACTGGTTTGATATCACTGCGCAGGAGAAGGCCGCCATCGACCGCCTGTACGCCTTCGGTGCTACAGGCTTCCCGTTCACCAAGACGGCCCTTTTGCTCGATAGCCACAGCGAGGGCGTCTATGATGCGGCGATTGCTATGTATAGGGCCACATGCGCGTACTGCAAGTGGGAGGACCAGGGCATTGTCACCATTAGCGGCATGACCGAGCGCGACAGCATGGCCTCCTCGCCCAAGTTGGAAGAGGTGCGAGAGCTCGCTCGCAAGCTCGCCTAAGGACAAGAAGAACGCATGGCAATCGGTGTTGGTGGAAAATGCTTGCTATCCTTACCAAGAGGAATGCTGATTGCCATGCGTTGATGCTTCCGCGGACAATTCCGGCGTGCTAAAACGCCTTCTCGTTCAAGAATTCCCTGAACGCGGGAATGTCAAAGCCAACGAGACCACGCCCGCGCTCTCCGATGACGCCGTCCTCCAGGAGGCGGCGTTTGTATTGGCTTGTGTAGTTGCTGGCGACGCCCATGCGTTTGGCTATCTCCGAGACCCTGCTGGGGCCAGAATCGGGCAGCATCGCGAGCAAAAACTCAATGTCTTTATCGGAAAGCTCTCGATAGGTCGTTTCGAGAGAAGCCCGATGCCATGCTTCTCGAGTTGCCTGAAGATGCCATTCATGCACGTGCGCCAGTTGCCCTGGGCTTCTTGAACATATGTCCAATCGATGCCCACTGGACCAATTTGAACGCCGTTCATGCGCGCGTGAGACTGTGAAAGGTAGCTATCTGCCGCTTCTTTGGTTCGCTCGATAATATCTTCGAGCATGCCTGGCATGGCGGAGCCATTTGCTGTACTCCATGGTGGCTCCTTTGCAAGTTTTGCTAATTTTTGCAACTTTTGCTAACTTTTGCGAGTTTTGCTAACGGCTTAGGACGGTGCGGGAAGCCCCCGTATCGTCGACATTTCCGAGGATGACCTCCGCAACGAGCGGGGCCCGGGGCGCGATATTGCTGCGCTCCGGGCCCCGCTGCTTTGTAAAACTATGGCGGTTCTGCCGTCGTCCTAATCAAACAAACTTGGCATGTCGTTTTCTTTCATAAGGGCACCGGCGGAGGGGAGGCTCTGCGCGGTGAACTTCTCGGCCGAGACGCCGGCGCCAAGGATCTCTTCGGTTGTGCCGACGGTGGTGACCGAGCGGCCCTTCTTGGCCGTAAAGGCCTGGACACCCTGCGTGTTGGTAGTCGTCTTGGTCTTGAGCAGCGACGTGTTGAAGTTCATCAGGCGGTAGTCGCTCGAGACCAGCGCGATGTCGCGGTCCTCCTTGAGCACCTGGGCATATAGCAGCTTGCTGCCGCCGTAGATGGCGTTCTTCAGGCGTTTGCGGTTGGTCTTGGTGACGTATCCGGCAAGCGCGACGCGCACTACGCGGCCGTTCTCAAAGACAAACAGCACGTCGGCCTTGTAGTCCTCGGGGTCGATGATCCAGATGACGCTCTCGTCGGGTTCCATCTCAAGATCGGTCGGCAGGTAAGAGCCCAGCTGGGCCGACTTGGTGTCCTCAAACGCCGCGACCTTGCACTTGTATACCTGACTCTTGTTGGTAAACACGAGCAGCTCGTGGGTGTTGGAGGACGGGAACTCGATAAAGGGTTTGTCGCCGTCCTTGTACTTGAGCGTGGTAGCCTTCTTGAGTACGCGGTCTGTCATCTTCTTAAGGTAGCCATCGCGCGAGAGCATGATGGTGACCGGGTACTCCTCGACCTCGGGCTCCAAGCTTACCTCGATAACCTCATGGGGCTCGATCCTGCCCGTGCGGCGCGGCATCACATACTTCTTGTTGACCGCGGCCAGCTCGTCGCTGATGACCTTCTTGATGTTCTCCTCGCTGGAGAGGATCTCCTCAAGCTCGGCAATCTCGCCCTCAAGCTTGGCAATGTCCTTGGTGCGGTTGAGGATGTACTCCTCGTTGATGTTGCGGAGCTTAAGCTCGGCAACAAACTCGGCCTGGGTCTCGTCGATGTCGAAACCCTTCATAAGGTTGGGCACGACCTCGGCTTCGAGCTTGGTGCCGCGGATGATGGCGATGGCCTTGTCGATGTCGAGCAAGATCGCCTCAAGACCGTGCAGCAGGTGCAGGCGCTCGGACTTTTTGCCCAGGTCAAAGTTGATGCGGCGACGCGTGGACTCAATACGCCACTTGACCCACTCGTGCAGGATCTGGCGCACGCCCATAACGCGAGGGTAACCATCGACCAGCACGTTGAAGTTGCATGAGAACGAATCCTGCAGTGTGGTCGAGCGATAGAGTTTGGCCATGAGCTTGTCGGGGTCGACACCGCGCTTAAGGTCGATGGCGATGCGCAGGCCCGAGAGGTCGGTCTCGTCGCGGATATCAGCGATTTCTTTGACCTTCCCCTCTTTGGAAAGCTTGACGATGCGCTCGATGATGACATCGGTCTTGGTGGTGTAGGGAATTTCGTACACCTCGATGATGCGCTCTTCGGGAATCCAGCGCCAGCGGGAGCGAATCTGGAAGCTGCCAAGGCCGGTCTCGATGATCTTTTCCATCTCCTCGCGGCGGTAGATGATCTCGCCGCCGGTAGAGAAGTCGGGCATGGGCATGTACTCGAGTAGGTCGCAATCGGGATCCTGCAGGTAATGCATGGTTGCGGTGCAGACCTCGTTGAGGTTGAAACCACAGATGTCAGACGCCATGGCGACGCCGATGCCCTTATTGGCCGAGACGAGGATGTTGGGGAACGTGGTGGGCAGCAGGCGCGGCTCCTTCATGGCGCCGTCGTAGCTGTCGACAAAGTCGACCGGGTCCTTGTCAATGTCCTTGAAGATCTCGGCGCTGATGGGGGAGAGCTTGGCCTCGGTGTAACGCGAGGCGGCGTAGCTCAGGTCGCCCGAATAGTACTTGCCAAAGTTGCCCTTCGACTCCACGAAGGGGGCGAGCAGCGCCTCGTTGCCGGTTGCCAGACGCACCATCGTCTCGTAGATCGCGGCGTCACCGTGCGGGTTGAGCTTCATGGTCTGGCCCACGATGTTGGCGCTCTTCTGGCGCTCGCCCTTGAGCAGACCCATCTTGTACATGGTGTAGAGCAGCTTGCGGTGCGAGGGCTTAAAGCCGTCGATCTCGGGGAACGCACGCGAGACGTTGACGCTCATGGCGTAGGGCATGTAGTTGACCTCGAGCGTCTGCGTGATCGGCTGGTCGGTGACCTCGGAGTGCAGGCCGATGACGTTCTCGGCGTTGACCTGCTTTTTCTTGGGCTGGTTCTTCGTCTTCTTCTTTGCCACGATTTCCTCTTGAACTTCTTATGGGCCGTCGTTATCGATTTGCTGCTACTGCAGGTCCAGCTGGTCAAGGTATTCCTTGCCGTGCTCGTAGATATGGCGCTTGCGGCCTGCCTCGTCGTTGCCCAGCAAAAGGTTGAACATGGTCTCCATCTTGGTGACGTCCTCGGGCTCCACCTTGATCAGACGACGCGTCTCGGGGTTCATGGTGGTGAGCCACATCATGTCCGGATCGTTCTCACCAAGACCCTTGGAGCGGTTGATGGAGCACTTCTGGTCGCCGATCTCCTTAAGGATGCCGTTCTTCTCGAGCTCGGTGTAGGCAAAGTAGGTCTTCTCTTTGCAGTTGATCTCGTAGAGCGGCGACTCGGCGATATAGACGTAGCCCTCGTCGATAAGCGTTGGCACCAGGCGGTAGAGCATGGTGAGCACGAGCGTGCGGATGTGGTAACCGTCGACGTCGGCGTCCGTACAGATGATGACCTTGTTCCAGTTGAGGTTGTCCAGGTCGAAGGCGCCGAGGTTCTTGATGCGCTTGTCTTTGATCTCCACGCCGCAGCCCAGCACGCGCATGAGGTCCATGATGATGTCGGACTTAAAGATGCGCGGGTAGTCCTCCTTCAGGCAGTTGAGGATTTTGCCGCGGACGGGCATAACGCCCTGGAACTCGGCATCGCGCGAGGTGCGAATGGCGCCTGCTGCCGAGTCGCCCTCTACGATGTAGATCTCGCGACGGCTCTTGTCCTTGGAGCGGCAGTCGATGAATTTCTGCACGCGGTTGGCCATGTCGGTCTTCTGCTGCAGGTTGGTCTTGATGCTCTGGCGGGTCTTCTCGGCGTTCTCGCGCGAGCGCTTGTTGATGAGCACCTGCTCCATGATCTTGTTGGCGGCGTCTTTGTTCTCGATCAAGTAGGTCGAGAGACGCTCCTTAAAGAAAGCCGTCATAGCCTGCTGGATAAAGCGGTTGTTGATGGCCTTCTTGGTCTGGTTCTCGTAGGACGTCTGGGTGGAGAAGCAGTTGGTCACCAGCACTAGGCAGTCCTGGACGTCCTGCCACTTAATGCCGCTCTCATTTTTGTTGTACTTGCCCTGTTGCTTGATGTAGGCATCGATGGCGCTAGTGAGGGCGCTGCGGGCAGCCTTCTCGGGCGAGCCGCCGTTCTCGAGCCACGATGAGTTGTGGTAGTACTCCTGCATCATGAAGGTGCGCGAGAAGCACATGCACGCGGTGATTTTTACGTTGTAGTCGGGCAGGTCCTCGCGGTCGCGACCGCGACGGTCGGCCTCGATAAAGAAGGGCTCGGTAAGGTAGTCGGTACCGACCTTCTCGAGCACATAGTCCTCGATGCCCTTGGGATAGCAAAAATCCTCTTCGGAAAACTCACCATCGTCGCCCTCGATGCGCAGGCGGAAGGTCACGTTGGCGTTGACCACGGCCTGACGGCGCATGGTCTCGCGATACCAATCGTGGGGGATACTGATGGAGGTAAAGACCTCAAGATCGGGACGCCACTTGATGGTGGTACCGGTGCGGTTCTCGTCGCTGGGCTCAATCTCGAGCGCCTTCTTTTTGGCGCCGACGACCTTGCCCTTCTTAAAGTGCAGGGAGTACTTATTGCCGTCGCGCCAAACCGTGACATCCATGTACTCGGAGGCGTACTGGGTCGCGCAGGAGCCCAGGCCGTTGGTACCGAGCGAGAAGTCGTAGTCGCCGCCCTGGTTGTTATTGTATTTGCCGCCGGCGTAGAGCTCGCAAAAGACGAGCTCCCAGTTAAAGCGCTTTTCGGAGGGGTTCCAGTCGAGCGGGCAACCGCGGCCGTTGTCCTCTACCTGAATGGAGCCATCGCGAAAGGCGGTAAGGGTGATGAGCTTGCCGTAGCCCTGGCGCGCCTCGTCAACGGCGTTGGACAGGATCTCAAAGGCAGCGTGTGCACAGCCATCGAGTCCGTCCGAGCCAAAGATGACGGCGGGGCGCAGGCGTACGCGTTCCTCGTCCTTGAGCTGGCGGATACTGTCGTTACCATAGTTTGCGGTGTTTTTTGCCATACTCGCTCTCTCGGTGCTCCTTTGCTGCGTTTAAGTCATATAGATAGTCAAAGTAGCATAGCCCAGCCCACAGACGATTCCAACCAACACGAAATCCATCGAACAATCGTTCGGAATTTGGTGGAACAGCGTTTACTCGGACAAAACCGAGTTGACTCTGTCCGAGTAAGTTTGAATAGCGAACCGAAGTTGTAATGTCCGCATGGCGATGACGAACATGATTTTCATAATGACAGATATAGTTGACATCTTCTGATGGATGCAATATATTTCTGTCATGTTGCAACGGATATCTGTCCACATTTACGAAAGGAGCTCCATGCCGGGTAAGAAAAACCTTCGCATGAAGGCGGCGCGCGCGGCGGCTGGCCTTTCGCAAGCCGACTTGGCCGAGGCCGTGGGCGTTACGCGCCAGACTATCGGTCTTATCGAGGCGGGCGGCTACAACCCCACGCTCAATTTGTGCGTGGCAATCTGTAAGGTGCTGCGCGTTACGTTGAACGACTTGTTTTGGGAAGACGAAACCGACGCCGACCCTAATACTCTTTAGGAGTTCACTATGAAATATGAAGATCTGAAAATCGTGCAAAAGTGGCGTGAATATGCCGGCCCAAAGGATGAGCGCCTGGAGGCTGAGAGCGCGAAGATCTACAAGATTGGTTTCGTGCTGCTTTCGTTTGGCATGTTGATGATATTTTTCTACCAGTTTATAGCTCGACAGGTTGCGTGGGTTCACAGCGACGCCAGTGAAATGCCGCATGGCTTTGCAACGCCGTTCGAGGCAGCCATGTATTTGTGGCTCGTTCTCGTGATGTTGATTTGCGCAGGACTGCAAACGCGGAAGGGCTATGTCGATACCAATCGTTTTGGGCAAACCGAGCATCTTCCTGTTGGATATTTCCTACTTCTCAGCGGTCTTAGCGGCGCCGCGTTCGCGCTTGTTATTGCCGCAATGCGCTGTATCGCTGAGGCGCAGATCGTACCGCTCGAAAGCGTCTTTTGGTTGGCGAACCTGGCCACGGGCGTGTTCTGCGGTGCGACGATTTTCGCGGCCACGTTTGCTGGCCTGTGCGCAACGTTTTTCACGGCGAAAAGACGCCGTGCCAAGCTCGAGGCAGAACTCGACTCCTCTGACGACATCTAATTCGCAACGGGCTGGCTCTGGGTATCCAGAACCAGCCCTTTTGGTGTTCGATGAGCCGAGTCGGCGTCTCTCGCAAAGGTAACTGGGAGCTAGCGAGGCGTATCCGAATTGACCTCATCGGCGGTGTCGTTTTCGAGCGCCGTGCGGCGGGCGCTGTAGGCGACGAGGCCGGCGCCGGCTGCGGCGAGTGCTGCTGCGGCTGCCGTCAGGGGGACGTTGACATCGCCCGTGCCCGCAAGCGCGCCCGCTTTTCCGGAGCGCTTGTTATTGCCGTGATTCTTGCCGCTGCCAGATCCACTGCCGCCTCCGGAGCTGCTTCCGCCGGAGCCACCTCCACTCGTGCCGCCATCGCCGTCGACCGTCATCGGGGCGTCGTGAAGTCCTGTCGTATCCGCGCTGCCGCATACGCCGACCTGAACTTCTGAGCGCTCGCATGCCGCGTCGGGCACATGAAGCTCGTGCAGTACGGCACCCAGCGCCGAGTTTGCGCCCGGTCGAATTTCCTCGAGCGTCACGGGATCGAGCGCCACCAGATCACGCGCCTTCGCATACAGCGTTACGCGTTTGCCCACTTCGTCGCCCCAACTCTCGGGGATGGCGAAGCTCATGCGGAACTGTGCCGTGCAGCCTGGTGCCAGCACGGCGTTGCCATTGTCGGCAACCAGCGGGTGCGTCGCAAAACGTGCGCCCAGCGTCTCGAGCGCGTACTTCACGTGTGCCATGTCGTTGGCCGAAGCATCCTCGGCGAGCTCCGGATCGTAGATCGATGCCATTCGTGCATTCGCTCCGAACCCGATGGATGCACTGGAGAACGGCTGGCTGGAGCCCTCTCGGTACAGATCGATCGTGCCGGCGGTCAGCAAGGTGTTGCCGTCGTTTCGCACCGTGACCATAAAGGATTCACCTGCTGCTCCGGGCACCACCGCGCCCGAGGTAGCGACCGCGCCCGTCGGAGTGGCACACGCCACCAAGGGCACTTCGATGCCGTGCAGCTCTGCCTCGCTCTTCTCCGCGCTCACAATGTGTGTGGCGAGCGCGGAGAGCATGCCTCCCGACGTCAAAAATGTCGTTATCTGATCGATGGGATGGTCCAGCTCGCACATCACGAACGGCTCCGTGAACAGATCGCCTGCCAAGGTGCTAGCGAAGATGCGGAAGTGCTTGCCCATCACTGCTACCGGGTTGCCTTCTTCGTCGTAGGTTTGTCCCACCTTGCCATCGGTGTTCTCTACATAGAGCACGCACCTGCCGTTGTTGCTTACGCTAAACGATGCCGGGCCACAGCCTGCGGCACCCACGGGCTGCGTTGCAAATGCCGATGCGCCTCGCGTCCAAGTAATATGCTGCAGCTGCTCGTTGACGGTTGCCAAAAAGCCCGAATGTTGTGGCCATGGCACCGCACGGGGTACCGTGGCGTCTGGTGACATAACGCCCCAGCCCGCAATGGACTGGCCGATCACGGCGTACGATGCGCAGCCGCAACCGTCTGCGGTCCCGTACGCAACGGGCACCACCATTTTGCCGTTGATATTCTCGGGCTCGCCCAGCTCGATACTCGTCGGTGCTTGCGGAAAGCGGAGGACCTGACGGAACGTGAGACTGTCGCCCAAATCATCCGACCACAGGGTAAAGCATTCCAGCGCAACCTCGGCCTCGCTGCCGAGCGCCTTCTCTGCGGTGGCTCCGTGGCGGTGGAGGTAGGCGCCCGACAGACGTCCGTCGACCAGTGCCTTGCCCACCGTAATGCGTGGGCACTGCAGGCAATGGTAGCCATCCTCTTGCAGGCGGCCGCGCGAGATGCTGCGCCATGACGTATGCGACACCACGCGGATCTCGTCATTACTTATGCGCAGGCGCACAACGGACAGTATGCCGGCTGTGCTTGCCGTATCGAAAAGGGTGTTGTCGCCGTCGCGGCGCTCGCCCGAGACCAGCAACACATAGGCGTCCTGGTTTCCTCTTCCGTCCGTATATTCCACCACGTCGAAGTCGTAATCGTATATGCCGTCGCGCTCCACGTCGCCCTCGCCAAAGCCAAGGGGGAAGTCCACGGGCGTGGGAGCGGACCACGTGCCGTTTGCCTTTGTGTGCACCACTAGGCGCGAGCGGCCATTGTCGCCGTAGCGCACCGAGGCGATACGGAACAGGCATTCTACGCCGGCGATCATTGCCAGCTTCATGTGAGCTTCGCTGAGCACGCCAGTAAACAGCACGTTGTCGCTCGAGGGCTTGATGCCGCCACGCTCGTCCTCCGATACACCAGCAGAATTGGCGTTGGGGTCCGCAACGGCGTCCTTCGCCTGCCTGATATGGGTGTACGCATACATCGGCGCGGCGTTTTCGTCGTTCTCTATCAGTGCGTGGACGAAATGCTCGACCTGTCCCGTGTCGTCGCTCTCTGCATCCGCCTCGAGCTCAATGCGCGTGACCGCTTGATCCCAATCGCGCACGACAGGCGCAACGTTTGCGGCAGTGGCATTAACCTCGGCGCGTGCGAGCAGCTCGGCGTTGGTGACGATGGTGGCCGATGCGATAAACTGCGGCACGCCGCCCGCCTCGATGTTGCCGGGCGTGCCGAAGCAGGCATCCAGCGTGTAAGGCGTATCCCCACCCAATGCGAGCTCAGAGCGTTGGAGCACATACTGGTTGCCATTGTTCACCGACATATTCCACGAATCGAGGAGTGTGGGCCACGACCCCGACCAAGCCTTGGTGGTCCACTTGAACATTACGAACTGGAGCATCACATCGACATCGACGTCTGCACCTACGCGCAGTCGCGGAAGCTGGTGTCCATCTGCCTTCTCGTACCCAATGAACAGCGTGAGGGATGCAGCGCCGCGCACGGCAGACGAAGCGACGCCTGCAACGCCGGCTCCAAAGGTGACAGCAAGCCCGATCTGGATGGTGAACGAGCCCGAGGTGTTTGAATAGTCGAGCGAAATGTTTTTAAAAAACGCCGCGCCGCTGCCGTGCGTGTGGGCACCCACGGCGAGCGCCAGCTTCGCCAGCACCCAGGGGTTGACGTTTAAGAAAAACGGCACCGGTCCTAGGGTAAACTGCTCGGTCCAATTGAGGTCGGTTCTTACCTGGAAGAGTGCCTTAATATTGCCGTATGCGGGGTCGTTGTTGTTGCCCCAGGTTTTGCCCACCCAATCGTAGGCGAGCGATCCGTACAGCTGCGTGGCGATATCCATCGTAAACAGCAGCGTGCAGTGGTGACGAAGCAGCTTGGTGTTTCTTGGATCGGTGCCCGAACCGGCACTCATACTCTTATATTGATTCCACTTCCCCTCCATCTCGTCGAGGTAGCGGTTTGCCTGCTTGGCGCCCGACTCGCGCGGTGACTTCTTCCAGTACTCCGGATCCGGATTGCCCGAATCGTTCATGTAGCCGACCGGTTTGTATCCTCCGCCAAACAGCACGTATCCGGCAAAAGAGAAATCGAAGAGGATCGGAAATGTGGGCATCCAGCACGTGAACTTATTGCCGCCGATGCCGGGAAACGCCGCGGGGAAATCAAACGGGGTGATCTCTTGGTCCATGGTGGTGGGGATGATAGTCGTCGAGCCCGATTCCGCCTTTGCGGCCGGCGCGGTGACAACGGCCATGGGGGAGGAGAGCGTGTAGGTTTTGCCCTGGTAGTCGAGCGCAAAGCGCAACTTGCAACCTTCCTCCAGAAGGCTTGACGCTGCATCGAGGAACTTGTCTTCGAGTGTGAACGTCGCCAGATTATCCGCGCCCGATGCGCTGGCCTTGACTTGGCCGATCTGCGTGACGGTTTCGGATGAGCTGCCCGCGGCGGGCGTCACTTTGTTGATGCGCAGCGTTGCCTGTCCACCCTGTGGCAGATGCGCCTGCACGGTAAAGGCGTGCGTATCGGCCTGCTCGTTTGCCGTGTCGTCCTTCGGCATTGCCATAAACGTGGCATCGGCGTACTGGATGTCCCATTCGTCGAACGTGAGCTGTCGAAAGTACGGCTCGCCATCGGAGAGCGGACGCGTGGGCGCGGTTATGGCGGTGCCGCCCTGGATACGCGCAAGGGGAATCTCGACATCACGGTAGCCCGCCATGCTAATGGAGATGCCGCCGTTAAAGTCGTACACGTCGAGAAGCGTTGCCTCGTCCACGTAGCCTTCCGAAAGAGGGGCGACCTCAAAGATGGCCGTGCCCTCGTCATCGGTCGTGGCGGTGAGCTGCTTGTCTGCGGCATAGCGCGATGTGAGCGTGACCTGGGCACCCGCGATGGGCGTATTCTTGTTGGCGACGTCGACCACGACCACACCAAACATTGTGCGCGAGAGAACGAGCACCCTGAAGGGGTCTTCTTCGTCGGCATAGACTTCGGTGGGCGCGAACGGCAATATGAAGGCATTTGCGCTTCCCGGCACGCGCGGCAACATAATGCTCGCCAGCGAGGATGCTCCGGCAACAAGTAACGAACGGCGATCAAGCATCTTTGGCTCCCATCCCGCAGGTATCGGTGGAAATAATCCAATTTTGCGAGAAGGTGCCCCGTGGCGGTAGTGCCGTTCGGGGACCAAAATGTCCAATTTGAGCGCGCGAAAGCGTCAGCCCCCCGGAGCGCTTTCGATACGCCGGGCAGTCTGGCCGCTAGCGCAACATGTGGGCAATCAGCTCGGCGCGAGTTCCGATACCAAGCTTGGCATACACTCCTGATAGGCGGTTTTTAACGGTGCCCGGCGACACACCCATATGGCGTGCGATTTCGGCGTTGGTCCAACCGCGGCAGGCGAGCATGGCCATGGTGAACTCCGTGGTCGTTAAATCGTCGGCCACGTCCTCACCCGAATCGGGGTTGTGGATGCGCCGCCAGCCGTAGCTGAATCGATACGTAATCTCGATGATGCGAGCGAAATCGTCGGGGTATTGCGATTTTAAGCATGCCTCGATGAGCCCCTGCAAAAGGCCGTGGTGCTCGCCAATGAGCTCGATAAGGCCGTCGGGGCGCGCAATGTCCCAAGCGGCTCCGAAATGTGCCTTTGCGGCGTCGATGTCCTTGAGGCTCATGCATGCCATGGAAGCCGCCAGGTGCAGGAACAGTTCCGAGATGGGATAGCTTCCCTGTTTCATGATCAGGGCATTTTCCACCATGCCCAGGCTGCGGCCGTATTCGCCGCGCAGATACAAGGCGTGCGCCATCACGTAGCTGGCGAACAGGCGCAGGCCTTCGGGCAGATGCGCCGCAAGCGGATAAAACTCCTCGGCGGAATACGGGGAAGGCAAGTGCAGCAGGACGCTCGCGGCAGAGGCGAACAGGATATGTATGGCGTGGACGGCAGGCGATTCATCGTCAGGTGGCGTATCGAGGATGCCTGCAAGGCAACGGCGGGCATCGGCGATACGGTTGAGCGACAGACTGGCATATCCGCAGATAAAGCATGCGGAATAGCGCAGTGCGGGGTCGGTGGCGTCAAGATAGGGGCGTGCTGTCTCGGCGGCGAGCGTGGCCTGTCCGCGAAAGTACAGTGCTTCTGCCGTGGCGATGGTGCGTGAATCGGGGTTGGAAATGCCTGCAACCGCAGCGTCAATCTGCCCCGGCACAAAGGCAGTGCACATCAACGGCATGGGAATGCGCGGGTAGCCATCGCAGTCCATCTTCCATCTCCCATCAGGTGGCAACAATGCAGCAATTGTACTCCTGTTGCTCGGGACCCCTTTCGTTTTACTGTTCGGTTAATGCTACGGATCGTTTTGGAAGGCTTACGAGCATGGTGGTCCCGTTCTCGGAACTTGCTTCGACCTCTACCGTGCCGCCGTGTAGGACTGCAATCTCCCAAACAAGCGCTAGCCCGAGCCCTGCGCCGCCGTATGCCCTGCTGCGGGATTTATCCAGGCGAAAGAACGGTTGGAAGATGCTCTCACGGTACTGCTTGGGTATTCCCGGGCCCCGGTCCTCGACTCGCAGGAACACGTGGCTGTCGCTGTCGCTGATGGAGACGTTGACAGTCGAGCCGGAGCGGCTGTAACGGATGGCGTTTTCGACCAGATTAAACACCAGCCGATAGAGGAGCGTGTCGCTCCCGATTGCTAAAGCGTCTCCAGCACAATTGAGGGCTATGCCCCTATTTTCGGCAAGTGGCGCAAGGTCGGTGAGGACCTCTTCGGACAAGGGGCCAAGTTCAACATCGTCCTCGCAAGGAACGCTGCGGAGCTCACTCATCTCGAGCAATACCTTGGTCATTCGAGACATGCGCTCGGTTTGTTCTTGTAGCAGGTCGAGCAGCTCGGCTGTTTCGGGTTGCAAACCGGAGTGCTCGGAGATGAATAGTTCAATCTGTGCTTGCATAAGGGCGAGCGGGGTGCGCAGCTCGTGTGCGGCATTGCCGGTAAACTGACGCTGCGCAGAGAACCCTTCGCCAAGACGGGCGATCATGTCGTTGAAAGAGGCGCTGCATCGTTGTAGCTCGGTGGGCACATCTTCACTGAGTCTGATTTCGCTTAGGTTGTCAGGCTGCACGCGCTCAACCTGGGCTGCAAAAGCCCGCAGCGGTTTGAGTGCACGGCCGCTCACAAAGTATGCCAGCACGCCGCCAAGGAGTGTGACTCCAGCCGTGATGTACCAGGTCGTCGTGCCAAAAGACTCCTGTGCGTCGTTTACGACGATCGTGACCTTGTCATAGAGGCCCGCTTTCGTTGGGTCGAACGCCTGGGGCGAATCTTCGCCGGTTGCGTTAAAGGCCGAGATGTCACTGCCGATGGCATCCATGTAGCGCATGCCCGTATAGCCGACCAGGCAGTTCGTCAGCACGCACGCCGCACACGTCAGCAGTGCCGTCATAATCGTTATGCGCCATTGCAGCGAAAGCCTTTTCATTCGCCATCCTCCATAACGTAGCCCTCTCCAATCCGATTGCGAATCGGGTCGTATCCCAAAGCGCTGCGTAGCTTTTTGCGGAGTGACGAGATATGAACGCGGGTTGCGTTGCTAAAGCTGTTCACGCTGCTATCCCAAACGTGCTCGATAAGCTCCTCCTGACTTACCGGACGCCCCTGATTAAGCATCAGGTATTCCAAGATTCCCGTTTCCTTGCGCGTAAGAGATAAAGCCTCGCTGTCCACAGAAGCGATGCGCGCCTTGGTGTCAAAGCGGAGCTTTCCGCAGGTTAAAACTATGTCGCTTTGTGTAAAGCGTCTTAGGGTAAGGCTGCGAATCCTTGCCGCAAGCTCGTCCAGATGAAACGGCTTGGTGAGGTAATCGTTGGCGCCGGCATCGAGTCCGGCGACTTTATCGGATACTTCGCCACGTGCGGACAGAATCAGTACCTTGGTCTCGCAGTCAGTTTTCCTAAGTTCCCTGAGTACGGTCATGCCGTCGACATGGGGAAGGTTGAGGTCGAGTATCACGAGGTCGAAGGCCTCAACGTCCAGTAGGTCGAGCGCCTCCTGTCCGTCGTGACAGCAATCGACGCTGTACGCCAAGTTTCGCAAGCTGCGCGCGATTGCGTCACACAGCGCCTGCTCGTCCTCGACGATCAAAATACGCATAACAGTCTCCTTGCACATTCCAAATCGCGCTTAACACGGATTTTATAGCCGATATGGTCCAATGGTCGCGTAACGAAAGGAGTGGTCAGGTTGTTCAAAGCGGTAAAACCCGTGGTACAGGTCGCTTTGTTGATCGTCGGAATTGCCATGGTGTGCTTTGGCGTTATGCGTGGCGAGGCGGATGCCGTGCTGGCCAAAGCGATTAGGCTGTGCTTGGAGTGTATCGGAATTGGATAAAAGAGAAAACGCTGCGTCGCATGTTTTGGCCCGATTTCGCGGATTCATTCAGGCGGCGGCAACACTTATTACCAACATTCACCTGCCAAACTTTGCCAAAGGCGGCATCTATCAGGGCGCGGGAAAAACAGTCTGCGTACCTGGACTTAATTGCTATTCGTGCCCCGCGGCATCGGGTGCGTGCCCCATCGGGTCGTTCCAGTCGGTGGTAGGTTCATCTAAGTTCAACTTTTCTTACTATGTTACCGGTACGCTCATTTTGCTCGGCGTGCTGCTGGGACGCTTTGTATGCGGCTTTCTGTGCCCGTTTGGCTGGCTACAAGAGCTGCTGCACAAGATTCCCGGCAAAAAGCTTTCGACAAAAAGGCTCAAGGCGCTTACGTATATCAAGTACGTCGTGTTGCTGTTTGCCGTGGTGCTGCTGCCCGTCTTGGTGGTCAACGACGTGGGCATGGGCGACCCGTTCTTTTGTAAGTACATCTGTCCGCAGGGCGTGCTCGAGGGCGCCATTCCGTTGGCCATTGCCAATGCCGGCATTCGATCTGCGTTGGGACATCTCTTTACTTGGAAACTTGCCGTTCTCATTGCCGTGGTAGTGCTGAGCGTTTTGTTCTACCGCCCCTTCTGCAAATGGATTTGTCCACTCGGCGCATTCTATGCGCTCATGAATAAGGTATCCCTACTGGGCATCCGGGTCGATGCATGCAAATGTGTCTCGTGCGGCAAGTGCTCAAAGGTTTGTCAGATGGACGTTGATGTGGTCCGCGCGCCCAATCATGCCGAATGCATCCGGTGCGGAAAGTGCATCGGGGCCTGTCCCGTCGATGCCATCAGCTATCGCTATGGCCTGGATGTGTCGGCGGAAAAGATTCCCTTGACCGCCGATAAAAAGTAAACAAGCTTCGACAAAACGGAGGAATGACCATGAAGCTTTCTAAGATTGCGGCCCTGTTTATGGTGCCGGTGCTGGCCTTGTGTCTTGTGGCGTGTTCGTCACCCGGTGGCAATGCGAGCGAATCTGCGGGCTCCGATCCTAAGATCGCAGAACTCACTGCGCAGAAGCCGACCAATGCCGACGAGGCCGCCGAGTTGTATGCAAAACTCATGCAAAAGGAGAACGATATCTTTTCGAGTGATAACGCGCTGTGGGAAAAGGTATTCAATGCGGCAAATAAAGACTCGGCAATGATTGAGGACGGCAGCAATTACGGCGATTTCCTGCTCAAGACCATCGACGGCGCCAAGGATGAGTTCACGGCGGATGAGCTTAAGACGCTCAAGGCCGGTGCACAGCAGATCAAGGAGATCGAGGACAAGCTCGAGAGCTTGGAGAAGGAGTTCCCCGGCTGTGGAAGCACGCCGAGCGCAGGCGAGAGCGTCGACGCTTCGACCGCTGGCATGACGGCTGGTGCCAATGCTTCGAGCGAGGCGACGAAGTTCCCCAGCTTTACGGGCAAGGACCTGGATGGCAACGACGTGAGCAGCGACGAGCTGTTCTCTAAGAACAAGGTCACCGTCATGAACTTCTGGTTCACCACTTGCAAGCCGTGCGTGGGCGAGCTGGGCGATCTTGAGAAACTGAATCAGGAGCTTGCCGAGAGGGGCGGCCAGGTCGTGGGCGTCAATTCCTTTACGCTCGATGGCAACAAGGGCGAGATTGCAGATGCCAAGGACGTGCTGAGCAAGAAGGGCGTGACATATAAGAACATCTGGTTCAAGTCGGATAGCGAGGCCGGCAAGTTTACGTCAAATCTGTTCTCGTTCCCGACGACGTATGTCATCGATCAGAATGGCAACATCGTAGGGGAGCCCATCGTGGGCGCCATCAGCTCCGCTGAGCAGCGCGCAGCGCTCGACAAGCTTATCGACCAGGCGATTGCGAATAGCGAGCAGTAGAAAACGCGTAAAGCATGGCGATGATTGTGCACCGCTGTGCGGAGTAGTCTGCTGCCTTTCAAGATAATCTCCACCATATAGAGGCCCCACTTGGGGCCTCTTTTTTGGGCGCCGTCCCGTTCGTTTTTTGATGCGGTTCCCTACATTCCTCACTGGCGTCGGTGAAAAATGGGGATAGAGTAGGACAAACGCGTCGAATACGAACGGCGGGGGAGAGCGGGCAGGGTGCCTGCGCAGGAGAGGTTGCCGTCCATGTTGGAGCTCAAAGGAATTTGCAAAAGGTACGTTACGCAGTCGTTTACGCAGGTGGCGCTCGACAACGTAAGCCTGTCTTTTCGCGATAACGAGTTCGTGGCCATTCTGGGTCCCTCGGGCTCGGGCAAAACTACGATGCTCAACGTTATCGGTGGGCTCGATCATTTCGATTCCGGTGACTTGCTGATCGACGGCATATCGACCAAGGACTTTCACGATCGCGATTGGGATGCCTACCGCAACAACCGCATCGGCTTTGTGTTCCAGAGCTATAACCTCATTCCGCATCAGACCATTTTGGAAAACGTGGAGCTGGCGCTCACGCTCACGGGCGTGGGGCATGCCGAGCGCCGTCAGCGTGCGCGCGAGGCGTTGGAGAAAGTCGGCCTGGGCGAGCACGTTAACAAGCGCCCGGGTCAGCTTTCGGGCGGACAGATGCAGCGCGTGGCCATCGCCCGCGCCCTGATTAATGATCCCGAGATTGTGCTGGCAGACGAGCCGACCGGCGCTTTGGATTCAACGACATCCGTACAGGTCATGGACCTGCTCAAGGACGTGGCGCGCGACCGCCTGGTCATCATGGTCACGCACAATCCCGAGCTGGCGTACCAATATGCCACACGCATCGTCAACCTGGCGGACGGCAAGATCACCGACGATTCCGACCCCTTTGATGTAGCAAAGGCCGCGCGTCGCGAGGCCAAGCCTACGCGCAAAACCTCGATGAGCTTTGTGACGGCGCTGGGGCTTTCTGCCCGAAACCTCATGACCAAGAAGGGCCGCACGGCCATGACTGCCTTTGCGGGCTCGATTGGCATTATCGGTATCGCGGCGATTCTGGCGCTGTCCAACGGCGTAAACGGCTACATCAAAAAGGTCGAGGAGGATACGCTCTCGAGCTACCCGCTCACCATTTCCAAGCAGGATTACGACCTGTCGTCCATGATGGGCGGTCAGGGGGCCACGGGCGACGATACGTCCAAGAGCGAGGATTCGTCCGACGACAGTGCCGGCGGCAAGGCTCAGGGAACCGATAAGATTCCCGTGGTTACGGCCGTAAAGGATATGTTTGCGAGCGTTAAGTCTAACGACATGACGAGCTTTAAGGCATGGCTTGACGGCGGCGGCGACGGTATTGACAAAGAAGTCAATGCTATCCAGTACGGCTACGGTGTATCGCCGGTTGTCTATCGTGCCGGCAAGGGCGATGAGAAGCCTGTCCGGCTGGTGCCCAACGCCATGACCGAGGCCATGAGCGGAGGCGCGAGCTCGGCGGCAACGGTGAGCATGGAATCCATGGGAACCTCGGTCTTTAACGAGATGATTGACGACCAGCGCCTGCTCGACAGCCAGTACGATGTCGTCGCCGGTCATTGGCCCACGTCTGCCAACGAAGCCGTGATGGTGCTTTCGAGCCGCGGTACGGTGGGCGACTATACGCTCTACAGCATCGGCGCGCTGGATATCGATGAGCTCAACGACCTGGTTAACAGTGCTATGACAGCCGACGGCAAGATTGAGACGCCCGAGACCGGCACCGACTTTACCTACGATGATGCGTTGTCCACGACGTTCAAGGTGCTGTCGCCGGCCGATGCCTATCGTAAAAACGAAGAGACCGGCATGTGGACCGACATGTCTGACGACGCCGACTTTATGGCTGCCAAGGTTGCCGACGGTATTGACGTGCACATTGTGGGCGTGGTACGACCCAACGAGACGGCCAATGCGAGTGCATTGTCTCCGGGCATTGCCTATACGCATGCACTGACTCGTCAGCTTATGGAGCGCGCCGCCGATTTGCAGATTGTGCGGGAGCAACTCGCCCACCCCGAGACGGATGTCTTTACGGGCAAAACCTTCGACGAACTGCAAGGCGAGGCCAAGCAGGGCGTGGATCTGGGCAGCATGTTCAGTGTGGACGAGGCGGCGCTGAAGAGTGCGTTTTCGTTCGATACATCTGCACTCTCGGGTGCAGCCAGCGGTATGGACCTTTCTGGTATCGATTTGTCCGGGCTGGACATTGACCTTTCGGACGTTGGGAGGGACATCGACTTCAGCGACATCATGGCCAAAGCGCCGGCCCCAGATTTCTCGGGCATCTTTGACGGTCTGGAACTCACGCCCGAGCAAATGCAGCAGGTGGGAACGCTTGCCAACCAACTGTTTGAGGGCTTTTTGCAGTCTGATCAGTTTAGGGCACTGTCGCCCGAAGAGCTTAAGGACGCGTCAAAGCTCTCTGCCGCATTCTCGACATATCTTGAGAATGATGCCGCAGCCCAACAATGCCTGGCTCAGCTCAAGGCCCTCGGCGGCGATTCCCTGGCAGAGCGTCTCCAGCAGGCGATGACCGACTATGTGCAAAAGCAGCTGGCTCCGTATCTGCAGCAGGCTATGGACCAGGTGATGAAGACAATCAGCGAGCAGATTGCGACGACCGTATCGTCCCAGCTTAAGGCGGGCGCAGCAGGGCTTATGGACCAGATGGCGACGCAGATGTCTTCAGGTTTTGCCAACCTGGCGAGCGCCATGCACGTGGATGCGAGTGCCTTTGCTCATGCCATTCACTTCAACATGGACGCCGAGGACCTGAGTTCGCTCATGATGAGCTATGCCAAGGCGTCGAAGCTCAACTACGATAACAATCTGACCACGTTGGGTTATGCGGACGAGGCCGACCCCATTTCGGTCAAGATTTTCCCGCGCGACTTTGAGGCCAAGGAGCGCGTGCTTGATCACATCGATGCGTACAACAAGCAGGTCAAAGCCGTTGGTCACGATGAACAGGCAATCTCGTACACCGACTACATGGGCATCATCATGGGTTCGGTGACCGACATCGTGAACACCATCAGCTTGGTGCTCATCGCATTCGTGAGTATCAGCCTGGTGGTGAGCTCCATCATGATCGGCATCATCACCTACATCAGCGTGCTGGAGCGCAAGAAGGAGATTGGCATCCTGCGCGCGATCGGCGCGTCGAAGCGCAACGTGGCCAACGTGTTTAACGCCGAGACCTTTATCGAGGGCCTCATTGCCGGCGTCTTCGCCATCGTCGTCGTGGTGGCTGTGAGCTTTCCGGTTAATGCCTGGGCGCTTGCTGCCAAGCAGGTACCCAACCTGATGAGCCTGCCCGTGCAGGATGCGCTGGTGCTCATTGCGATTTCTGTGTTGCTGACGGTCGTTGCCGGCCTGCTGCCCGCCCGCAGCGCGTCCAGGAAGGATCCCGTGGAGGCCCTGCGCTCCGAATAATGTGACAAAGGGACAGTCCCTTTGTCACATTGAGTGGCTTGCAAAATCGAGGTCTAATACTTTTCCGAGAAGTGAACGAGTCAAAATGGACCCCCGAAGCATCGACACTTTTGAGATGCAATTTCCTGCGGTTTTGATTGTTAAATCCTGCGGTTTTGGCGTCAGAAAATGTCGATGCTTCGGGGGTCAAAAAACGGTCGTTCACTTCTCGGAAAAGTATTAGACCTCGAGATATAGACGATGTTCGCGAGCGGCAATTAGAGCGTAAGCCTTTAGTTCTTCTTTGCAGAGAGCATGAGCCTAATTTCCGGATGGGTGTATTCGTCGAACTCTTCTTTGGGCTCGGTGTCAAAGGCGTAGTACGACCTGATGGATTCGCCCTCCGTCTTGATGCTGATTTCTTCATATAGGGAGCCGGCTAAAAATGCCTGCTTAAATTCATCCGACAGGCTGCATGGCGTGAGGAGGCCCGGTGTGGCAACGGAAACGTCCAGCCCATTGAGCGGGGCGCAGAGCGTCGCGATATCCTGCTCGGCGCGGGCGAGGTTGTCTGCAAGGCTTGCCTCGGGGTCGATCTGACTGACGTAATCGACGTCCGTGAGCGTGCCGTCTACATCAAAAGAAAGGTAGATATAGGCTGCTTGAGCGCCGAGGTCATTATCGCGTAGATAGCCGATTATGCGGTAGCCGTAGTCGTGATACGACTCGTATGGGTCGTCTGCTGCGACGCGTTCGCACACGGGCTCCAAGGCATCTTGCGCGATGGCGAGCTGCTCGGCGGCTGCAGCCTTTCTTGCCTGAAGCTCGTTATTTCCCTGGACAAACTGCGGGATGTAGACGCCAAGCAGCACAATGACGGGCAACACCGCGAGAGCCATGATCTGCTTCTTGACGCTTGGAATCGTCACACCGTATGCGTTTGCCATGGCCTCGGCATTGCTCGAGGTCTCGGCCAGCACGTCTGCCGCCGTGGCGACTGCCCCTACGGCGCTGGCGACCTCCGCGGCGCCGCCCAGGTTGCGCGCGAGATCGTTATCACTGTTCTTGAGCAGGTGGCCGGCAGCTTGCGTGGCGAGCACACCGGCGACCTCCGCGGAGCGGTCTTTGTTGGTCTGGGCCACCGCAAGCCTGCCCTGCAGCTCCTTCCACTGTTTGCCCTGCATTCCAAAGCGCGGCGCAAGAGCGCAATAGCAAAAGATGGCGAGTTCGATTGCGGTGAGTGCGATGGCGGTATATATGCCTACGGGTTGGAATTCCTTTTGGTGGAACGCGATATCGTTGATCATTTGGAGCGGCAACATCAACAGGCATGCTACGAACGACATGACGAGTGCAGTCGCTGCGATTTTGGGGTATGTGCAGTACCGCTGGATGCGTTTCTTTTCTTGCTCGGTGAGCTGCTGCATGGGGCCTCGACTCTCATCGTTATTCGGGGGCGATGCACGCATGCGTTTGAGTATAAATGAGTGCAGGGCGTCAGTTGCTCTAACATGGCGCTAATGGCGTGGTGTTGAAGCACAAGGCATAATGAACATGACAAAGGGGCAGTCCCTTAGTCATGTTCGTTGATATGAGAGAAGAGTAGATGATCCTTTCGCTGGCCCCCATGGAGGGGATTACCGGGCATGTGTTTCGTCGCGTGCATGCGGAGTGCTTCGGTGCGCTCGACTGCTATTACACGCCGTTTTTGCCGCCACCGCGGGTGGGAAACCGCTTTGGCGGCAAGGCGTTTAAGGAGATCGATCCTGCCAATAACCAGGGGCTTAACGTAGTGCCTCAGCTGATGTCCAAGAACGCGGACGAGTTTGTGTGGGCGGCACAGGTGCTCGCCGACATGGGCTATCGCGAGGTCAATCTCAACTTGGGTTGCCCCTCGGGGACGGTTGTCGCCAAGGGCAAGGGCTCGGGCTTTTTGCGCCACTTGGACGAGCTCGAAGTGTTCTTGAGCGATGTGTGCGAACGTTCGCCGTTGCCGGTGTCGGTAAAAACCAGGCTGGGGCTGGAGAGCGACGACGAATACGAGCGCGTGCTCGATCTGTATTGCCGCATGCCGCTGGCAGAGCTGATTGTGCACCCGCGCGTGCAAAAGGACCGCTATACGGGCTCGCCGCGCAAGGAGTTTTATGGCGAGACGCTGGAGCGCGCGCCGTTTCCGGTGGCATACAACGGCGATATTTTTGATCTTGAGGACATGGATGCGCTGGTGGAGGCCTATCCCGGCACACGTCATGTAATGCTGGGGCGCGGCCTGCTCGCGAACCCCGCTCTGGCTCGCATGGTCAACGGCGGTCCTGCTGCCACGGCAGCCGAGCTGCAGCGTTTCCATGACACGCTGTTTGCTGCCTATGCAGAAGAGATTGGCGGTAACGCGGTCTTTCGCATGAAGGAGTGGTGGTTCTACGCCAAGTGCGCTTTCGCCGACCCCACTACCGTTCACAAGCTCGTACGTAAGACTAAAAAGGTCGACGAATACCGCGCCGCCGTCGAGCGCGTCTTTCGCGAGCAGCCGCTTGCGCCCATAGCCCGCTTCCACGGCTAGTTAGCCATTGGGGACGTTCTTTAACGACTAGTCATTTAAGAACGTCCCCGATGAATATGTTGCACTAGAGCAGGTTCTTCTGTACCCATGCGATGATGTAGCTCGACTCGTAGAGCGATTTTCCGTCGATAAACAGGCAGGGAACCTGGCGCTTTCCGCCGACGGCGATGAGCGTCTGCTCGGCTTCGGGGTCGGTCGAGATATTGCGCTCGGGAATGGTCACGCCGTTATCGGCCAAAAAGCGCTTGACCTTTATGCAATACGGGCAGCCGGTCATAACGAATAGCGCAAGCTCATGATTAGTAGCCATAGGTCTCCAATCGGTTGCAGTTTTGATTGAAATACCCAAAGCCGCCGCGGTCTATGCGCGGACCAGTGACGACTCGATGGCCTGGACCAGAAACGCCGTGGCTCCGGTGCCGCAGGGCTTGTCGTAGTAGTCAACAAAGCGCTGGTCGGCCAGATAGCCGTGGGCGAGGCCCAGGTATGCTTCGTCTTGGGGCTCGTGTCCCCAGTTAAGGCCAATCCATCGACGGTGCATCGTGACAAGCTTGCGGGCCTCGTTGCTCTCTGGGTCGCCAATGCCCATGGCAATCGAGAGCTGGCCCAGAATAGCGCGTTCAAGTTCCTTCATGTCGTTCCATGTCTCGGGGTCCATGTCCAGCAGCGCTTCGTTTGCCGCGTCGATGGTCTCGTCGCCATAGCGCGCCCGTGCCTCGGCGCCGTAGCGCTCTTCGTTTTCCTGCACGGAGCGCCAGCGCTCCAGCTGCGGCAGGACGGCGCCCATGAGCGAGACGGCTTCGTCGAGCGACATGCCGGTGTTTTGCGCCAGGCGCGGGGCACAGTCCTCGATCATTGCCTCCATCGTGGTGTCGTAGGCGTACTGGCCGTGGTCGTAGCACCACTTGCAGTAATGATCGGTCGCGGCGCCCGTGGCATCGGTGCCGCAGTCGCCGGGCGTGAGTATCATGCCGCAGCTCTGGCAATAGTGCTCGGGCATTTCGAGCAGGTGAGACAGGGGCTCGCCGGTCACGGCGGCAATGAGCTTCATCATGTCGATGCCCGGTGTGACCTCGCCGCGTTCCCAACGGCTGACGGCTTGGCGTGTGACGAAGAGCTTAGCGGCGAGCTGCTCCTGGGTAAGGTGATGGGCGCGACGAACGGCGATGAGCTTTTCTGCAAAGGCCATAACGGCTCCTTTCTGCTGGTTGATGGCTTAAGCATACGCGGCGGCAGGCGCCCTTCCAAGCAACCGTTGGTTGCACGACGGGGGACCGCGGCGAAGAATTGCGCGCTGCGCCCCACGCCTCCATGCCGTACAATGACCGGCATGGAACCTATCGCACGCATACATACCGACCTGCCGCAGAAGTTCGGCATTCCGCGCAACAGCTTTTTGGCGCCTCATCTGCAGGGACGCATCGTTTTTGAGCCGGAATTTGCCTCCAATGCAGCGGTTGAGGGTCTGGACTTCTTCTCTCACCTGTGGCTGCTGTGGCGCTTTGAAAACGGAACGCCCGGCGGTACGGCTAAGGACATAGCTACCGATGCCAAGTCGCAGGACAGGTCCGGCACCAATGCCAAGTGGTCGAAAACCGTGCGCCCGCCGCGTCTGGGTGGAGCCGAGCGCGTGGGCGTGTTTGCCACGCGCAGTCCGTTTCGCCCTAATCCCATTGGGCTTACCTGCGTCAAGCTCGATCGCGTCGAGCTCACCGACAATGGCCCCATCATTCATGTGCTGGGGGCCGACCTGCGTGACGGCACACCCATCTACGACATTAAGCCCTACATTCCATTTGCCGACTGTCACCCGGATGCGACCGGCGGCTGGATTGAGGACGCTCCGTGGCAAGAGCTCGACGTCGAGTTCCCGCAGGCGCTGCAGGATATGGTCCCGCCCGCAAAGCTCCCCGGTCTGGTCGAGGTTCTTCGCCAAGATCCGCGCCGCGCGGGCAGCAAGCACGAGCCAAACCGCGTTTACCACTTGGCCTACGCCGGGCTCGACATATCGTTTACGGTCGATGAAACCCAGCTAACCGTAGTCGCCGTCAACGACGCGCGAGACTAACCGGCCATTCGTCCGCACCCGTCAAATTAAGCGCCAAACCCCGCGCCAAAACCGCCCACGCTGGTGGACAATAACGCCTACCGAATCATTCCGCTCTGCACGGGAGTCCAGCATGAAATATGACTTCACTTCAATCATCGACCGCCACGGCATGGACTCCATCGCCGTTGACTCTTGGGGCGAGATCCCCGGTATGGCTCCGAACGCACCCGACGAGGGCTTCGACCGCATTCCCATGTGGGTGGCCGACATGAACTTCGCCACGGTGCCCACGGTTCAGGAGTACATCATCAAGCGCGCTCAGCACCCCATGTTTGGCTACTTCAATCCGCGTCCCGAGTACTTCGACCGCATCATCGAATGGCAGAGCCGTCGCAACGGCGTTGAGGACTTGGCGCCGGAGCATATCGGCTACGAAAACGGCGTGCTGGGCGGTGTCGTGTCGACGCTACGCGCGTATGTCCAGCCAGGTGATGCGGTGCTAGTCCACAGCCCTACCTACATCGGCTTTACCAAGTCCATCGAGGCCGCGGGCTATCGTATTGTCCACAGCCCGCTTAAGCTCGGCGACCAGGGCGTGTGGCGCATGGACTTTGAGGACATGGAGCGCAAGCTCGCCCAAAACTACATCCATGCCGCGGTGTTCTGCTCGCCGCACAATCCCTGCGGCCGCGTATGGGAGCGCGACGAGATCGAGCGCGCCATGGACATCTATCGCCAGCACGATTGCGTGGTGATCTCGGACGAGATTTGGTCCGATATCATCCTGCCGGGACACAAGCACATCCCGACGCAGTCGGTGAGCGAGGATGCTCGCATGCGCACGGTTGCCCTCTACGCGCCCAGCAAGACGTTCAACCTGGCGGGCCTGGTCGGCAGCTACCACATCATCTACAACGAGACGCTGCGCGACCGCGTGTGCGCCGTGTCCAACAAGACCCACTACAACGAGATGAACGTCCTCTCCATGCATGCGCTTATCGGTGCCTACCAGCCGCAGGGCTATGAGTGGGTTGATGAGCTCAACCAGGTGCTTGCCGGCAATATCGAGTACTTCTGCACGTATGCAGAAAAGCACTGGAAGGGCGTCGCGTTTTCGCGTCCGCAGGGCACGTACATGGTGTTTCTGGACTGCACCGAGTGGTGCCGCGAGCATGGCCGCGATATTCAGTGGTTGCTCGACGAGGGGGCGCGCGTGGGCGTGGGGTATCAGGACGGCCGCCCGTTCCACGGGCCCTGCCACATTCGCGTGAATCTGGCGCTGCCGCTTTCGCGCGTGAGGGAAGCGTGCGACCGCCTGGACCGCTACGTTTTTAATGCACGGTAAGCGTGCGCTGCATGTGGGGCCTTCTGCCAAGTTGGCTAGAAGGCCCCACATGGTAAAGCATCTGTAGCAATTGGGCGCAGACCTGCTGAGAGGCTTACTTTTCTTGAATCTGCTTGCCGCAAAGATGCTCAATCGTAATCTCGTAGAGCTGGACGCCCTTGATGTCTTTGGCGATTTCCTCTTCGACTTCCTCGGCAGAAGGGTAGTACTTAAGCGCGAGCTGGCGGACTTTGTCCTCGATAAACGCGGGGGTGTCATTCGCCAGGCGACAACGGCCAAAGACCACGGTACTCATAACGTAGGGAGCCCAGTCACCGTCCTGGTACCACTCGTTGCCGTAAACGGTAAAGCAGACCTTGTCATCGCGCTTGAGTGCGTCGACCTTGTGGCCAGCCTTGGCGCCATGGAAATAAATCTTGTCGTGCTCGGCGTCAAAGAAGTAGTTGACGGGAATGGCGTACGGGTAGCCATCGTCGCCGTTGACGGCAAAGACGCCGCGCTTGCAGGTAGCGAGCAGTTCGCGCGCTTCCTCGTCAGTGATGGCGCGTTTCTTTCGACGTAAGGGCCTAAACATCGTTGGTTTCCTTTCTGGTCGTGCGTGGTGGTTGAGCACAAACTATAGCGAAACGGATCCGTTTTTCTTGATGCGGGCGAGTATGTTTTTGAGCTTGTTAAAGTCGAGCGGTTTGGACAGATGGGCGTTCATGCCGGCATCGTGTGCCGCCTTGGCGTCCTCGGCAAAGGCGTTGGCGGTGAGCGCGATGATGGGGATATCGGCTGCATCGACCTTCTCGCTCAGACGAATCGCGCGGGTTGCCTCATAGCCGTCCATGCCCGGCATCATGATGTCCATCAGAATCGCATCGAAGCTGCCGGCGGGACGGCCAACGTATAGGTCGACCGCTTCGTTGCCATCGGCGGCGCGAGTTACGACAATGCCTTCGCTTTCGAGCAGCGTCTGGGCAATCTCGGCATTCAATTCGTTGTCTTCGGCGAGCAACACGTTCATGTCGGCGAGCGAGCAGTCGAGCACCCCCTCGACCGTATCTGCCCGCGCCTGAGGGTTCTTGTCGATATCGAGCGGAATCTGGACGTTGAACGTACTCCCCACGCCAACCTCACTCGAAATCTCAATCGTACCGCCCATCAGTTCAATAAGCGACTTGACGATTGGCATGCCCATGCCGGTTCCTTGGAACTTGCTGCGCGCATCGTCACCTTCTTGGGCAAACGGTTCATAGATATGCTTTAAAAACTCGGGAGCCATGCCAATGCCGGTATCCGAAACGCTAAAGCAAAAGAGCGCGCGCCCATCATCGAGTGGCTTGGTCTTTGAACTAAAGGTGACGGAGCCGCCGCGCTTGTTGTACTTAATGCTGTTGTCTAACAGGTTGATTATGATCTGTCGGATATGGGTGGGACTGCCGATCATGTATGGCCCCGTGGCGTACGGCAGACTATTGTCCTGCATTGTGATGCCGTTATCGGATGCGCGGAGCTTGCACAGCACCAGCGTATCGTCACAGAGCTCTTTGAGGTTAAAAGGCGCATGTTCCAGAGTTAGCTTGCGGTCTTCGTTTTTGCCCATCTCGAGGATGTCGTTGATCAGCGAGAGTAGGTGATTGGCGGCAACACGCGCCTTGGCGCGGCTTTCGCGGGCGG
The DNA here is from genome assembly GCA_902473205.1 of uncultured Collinsella sp. Classification (GTDB taxonomy): domain Bacteria; phylum Actinomycetota; class Coriobacteriia; order Coriobacteriales; family Coriobacteriaceae; genus Collinsella. The sequence continues at coordinate 31,882 of CABRRA010000013.1, forward strand.
CCTGCATGTCGCCGTCTTTCAATTCCTCAATTTCGATAAGACCCAGGATGCCGTTGAGTGGCGTACGGATGTCGTGGCTCATGCGCGTGAGGAATGCCGTCTTAGCGGCGTTGGCGGCATCGGCTTTCTGCTGTTCTTTCTGCGCGCGGTGAAGCGACCAGACAAGGATGACGATGCCGGTGAGCAAAATGCAGATGACGACTGCCGCAATGACGATGCGGTTGCGGTAGAGAAGTCGAAACGCATCCGATTCTTGCGCCGAGTACGATGTGGGGGAATAACTGCTTGCAGAGAGCGATTCGCCAGCATTGACGATGCCCTTATTAATGATTCCCAACAGCACGGGCTTGCCGCGCGAAATCAAACACGATAGCTGTGCCGTGTCGGTGAGCTCCTGTGTTTGGAAATCCTCGATATCGTAGGTGTCGCGGATGGTTTTCAAGCGCGTGCTGGGGACAATGATGCAACTTGCCTCCCCCTTATTGAGGGCTTCGCGTGCCTCGTTGTCATTCGGATACTCGGTTACCTTTGCGTCGGGGAATAGGTTTGCGAGCTCAAAACGGTTGACGATCGCGTCTGCTGTGCAAGCGATGTTCTTAAGGTCACTGTTCAGGTTGCTGCTGCTGTGAATGGCGGCTAGGGAAACCGTTCCCATCGGGTTTGACAGGATGACCCCTGCCTGCTCGGCAAGCCAGTAGTCGCGAAACAACGGTAGGGCGACATCGATGGTCCCTGTGGAAAGGGCTTTGGTCATTTGCTCGTTGTTCGAGAACGCTACTGTTGCAACCGTAATGCCAAACTTGTCGTGCAACGTCGTTGCAAGCGAGGCGAGCGACCCTTCCATTTCGCCGTCGTCATTTTGCGTGCAGTAGGGGAGTTTGTTTTTAAGATAGCCGATCGTGATGGTGTTGTCGTTTGCTTTGAGCCAGGAGCGCTCGGGGCCGGTGAGCGATGATGAGCCGCTGTTTTGGGCCGAGTAATTCGCCTTGACCTCGTCGTTATAGCGTGGGTTGACGCGGGCGATTGCCGTCATGGCGGCATTGATATCGTTCATCAGGTCGGGGCGGCTTTTGGGGACGGCAAAATAGTAGTCACTCGAGCCAACGTAGAACATGGGCGACGCATCGGGCGACGAGATGGTGTCGTTCATGATGACGGCGTCGACTTCGTCGTTTGCGAGTGCGTCAAAGAGCATGGAGCCTCCGTCATACTCCCTGTATGTGCAGGTGATTCCTTCGTTGGCGAGCCACTGCTGGCCAACGAAGGTTTGCATAACACCGGAGTTGCAACCGATGGTAAGGCCCTGGAGCGCTTGGGGGTCACCCTTGGCCAGGTCGTCGCGATCGGGCTTGGCGTAGATGTAGTAGCGCTCGGCGCCCTCGGGGTTCGAGGAGAAGAGCAGCTTTTGGGCGCGTTCCTCGGAGTAGGAGATGTTGGGCATGAGGTCGATTTCGCCCGCCTCGAGCATGTCCATAAGCTCGGTGAAGGTGCCGGAGACGTATTCGTATTGCCAGCCCGGCGTGTAGTATGACAGCGTCTGCAGGTAGTCATAACCCCAGCCCGAGAGACGCTCGCCGGGGGTGCCGTCCTGGAAGCCTTCGTTGTTGATAAGCCAGCCAACGCGGACCGTCTTGACCTGCTGGTCAGAGTCGGCGGCAAAGGCGGGGACGGGTATGACGGCGCTCAGTACGGCGAACGCAGCAAGCGCGACGGCCAGGGTGCGACATATAACTGAACGAAGGACAGCGGAAGCTCTCACGTGCAATCCTAACGAATCGAGACAATACCGCATAAGGATACCAGCTCAGCCTGCCCAGTCGGCCGCCGCACCGCTAAACGGTCCCGTCCGGCAGTTGGGGACAGTCCCTTTCTGCCGGCACAAAAGGAACGTCCCTAACTGCCGGTTGCCTAACTGCCGGTTGTGGGACAATACCGAGCAAACGTGATTGGGCGTCTGGGAAAAGGGGTCGAGATGAAAAAGCTGAGGACGCTTGCCGATGTTTTGCGCCAGGCCGGTTTCGTGCGTATCACGGGCCTGTTCCTCATCTTCTATCTGCTGTGCTCGACGGCTGTCTGGCTGTCCGAGCCCACGACCCTTACGTTTGGCGATGGCCTCTGGTTTAGCTTTGAGACCGTCTCGACCATCGGCTTTGGCGATATCCCGGCCGAAACGCCGGTCGCCCGTGCTATTACCGTCGTCCTGAGCGTCATCAGCATCTTCTACATTGCCATGCTCACGGGTGTGGCGGTGAACTACTGCAATACGCTCATCAAGCTGCGCCAAAAGGACACCATGGCGCGCTTTATGGACGATCTGGAGCATTTGGAAGAGCTCGATCGTGACGAGCTCGCCGACCTGTCGCGCCGTGTGCGCGAATATCGCCGACGCCAACGCTAGAACGGGCGCCGCGCGTCACGACGAGGGGGACTGAATATGAATATCACGGTATACCTGGGCGCCAGCGTCGGCAATGACCCGGCGTTTCTGCCTGCGGTGCAAGAGCTGGGCAACTGGATTGGCTCCAACGGGCACGCGCTGGTATACGGCGGGTCCAAATCGGGCCTGATGGGCGCGCTCGCCGATAGCGTACTCGAGCCAGGTGGACACGTGACGGGTGTTGAGCCGAGCTTTTTTATAGAGGCCGAGTTTCAGCACGACGGCATCGATGACCTCATCGCGACGAGCGATATGGCCGAGCGCAAGGCCAAGATGATTGAGCTCGGCGATGCGTTCATTGCCTTTCCCGGTGGGACGGGCACGCTCGAGGAGATTGCCGAGGTCATGTCCGCGGTGTCGTTGGGGCACCTGAGTGCTCCGTGCATCCTGTATAACCTTGACGGTTACTACAACGACCTCAAGGCGCTGCTCGGGCACATGATTGATAAGGGGCTTTCGAGCCCGAGGCGCCAGCAAGGCATCTACTTTGCCGACGATTTGCGCGAGATTGTCTCGATTATCAACGGATAAGTCTTGAGCCTGCCCCACTATGACTCCCAATGGTGCCGTTTGTGGCGCAGATGGTTGGCTTGTCTGGGCAACGCTCGCTCTACAATAAAACGTAATTATGTCGACTTTGACCGCGGGAGGACCCGATGGACAACCTTGCCAAACCCACAAACCGCGCGCTGTTTTTAGTTAGCGTTGCCGTGACCGGTGCGTTCGCAGGTGCCGCGGTCTGGCTGTTCTTTTTTGCGATGGAGCACGGTATCGACTATCTGTGGACCGAGATCCCCCACATGCTGGGCGCGGCGTCGCCCGAACTCGCCAGCGGCCCGTTCGGTTTTCTGCCGTATCCGTTTTTTGTCTGCCTGCTGGGCGGCCTGCTGATCGGTCTGTACGAAAAGCTTACGGGCACCAAGACCGACGACCTCAACCAGGTGATGGCTAAGGTTAAGCAAGATGGGCGCTACCCGTATGACAATCTGGGCAGGCTTTCGCTCGCGGCATTGCTGCCGCTGCTGTTTGGCGGAAGTATTGGACCGGAGGCCGGCCTGACCGGCGTTATCGCGGGTCTGTGCAGCTGGGTCGGCGACCGCATGCGCCGCTTTGGCGTCGAGTTTAGGGAGCTCACGCTGCTGGGCACCCAGGCCGCGCTGACGGCGCTCTTTACCGCGCCCGTCTTTGGCTTTGTGGCGCCGCTTGCCGGTAGCGCCGACGGCGACGAGGGCTCTGCGTCCGACGAGATCACGATCAAGCTGCCCAAAGCACAGAAGACCGTGGTCTACGGCATTGCGATTGCCGGCGGCCTGGGCACCTATCTGCTGCTCGGCCAGCTCATGGGCGGCGGCATGGGCATGCCCAGGTTCGAGTCCGCCGAGGTGGGCAACCTGGAGCTTACCTGGCTCATTCCGCTGGCGTTGGTTGGCACCGTTTGCGGTTGGCTGTACTTTGTCTCCGAGCATGCAAGCGAGGCATTGTCCCATGCAATAGGGGAGCGTCCTGTCGTCAAGGCCATGCTAGCCGGGCTGGCGCTCGCCATCTGTGGTACGGTCCTGCCCTATACCATGTTTGCCGGCGAGACCCAGGCCGACGTGCTCATGGAAACCTATCTGACCATTCCCGCCGGCGTGCTTATCGCGACCGGTCTGGTCAAGGCCATGCTGACCCCCGCTCTTATCAACTTGGGCTGGCGCGGCGGTCACTTCTTCCCCGTTATCTTCTCAAGCGTAAGCCTGGGCTATGGCCTTGCCATCCTCACCGGCGCAGATCCGGTCTTTTGCGTCGCCGTCTGCACGGCATCGACGATGGGTGCGGTCATGCGCCAGCCTGTCATGGTTGTGGGCCTGCTGCTTATGTGCTTCCCGCTCAAGGGCATCGTCTGCATGATCATCGCCGCCGTTATCGCCGCTGGCATTCCGCTGCCCAAGCCGCTGCGCAAGTAGCACGGTGACGCACGCCGGGGACATGCCGTTTGTCACGGATTTGCGGATGGGCGATTGCGACCGATAGTGGCCTGCATAGGTCGAGTTTCGCGTGCCTACAGATCGCGTACTTGATAAACCTTGGTGCTGACGGTACAGCTGACTGCACATAGCGCGAGGGCCAGTACGGCAATTCCTGCGCACAGGCAGCCAAGAACGGCAGGATCGGGATTCGCTCCGGCAATCGACATGAGCCAGTTGCTGATGGGGTTGGAGGAGCTCAGCGTGGCCATGGTGCCGCAACCAAGCAGGGCAAACAGGCCAACGGATAGGCGCAGCGCCTCCATGTGACCAAATCGAAAGAACAGCGGCTGCGCCAAAAACACCATCATGAGGGAGATGAGCATCGATGCTGCCGAGGCGATTGCGATTTCAAAGACCGTCTGTCCCGTCGAAGGAATGCCCGCGCTGTTGAAGAGCGGGATGGAGGCGATGCTCAAAAGCGTAGCTGCACATGCCATGACGGCGGAGAAGACAATAACGCTCAGGTAGCGTGCGCGGATGATGTCTTTGCGCGAGAAGGGCAGCGTTGCCCGGTAGCGCTCCCAACCGTTTTGATTGTCGAAACCGGCCAGTGAGTTCATGACTATGATGGGCGACATGGCACTGACGGCGCAGGCGCCGGCGCTCATACCGGAATCGCCATCCGACGCGTTGACGAGCGTCAGCACAACGAAGATGAACAAGCCGACGCCCGCAATGCTCGGGATGAGCGTGCGAACGATGGCGAGTTCGGACATAAAGGCGCGTTTCATTTCGAAGCCCCTTTCAGTATGAGGCGCAGATAGTCATCAATGGTTGCCCGATCGCAGGGAATCTCGGGAAAGGCCTCGAGCGTTTCGCGACGGTTGGGTACGAGTACGTCCACGCTGTAGGCGTGACGGGCGGCACGGGCGCCTTCGACGCAAGCCATAAGCTCGGCAGCCTGCGATTGGGTGCAGTGGGCGATGCCGGCGCGGTCGGTAATGTCCTCGCGCGGCAGGTCAAAAATAATCGAGCCATTATCGATGCAGATGACGCGATCAGCGGTGCGATCGAGGTCGGACGTAATGTGGCTCGAGAGCAGCACACTGTGCTGGCCGTCGGCGACAAAGGCAAGCAGCTCATCAAGCAGTTCCTCGCGTGCCATGGGATCGAGGCCCGCGGTGGCTTCGTCCAAAACGAGCAGCTTGGCCTTGTGACTGAGCGCACAGGCAAGCTGCAGTTTCATGCCCATGCCGCGGGAGAGGTCCTTGACCTTTGTCTTGGGATCGAGGCCAAATCGGTTGATGAATCCGGCGAACGTTTCGCGGTCCCACGTGGGGTACGCTGGGCCTACGAGCGACTCGATCTGGCCCACCTTGAGCGTGGAGGGGAAGGGGCACGTGTCCAGGACAAGACCGACGCGGGAGCGTAGATGGCGTTGCGACTCATCGGGCGCGTCGGCGCCACAGCGCTGCCCAAACAGGTGCACTTCGCCGGCATCGAGCTTTATAAGCCCGAGAGCAGCTCGAATCGTCGTTGTTTTGCCAGCACCGTTGGCACCAACAAAGCCGATGATCTGGCCAGGCTCCACGGCAAGCGTGACGTCGCGCAGCGAAAAGCGGTCGCTTACAGCGTGTGAGATGCCTTTGAGTTCAAGCAAGTTTTGCATGGTATAGCCTTTCTTGCAGATGGCTACTGCATGGTTTCGGGGGCTACCAGGTCGAGCATCTCGTGCAGTTTGTCGCGCGTGACGCCCAGGGTTTCGGCTTGGCTCGCCGCTTTCGCAAGTAGCTCTTCGATATGGCAGAGCTGGTTTTCGCGCAAAAGCTCCTGGTTGCCCTCGGCGACAAAACAGCCCTTGCCCTGCACGGTGCAGATAAAGCCAAGCTGCTCCAAGTCGGCGTAGGCACGCTTGGTGGTGATTACGCTCACGCCCAGGTCGCTCGCGAGTGCACGGATGCTGGGGAGTTTGGCTCCCGCAGCGAGCGTGCCCGATAAGATCTGAGCTTTGACCTGCGAGGTTATCTGCTCGTAGATGGGCTTATCGCTCGAATTGGATAGGATGATGTCCACAGTGGCTCCTTAGCTGTTGGGCTACACGTGTATATAACCGGTAAGCACAGTATATATACACTATGCACAGTTATGCAAGAGCTAAATGTGGAATAGACCATCGGCGCCGCGCTTGCTCCAAAACAATCTCAATCTGTAACATCTGGATCCGTTTTTGGTCGCCAGCTGTTACAGATTGAGATGTTATTTTCCCGCCTGCCTATTTGTCTCAATCTGTAACAGTAAGAGTCGATTTGCGCGGCTAGATGTTACAGAACGAGACATTGGCTGCCTGCCTTTCCGTTTATCTCGATTTGTAACAGCTAGACCCAATTTGGGCGGCCAGATGTTACAGATTGAGATTGTGTCGGCGGGCAAGTTTGTTTTTCTCAATCTGTAACGCCTGGGTCCGTTTTGGGTCGCCTGCTGTTACAGATTGAGACAGTCTGCTGCAGAATACTTCCGATAACTAGCCGTTCACGTTCTGACTGATGAATTTGTCCTGATAGGTGCCCTAGAGCGGGATTTCGCGGCTACAATAGTGCGGTTACAACGACGTAATGCACTCAATGCAAGAAAGGATCCGCATGGCAAGCCTGTCGGATGAAATCTCGTCGCGCCGCACATTCGCGATCATCAGCCACCCGGACGCCGGTAAGACCACGCTTACCGAGAAGCTGCTGCTCTATACCGGTAGCATCCAGACCGCCGGCTCGGTCAAGGGCAAGAGCTCGGCCAAGCATGCCGTCTCGGACTGGATGGACATCGAGAAGGAGCGCGGTATTTCCGTTACTTCTTCGGTGTTGCAGTTCACCTACAACGGCGCCTGCGTCAACATCCTCGATACTCCCGGCCACCAGGACTTCTCGGAGGATACCTACCGTACCCTTATGGCCGCCGACGCCGCGGTCATGGTCATCGACGGCGCCAAGGGCGTCGAGGCCCAGACCAAAAAGCTCTTTAAGGTCTGCACGCTGCGCCACATTCCCATCTTTACCTTTGTGAACAAGCTCGACCACGAGGCTCGCGACCCGTTTGAGCTCATGGAAGAGATCGAGAACGTCCTGGGTATCAATACGTATCCCATGAACTGGCCGATCGGCAGCGGCCGCAACTTCCGCGGTGTGTTCGATCGTCAGACCCGTCGCGTCATTGCCTTTGAGGGCGACGGTCACGCCAACGCCACCAAGAAGGTCGCCGAGGTCGAGGCCGAGCTGGGCGACCCCGCCATGGATGAGCTCATTGGCGAGGAGAACCATAAGAACCTGATGGACGACATCGAGCTGCTCGATGGTGCCGGCGACGAGCTCGACTTGGATGCCGTGGCCTGCGGCAAGCTAAGCCCGGCGTTCTTTGGCTCGGCGCTCACCAACTTTGGCGTGGAGCCCTTCCTCAAGGAGTTCCTGCGCCTGGCCCCGACGCCGCGCGCCTATACCGATACGCTCACCAACGAGCCGGTCGATCCCTGCCGCGACGACTTTAGCGGCTTTGTGTTTAAGATCCAGGCCAACATGGACAAGAACCACCGCGACCGCATCGCCTTTGTGCGCATTTGCTCGGGCAAGTTCGAGCGCGGCATGGACGCCTTCCACGTGCAGGGCAACCGCAAGCTCAAGCTTGCCACGGGTACCTCGATGATGGCCGATGACCGCGCCATCGTGGACGAGGCGTATGCGGGCGATATCGTGGGCCTGTTCGATCCGGGTATCTTTAGCATCGGCGACACCGTGTGCTCCGGCAAGCGCCACGTGCAGTATCCGCAGATCCCGACGTTTGCCCCCGAGATGTTTGCTCGCATTACGCAGGTCGATACGCTCAAGCGCAAGCAGTTCGTCAAGGGCATGGAGGAGCTTGCCCAGGAGGGAGCTATCCAGATCTTCCGCGAGCTGGGTGCCGGTATGGAGAGCGTCATCGTGGGCGTGGTCGGCGTGCTGCAGTTTGAGGTACTCGAGCGCCGCCTCAAGGCCGAGTACCGTGTTGAGGTTCGTCGCCAGCCGCTGCCCTATACGGACATCCGCTGGATCCAGAACGACCCCGACACCATCGATATCCCGGCCCTTTCGCTCACGCGCGACACGCTTCGTGTCGAGGATATGCGCGGCGGTAAGCTGCTGCTGTTCACGAGCCCGTGGAACGTGGACTGGGCAACCGACCACAACCCCGACCTTATCCTGTCGGAGTTTGGCAACGTGGCCTTTTAACGCATCGGCGCGGTGACCCTGCGGGGCTGCCGCGCCATTTACTTGCCTGATGCCGTGTGAGCGGCTATCATACCCACCGTCGTCTCAAGACTGGGGCGTCCGAGCAGTTCGGGTCCGATATCCTGCTCGTTAAACCTAAAACCAAAGGAGTACATAATGATCAAGAAGGTCATGGAGGACTACAAGGTCCTGTTGCGGAGCATTCCCGCGGCAACGGTTTCGCTGTTTTTCGTGAGTGTCATCATGATGAACCTGCTGGCCAACAAAGAGCTTATCAGCCTGCCGTATCTGGCACTCGATTGCGGCTTTGTGGTGAGCTGGGTCTCGTTTTTGTGCCAGGACATGATCTGCAAGCGCTTTGGCGCCAAGGCATCCATCAAAATCTCTATCCTCGCGCTGCTGGTTAACCTGGCCGTGAGCCTGTGCTTTTGGGCATGCTCGCTCACGCCCGGTATGTGGGGCGCCTACTACGACACCGGCATGATCGAGGTCAACACCGCCCTTAACGCCACCATCGGCGGCACCTGGTACGTGGTGCTGGGCTCTTCGCTGGCAATGCTCGTTTCTGCCGTGGTTAACTCCACGCTCAACCAGTCGCTCGGTCGTATGCTCAAAAAGAATAACTTTGCGAGCTTCGCCTTCCGCTCCTATGTGTCCACGGGTGTTGGCCAGTTTATCGACAACTTGGTCTTTGCCATTGTGGTGAGCCACACGTTCTTTGGTTGGACCTGGGTGCAGGTCCTTATGTGCTCGCTGACCGGCGCTGTTGCCGAGCTGCTGTGCGAGGTTTTCCTGAGCCCCGTGGGCTACAAGGTCGTGCGCGGCTGGGAGCGCGAGAATGTGGGCTCCGAGTACCTCGAGCGCCACGCAACCGCCTAAGGAGCAAGTATGCGGGTTTTGATCACGGGCGCTTCGGGCGGTATCGGAGCCGCGTGCGTGCAGCGCTTTTTGGACGAGGGCCACGAGGTCGTGGGCTTTGATCTGCTGCCGGCGGCGATCGAACACGAGCGCTACCGCCATCTGATCGTTGATGTACGCGAGCCGGACTCGTTTCCAGGCGATCTTGAACCCCAGGTAATCGTGAACGTTGCCGGTACGCAGGATTCGGCCGACGATATTGCTGCCAACCTGCGTGGCACCATCAACGTGACCGAGCACTACGCCTTTGTGGGGGAGGGGCTTGCCGCCAAGCCGACACTGGCTATCAAATCCGTGGTCAATGTGGGGTCGGCGAGCGGACATACGGGATCGGAGTTTCCCGCCTATGCTGCCAGCAAGGGCGGCGTTATCGCCTACACCAAGAACCTTGCAAACCGCCTGGCACCGCAGGCCATCGCCAACAGTGTGGACCCGGGCGGCGTTATCACGCCGCTCAACCGTTGCGTGATGGAAGACGAACACCTGTGGAACCAGATTATGGAGCTCACGCCGCTTAAACGCTGGGCCACCGCCCAAGAGATCGCCGAGTGGATCTACTTTGTGGGCGTGACCAACCGGTTTATGACCGGGCAGAGCCTGCTGATCGATGGCGGCGAGGCCGGCCGCACACAATTTATTTGGCCCGAATAGGAAACGCGCCCGATGGAAAGCCGTCGGGCGCGTTTTTGATGTATCGATTTTTAGCTGAGGCAAGTCCAGTTGACGGGGGTCGAGCCGTGCTGTTCGAGTAGCCGATTGGCAGCGGAGAAGGGGCGCGACCCCATAAAAGCGGGGAGTTCTGCCGTGGCACGGTTGGCCGAAAGCGGCGAGGGGTGCGTAGAGGCCAGGCAGAACTTGCCGGTTGCCTTGCCCGCGCCGATTGCGGCGAGCTTGCCTTCGACCATCTGCTGGGCAAAGCGGCCCCATGCCAAAAAGACTACCGGCTGGGGCAGCTGGCAGCAGCGTTCGATAACGTAGTCGGTGAGCGTGCTCCAGCCCAGCTTGGCGTGCGAGTTCGCGGCATGCTCGCGCACGGTGAGCGTAGTGTTGAGGAGCAGGACGCCCTGTTGTGCCCATGGGGTTAGGTCTCCCGTGGCGGGAATGGGGCAGCCCAAATCGGCTTTGAGCTCCTTATAGATGTTGCGCAGGCTCGGCGGCAACTTGGTTTGCGTCGCGGGGACCGAGAACGACAGCCCCATTGCCTGGTTGGGTCCGTGATAGGGGTCTTGACCCAAGATGACAACCTTGACCTGGTCGGCCGGCGTGTAGGCGAGGGCATTGAGGATGTCGTCTTGTGCCGGGTAGATGGTTTGCTCGGCACGCAAAAGGGCGATGCGCTCGAGCAGCTGGTTCGTAGTGTCACGTACCGGCTGCGGCGCATCGCCCAACCAAGTTGCTATGTTGTGGTCGCGGGTTGCGGTGTCCATGGGGCTCCTTTATGGTAGATGCTCTGTTGGCATCTATTGTAAAGGCGCACCGGTTGCCTTTATGACACGGCTGTATGAAGAACGGGGTCTACGAGACGCGCTCGGGCGCTCCTGCCATACGGGCCTGTCCATGTGCACGGAGGCGCGGAAGCTCGACGGTTGCCACCATGACGCCGGTGAGGATGAGGGTGGCGCCAAAGAAGGCGATGGGGTTCAGGACCTCGCCGACCAGGAAGAACGAAAAGACGGCAGAGCAGACTGGCTCGAGCGAGAAAGCGAAGCCGGTGGTCTCGGCAGGCACATGGGGCTGCACGAGCGTTTGGGTGATAAAGCCATAGGCAGAGCAGATGAGTGCGAGCGCGACGACAACGACAATCTCGCTCGGCGTGCCGGGAAGCGTGAAACCGCCAAAGGTGAATGCGGCGATACCCGAGAATAAGCCGCCGAAGCCCAGCTGCCAAACGCCCAGGGCCAGCGGGTCGACATCTTCGACAAAGCGCTTCGCCACAATGATATGGCCGGCATAAACAAAAGCGGAGAGCAGCATGATGAGCGCGCCCGGGTTCAGGCTGGTGAAGTCGGCGCCCGAGAGCAGCAACATACCGCAGGTGACGATGGCGGTGCCGACGAGCACTTTGCGCTCGGGGGCACGACGCAGCAGGGCGGCGTTGGCAAACGGCACGATCACGACCGTCAGGCTCTGCAAAAAGCCGGCGGTGGAGGCGGAGGTGAGGCTGGAGCCCAGGCACATGCAGGTGAGTTCGGTTGCCATAATGGCGCCGATGATGGCAGCGCGGACCATAAGGTCGCGGTTGATGCGGAAAGCGCGCTTGTGGAAGAGCAGCAGGCAAGCCACAAAGGCGATGATGCAGCGCAGCGCAACGATGCTCGTGGCGTTCATACTGTCCATGCCGATCTTCATGAGGGGGTACGAAAAGCCCCATGCGACGGGAACGGAAAATGAGAGCGCGATTGCTTTTTTGCGATCCATGGGACTCCTTTTGTTACAGAACGGTTTCGTAAAAAGGATTCTGCTCCCAGATGTGGATGTAGTAAAGCGAATGTATCTTCAGTATGATTAAGAAATGCTAATGTCATTAGGAAAAGCGCTGGCAAAACGTTTTACGGCTGCATTGATGTGGAGGCACGATGGCATCGCGGTATCAGATTGTTTGTATGGTGGTCGATCGCGGCAGTCTTAAGGGCGCGGCGGACGAGTTGGGCTATACGCAAAGTGCGGTGAGCCAGGCCGTCAAGGCGCTCGAGCGCGAGCTGGGCACCACGCTTATCGAGCGCGGAAAGCAGGGCGTTTCGCTTACGCGCGATGGCAAGCAGTATCTGCCGTACCTGCGCCAGATTGTGACCGCCGAGGCCGAGCTCGAGGGCAAGCGCCAGGAGCTGCTGGGGCTTTCGTCGACCGATATTCGCATCGCGACGTTTACCAACGTGAGCCGTACCGTGCTGCCGCGTGTGATCCGCGACTTTGGTACGCTGCACCCGGGCGTACGCTTTACCCTCAAGCAGGGCGATTACACGCGCAACGCTCAGTGGGTGCACGACGGCGTGGTGGATTTTTGCTTTACGGCGCGCGGGTTTACCGCAGGCCTCGAGAAGCGTGTGGTCTATCACGACGAGTTGGTGGCGCTGCTGCCGGCTGCGCATCCGCTGGCGGCAAAGGAAAAGGTGACGCTCGCCGACCTGGCGTCCGAGCCCTTTGTGCTGCTGGATGAGGGCGAACAGAGCCTGGTGCTCGATGCATTTGCGACACATGGGCTGTCGCCGCACGTGACGAGTGAGGTGACTGACGACTACACCATCATGGCGATGGTGGAGGAGGGCCTAGGCGTGAGCATGCTCTACCGTCGTACTGTGGAGGGCATGCGAGCCGATATTCGTGTGCGACCCATCGTGCATGCTCCCTCGCGCGACGTAGTGGCAGCTTGGCGCAGCTGGGATACCATGCCTATCGCCACGAGGCGCTTTATCGACTATATGAGCTCGCATATTGTCAATTAATGACTGGCGTGGCGTTGAGTACGGTGTTTAGCGGGCTGTCGCTTTGGCTTGGGTGGCGCGATAGGTGCGTGCCGGGTGGCAAAGTAGTACCGCCACGACCATAAAGAACGCCGTGGTGCCCAGGCTGATGGGGTAGACCATCATGATGTTCGCAAAGGTGCGGAAGTGCGGGAACACGCAGAACACCCAATAGAAGCGGATGCCGCAGACGCAGATCATGGTGATGAGGGCGGGCGTGAGCGAGATACCAAAGCCGCGTAGGTAGCCGGACATGTTTTCGTAGAACATGCTAAAGGCGTACGCCGGGAAGATCGAACACACGCGGATATAGCCGATCGAGACGATGTTGGGATCGCTGTTGAACAGCGACAAGATCTCGCGCCCCAGGCCGACAATAACGATGATCGTGGTGAGTGCAACGATACCGCCTTCGACCAGGCAGACCTTGAGCGTTTTGGTGCAGCGGTCGATCTGGCGGGCACCGTGGTTTTGTCCCACAAAGGTGGTGCAAGCCTGGCTAAAGCTGTTGAGCAGGTTGTAGCATACGTACTCCAAGCTCATAGCGGCGCTCGATGCCGCCATGACCTCGGTGCCCAGGCTGTTGATAGCAGACTGGATGATGATGTTGGCGACGGCAAAGACGGCGCTCTGGATGCCGGCGGGCAGGCCGATCTTGACGATGCGCTTGAGGGCGACGGGGTCGATAGCCAGGTCGCGCGGGGTGACGCGGACGACGGAGTCGGTCTTGAGCAGGCGGATAAAGAGCGTAGCGGCGCTGACGGTGTAGGCGATGGCGGTGGCGATGGCGACGCCCGCGACGCCCCAGTGGAGTACGGGGACAAAGATGAGGTCCAGGCCAATGTTGAGGACGGTGGACACGGCAAGCGCCTGCAGCGGCATGCGGGTGATGCCGACGGAGCGGAAGATCGCGGCCTCAAAGTTGTAAAGCAAGATCGAGGGCATGCTGAGCAAAAAGACGCGTAGGTAGAGCGAAGCGAGCGGCATGGTTTCGGCGGGAACGTTGAGCGCGGCGAGCATGGGCTCGGCAAAGATCTCGCCCAGTGCGATGACGACAAAGCCCACAAGTGCCATAAGAATCGAGGTGTGGACGGCGCGTTTGACCATGTTCTGATCGTTGCGGCCGATAGCGTTGGCGATGACCACGTTGGAGCCAAGCGACATGCCAATAAACAGGTTGAGCATAAGACTGGTAAGCGGAACATTGGAGCCGACCGCCGCCATGGCGAGGGTTCCCTGGTCGCCCGAGAAGTTACCGATGATGACCGTGGCGATGAGGTTCGACAGTTGCTCCAAGATGCTCGTGGCGGCCACAGGGAAGGCGAACAGGGGAACATTGCGCCACAGCGATCCGGTGGTCATGTCAATGTGCTTAGATACGGTGTCAGCCATACGCTCTCAATCTCTAACATGCTCTTTTGTGCTTATTTGCGCAGACGATGATACTCCTAATCGCCTAGTCATTGGGGACGTTCTAAAACGATTACTCATTCAAGAACGTCCCCAATGACTAGGCGGGGAAGGCGTGCGACAATGGTGGGCGTTGTGTTGTTCGCGCTAAGGAGTTGCCATGTTGTTGTGTCCCGTTTGCCATGAGCCGCTGGTGGATGACGAACGCGGTGCTGCATGCGCGGGCGGACACCGGTTTGACCGTGCGCGCGAGGGCTATCTATATCTATTGCGCTCGTCCAAGAGCGGCGACTCCATGGGCGATCCCAAGTCACAGGCGCGCAGCCGTCGTGACTTTCTGAACCGTGGATACTACGCGCCGTTGCGCGATGCGATGGTCGAGCTGGTGCGCAAGCAGGTGTCTGGGCGTGCTGCGTCTACGAGCGGTCCCATGACGCTGCTCGATATTTGCTGCGGCGAGGGCTATTACACCAGCGCCATGGGCGCGGTGCCGGGCGTGGATGCTTACGGTTTCGACCTGGGCAAAGAGATGGTGCGCCTTGCCGCCAAGCGCGACGATGCGACCTATTTCGTAGCCAACATGAAGGACATCCCTGTGGCCGATGGCGCCTTCGATATGGTGACTGAGCTCTTCGCTCCCTTTAACGAGCGCGAGTTTGCCCGCGTGCTGGCGCCGGAGGGCTCGCTCTACACCGTGGTGCCGGGTGCCCGTCATCTGTTTGGGCTTAAGGAAGTGCTCTACGATACGCCGTACCTTAACGACGAGAAGCTGCCGAAGACTACCGAGCTCGAGTTGGTCGGAACGCAGCGGGTATCTGCGAATATTACGCTCCAGACCCAGGCCGACATCGAGGCGGTGTTCCAGATGACGCCGTACTACTACCGCACGCGCCCTGCCGACAAAGAGCGCTTGGCAAACCTGGATACCCTTCAAACCGACATCGACTTCATCATCGCCGAGTACCGCCACAGCTAACAACCTGCCAAAAAGGGACAGGTTTGTTTTGGCAGGTTTTATCTGGGCAAACGTAAAGGGCCGACCGCGGAGATGCGCGATCGGCCCTTTTTAGTTGCTTGGCTGCAGAAGTTATGAGAAGCGAGCGCTTACAGGCGGTCCTTGTTCTCGGTCTTAACGGCGTGTGCCTGCTGAACAAAGAACAGGTCGTACACCACGATGACAAAGGCGACGATATTGACGGAGCTGCCGCCGAGCGCGGGAAGCGTGAGCGCGGCCTGCGCAATCGTGGCGATTGCGGCAACGATGCCGAGCTTAAACGCAGCATCCACCTGCGAAGGCTTGTTGGCGCCCTTGATGCCCGCAACACCTGCGGCGAGATCGATGAGGCCCTTGGCGACCAGCACGACCGCGGCGAGCATGGCGTTCGACCCGTACGTGGAATCGAGGTTGCCGGTCGCGATGCCGGCGATTCCAATGACGAGACTGGCGATGCCCAGAACAAAATAAATCAGGGCAAGGATTTTGAGTGTCTTGCGAGCGGCGCTCATAGCTGGTCCTTTCGATGCGGGCGCGGAGAATCTGTCGCACCCAGGTTGCGGCACATATCGTGAAGCACATTGTAGTTCAACGGGGCGATGCATGCGTTTGAAAGCGTCTCTTGCCTGTACGGTCCAACCTTTCAAAAAGGAAAGCTGGACGTAAGCCAAATCGATGGCAGCCCATGTGCGGCGCTGCGATGATGAGGCCGTAACAAGGAGCTGGTCTCAAGGAGGAGTCATGATGTACGGAGCAGGGCAAGTGCGTGAGCCGCAGTCGTTGGGAAGGCACATGGGTGATTCTGTGATCGCTGCCGTGTGCACGGGATTGATGGCGGTGCTTTGCATTGCGATGCTGTGGGCCATGTCGCATGTGGGACAATAGCGGACGGTTGGGTGCTGGCATAAACGGCACTCGCGTATTCGTTTTGCTTGCTAAGGAGTGCCCATGGGCGTCGTCGATCCCTTTTCTGTTGCTCGGGCCGCGGGGCTTGAGCTGATCGGGAAGTCCGAGGGCCTCACGCTCACCGACGGCACGATGGAGCTGCGTGCCGATTTTGACCGCATGCTTCCGCGGCTCAAGCAGGGCCGTCTGCAGCAAGAGCTGTTGGTAAAGGCTGCGCGCGCAAAAGGCATCGAGTGCCCATGGGCGATTGATGCCACGGCAGGCTTTGGCGAGGATTCGCTGCTGTTGGCGGCCGCGGGCTTTACCGTCGATCTGTATGAGCAGGATTGCGTGATCGCGGCGCTCCTCAAGGATGCCCTGGATCGCGCGGCAGATGATCCGGCGCTTGCGGCTGCCGTGTCGCGCATGCGCTTACATGCGGGCGAGGACAGCATTGCCGGCCTTCGTCATACGGCTGAGCTGATCGGGCGGGGCGAGCTTGCCGCCCCCGACGTGGTATATCTGGATCCCATGTTTCCCGAACGCACCAAGAGCGCGGCGGTGAAAAAGAAGTTCCAATTCTTGCACCATCTGGAGCAGCCGTGCGCCGATGAGGAGACGCTGGTCGAAGCTGCGCTTGCGGCGCGCCCGCGCAAGGTCGTTATCAAGCGGCCGGTGAAGGGGCCGCTGCTTGCCGGCGTTAAGCCGAGCTATCAACTTGCGGGCAAGGCCGTTCGCTACGATGTGTTGGTGCCGCCGCGCCCGTAGCTTGCGTGCGATGGCTGGCGCTCCGTCAATGCCGTGCCGATGCGGCGCCTATTTCCAAGGGTGCGACGTCAAGTGCCAGCCGCCGCAGTATTCGCATTTGTAGCAGGCCAGCCCGCGGCGTCCGCGGTTTTCGCAGTCGGCCATAACTGCCTCGGCCTCGGCGCGCGTGTCGTAACGGTTTTTGCGCTCGCACGATTTGTAGCGCCAGGCTTCATCGCGCTCGGCGTCCAGGGCGTCGCGGCGCTCGTCCTCGCGTGCAAACAGGTCGCTCATATCGCCGCCGGTAGCAGCGCTCAAAAACTCGCTTTTGGCCTTTGACCAGGCGGCTCGCTTTTTGCTTCCCATCTGCTTCGCGCCCTTCTCCAAACGTTGGTATCATTGCTCAATCAAAGTGATACCAATAAACGTGAGGTCGCCGCGTGATGATCAGAAAAACCCTCGATACCGACACTCCCGCCGTCATGGCTATCTATGACGTGGCCCGCGCCTTTATGCGCGCGCATGGCAACGCCACGCAGTGGCCCGAGGGCACGCCTTCGGCCGAGCAACTGGCTGCCGATATTGCCGCTGGTGGCAGTTATGTGTGCGAAGTCGACGGTCGCGTGGTGGCGACGTTTGCCTTTTTACCGGGTCCGGACGAGTGCTATGACGTCATTGAGGACGGTCAATGGCGCAGCGACACTCCGTACGCCGTGCTGCACCGTGTGGCGTCCGATGGCACCGCGCACGGCATCGCGGCTGCGATGTTTGCCTTTGCCAAGGAGCGCGCCAACCACCTGCGTATCGACACGCATCAGGATAACCTGCCCATGCAAGGCGCGAGTATTAAGGCGGGGTTTAAGCGCGCCGGTATCGTATATGTGTCGGACGGTACGCCGCGCGTCGCGTTTGATTGGCTGCGCGAGGCATAAAGGCCGAGTCACATACCAGCGTTTCACCGAAATGAAAATGGCCCCGAGTGGGGCCATTTTTGGTAAAACGCGTTGTTGTGGGGCTCGCGTTGTTATCGCCCCAGATGAGCCCGGGCAGACAAAATGGGGAGGTGCCGGCTTTCGCAAGGCGCGAACCTACGAAAATCGCCGCGCGGCAACGCGGGGCGATGAGCTCGGTCGGGGGATAGGGCCCGCTTCGCCCGCCGGCCCGTAAATTGTATCATCCAGTGTGGAGCGTGAACGCCCGTTGCCGCGTGCGATGGGCTCGTAATAAGAGGAGAGCCATGTCGAAGCAAGCGGTCGTTGGAATCTTGGCGCATGTCGATGCCGGCAAGACCACGTTGGCCGAGGCCATGCTGTTCAACGCGGGTCGCATTCGCAAGCGCGGCCGCGTGGACGATGGCGATTCGCATTTGGATACGAACGAGATCGAGCGCGAGCGTGGCATTACGATTTTCTCGTCGCAGGCCGTGCTCGACCACGGTGATACCCACGTCATGCTCGTGGATGCGCCCGGCCACGTCGATTTTTCGGCCGAGGCTGAGCGCACGTTGCGCGCCCTGGACTACGCGATTTTGGTTGTGGGTGCCAACGATGGCGTGCAGGGGCATACCGAAACCCTGTGGCGCCTGCTTGCGCGCTATGACATCCCGACGTTCATCTTTATCAACAAAATCGATTTGGAGAATCCCGGCCGCGATGTTTTGCTGGCACAGCTCGGGCAGCGTCTTTCCGAAGGCTGCCTGGATGCCAACGAACTGCTGGCGGGCGGCGCCGTTCAGGAGGACGCTGCTGCGTTGGACGAGGCGGCGCTCGAGGAGTTTCTCGAGACGGGTGAGCTTTCCGTCGCGACGCTGTCGCGCATGGTTGCCGAGCGCAAGCTCTTTCCCTGCTTTGCCGGCTCGGCGCTTAAGGACCAAGGTGTGGACGAGCTGCTGGATGGCATATGCGCGCTGATGCGTGAACAGGCGTGGCTCCCGGAGTTTGCCGCGCGCGTCTATCGTGTCAGCCGCGGGGATCGCGGTGAGCGTCTTACCTGGGTCAAGGTGACGGGCGGCACGCTGCATGCCAAGCAGGTGATTGGCGGACGTTCCGGTGCCGAGGCATGGGAGCAGAAGGTCGATCAGGTACGCATCTATAACGGCGAGAAGTATGAGCTTGCCCAAGAAGTTGCCGCTGGCGGTATTTGTGCCGTGACGGGTCTTGCGCACGTTCGCCCAGGGGACGCCCTGGGTGCGGAGCCCGCGGGCGATGCGCCCGTCATTGCGCCAGTTCTCACCTATACGGTGCTTCCGGGCGAACACGATGTCCATGCGGTGTTCAAAGCGTTGACTGAGCTGGCGGACGAAGATCCCATGCTCGGCGTAAGCTGGAATACGCATCTTGAGCAGATTCATTTGCAGTTGATGGGCGCCGTGCAACTCGAGGTCGTGCAGCGGATGTTGGCCGATCGCTTTGGCCTTTCGGTTGCGTTTGAGTCTGGCGGCATTCTCTATAAGGAGACTATTTCGCAGCCGGTCGAGGGCGTGGGCCACTTTGAGCCACTGCGCCACTATGCCGAGGTGCATCTGCGCCTGGAGCCGTTGGCAGCGGGTTCGGGCGTGCAGTCTGGCACCGTGACCTCGACCGACGAGCTCGATCTTAACTGGCAGCGTTTGGCACTCACCAACGCCATGGAGCGCGATCACCTGGGCGTGCTGACCGGCTCGCCCATCACCGATGTGCGCATTACGCTCACGGGCGGCCGTGCGCATGCCAAACACACCGAGGGCGGCGATTTTCGCCAGGCCACGTACCGCGCGATTCGTCAGGGTTTGATGCAGGCGCGTGAGGCCGGCGCGGCGGTGCTGTTGGAGCCGTGGTATCGCTTTGAACTCGAGGTGCCGGGGGAGTGCGTGGGCCGGGCGCTCTCGGATGCCACACGCATGGGTGCCGAGTACGAGCCGCCGACGATGGCGGGAGACCGGGCGAAGCTTATGGGTCGCGTGCCGGCATCCGAGGTGCAGGATTACGCGCTGGAGGTGGCTGCCTACACGAGCGGTCGCGGACATCTGTACCTGGAGTTTGCCGGCTATGCGGCTTGCCATGATGCCGAGCGCGTTATAGAGGCTGCCGCCTATGAGCCCGAGGCCGATCTGCCCAACACGCCCGACTCGGTCTTTTGCTCTCACGGCGCCGGTTACACGGTCAAATGGTACGACGTACCCGCCGCGGCACACGTAAAGGTCGATCCCGCCACCTTCCGCCCCTGGCGTGCAGCAGACGCGGAGTTTTTCGGCCACATGTGACAAAGGGACAACCCCTTTGTCACATGCTATTGGTATAACTCGGTATAAGTTGGTATAACTATTACCAGGGTTTGCCAATCCGAGGAGGCCGACATGAATCCGAATCCCTTTAAGCCAACGGCAGGCAAGCGGCCTCCGATACTCATCGGTCGCGAGTCGGTCATCGAAGATTTCGAGGAAGGGCTCGATAACGGCGCCGGAGCGCCGGGCAGGCTCATGCTCATTACGGGAAACCGCGGCTGTGGCAAAACGGTTCTCCTGCGGGAGCTGCAGCGTTTGGCTAGTGAGCGCGGATGGGCGGTTGTCTCCGATTCCGCGTCGCTTGGCTTATGCGACCGCTTGGCCGACGCGCTTCGCTCGAATAAACCCGTTGTGACGTCAATGGAGTTCGGTCCGTCGTTTGGGCGGATGTCAGTCGAGGCGGCGCGAGCAAAGGGCGAGACGTTGCGAGGGCTGGTCAACGAGCGTCTCAAGAAGCTCGGTCCAGGCAAGGGCATACTGTTTGCGATTGACGAGGCTCAATCTGCGTCTATCGAGGAGCTGGCGGCTCTTGCCGTTCTCTATCAGCAGGTGCTCGGAGACCAGGATGCCACGGGCTTGTCCGATAGCGACCAGCGCGGCCTTGCGCTAGTGTTCGCCGGCTTGCCCAGCATGGTTGATGACTTGCTCGAAGAGCCGAGCGTGACGTTTTTGCGGCGCGCCCAGCAGCGTACGCTGGGGGCGATTTCTTTGCCCAAGGTGCGCGATTCATATATCCAGACGGTCAAAGGCGCTGGTCTTTGCGTTGATGCGGGGACGGCGGACCTTGCGGCGCGCAGGAGCATGGGGCATCCCTATATGGTCCAGCTGGTGGGATATTACATGTGGCGGGCTGCTGTCCGGCGTGACTCGCGGGTCATTGAAGAACGCGATGTCGAGGATGGCCATGCGGATGCCGTCTCCGAGTTCTACGAAGCGGTTGACGCGCCTCTGTATTACGGGCTGCGCAGTCCACAACGCCTCTTTATCGAGGCCATGGCTGCTGACGAGGGTAAACCGACGCGCATGGCGGATATCATTGAGCGCTGCGATCGCACCCAGAGCTGGGCGAGTAAATATCGCGCAAGCCTGATTCGCGAGCGCGTCATCGAGGCTGCCGGATACGGCCTCGTCCGGTTTACCGTGCCTATGCTGGGCGAGTATATCCGCGACCGCATTTTATGGCATGAGTAGGGTGATAAAGGTGACGGAACAGAAGATGAGCCCGCAGGCTATCGAGGTGCGTGGCGCGCGCGTCCATAACCTTAAGGACGTCGATATCGATATCCCGCTGGGAAAGCTCGTGGGTATTGCCGGCGTGTCGGGTTCGGGCAAGAGTTCGCTGGCGCTGGGGGTTCTTTATGCCGAGGGTTCGCGTCGCTACTTGGAAGCACTCAGCACCTATACTCGACGTCGCCTGACACAGGCCGAACACGCCCAGGTGGATGAGGTCTTGCACGTGCCGGCGGCGCTCGCATTGCATCAGCGCCCCAGCGTGCCGGGCGTGCGTTCCACTTTTGGCACCATGACCGAGCTCAACAACAGCCTGCGTCTGCTCTTTAGCCGCTGCGCCCATCACGTGTGCCCGCACTGCGGGGCGCGCGTGGAGCCGAGCCTTAACGTGGCTGCGGGCCTGTCGCTCACGTGTCCGATATGCGGCCGCGAGTTCTACGCGCCGAGTGCCGAGGATTTGGCTTTCAATAGCGGTGGTGCGTGCCCTACCTGCGGCGGCACCGGTGTCATGCGCGAGGTGGACGAAGCGAGCCTGGTGCCCGACGAGTCAAAGACCATCAACGAGGGTGCAGTGCTTCCCTGGGGTACGCTCATGTGGGATCTGATGAAGCAGGTGGCAGGCGAGATGGGCGTACGCACCGACGTACCGTTTAACCAGCTCACGCCTCAAGAGCGCGATATCGTGTTCCACGGCCCGGCGGTCAAGAAGCACATTCTCTACGTTCCCAAAAACGGCGAGGGCGCCACGTCGCTCGACTTCACCTATTACAACGCCGTCTATACCGTCGAGAATGCGCTCGCCAAGGTTAAGGACGACAAGGGCCTCAAACGCGTTGCGCGCTTTTTGCGCGAGGGCCCATGCCGCGACTGCAGCGGCACGCGTCTCTCCGAGGCGGCACGCCAGCCCCAGGTGCGCGGTATCAATCTGGCGCAGGCGGCGGCCATGACGCTGGGCGAGGCGATTGAGTGGGTGCGCGGGGTGCCCGCATCCTTGCCGCCCGAGATGCGGCCCATGGCGACGGATATCTGCGATTCGTTTTTGAGCACGGCCCGTCGTCTGGTCGACCTGGGTCTCGATTACCTTTCACTCGACCGCGCCGGTGCCACGCTCTCCACGGGTGAGCGCCAGCGCGTGCAGCTTGCCCGCGTGGTGCGTAATCGATCGACAGGTGTGCTTTATGTGCTGGACGAGCCTTCGATCGGCTTGCAT
>CABRRA010000014.1:0-52789 GCA_902473205.1 uncultured Collinsella sp.
ACCCGCGTAGCGGGTGGTTTAAAGCTGGCCGCTGCGCGGCCAGCAGACTAAAGTCTTGAATAAAAAGAGCGCCGCGGATGGAATTCCGCAGCGCCCAAGCCACACGCTAACAGCTTTAAGGAGTCAAAGCTGGTTTAGCCAAAAAAGCGCTTGATCTCGATCTCGGCGTTCTCCAGGCAGTCGGAGCCGTGGATCACGTTGGCGTTGACATCGACAGCAAAGTCGCCGCGAATGGTGCCGGGGGCAGCATCAAGCGGGTTAGTAGCGCCCATAAGGGTGCGCATCTTGGAGACAGCGGAGAGACCGGAAACGACCATCTTGACGACCGGACCGCTCGTCATAAAGTCGCAGAGACCGCCAAAGAAGGGCTTGTCGGCCAGATGGGCGTAGTGCTCCTCGACGGTAGCGCGCTCGAGCGTGGTCATCTCCATGCGCTCGATGACAAGGCCGCTGCGCTCAATGCGAGCAACGATCTCGCCGATCTTGCGGTCGCGCACGGCGTCGGGCTTAATCATGATGAAAGTCTTCTCGATAGCCATAAGGTAGCCTTTCAAGTAGGTTCGCGCGTGCCCAAGTCCCATTCCGGCACCCGCCTGGACTGCATCGTAACAGAGTTTTAGCTGCAGTTAAACAAAAAGCTGTTTATTGAAACGCTGCAATTTATTAAAACGCTCCATATGTGTCACTTCTGTTTCGAAGCCCGATTAGAGTACCATCCGACCGCCCATCAACCGCATCGAACCGAGCAGACGGTCGGTTGTCGCCCGTGAACGCACCCCCTTCACAACCTGCCCAAAGGTCCTACAGAAGTTCTCGACAAGCCCCTCCCCATAGCAACAAAATACGGGCGCCCGCAACAGCAGACGCCCGTAAAGCGAAAACGATTTATCAATAAATGGCCAAAACCGCTTCAGCCAAACCCTTACTTTGCCCCGTGACCCATCTCGACGACCTTGGTTAGCGATCCAAACACGCCTTCGTCGGCCACGAGCTGCGCCTCGGCACGCTGCAGCTGAACGACAACGGCGGCAGGGGCGGTACCGCCCTCGGTCGTGCGCGCGGCGACAATCGACGGGATGTCGAGCGCCTCGGTAATGTCGCGCTCAAAGAGCGGGCTTGCCTCCTGGAACACCTCAAACGGCAGGTCCTCAAGATTGCAGCCACGCTTCTCGCACATCAGGACCAGATGGCCCACCACGGCATGCGCCTCACGGAACGGCAGACCACGCTTGGCCAGGTAATCGGCAACATCGGTGGCGGCAAGGTGCCCCACGCCGCACTCGCGCGCCATGGCATCCTCGTTGACGGTCCAGGTCGAAATCATACCGGCCATAACGGACAGGCACTGCATGAGCGTGTGAGCGGTATCGAGCGCGCCCTCCTTGTCCTCCTGCAAGTCCTTGTTATAAGCAAGCGGCAGGCCCTTCATGGTCACGAGCAGCTGCACCAGGTTGCCGTACACGCGACCGCTCTTGCCGCGGATAAGCTCGGCAAAGTCGGGATTCTTCTTCTGCGGCATGATGGACGAGCCGGTGGAGTACGAGTCGGAAAGCGTGATAAAGCCAAATTCGGAGCTCGACCACAGCACGATCTCCTCGGAAAGACGCGACAGGTGCATGGCCATGACGGAGCCGGCGTAATGCAGATCGAGTAGGAAATCACGGTCGGAAACCGCATCGAGCGAGTTGGGAATCACACCCGCAAAGCCAAGTTCGGCAGCCGTCATCTGGCGATCGAGCGGATAGCTCGTACCGGCAAGCGCGGCAGCGCCCAGCGGGCAGTTGTCGGCGGCATCAAAGGCGGCCTTCAGGCGTGTAAAGTCGCGCGCGAACATCCAGGAATACGCCAGCAGATGATGCGACAACAGCACGGGCTGAGCATGCTGCATGTGCGTGTAGCCCGGCAGAATCACCTTGTCGTACTTCTTGGCCGCATCCACCAGCACATGGCGCAGCTCAAGATTGGCCTCCATGAGCTCCTTGGCCAGCGCCTTGACACCCAGGCGCGTGTCGGTCGCCACCTGGTCGTTGCGCGAACGTCCGGTATGCAAGCGCTTACCGGCCTCGCCGATGCGACGCGTCAGCTCACTCTCGATGGACATATGAATGTCCTCGTCGTTGATGTCAAAGGTGAAGTTGCCGGCATCGATATCCTGTTCGATTCCGGTCAGACCCTCGGCTATCGCTTGCTCGTCCTCGACACTGATGGTGCCCTGGGCCGCCAGCATCTTGGCATGCGCCTTAGAGCCGGCGATATCCTGCTTATAGAGATGTTTGTCGACCGGCAGCGACGCGCCAAACTCCTGCGTGACCTCGGCCACGCCCGCCTCAAAACGACCGCCCCAAAGAGCCATGGAACCGTCTCCTTTCTCCAAATACCAAAACAAGCGCCCAAAGCAATGCGCCATATCGCTAAAGCGATTTTTCAATCGCTAGTTTTGCATATTCCCCACCGTGCGCGGGGCCATATAGCTAATTTGCAAAGAAGTGACGCACCATGCACTTGGCGCCCAACGTCTCCCTCCGAATGTTGCCCTGCGAACCATCGATCCAGGCCTTCAGGCTCATAGGGACGTCCTCGACCTTTGCAGCATCGAGCTCGGGCGCGAGGGCAAGTAAAGCATGCGCGATAGCATTGAACATAATGGATACTCCTCATATATATAGGCGCAGAGCCGCCAAATTGATAGAAGGAGCCCCGCCGGACAACCCCGGCGGGGCTCAGACTCAGCCGCAGACGCGGCATCATATATGCGGGCGGAACGTAGGGGCCACCGATGTTAAGAAGTGTCAGCAAGCATAACGAAAGGTAGGGACCCCGTGCGCCCGTTTTGTATCACGCGGATGGGCCGCGCGGATACCAAGGGAAGGAAAAGCCTTAGGCCTGAGCAGCAGCAGAGCTGGGACCCTGGACCTTGGCCCACGTCTTGAGCGACAGCGTGTCGATCTCGATAAAGCCGGCGCTGGCCTTCTCATCAAACGTGGTGTCGCGGTCGTAGGTGGCCAGGCCGTAGTCATACAGGCTAAACGGGCTCTTGCGGCCGACGACATGGCAGTTGCCCTTAAAGAACTTCAGACGGACGGTACCGGTCACGAACTTCTGGGTATCGGCCATAAAGGCGTCGAGCGAGTTCTTGAGCGGGCTGTACCACTGGCCGTTATACACGGCGGTGGCCCAATCCTGCTCGAGCTTAATCTTGGTCTTGAGCAGGTCGCCCTCGACGCAGATGTCCTCGAGCGCCTTGTGGGCGGTGATGAGCGTCAGGGCGCCGGGAACCTCGTAGCACTCGCGGCTCTTAAGGCCCACCAGACGATCCTCGACCAGGTCGAGGCGGCCAAAGCCGTTGTCGCCGGAGATCTTGTTGAGGGCGATGACGATCTCGGACAGCTTCATCTTCTTGCCGTCGACGGCGACGGGCTTGCCGGCCTCAAACTCAATCTCGGTATACGTCGGGGTGTCGGGCGTGTCCTCAGGATTCTTGGTCATAACCCAGGCGTCGTCGAGCGGCTCGTTCCAGGGATCCTCCAGGTGGCCGCACTCAATGGCACGACCCCACAGGTTGTCGTCGATGGAATAGGGGTTGTCGTTGGCACCCTCGGGAACCGGCACGTTGTGGGCGTGGGCATAGGCAACCTCGTCGGGACGGCACTTCAGATCCCACTCGCGAACCGGGGCGATGACCTTAAGCTCGGGGTCGAGCGCCTTGACGGCAGCCTCAAAACGAACCTGGTCGTTACCCTTGCCGGTGCAGCCGTGTGCGACGTAGGTCGCGCCAAACTCGTGAGCGACCTCGACAAGCTTCTTGGCGAGCAGCGGGCGAGACAGGGCGGAAAGCAGCGGGTACTTGTTCTCGTACATGGAGTTTGCGGCGATGGCCTTGGTCAGGAACTCATCGGAGAACTCGTCGCGCAGGTCGAGCACCTGGCAATCGAGAACGCCCAGGTCAAGCGCCTTCTGCTTCTTGGCGTCCAGGCCGGTCTCCTCCTGGCCCACATTGCCGCAGACACAAACGACATCGAGATTCTTCTCGTCCTGGAGCCACTTGACACATACGGATGTATCAAGACCACCGGAATATGCGAGAACGACTTTTTCCTTGCTCATGGCTGTTTCCTTTCGCCCTTGGTAGCTAGTTAGAACATCGGTCAGTTGCAAGTCACCTTGAGGTCAAAAACCGTGCAGTATCAGGTTATTCAGCAGAATGCATCACAGGCATGCCCTAGAAACATGCGGCTATGTCGTGCTTAAAACCCAACGACCTCAAAATGACTCTGTTGAGGCATTGCGCCCCATGCGGACAGAGACGATTGTTATCGTCGTCGGGAAATTGCGCGCTGGCGTCGGATGGCATTGTCTGCAGTGGTGATGATCTTTACGAACTGCATCTGCCTCTCCTTTCACGTATCGCCGGGCGCAATTCTAATATCGTAAACGGTACCTTTTCCTCGGTAAGCGGTTGTTTTTCCGTCTCCGTTTTCGATGTTCGCTATATTACGCTAAAGTGCCCGCAGCACAAGCGACAAATTCAAATTTCTGAAAAGTTTTTTCATTAGTTTGTGAAGCGTGGTGCAAATACGCTCCGTTCCTGCGAAAATACGGCCGACTACGAGTTGATGGTTATAACGTCTGAAACAATCTCGAAACGAAAGGCTCGCTTTTATGCAAACTTACGAATCGGACGCCAATATCGGAAACATTAAGCTCATCGCCGTCGACATGGACAAGACGCTGCTAACCGACGAGCGCGTGTTGCCGCAGGGTCTTGATGAGCGCTTGGACAAGCTCGCCGACGCCGGCATCGTATTCTGCCCCGCCAGCGGACGTCCAGCCCCCAAGCTCGAAGAGATGTTCGAGGGCATCAAGAACCGCCTCGCTTTTTGTCCCGACAACGGAGCCTGCGTCATCTATCGCGGCAACTATATCTATAAGAGCAACATCGATGTGGCGCTGTATCAGCAGGTCTTGAGCCGTGCCTCGGAGGACCCGCGCGCCGTTCCCGTCCTGTGCTGCTTCGACGAGTTCTACGCGCTTGCCCGCGACCATCAGTACCACGACGAGATCAGCGTCTACTACAACACAATCAACTACGTCGACAGCTTTGAGGGCATTGATTCCGAGTCCAACAAGATTTCGGTCTTCTTCCCCGGCTACGACGCCGAGCCCGCTTTCCGCGAGACCTATAGCCCCGAGTTCTCGGACAAGCTCTACGTCACCAACGCCGGGCGCGAGTGGATCGACTTTATGAACCTGGGTGTCGACAAGGGCGCCGGCGTCGCGCATCTTTGCGAGCACCTGGGCATCGATATTGCTGACGCCGCTGCCGCGGGCGATACGTACAATGACATCCCCATGCTGGAGCGCGTCGGTCACAGCTTTATCGTGGACAATGCCGAGGAGCACATGAACGCGCACGCCAAGTGGCGCATTCCGAGCAACAACGACGGGGGCGTACTGACGCTCATCGACGCCATCCTGGCGGCCCGGTAGCCATCCCATCGGACCTGGCCGGGCGGCACGGGTTAACTTTTCGCTCGGTCAGGTCCTGCGCAAGACGAAAGCCACATTAAGTGGCTTTCTTTGCGTGCGGAATCTACGAAAAGTTAACCCGTGCCGCCCGGCCAGGTCCTAGGTTTACTTGCTTGCCGCCTAGATGGTGTCTTGAGTGTCTAGATACTTAGCTGATTTTTTGGAATGAAGGGGGCTCCTTGTTGGCAAGGAGCCCCCTTCTGGTTTGGTTACTTTGGAACTGTGGGCGCTTCCCTATTTGGCGTCGGCCCAGGTTATGCCGGTGCTGGCTTCGGCGATTAGGGGGACGCGGAGGTCTACTACGTGTTCCATGACGTCGCGGACCATGGTGGTTAGGCGCTCGACTTCGTCGACGGGGCACTCAAAGTCCAGTTCGTCGTGTACCTGCAGAATCATGTGGGCGGCAAAGCCTTCTTCTTCCAGGCGGCGGCTTACGCGGGCC
The DNA here is from genome assembly GCA_902473205.1 of uncultured Collinsella sp. Taxonomy (GTDB): domain Bacteria; phylum Actinomycetota; class Coriobacteriia; order Coriobacteriales; family Coriobacteriaceae; genus Collinsella. Next base: position 5,969 of record CABRRA010000014.1, read on the forward strand.
ATGGCGATCTTGATGATGTCGGCGGCGGTTCCCTGCATGGGGTGGTTCATGGCCGTGCGCTCGCCAAAACCGCGGAGTTGCGGGTTTTTGGCCTTGAGCTCCGGAATATGACGACGGCGGCCGTACATGGTCTCGGCGTAGCCCGTCTGCTTGGCACGCGCCACCACGTTGTCGAGGAACGTACGCACGCCTGGATAGGCCTCGTAGTAGCGGTCGATCATGCCACGCGCCTCGGCCATCGAGATATGCAACGACTGAGACAGGCCGTAGGCCTGCTGGCCGTACACAATGCCAAAGTTCACGGCCTTGGCGCGGCTGCGCAGGTCGGGTGTCACCTCGGACACCGGCACGCCAAATACGCGCGCGGCCGTCTCGGCATGGAAGTCCTCGCCCTCGTTAAAGGCACGTACCAGATGTTCATCACCCGAGAGATGCGCCAGCAGACGCAGCTCGATCTGCGAGTAGTCCACCGCCAAAAAGACACTGCCCTCGCCTGCCGAAAACGCCGTCTTGACGGTGCGGCCCAACTCAGAGCGCGTCGGGATGTTCTGCAAGTTCGGGTCGCTCGAGGACAGACGCCCCGTCGCGGTGATGGTCTGGTTGTACGTGGTGTGCACACGACCGTCACCACGGCGCAGCGGACCTAGCGTGTCCAGATAGGTCGACTTAATCTTGGACTTCTCACGCCAGTCCAAAATCAGGCGCACGACCTCGTGGTCGCGGGCAAGATCGCTCAACACCTTGGCGTTGGTCGAATAATAGCCGCGTTTGGTCTTCTTGAGGCCCTTGGTCGGAAGCCCCATCACATCAAAGAGTACGTGCGACAGCTGCATGGGGCTGCCAATATTAAAGGTCTCGTCACCGGCAAGGTCGCGAATGCTTCGCTCGACCTCGGCAATCTGAGTCGCCAGGCCCTCGGACAGACTATGTAAGCGGTCGGGATCCACGAGCATGCCCGCGCGCTCCATCTTGGCAAGCACCGGCACAAGCGGCATCTCGATGCCATCAAACACGTTGACGGCGTTCTCGCGGGCCATGCACTCGCGCAAAGGCGCCACGAGCGCCAGCGTCAGGGCCGCAGTACGGGCGGCAGGCGCCGGAGCGTCCTCACCGGCACCCTCTGCACCGCGCGCCGCAGGCAGCGCCATCTGCAGATAGGTATCGGCCAGATACGCCTCGTCAAACTCAGAGCGGTCAGAATCCAACAGGTAGGCGGCGACCACGGTGTCGAAGATGCGCGTGGAGTCGACTGCCAGCGGATCCATGAGCTCGGGCTCCGAAGAATCGATGGGCGAAAGCTCATGCAGCAGCGCTTTCATATCCGGGCTCGCCACGCGGCCCTCCATAAACAGGCGCGCGAGCGCGCCGGCAATCACGCCGTGGACGAAGTTGAAGCCCTCAACCTCAGCCGCCGCATCGCTGTCGCCCTCCTCGAGGGCGAACAGGCCCTTGGACGTCGCCAGCCACAGCGTGCGCGTCAGTCCAAAGAGCGCGCCCTCTTCCTTGTCGTCGTCCACCACGGCGGCGACCCACTCGCCGGCATCAATCGCGCGGGAAATCTCAGCCGCAACGGCACCAAGCGCGTCAACATCGCCCGCGGCTGCGCGAACCATCGCAGGCATCTCAAACACACTGGAGGCAGCAGCAGCCCCGCCCTCGCCGCCGATCAACGCCAAGAAACGGTTCTGCATGGCGGTGATACCAAGCGTGCCCAGCGCCGCGGAAACCTCATCGGCAGAATACGCCGGGAAGGACGTCGCCTCAAAATCGAGCTCAACGGGCGCATCGGTGCGGATGGTCGCGACCTTGCGGCTCAGCAGGGCATCGTCGATGTGTGCGCGCAGGTTTTCGCCCATCTTGCCCTTGACCTCGTCGGCGTGTGCGATGACCTCGTCCAGGCTGCCGTACTGCGCGATGAGCGCGCTCGCCTTTTTGGGGCCGATGCCCGGCACGCCGGGGATGTTATCGGACGTGTCGCCCTTCAGACCATAAAAGTCGGGCACGAGCGCCGGCGTGATGCCGTGATACAGATCATCCACGCTCTCGGGCGTCATGATCGCCACGTCGGACAGGCCCTTGCGGGTCGAGACCACGTTGACGTGCTCGGTCACGAGCTGATACATATCGCGATCACCGGTCACCAGCAGCATGTCGCAGCCGGCTTGCTCGCCCAGGCGCGCCATAGTGCCCAGGATGTCATCGCCTTCCCAGCCCTCGGACTGCAAAATCGGCACGTTGAGCGCGGCTAGCAGCTCCTTAATCATGGGAAACTGCGCGTGCAGATCGGGGTCCATGGGCGGGCGCTGAGCCTTGTACTGCGGCAGCATCTCCATGCGCACGCGCGGCTTGCCCTTGTCAAACGCCACGACCACACCGTCGGGGTTAAAGGCGTCAATCATCTTAAGAAACATGTTCAAAAAGCCAAAGATCGCGTTGGTGGGACGACCGTCCGGCGCGTTCATGGTGGGCGGCACGGCGTGGAAGGCGCGGTGCATGAGCGAGTTGCCGTCGATAACGGCAAAGGTGCGGCGCTTGTCAGACATATTGAATACCTCGCTTTGGGCTGGGCACGGTTTGCTCACACCAGTTTACACGCTCCCCGCCCCACGGCCACCGCACATCAGGCTTCCCTGCCGCCGCGGGCCCGCGCGTGATACGATGGCTCACGGTACATCAACCAGCACGATCGATCCGAAAGGAGCCTGCGTCATGGAGCGTCCCTGCGCATGGAAAAAGTACACGCCACAGCAGATCGAGGAACTCGAGGAGCTTTGCCGCGGCTATAAGCAGTTTTTGAGCGAGAACAAGACCGAGCGCCTGTGCGTCAAGACCGGCATCAAGATGGCCGAGAAGGCGGGTTACGTCAATCTGGAGACCGTAATCGCCGAAGGCCGCGAGCTCAAGGCAGGCGACAAGGTGTACGCCGCCAATCACGGCAAGGACCTTATGCTCGTCAACCTGGGCACCGCCCCGCTCGAGCAGGGCTTTAACATCCTGGGCGCCCACGTGGACTCGCCGCGCCTGGACCTTAAGCAGAACCCCGCCTTCGAGGCCGGCGACATGGCCTACCTCGACACGCACTACTATGGCGGCGTCAAGAGCTATCACTGGGTCGCTTCCCCGCTCGCGCTCGTAGGCGTCATCTGCAAAAAGGACGGCACCACCGTCGACATCAATATCGGCGACAAGGACGACGACCCGGTCTTTACCATCTCCGACCTGCTGATTCACCTCTCGAGCGAGCAAATGTCCAAGCCCGCCAAGGACGCCGTCGACGCCGAGATCCTCGACGTGATCGTGGGCGGCCGCCCCGTCAAGTTCGATGAGGACGACAAGGACGCCCCCAAGGAGCCCGTCAAGCAGATGTTCCTGGACATCCTCAAGGAGCAGTACGGCGTCGAGGAGGAGGACTTCCTCTCCGCCGAGATCGAGGTCGTGCCCGCCGGCCCGGCCCGCGACATGGGCCTCGACCGCTCCATGATTCTGGGCTATGGCCACGACGACCGTGTCTGCGCCTATCCGTCCATGCTCGCCCAGATCAATGTGGCCAATGTCGAGCGTACGAGCATCACGCTCATCGTCGACAAGGAGGAAATCGGTTCCGTGGGTGCCACCGGCATGACGAGCCGCTTCTTCGAGAACACCGTCGCCGAGATCATGACGCTCGCCGGCGAGGATAGCCCGCTGGCCCTGCGCCGCGCGCTCGCCCGCAGCCGCATGCTCTCCTCTGACGTGTCCGCCGGCTTCGACCCGGGCTATGCCGGCAAGTTCGAGACCAAGAACGCCGCCTTTATGGGTCGCGGCCTGTGCTTTAACAAGTACACGGGCAGCCGCGGCAAGGGCGGCTCCAACGACGCCGATGCCGAGTACGTGGCCCTCGTCCGCGACATCATGGACGAGGCCGGCGTGGACTTCCAGACCTGCGAGCTCGGCCGCGTCAACGCGGGCGGCGGCGGCACCATCGCCTACATCATGGCCAAGTACGGCATGAACGTCATCGACTCCGGCGTTGCCGTCCTGTCCATGCATGCCCTGTGGGAGGTCGCCAACAAGGCCGACATCTACGAGGCCTACCGCGGCTACAAGGCCTTCATCGAGCGCGCCTAACCAGTCCCTTATAACTTGCGGTGAAATACGGACTAAACTGGCCCATAAACGGCCAAAACAGACCGTATTCCACCGCAACTTTTTTGGCAGAGGAGAGTCCATGCTGCAGGTCATCATTTCGCCCGCCAAGCAGATGCGCGCGGCCCAAGATGCTTTTGAAGTCCTGGGCATTCCACCTTTTGCGCACGAGACGGCTCGCCTCCACCACGCACTGCTAGATATCGAACGAAATGAAGGCAGCGGCGGCCTGCAGGCGCTATGGAACGTGAGTGACAAACTGCTGGGGCCTTGCCTCAACACCCTGCACGAGTTCGGTCCCATCCTGAAAAACGGCGATCTCGACAATCCCGCACTCGCCCGTCACCTCTCCCCTGCCGTCATGTCCTACCACGGAATCCAATACCAAAGCATGGCGCCCGAGGTCATGGATGCCGCACAGCTCGACTGGCTGCAAAACCATCTCTGGATCCTCTCGGGCCTTTACGGATGCGTACGCCCCTTTCATGCCGTTGAACCATATCGGCTGGAGATGGGCGCGAAGCTTGCCGTCGACGATGCCCGAGACCTCTACGCGTTTTGGGGCGACAAGCTCGCACGGGCCATCGCTCCGGCAGGCTCAAACATCACGATCGTCAACCTCGCCAGCGTAGAGTATGCCAAAGCCGTTCTGCCCCGCCTCGCGGGCGACGCCACGGCCGTCACATGCCTCTTTGGCGAAGGTGTCCGCAACGATAAACCCGTCCAGCAATCGACCGCCAGCAAAAAGGCACGCGGTTCGATGGTCCGCTGGATGGCGGAAAACAAGGTCGAGGACGCCGCTGGTCTTACCGAGTTCAACCTTGGCTACCGCTATGTCCCCGAGCTCTCGTCCCCAGACAGCCTGGCCTTCATCAACGAGCAGGCATTCTAGAAGCCTGTCGCTAGCGCCGAACTCCACCTCGGCATGCGTTCATGACATTCGGTGAACAGCCCGCTATTCCGCCAAGCCGTCTGCCTTGGCAATCTCGATCGTCGAGCCATCTTGGTAGGTAACCTTAACGTGCTCCACCTCGGACATCGCAACACCCGATGGAGGCTCAAGGCGCCATTCGGTCAAGGCGATATCCATCGTCGTGGGGACGTCTCCTTGATCTTTGAGTTTCACCGTCAGCGTTTTGAGCACCGCATCAAACGTCACGTGTTCGATTTCCTCACCAGGAATAGACCCACCGCTCAGCTGCAATTGCACAAACTCATCGCGCGGATACCAATAGTCGCCCGGCGCGGCAACGGTGTTGCCGCCCGTAACCTTCACTGTCATGATCGGCAGGGCATCGTCGGCCTCAAACTCCCATGCAGCGCCGCCGCGACCACCAAACGTCCAGATACAACAGGCAATCACCATCACGACAAGGATCGCAAAACCAATCGCGACAAGGCCATGGTGCGCACGGCCCTCCTCGGCCGATACGTCCCATTGCGTCTCTCGATATAGATGCTTGTCTTCCATGTTCGCCTCCCCACAGGCACGCTCGTTGGCCCAATCGTACCCATTCAGGCTATACTTGAGCCCACCACATAAACGGGGAGCTTGCAGGACAAGACGGTAGGCTGAGACTGGGCGCGCCCGCCCTGACCCGCAAACCTGATATGGGTAATGCCAACGAAGGGAGCCGTGCCAATGAGCACACAAACCGAGCCCACGCTCGTCACGCAAATCGACTTCGCCCGCGCCGGGCAGATCACACCGCAGATGAAGGAGGTCGCCGAGCGCGAGCATCGCGACCCCGAGTACATCCGCGAGCGCGTGGCCGACGGCCGCATCGCCATCCCCGCCAACATCGTGCATATCAAAAAGGGCATGCGCGCCTTTGGTGTCGGTGAGGGCCTGTCCACCAAGGTCAATGTCAACCTGGGCATCTCGGGCGACAAGGCCGATGCCGCCGAGGAATGGAAGAAGGTCAAGATTGCCGAGGACTACGGCGCCGACGCCATCATGGACCTCTCCAACTCGGGCAAGACGCGCCAGTTCCGCCAGCAGCTCATCGACGAGACACCGCTCATGGTGGGCACCGTCCCCATGTACGACGCCATCGGCTACATGGAAAAGCCGCTGGTCAAGCTCACCAAGGACGACCTGTTCGAAGTCGTGCGCGCGCACGCCGAGGACGGCGTGGACTTTATGACCATCCACTGCGGCATCAACAAGTCGGTCACCAAGACCTTTAAAGAGACCGGCCGCCTCATGAACATCGTCAGCCGTGGCGGCTCGCTGCTGTTTGGCTGGATGGAGGTCACCGGCAACGAAAACCCCTTCTACGAGTACTTTGACGAGCTGCTCGAAATCTGCCACGAGTACGACGTGACGATTTCGCTCGGCGACTCCTGCCGCCCGGGCTGCCTCTACGACTCCAACGACGCCACCGAGACCGCCGAGATGATCGAGCTGGGCAAGCTGTGCAAGCGCGCTTGGGCCGCCGGCGTCCAGGTCATGGTCGAGGGTCCGGGTCACATGGCGCTCGACGAAATCGCCGCCAATATGAAACTGCAGAAGCGCCTGTGCCACAACGCCCCGTTCTATGTGCTCGGGCCGCTGGTGACCGATATCGGAGTGGGCTACGACCACATCACCGCCGCCATCGGCGGCGCCATCTCCGCCAGCTCCGGAGCCGACTTCCTGTGCTACGTGACGCCGGCCGAGCACCTGTGCCTGCCCAACGCCCAGGACGTGCTCGACGGCCTCATGGCCACCAAGATCGCCGCACACGCCGCCGACATCGCCAAAAAGGTGCCCCACGCCCGCGACATGGACGACAAGATGGGCCAGGCACGCCGCAAGCTCGACTGGGACGCCATGTGGAAGTGCGCTCTCGACCCGGTCACCGGTAAGAAGCGCTACGAGGAATCCCCCGCTGCCACCGAGGGCACCTGCACCATGTGCGGCAAGATGTGCGCCGTCCGCACCGTCAACAAGGTGTTCGAGGGTACGACGATCGATCTCGGCATGGAGGACTAGCCTTATCGCCGCGATCGCCTATGGGCTCGCCGCAGCACCTGCCAATTGTTAACCTGTGAACATTTGCTTGCATTTGCGTAAAAATTGCATCTCGCGCCCGGGTTCGGCATATCGCCGGCCTGGGCCTCTTTATAATGCGGGGTAAAAGACCCATTTGAATCCGACCGAACAAGGGAGCGAACATGGATCGCAGTAAGGTACCCGCCGTTCTATCCATCGCAGGATCCGATTCCAGCGGTGGCGCCGGCATTCAGGCCGACATCAAGACCATCACGGCGCACCGCCTGTATGCCGAGACGGCCATCACAGCCATCACCGCACAGAACACCCTGGGCGTCACCGCCGTGCAGAACATCTCTCCGGATATTGTCGCGGCGCAGATCAATGCCGTTTTTGACGATATCCGCCCCAGCGCCGTCAAGATCGGCATGGTTTCCTCTGCCGAGATTATCGAGGTTATCGCCGACCGCCTGAGCGCCTGGGACGCAAAAAATATCGTCGTCGACCCCGTCATGGTCGCCACCTCGGGCGCTCGTCTGATCGCAGAGGACGCCGCCGAAGCGCTTACCCGTCGCCTGTTCCCGCTGGCGACCGTCATCACGCCCAATATTCCCGAGGCCATGGCGCTGCTCGATTACGAGGTCGATTCCGAGCGCACGCAGCAAAATGCCGCCATGCTTCTCACCCGCCGCTTTGGATGCGCGTCTCTCGTTAAAGGCGGGCATTTTGTCAACGAGGCCAACGATGTGCTGGCAGAGCCCGCGCCGCTCGATGACGAGGGCAACCATCTGGGCGATCCGCTCACCACGTGGTTCCGTCACAAGCGTATCGAGACCGGCAACACACATGGCACCGGCTGCACGCTCTCGTCCGCCATCGCCTGCGCGCTGGCCCAGGGCATGGATCTTGCCGATGCCGTCAACGCCGGCAAGGCCTACCTAACGGGTGCTCTCGCCGCTGGCTTTGACATGGGCAAAGGCTCCGGGCCCGTCAACCACATGTGGCAATATTAAGATTCGCAGCCCAAAACCACCGCAAAGGGGACAGGCACCTTTGTGGCGGTTCCCACAAACATCTCGATCTGTAACAGTTAGAGTCCATTTTTCGGCCCACCTGTTACAGATTGAGACATTCAAATTCCGCTGAGAAGAAAATCTCGATCTGTAACAGTAACTCGGCAAAATCGACCCTAGATGTTACAGATCGAGACAAACGACCGATATCGACCTAAATAATCTCAATCTGTAACATCTAGCCCGTTTTCGGCCTTACAGCTGTTGCAGATCAAGACAAACCAACGAAACAAGCCACCGCAAGGGGAACTTTTGTACTGCTTTGGGCCGTACTACTCTCCGATCATCTCTTTGAGCTTGGCTGCCACGGCATGGCCGAGGCTCTCGTGGCTTTCCGGCATCATGTGCAGATAATCGATATCGCCCGGCTCGGCAAAATCGGCGGCATTCAAAAAGTCGCAGCCAAACTGTTCGGCAACATACGCATAGTATTCGGCAAAATGCTCCGAGGCCTCGACGGAGTGCTCGTCAAAGTCGGTCATATACACATCGGCGATCTGCGGCTTGATCTTGATAGGAGCCATCAGCAGAATGCGCGGACAAGGCGCAGCGTCGGTCCAGGGAAACGCGCGGACGGTGCGAATCAGCGCCATGGCACCGTCAGCGATATCGGCAGCCCCCACGTTAAAGACCGTCTTGCAGTCGTTGGTGCCCAGCATAATCACGATGGCATCCAGCGGCTTATGAGCCTCGAGCAGCATCGGCAACGCTCGGATGCCGTTGAGATTAGTGTCCAGATGGCACATGTCGTCACGCACCGTCGTGCGGCCGTTGAGGCCTTCCTCAATCACGTGCCAGCCCTCGCCCAGGTCGCGCTGGGCCACGCCGCACCAGCGCACATCGTGCGCATAGCGTACCGCGGTGCCGTCGCGCATGCCCGCCGGATCATAGCCGTAGGTATTGCTGTCGCCAAAGCACAGAACGTTTTTCATCGTAAGCCCTTCCTTTAGTGAAAAGCCGACGGGAGCAGCCCCGTCGGCTCGGCATGTCGCATCACGCGCACCGTTTACAAGTATTTGCGCCAATCGTCCTCGTCCTCATCGTCCTCGGCGGCAGCCTGGGCCTGCTCGGCGGCGCGAGCAGCCGCAGCGCGTGCGGCAACCTGGGCATAGGACTCCTCGTTACGCTCGGGGAAGTTTGCCAGCACGTGCTCGAACTTGGCAAAATCCTCGTCCCAACGCGTAGAAGGCACGGCAAAGAAGACCTGCTTGACCTTAAAGTCGCCCGACGCGAGCTCCTTGCGGAAGAGCTCGGCCACGGCCTCGGCGTCAAAGCCGTTGTTGTCGCAGCCCCAAGCACCCAGCACGAGCTTCTCGCGACCCAGCTCGTCGCAGATGGCAAGCACAAAGCGGATGCGGTCGCGCAGAGCGTCAAGCAAGGCATCGTCGCTCACGCGGTACTCCTGGCGAGCACGCTTGACGTTGGGTGTAGCGGCGACGATTACGTCGGCATAGGCGTGCACGTGGTTGCGGTCGAAACGCACCGCGGGCACCACCAGCGCACGGTTGCGGTACAGCTCGCAGTTGATGTTGCGGCGACGGTTCTCGCCGTACCACTTACGCTGCTTGTCGAGCACGTTGTACAGGTACGAATCGGCGCACAGCGTGGCCTCCTGTCCCAGATAGCCCTGGATGTAGCCGCCACCCGGATTGGTGAACGAGGCAAAAGCGAGCACAGCCATGTCGCAGAACTGCGCATAGCCGCGGCCGTTATCGAGGATTGCCTGCGTGGCGGAGACATCAAGTACGGTGACCTCGGGCAGGACCGGAGCAGCCTCCTCCGCGGGCGCGGACTCAGCCTCCGTGGCCTCCTCTGCGGGTGAAGGCTCGGCCGTAACCTCGGTCTCGGCGGACGCAACCTCAGCGGTCTCGACCTCGGCGGCCTCAGACTCCTCAGCAACCTGTTCCTCGGCAGCGTCGGCCGCTTGGGCCTTGGCCTTCATCGCCGCGACAAATCCGGCAGGCATACCATCGAACTCGCGCACGCCGGCAAGCGAACGCTCGATGTCCTTGGCGCAGGCCTCGGACACAGCCACCACATGGCGCTCGGCGGCCTTGGCACGCGCCTCGCGCTTGGGATTGGGCTGACCCGCTCGGTTAGACCTGCGGTTACGGTTCCTGTTGTCGACATCTGCCATTCGTGGCCACCTTTCCTGTCGCTGCCGCTATCGGCTTTTTCCCATCCATCATACCCCGCCGCGCACAAAAAAGACGGCCCCGAAGGACCGCCTTTCGCATCGTTTTACCGTGTCCGGCAGGAAGCGTCGCAATGCCGCGTTTTAATCGCGACGACCAAGGATATTCAGGATGCGCAGGAACACGTTGATGATGTCCACGAACAGGTTGGATGCCATGAGCACGGCGTTGGGCAGCGTGGGCGGCACCGTCGCGGCCACATAGGTGTCATAGCCAATAAAGCCGGCGAACACCACGATCACGATCAGGTCGGTGATAGACTGCGAGACGCCCATGAACATCAGCACGATCTCGACCAGAATCGTGGCAAGTAGGATGCCAAAACCAATGCCGTACACACGCTGGAAGAACTTGGGGAAGGTCACGCCCAGCGCACCAAAGACAAAGGTGATGGCGGCCGTGGCGATAAAGGCGGTGTTAATGGTAGGCAGGTCGTAGTTGGCAAGGCCAAACGACGCCGTCAGGCCAAAGGTGCTCGCAAAGACCACGTAGCCCACGAGCGACAGGCCCACGGACTGTTTGCTGGCAGCAGCCGACATCATGACCATGCCGACGATGGTCAAAATAAATGAGCCAAAGACCAGCGGCAAAGCGGCGCCGCTCATCATCATGCGCGCAAACGACATGGTGCTCGTAAAGTAGGCACCGGCGCCCATGGCGCAAAAGCCCAAAAAGATCAGGGCAGACATGACAAGGTTGTACGCGCGCGGCGACATCTCCTTGGCACGGCTTGCGCCGGTTTCGATGGGGCCGTTCTGATAGCCCTGGATATCGTTCATACTTCGTCCTTTCAAAAAGCGCCGCGACGGCGCCGTAGCTGACAAGTTTCCTGCCATTGTACCCGAACGCCACGCGTTCTTACCTGCGACGCTCGCTCTCGAGCGTCCGGTCGAACGCCCACACCCACCAACGCATCAGATGGGCCTGCGAGCCATCCGGTCGCTCGCGCGCCTGTTCTTCCAGATACAGTTCGGTCGCATGCCCACCAAAACGAACCTTATACGTTGCCGTACGAATGCCGTGAACCGTTAGGCCAAAACCGGTGGACGAGACAATCTCGTCGATCGTAAAACAGCGACCGTCGACCCAGCAGACGGTAACCGGCACGACTTGTCCGCCCGCGAGGATGCGGGCCACGACGTCCACATACTGCTTGTGCACGCGTCGAGTTTTGCCATCTGTCTGTCGATATTCCATGCCCCCTATTATCGAACGCATGTTTGCATATTGTAAAGCGAACAGACTGTGGTTTTGGGATGTTGGGGCGCGCGCCCGTGTCCTCATGGCGTGCTAGCAAAAAGAACACCAGCGGTCAACAGGGCAAATATTCAATGTTAGTGCCAAAAAATTCACTTCTCCCATCAGAACTCGGTAAAGAAACCCGCAGGAGGTGATACGATTTATCATGTTTTTGTAACGTGCCTGCAAACTTCGAGAAAGCCCATATATGGACGTAACGTTCTCAGCCTTCCTCGGCCAAATTGTGTCGAACCCAGTCCTTGCCGTCACCGTGATCCTCGCGCTCGGCGCCATCTTCGTCAATGGATGGACCGACGCGCCCAACGCCATCGCGACCTGCGTCACTACGCGTTGCATGCCCGCCCGCGCCGCCATTCTCATGAGCGCCGCATTCAACTTCCTCGGCGTGCTCATCATGACGCACTTTAACGCCAGCGTCGCCAACACCATCTCGCATATCGTCGACTTTGGCGGAAACAGCACCATGGCGCTCGCGTGCCTCTGCGCGGCGCTGTTCTCCATCGTCGTCTACGGCGCCACAGCGTCGCGTTTTGGCATCCCCACCTCGCAAAGCCACAGCCTTATCGCCGGCCTGACCGGTGCCGCTATCGCCCTCGGCGGCGCGAGCAGCGTCAACGTCCACGAGTGGATGAAGGTCATCTACGGCCTGGCGCTCTCCATCGGCCTGGGCTTTATCATGGGCTGGGTCCTGTGCAAGCTCGTCTCGATTCTTTTCGCCGCCGCCAACAGGCGACGTGCCAATGTCTTCTTTAAATATGCTCAGATCGCAAGTGCCGCGGCCATGAGCTTTATGCACGGCGCGCAAGATGGACAAAAGTTTATCGGCGTGCTCTTTTTAGGTGTCGCCTTTGCCAGCGGACAGACGAGCGTCGGCGACGCCGGCATCCCCATCTGGATCATGCTGCTGTGCTCGGCCACCATGGGCATCGGCACCAGCGTGGGCGGTGAGCGCATCATCAAGTCTGTCGGTCAGAGCATGGTCAAGCTCGAAAAGTACCAGGGCTTCTCCGCCGACCTGGCGGGCGCCGCAAACCTGCTACTTGCCACCCTTACCGGCATCCCCGTATCCTCCACGCACATCAAAACCTGCGCCATTATGGGTGTCGGCGCCGTCAAGCGCCTCTCGGCCATCAACTTCGGCGTGGTCAAGGACATGATGTTCACGTGGTTCTTCACCTTCCCCGCTTGTGGACTCATCAGCTTTGTCATGGCCAAGCTGTTCATGATGTTCATCTAGTCAAACCGAACGGCCATCCGGACCGCAATACCTCGCCCACCCGTCTTCGCCTCGAAAGGACCCACTCATGGCAAAGAAACCCGATTCGTTCTACTTTGACAACTACGTCGCCTGCGCCGACCTTGCTGTCCAGGCCGCAGAGTTGCTCATCAAGATTTTTGAGAACTTTGATCCCGCGCAGATCCACGACATGCTCGAGGAGATGCATGCGATTGAGCATGCGGCCGACAAGAAGCACCATGAGCTCGAGGATGCCCTGCTCACTGCCTTTATCACCCCGCTTGAGCGCGAGGATCTGGACCTGATGAGTTGCTCGCTCGACACTGTGCTTGACCGTATCGAGGGCGTCGTGCAGCGCGTCTACTTCACCAACATCCAGAGCATCCACCCCGATGCCATTGTCATCGCCCACAAGGTGACCGACGCCTGCCGCGCCATGAAGGATCTTATGGTCGAGCTGCCTAATTACCGCAAGTCCAAGACCCTGCGCGAGCTGGTCATCCAGATCAACACCATTGAGTCCGAGGCCGATGAGCTCTACATCAACGCTATGCGCAACCTGCACGTCAATGGCAAGGACCCGCTCGAGGTCATCGCCTGGCGTGACGTCTACGCTTTCCTGGAGTACTGCGCCGACTGCTGCGAGAATGTGGCTGATGTCGTGGATTCGATTGTCATGAAGAACAGTTAATTGGGGGGTATGTGTCCCGGCGGTCGCGGGCCCGACCACTAATAACCTTTTTCACTCCGGCTGCAAGCAGAGTCGTTCAAAAGGTTATTAGTGGTCGGGCCCGCTCCCTTACGTACCACCATTGGAAACTTTGGCTGATACTTTGAAAGCGATGAGGCTTTTGTTGGCAGGACCTTGGGGCCCGATTGGAAACTTTGGGACCGCCTTAAACGTTTGGCTGGATGGGGCTTTGGGTACCCTTTTGCTTAGCTTTGGGTTGTTTTGTTGACTTTGGAGGGCTTGTATGGGGTATTTGGATTTGGCTCGGGCTCGGTATTCTTGTCGTTCTTTTGAGGATCGGGCTGTGGAGCAGGCTGTGGTGGATGCCATTGTTGAGGCTGGGCGTATTGCTCCTTCTGCTTGTAATAATCATCCAACCCGTGTGATGGTGTTAGATACGCCCGAGCTTTTGGAGAAGGCGGCTGCTTGTCAGCCTCGGTTTGCTCGTGATGGGTCCATCTTTGGCGCTCCGCTCATCTTCCTCATTTGCAGCGTTACCGACGACGCTTGGGTTCGCCCCTATGACCAGATGAACTCCAGCGCTATCGACACCTCGATTGTTTGCGATCAAATGATGATGGAGGCCGAGGAGCAAGGCCTGGGAACGTGTTGGGTATGCCATTTTAAGCCCGAGCTAGCCCGTGAGCAATTCAACCTGCCCGAGGGCGTTTATCCCTATCACATGCTCGTCTGCGGCTATCCTGCCGACCACATCGCCGACCCAGAGCACCGCGAGGCCCGTACCATTCCCCTCTCTGACTTCCTCCTCAAGTAGTTTTTGGCACATGCCCTAAAATCTACCTTTTACCGCGCACCCTTCGCCGAGTTCTGCCCTATCACACGCAGAGCTCGGCGTTTTGTTTCCCAACCCGTATGCAGCCACAAAAAAGGAGCCCGCAGGTGCGAGCTCCTCTTAAGGGCACTAGATTGTAGCTCTGGCGCTAGTCCAGGTCGTCGGCGGCAAAGTTGTCGATCGGGGCGAAGGGGTCAGCCACGGGGACAACCGGATCAGCGACAGGCAGCGGCTCGGCGGCGGGAACGGTCACTGCAGGAGAAGCCGCAGAACCGACCGGCGTGGAGGCCATAAGGTCGGACGGGAAGGAATTCTGCGCATCGTCCATGAAGTGCTGGATGAGCTTGAGGTACTCGGCTTTGAACTCCTCACGGGAAGCCTTCAGACGGTCGATCTCCTCGAGCTCGGCCTGCTTCTCGGTCAGGGCCTGACGGATGACCTCGCGGGCCTTGGCGTCGGCTTCGTTGCGGATGCGCTCAGCGTTCTCGTTAGCATCGTTGACGATGCCCTCGGCGGTCTGCTGGGCAGCAATCAGCGCAGCGGAGATCTGGCGCTCCTGAGCGGAGAAGTCGGGTGCGGGAGCGGCCACAGGAGCGGCGGGAACGGCCTGAGCGGCAGCGTCCTGAGCCTGGGCAAGCTGGGCCTGCGTGTCGGCAAGCTGCTGCTCGGTGGCAGTCAGACGACCCTTAAGATCGACAATCTTGGCAAGCATAGCGTCAACCTCGGAGGACAGCGTCTCCAAAAAGACGTCGACCTCGGCGGGATCATAGCCGCGCTTGGCCTCAGAGAAAGTCTGAGCCTGGATGTCAGCAGGGGTAATAGCCATAACAAGTTCTCCTTTATCATCGCCTTGGCGCCGGGCGCCCGACGTAAGTTACTGAGCCAGTACTATACGAGTATACCTATAAGAAGCTGCAGAATCAGCCTCTGCACCAACTGCAACGCAATAATCGCAACGACCGGCGAAAAATCAACGCCGCCCATCGGCGGAATAAACCGACGAAACAGGTTGAGCCACGGACCGCAGACGCTATCGAGCACCGCGGCGATATCCTGCAGCAGGCCGCCCTGCTTCATGGGAATCCACGTCATAAAGCAATAGACCACAATAAGTGTGGAGTAGAAGTTGAACAGCGTGTTGACCAGCTGGACAATGGTGTAGATGTTGATGAGAATCTCCTCGTCTTGGGTTTACTTAAGGTAGCCGTCGGCGCGCAGCTTCTTGAGGTCCGAATCCTTGACCTCGCAGCCGGCGGGCAGCACCATAAACACGCGATCGCCCACCTCTTTGACCGTAGCGCCCAGGCCGCAGGCAAAGCCATAGCTAAAGTCCAAGACGCGTTTGGCGACCTCGGTGCGAACGCCAACAAAAATCAGCGCAACGGGCTGCTTGGTGCGCACGCGGCGGACAACGGTCTCGACATCGTCATAGCTCTCAGGGCGCAGGACATAGGCAGGCAGCTGCGGCGTGGCGTTAATGATGTTGTTTGCATAGGCCGAGGCGTCGCTCGGCGCAGAAGCGGGCGCAGGTGCCGCGGCACGAGCGCGGGCGCTCTCGGCATAACTCGACGGCGTGTCGTAAGCGCCGGGGCGATAGCCGCCTGCGGCACTATCCTGAGAACGCGACGGCGGATTGTACGTCGTTGCATGACGCGAGTCATCGCCGACCAGCTGGCCGGAGCGCGTATACACGGCGACCGACTCGGCCTCACCGCGGCGCGTTTGGCCCAGCAGGCCGTTACTCGGCTCGTCCTGGGTATAGAAGCCCTCGCCCGAGGTACCGCTGTAGCCGTTGTTCTGATAGCCATCATCGTAGCCGTCATCGTAGCCGTAGTCGTCATCCTGGTCATAGCTCTGGTCGTAACCCTGCTGGCCGCCCAGGTGCATCTTATTTTTAATCTCGTCAAGGAAGCCCATGGTTGTGTCCTCTCACGGTTTAGTGCAGGCGCTCTGTAAACCAGTGCGCACTTCAGAGCCCTATTTTACTGCAAACTCCGGGCTAAATACTACCCTGCCCAGGCGAACGAGCGTAGAGCCCTCCTCAAGGGCAGGCTCAAAGTCCTCGCTCATGCCGCAAGAAAGCTCGGGCAGCCTCAGATCGGGATGCGCCGCCTCCAACTCATCCCTCAGCTCTCGCAGCCCGGCAAAGGTGCGACGCGCCACATCCTTGTTCCCCCGAGGGGCCATAGTCATAAGGCCCTGCACACAAATTCCCTCAAGTTCCGCAAGCTCGCCGGCAGCGCCACGAATCTCATCGGGCGAAAAACCGCCCTTGGACTCCTCGCCGCTTACGTTAACCTCGATCAGCACCTGCTGGGGGGCGGCGAGCTCGCCAGCTTCGATCTTGCGAATGGCACGGCTCGAGATCGCCTGCGCCAAATGAAGCGACCCCACCGAATGAATCAGCTCGGCCGAGCCCAACACCGCGTTGATCTTGTTGGTCTGAAGGTTGCCAATCATGTCGAAGCGCACCTCGGGCAGCTCCGGATGATCCGCCAGACCTGCAAGTTTGCGGACGAGCTCTTGCGGGCGGTTCTCGGCAAAATGGCGATATCCCACCTGGATGGCCGCGATGGTCTCATCGACGCCGACGGTCTTGGACACGGCAATCAAACGCGCGGCATCACGGGGCCTCCCGGCGCGATCGAGCGCGGCATAGAAACGCTCGAGTATCTGCTCGCGGCGAGCGCGCATTACATTCAAATAGTTATCCATTGCCAATCGCCTCCGCTAACAGCACAACAAGTAGTCCCATGCTAACGCAAGAGCGCAGCCCCGCATCCGCAAGGCCGCGCTCCCTTAGGTATTTACAATCTCTCAACGAACGGGGTACCCTACTCCTCGTCGTCCTCGGCATCATCCTCGTCCTCAAGATGATCCAACAGGTAGCGAAGACCCTCGCTCACCTCGTTAGCGGGCACCTTGGCAACAAAGCGTGCATCCACGGCGGGCCTCATAATGACGCCCTCGCCCGAAGGCACGCGCATGCTCTCGAGCTCGTCCTCATCCGTACAGGCGATATCGCCGGCAGTCATACGCTGTCCGGTCAAAAGGAAGGTCAGACGGCAGGCGGCATCGATGGAAATCGAGGCAATGCGATCGAGGTAGCGCGAAACCATGATGGCACGGCGCAGGTCGTCATAGTTGCTGTCGTCGTCCATAAAATCGCCGGTGTCCATGCGGTTAAAGGTACGGAAGAACTTCTCGTACGCCGCATGTACCGGCTCATCCTCAACGGCCAGGTTGCAGATGATGGACATGTCGTTGGTGACGAGCGCGGACAGCGACGAGCCCAGCACCTGGTACACGGCCTCGGCCTCGGCCTCAACCGTGCCGACGAGCTCCTGAGGCAGCGAGATGTCGGCCTTGACCATGTGACGCGTGGCGCGGCAGATCTGGCGAACCTTATCGGTCATGCGCTGCAGGTTAAAGTCGACGTAGATAATCGTCTGCAGCAAACGGAAGTCGGAGGCGACCGGCGACTGCGTAGCGATCAGGTTGTAGCACACGGCCTCCAAGTTGGCGCAGCGAGCATCAATCGAAAGCGTGCGCTTCTTGGTCTTAGTGGCGAGCTTGCGGTCGTCGGTCACATAGGCCTTCACGGCGTCGTGAAGGGCAAGATCGACGGCCTCGTAGATGCTCAACATCTCGTGACGGGCCTCGATGAGCTGACGGGAAAACAGTTTGCGCATGGTTCACTCCAATCAGTTGGGTGCGGTCATGCCGCCCGCACAGTGAATACGCACCGGACCAGGTCCGATCGGCTTGGGACTAGTCGCACCGATCAGCCAAAGCGGCCGGTGATATAGTCTTCCGTCCGCGAATCCACCGGGCTGGTGAAGATCGCGTCGGTTTGACCATACTCGATGAGCGTGGCGGGCTCACCGGCAACTTCCTGCAAGAAAAATGCGGTGTAGTCGCTAATGCGAGCGGCCTGCTGCATAGAATGCGTGACGATGATGATCGTCATCTCGGGCGCCAGCTCGGCCATCAGATCCTCGACCTTAGATACGGACGTGGGGTCGATGGCGGAGCAGGGCTCGTCCATCAGAAGGACATCGGGCTGCACCGCAAGCACACGCGCGATGCACAGACGCTGCTGTTGACCGCCCGAGAGCGCCAAACCATCCTTGTTGAGCTGATTGGATACCTCTTTCCAGAGGTTGGCGCGCTTGAGCGATTCTTCCACGATGTCGTCGAGGTCGCTTTTGCTAGTCACGCCCTGCAGACGAGGGCCAAAAGCGACATTCTCGTAGATGGATTTGGGAAACGGGTTGGGCTGCTGAAAAATCATGCCCACGCGGCGACGAAGGTCGACCGGGTCGACGCCCTCGGCATAGATATCGTTGCCGTCGAGTGTCATGGTGCCCTCGACGCGAGTACCCTCGATAAGGTCGTTCATACGGTTGATGCAGCGCAAAAACGTCGATTTACCACAGCCCGAAGGACCGATAAACGAGGTGATGGCGTTTTTGGCGATGTTGAGGTCGAGCCCCGTCAGCGCATGAAAGTCACCGTACCAAAAGTTGAAATCCTTGGCTGTGATGGCCGCTTGCTCCGGCGTGGGAGCGGACTGATAGACGGACATGGGACTCCTTAACTAGCGGCGCTTGCGCGACAGATAACGCGCAAACAGGTTGAAGGCCAGAATAATCGCCATCAGCAAAAGCGCAGTGCCGTAGGCTGCGTTCATGTTGATGCCGTCGTTGGCAAGCAAATAGAGGTGAACGGTCATGGGACGACCGGAATCGAGCGGCGAGATCGGCAGATTGATGGCCTGACCCATGGTGTAGAGCACCACCGCGGTCTCGCCGATGGCGCGACCGATGGCAAGGACGATGCCGGTGGCAATGCGGCCAAAGGCAGAAGGAAGCACGATCTTGGAGACGACCTGCCACTTGGTGGCGCCCAGGCCATATGCGCCCCAACGGATATAGCGCGGAACGGCGCGAATTGCCTCCTCGGTGGTGCGCATGACGATGGGCAGCATCAGAAGCGCCAGCGCCAGAGCGGCCGAAACCATCGAAAGGCCCAGGCCCATGGCCTCAACAAACAAGGCGTAACCAAAGAGGCCCATAACGATGGAAGGCACCGAGGCCAGGGCATCGGCAGCATAGCGAATGATGTCGACGACCTTGCCCTGCTTGGCGTATTCGGCCAGATAGACCGCAGCCAAGACGGCAACCGGCGTGCAGATGAGCATGGCGAGCGCCGTCACGTAGATGGTCGAGACGATCGTGGGCCAGATGCCACCCTCGGCGTTTACGCCCTGCGGCCAGCCGAAGATAAAGTCGAGCGAGATATGCGGAAGACCGTTGATGACCACATAGGCGATGATGGCAAGCAACACCAGGGTGGTGATATAGGCCGCGGCGCGAAACACGCCGAGCATAATCTTGTTGGACAGGTCCTTGTTGATGCGGCCCTTCTTGCCATGGGAAAGGGCACGCTTGATGAGCTCGCGCGACGATGTCGTATCGACCGTCGTGTCAACGGAATCGGACATAGCCTACCCCCTCTTCTTTGAAATCAGGCGAACGATACCCACCAGTGCAGCTGAGATGATAAACAGGACCACGCCCATGCCAAACAGAGCCGAGCGATGCAGGCCCGAGGAATAGCTCATGTCGAGTGCGATCTGGCTCGTGAGCGTCGAGATGGGGCTCGAGATGCTATCTGGAATGACCGGGGCGTTGCCCACGACCATCAGCACGGCCATGGTCTCACCGATGGCACGCCCCATACCCAAGACAATTGCATCGACAATGCCCAGCTTGGCTGCAGGCAGCACGACCTTGTAGATGGTCTGCCACTTGGTGGCACCCATGGCATAGGACGCCTCGCGAATGCCCATGGGGATGGAATTGAGGGCATCGATCGTGAGCGTGGTAATGGTGGGAACGATCATGATGGCAAGCACAAACCACGCCGTCAGCGCGCCAAAGCCAAGACCGCCGGTCAGCTGCGCGATAAACGGGCGGATGATGACCATGCCAAAGAAGCCGTAGATGATGGAGGGGATGCCCGCCAGCAGGTCGACGGCGGGGCTGATGAGCCTGCGCACGCGCTTGCTGGCGATCTCGACCAGATATACAGCCGTGCCCACACCCAGGGGCACGCCCATGGCGAGCGCACCGACCGTCACCAGACCAGAGCCCGCCAGCAGCGACATGATGCCGTAGTGGCCCTCGGATGGCGCCCACGTAAAGCTAAAGAAGTCCGCCAGGCCGATGTCGGTAAAGACGGGCAGCGCCGAGTACGTGGTAAAGACAAAGATCAGGATAACGGTGACGACCGCCAAGAACGCGCAGGCAAAGAAGATCCACTGCAGCGCCTTCTCCTTGAGATAGGTGCTACGCGACACCAACGCCAACTCACGCTTTTTGGGCGTCTGAGCCTCCTGCTCAATCTGGGGGGTTTCCTGTGCTTCCACGCTACTCACTCCCCTTTCCGTCGTTGGTGACGGGAATAAAGCCCGCCTCGCGAATCTGCTTGTCCATCTTCTCGGACGTCACATAGTCAATGTAGTCCTGCGCCTGATGCGAAGGCGTACCCTTCACAAAGAAGTAAAGGTCGCGCGAGATGGGATAGCCGCCACTTGCGACCGTCTTCTCGGATGCCTCGACATGGTTGACCGAAACGGCCTTAACCGAGGTCGTGGCGTTGAGGCTCTCGACAAAACCCAGCGAGATGTAGCCAATGGCGCCATGCGAGCGGGACACGACGTCGCGCACTTGGCCCGTACCCGAAAGAACGGCCGAGCGGCGATCGAACGGCGTGCCGTCCATCACGATGGTACGGAAGGCCTCGCGCGTACCGGACGCCTCGTCGCGGTTGATAACCTGAATCTTCAGGTCCTCTCCGCCGACTTCCTTCCAGTTGGTGATCTTGCCGGCGTAAATATCGCGGAGCTGCTCGGTCGAGAGATTGTCGACCGGGTTGTCGTCGTTCACGATGACTGCGATGCCGTCGTGCGCGATTACGATCGGGGTCAGGCCAAGGTCTTGTTCGTCGGCATTGAGGCCACGAGACGAGCTGGCGATGTCGGCCGTGCCGTTGCTGACGGCCTCGATACCCGCAGAGGAGCCAAGGCCGGAGACGAGCACATCGGTGCCGGCCTCTTCCTTAAAGCCCTCGGCTGCGATCTCGGCAATGGGAAGGCACGTGGTCGAGCCGGCCACGGTAATAGAAGATGTGGAAGATCCCGAGGAGCAAGCACACAGCGTGAGCGTAAGCACTGCAGCACTCAGGACCGATGCGATCTTTCTCATAGCATCACGCCGATCGCAGCATGGCGCCCACAGGTGCCGCCCTCGTTGCGGTAGGAATAAAAGCGGTCGTTCTGACGAACGGTGGAAAGCTTGGTGTCCACAATGCTGCTCGCCTCGACGCCGGCGTCCATCAGCGCCTCGCGAATGGCGGCGGAAAGATCGAGCATACGAGAAGCAGAGGCATCGATGCACGCGAACTCGGCGGCAAAGCGATCCATAAGTTCTTGGGACACCTCGTACTCGTCGCCCAGGATATGGGGCCCAATGTAGGCAGAGATGTCGTCCGGCTTGCAGCCAGCCGCCTCGCAGAGCGCTTGGCACGCCTTGGCGGAAATGCGCGCAATCGTGCCCTTCCAGCCAGAGTGCACCACGGCAAAGCCGCCGGGAGCCACCAGCACCACGGGAACGCAATCGGCAAAGCAAAGCATCACGGGTACCTCACGGGCCGTGCAGACGATGGCATCGCAGCCCTCGGCAATCTGCTCGCGAATATTCTCGAGATCATCAGCACCGTTCGAGGCCACCGTCACGACATGGTCACCGTGTACTTGATTGGGAACAAGCAGGTTGTGCTCGCACTCCGCGGCCCCTATGGCCTCGAGTGCGCGGCGACGATTTTCTTGAACGGCAAAGGGATCATCGCCAACATGCGAGCCCAGATTGAGTGAGGAGTACGCATCTTCGGAAACACCACCGGTGCGCTCGGTAAAGGCAAAACGAACATCGCGCGTCGCGCCCTCTACGAACGTAACTCCATCATGGTCGACACGCGAAACGCTGTCCGCACGTGCTGCCATACTAAAGCCTCCTAATAACACAAGTATCGCGGCGACGCCGCTGCAGTCCGTGCCATACGGCTGCCATACTTCAACAAAAGGATACCCGCAGCGGTAGGGACCAAACGTAAAGGGAACGTAAGGAGATTGGAGGCTTTCATTTACAAAGGCGAAACACAACAAAAAAGGGTGCGCCCAATCGGACGCACCCCATGCAGGTCGTTGATAAAGACGAACTAGAAGCTGCCGCGCTTGAGGAAGTCAGGAAGCTCAAACTGGTCGTTACCAAAGTTGGGGAGCTCGGTACCACCGACGTTGCGAGTCGGGGCAGCCTGAGCCGGGCTCGTGGCAGGAGCGGTGCGCTGCGGCTCGGCAGAAGCAGCGGCCTTGCTCTGGGACTGCTGAGCAGCGAAGAGCTCGTCCTGACGGTTGACGTTGGAGTCGGAGAAGCCCGTAGCGATAACGGTGATACGCACCTGATCGCCCAGGGACTCGTCCACAACGGTACCGAAGATGATGTTGGCCTCGGGGTCGACGGCGTTGGCGACAACGTCGGCAGCGTCGCTGATCTCCTGAATACCCAGGTCCTTGGAACCGGCAATGGAAAGCAGGACGCGCGTAGCGCCATCGATGGAGCTCTCGAGCAGCGGGCTGGAAATAGCCTGCTGGGCAGCGTCGACGGCACGGGTGTCCCCAGAAGCGGTACCGATACCCATCATGGCGGTACCGGCCTGCTTCATGATGGTCTTAACATCGGCGAAGTCCAGGTTGATGATACCGGGGACGGTGATGAGGTCGGTGATGCCCTGGGTGCCCTGGGAAAGGACGCCATCGGCGATTGCGAAGGCCTCAAGCATGGTGGTCTTCTTCTCGGCGATGTCGAGCAGCTTGTCGTTAGGGATAACGATCATGGTGTCGACGCAGTCGGAAAGCGTCTTAATGCCTTCTTCGGCGCTCTTCTTGCGCTTGCGGCCCTCAAACGTAAAGGGCTTGGTCACGACGGCGACGGTCAGCGCGCCGACCTCGTTCATCGCGATATCGGCAACGATGGGGGCAGCGCCGGTACCGGTGCCGCCGCCCTCGCCGCAGGTGATGAACACCATATCGGCGCCAGCGAGCGCCTCGGCGATGTCGTCGCGGGACTCATCGGCGGCCTTACGGCCGACCTCGGGGTTGGCGCCAGCGCCCAGGCCGCGGGTCAGGTCGGTGCCGATGTGCACCTTGATATCGGCATCAGAGATCGCGAGTGCCTGAGCATCGGTGTTGATGGCAACAAACTCGACGCCGCGGATACCCTCTTCGATCATTCGATTGACCGCGTTGGTACCGCCGCCGCCGACGCCGACCACCTTAATGACGGCAAGGTAGTTGTTGATCTCTGTCTCGTGCATGTCGGTCCTCCGAACAAAGGTTATTGCCATAGCATGGGTTGACCCCTGCGCACATTAACCTTCAAGTTGAAAGTAAATGCAAAGGTAAACCGTATTATGTTTGCACATTATGAACGTATCAGTCAAATAATTGACGGTGAAAACCAAACAAACCAGATAAACGGCGCGGTATGCCCCATCAACAAAGGCCAGAAAACGCTACGAGGTCGGTGCGTTCCTAAACGTATAGTTGCCAGGAGATCGAACGTTGATATACGTCACGCCCTCCACCTGCGAAAGCAGCTTGGTCACGATACGCTCCTTTTTGGCAATGTCGTCCGAATCTCCGAGCGACACCTCGATACCGTTATCGAGATTCGCCGAGATGGCCTCGACCGAGGGCGTGGAAATATCCTTGACCTGGCCCAGGAACTCGCTCGAGAAACCGCGGACGTAATCCAGGCCGGCCTTGACGGCCTTGGAATTTACGGCTTGCCCCGAAACCGGTGCGACATCGGCCGAGACATCGGTCAACAGCACGGCACCGTAATGTTTAGCGAGTGCCAGGGCGGCATCGATACCGTTTAGGGTGTTGGCACCCTCCCCCGTTGTAATGACATTGCCCTGGTCGTCAACATCGACCGAGGTAGACAGTGGTGCAATCCATGTGTCATCGTCCCCGATCGCCCAGGCAAGATCGTCGGAGCTAATGTAGGCGATTGCGATAACTTTGCGTTCCGTCGGCGTGATGATGAGCGTATGGGGAAATTGACGTTGGACATCCACGCCCGAGACCCACGGATTTTGCTTAAGGCCCTCGGTGATCTGGTCGGGATTCACATTGAACAGCGACGTGTTCTCGGGCAGATCGATCAGCTGGATGGCATCGTGCTTGGTCACATGCTCGCTGCCCTGGATCTGAATATCGGTAGCGGCGAACAGGCCAGAGTTAATGACGACGACGGCAACGACTGCAAGCGCTGCCAGAGCGGCAAGGATGCCGCCCACGATTTTGCCCTTGCCCTTAACGGCAGAAGCGGCACCCGCCGCATGATTTGCCAGGGCGCCGATCGATGACAACGGATTAGAGCCCTTTTTGCCCGATTGCGGTTTTGCGGAGGCCGACACCGACGTCAGCATACGTGGCTTAGATGCACCCAGCGCGCGACCGGGACGCGTCACCTTTGCCCCCAACGAGGGCTTGGGCGACGCTATGGGGCGAGAAGGTATGGCGCCCATCGCCGGTTTGGGCGTCACCGAGGGACGTGCCACCGGACGAGCAACATTTTTGGCCGCGGGGCGTCCGCCAAGCTGCGAACCGGCAGTCGAACGCTTGGCAGGCCGCACGGACCCAGCAGGCTTAGAAGGCATAACGGATTTACGTTGAGGCTGAGACGGTGCGCCGGAACGCCCTCCGGCGCGGCGGAAGGTTGGTTTCGATGCTCTAGAAGCCGAGGAATTTAACTTCCGGTCTGAGCTCGATGCCATACGCCTCCCTCACCTTTCCGTGCACATGTCTGATAACCGCGGCCACGTCATCGGCCGAGGCGGTTCCGTTATTAACGATAAAATTAGCGTGTACGGGCGAAACTTCCGCGCCGCCAACCGAAAAACCCTTTAATCCACAATCCTCGATAAGCTTGCCCACGCTCGCATCGGGCGGGTTGCGAAATACCGACCCGCAGGATGCACAGCCCATGGGCTGTGTGCGCTTACGCCGCGTCAGGTACCGCTCCATACGTTCACGGATATCGGCCTTGGGCGCAGGTTTGAGCTTGAGCACGCACTCCAGAATGATCTCGTTACGCGGCAGGCTGCATTCACGGTAGCCCCAAGCGATCTCCGAGCCCGCGTAATGTTTGATGCCGGAGCTCGGGTCAAACGTAACGACATCTTCGACCAGCGAGCCAATCCACTCGGTTCGCGTGCCGGCATTCATGGACACGGCGCCGCCAACGGAGCCGGGAATACCGACCGCAAACTCAAGGCCCGAAAGGCTGCGCGACAGCGCGTCGTTGACTAGGCGAGCGAATATCACGCCCGCACCGACCGTCAGCGTACAACCGTCTTCGGCGACAACCGTACGCTGGAACTCACGCCCCAACGAAATGACGGCGCCGCGATAGCCTGCATCGGCAACAAGCAGATTAGATCCCTTGCCGATAATGACCCACGGCACCTGCTCACGATCGAGCACCGCCACGGCGCGACGCAAGGCATGATAGCTGTGACACGTCACAAAGAGGTCCGCCTTGCCGCCGATACGATAGCTCGTATGGCGCGCGAGGCGTTCATCCTCAATTATGTCCGTATCGATCATGCCCGAAAGCGCCATGACGGCGTTAAACAGACCCATGGGGTTTAAGCGTCTTTCTTGGCAGTCAGATACTCGATGAACTCGGGGCCGACCGTCGTGACGTCGCCGGCGCCCATGGTAAGCAGCAGATCGCCCTCGCCCACCATCTTCTCGAGCTCCTCATTGAGCTCAAGACGGCTCGAGCAGTACACGACCTCCTTGCCGGGATGCTTGGCGCGCACGGTATCGGCAAGCATCTTGGACGTGACGCCCGGGATGGGCATCTCGCCGGCAGAGAACACGTCAATCAACAGCAGCTTGTCAGCATTGGCGAATGCGTCGGCAAAGTCATCGCACAGAGCCTGCAGGCGCGAATAGCGGTGCGGCTGGAACACGACGTCGACATGTTTGTAGCCCAGCGAAGAGGCAGCAGCGAGCGTCGCCTTGATCTCGGTGGGATGATGGCCGTAATCGTCAACCACCGTGATGCCGTCGATATCGCCCACGTGGGTAAAGCGACGGCGGACGCCTTCAAAACTCGAAAGTGCCTTAGCGGCGGCGTCGATATCGAGGCCTAGGACATGGGCGACGGTCAAGACGGCCGTGGCGTTGAGCATGTTGTGACGACCGGGGTTGCTCTTAATCTCGACAGCGTGCTCGGTGCCGTCCTCAAAGCGAACGATAAAGTCGCTCTGGATGCCCTTGACATCCGGATGCACGCAGACGATGTCGTTGGTCTCGGCAAAGCCATAGGAAAGCACATGACGGCCCGTCGACTTGGCAAGCTCGACCAGATGCGGGTCCTCGCCACAGACGATGACCGTGCCGTCCTCGCCCACCAGACTCATAAACTTGGCGAAGGTGGCCTCGATCTCCTCGATACCCGAGTAATGATCGAGATGGTCGGCCTCGACGTTGGTCACGATGACCACATTGGGGTTAAGGAACAGGAAGGAGCTGTCGGACTCATCCGCCTCGGCGACAAAATAGTCGCCCGAGCCGTTCTTGCCGTTGGTATCGTAGCCCTCGACAATGCCACCGATCAGGAAGCTGGGGTCCAGACCCATGCGGTCGAGCATGGTGGCACACATCGAAGAGGTCGTGGTCTTGCCATGAGTACCGGCGACGGCGACGGTGGTGTAGCCGTGGCCCAGAGCCGAGAGCATCTTGGCGCGAGGCCACACGGGAATACCCAGCTCGCGCGCACGGACGAGCTCGGGGTTGGACTCGGGAATAGCGGTAGAGACCACGACGACGTCGGGCTTGACCTCGTCGATGGTGGCGGCCTCATGGCCCACATGCACCTTCACGCCGGCGCGGGTAAGCTGGCGAATATAGCGCGACGTCTTAAGGTCGGAGCCGGTAACGACATAGCCGCGCTCGTGAAGGACGAGGGCGATGCCGCTCATGCCGGCGCCACCGATACCGATAAAATGGGCGCTCTTGAAATCGGGCGCGGAGGTTGCAGTCTGGGAATCAGCCATGTGCTCGTGTACTCCTTGCGTAAACACTGCCTGTAACCCGTCTACTGTACCGCACCTACCGCATCCGCGCGAGGGCGGCCCGCGATATCCCGTCTAACTAACGCAATCCTTCTACCGCGTCTGCCAAAAGGACGGCAGCGCGGTCCTGGGCCAAACCGCGAGCCGCCTGACGCATGGCATCGCGCGCCTGCGCATCATCGATAAGATGCAGCAGCTCATCGGCAAACGCCTGGGTATCGATATCGGCATCGGCGCAGAGCACGCCAGCACCGGCATCGACCAGATAGCGGGCATTGGTGGTCTGATGATCGGCCGTCGCATGAGGATACGGCACCAGTACCGAAGGTGTGGCAAGGGCCGCGATCTCGGCAACGCTCGAAGCGCCCGAGCGCGAGAGGACCAAATCGGCCGCGGCCAGCATATCGCCCATATTGTCGATGTAGGGCTGGACGCGGTACCGCTTCGCCTCCTCGGGCATCAGGGCAAGAGCACGCTCGGTGTCCTCGAAGCCATCGGCGCCCGTCGAATGCAAAACATAGAGATTATCGCGCGAGAGCAACTCGTTTTTAAGCGAAGCCACGCGCTCATTAAGATGTTGAGCACCAAGTGAGCCGCCAAAAACCAGCAGGAGTGTGGCGTCCTCAGGCACGTCGAGAGCCCTGCGACCGCGAACCCGATCCCCCTCGATCACAGAACGGCGCACGGGGTTGCCGGTCATGAGCACATGGTCGGGATCGCCCTCACGCTCAAACACGGAACGTGCTGCCGGCACCGAGATGCAAACGCGGGCGGCATGCGAACTCATCATCTTGTTAGCAAGGCCCGGAACGGAGTTCTGTTCATGCAGCAGATACGGAATGCCCGCGTCTTTGCACCAGCCCAGAAGCGGGACCTCGACATAGGCGCCAAAACCTATAGCGACATCGGGCTTGCAGGCTTTAGAAAAATGGCTGCCGAGCGCGCGCTTCGCCTTATAGACACGCCACAGCGAGCTCAATGCCGTCCAAGGGCGAGAGCGGTCGAAGCCCGTAACCGTAATCGGCACAAAATCGAACCCTGCCTCGGGAACCAGACGACCCTCGAGCTTATGCGACTGACCCACAAACACAACGTGGTGGCCACGGTCACGTAGCTCCTCGGCCAAGGCGAGTGCGGGGTTGATATGTCCCGCCGTGCCGCCGGCTGCGATAGCAACGGTCATCTTATCGGTCATGGTAGTCCCTTCGTACGCGCGGCCCCTGGTCGTCGGTGCGCAAGCGCGCCGACGGGTCCGAATTCAAGTCGATCCGATTATATCCGCCACCCGTATTGCGCGGCGTCGGTCGTTGCGGGCGACTCTGCGGCACCGAGCGCGGACGGGCATCCGACTCCGAAGCAAAACCGTTCAAGACGGTAAAACCGCCACGCGACGAGCGCTCCCCACGCGTATGGGGAACACCGGCAGTGCTCTCGTCCATAACGGCAAAGCTATCGCGACGACGATCGTATTCATCGCGTCGAGCGCTCTCGTGCGAGACGCGTAAAATAAGCCCGGCGAGCATGAGCGACACGATAATCGACGAGCCGCCATAGCTGATAAACGGCAGCGGCTTACCCGTCATAGGAAACACGTTGAGAATACCCAGCGCGTTGATCAAAAACTGCACCGCGAGGATAACCGCAGAGCCCGAAGCCATGAGCGCCCCGCGACGATCGGCGGCCTGCTCGGCAATTCGAAACGCCGAGTAGATCAGCATCGCAAACACCAAGAAAAACAGCAGCGTCCCCAAAAAGCCAACCTCCTCGCCAATGATGGCCAGGATGTAGTCGTTGTGTGCCTCGGGCAAATACGAGTACTTCATGGTTGAGTTACCGATACCGCGGCCGAACAGTCCGCCCGAAGCAAACGCCATAATGGCGAGCGTTGCCTGATACCCGTCTCCATATTCATCTGCCCAAGGGTTCAAGGCAACCTGAATGCGCACCATACGGTACGGCTCGGCGACAAGCGCGACCACGATAACGACGACACCAGCAAGAATCGCACCGATGATGAACTTAGGGTCAAGGCCGGCAAAGAGCGCCATGCACATGAGCGTCAACAGAATAATCAGGATGGTGCCAAAGTCGGGCTGAATAAAAATCAAGAAGACCGAAGGGCCCAAATAGAGACCCATGTTCTTAAGGAACTCATTGATGTTGCCGCCGGGCGAAAACACGCGATCGAGCATGATGGCAGAATAGGCAATGGCAAACGGCTTGAGAAACTCCGATGGCTGAAACTGAATGCCGGCAATGCTCAGCCAACGCGTAGCGCCACGGCTGCCGCTACCAAAGAGGAACACCGCAAGCAGCAAGATCATCATAGCGATAAGGGCAAGTTTAAGCGCCCCTTCGCCAAACCAGCTATCGGGTGCAACGCGCGCGATGAACTCGAGGGCAGCAACGCCGACGACAGTGAACATAAACTGCCGGAACAAAAAGTAGGTCGCGGAGTCGTTCTCGTGAAGCGCCTCGACTGAAGATGCCGAGTACACCATAAGCAGGCCAAAACAGACCAGCGAGAACAGGCAGGTCAAAAAGACCAGGCGGGGTCGCATGATACGTGCGGGGACGCCGGCGATATAACGTTCGCCGATGCCCTGCGTGCGACGACCGGCGCGCGGCGTGCTGCGCTGCGAGGAAGCACGGTCCGAGTCGGGCCTCCTCATATTCTGTCGGGGGCTCTCCTCTCTCACCGGCAACCCCTATTCCATTTGCGTATTGGACGCAGCGGCAAGCTGGGCCACATAGTCCTTAAACACGCGACCGCGCTCCTCGTAGCCCGAGAACTCATCGAACGAAGAGCAGGCGGGCGACAGTAAGATCACATCGCCGCGGCTCGAGAGCGAACGGGCAACGTCCACGGCATCGCGCAGGTCGTCGGCCTGGGCGATATCGACATCACCGTCGACATCCGCCTCGTCCATAGCGGCGGTAAAGCGCTCGCGCGCGTCGCCAAAGCAGACCACCGAGCGAACGTTATCCATCACAACGCGGGCAAAGGACTCGAGCGGCGTGCCTTTATCGTGACCGCCGAGCAGCAAGATCACATCGTCATCGGGAAACGCCGTCAGGGCCTTTTCGACCGCATCGGTGTTCGTTGCCTTGGAATCGTTAACATAGCGCACGCCATCGATCTCGCCACAGGGCTCAACGCGGTGCTCCAGCGGCTGGAACGAGACCAGGCCGCGACACACACCGTCAACATCGGCGCCGACCGTCAGGGCCGCCGTGGCAGCACACAGGGCATTGATTACATTGTGATGGCCCGAAATCTTAAGCTCGGACGTATCGACGAGCGGGGTCTCGACGCCCTTCAGGCGAACGACCATCTTGCCATCGCGCACAAATGCGGCGTCCTCGCCCGCAGGCTCGTCAAAAGCAACCTTGCAGATGCGACGGCCCGGAACATAGATGTACTCATCGAACTCGTGGATACCGGCATCCTCGACGTCAACAATCACCAGGTCATCGTCGACCATATTCTCGAAGAGCTTAATCTTGGCGAGCGCATAGTTCTTATGGCTCTTATGCCAGCCCAGATGGTCGGGGGTAATGTTGAGCAGCACCGCCACACGGGGGTGAAGCTCCTGGGTCGTTGCGATCTGATAGCTCGAAAGCTCCGCCACAAACCACTCGTTATGCGCACGGCCATCGATCTCGTTCACCGGAGGCTCGCCAATGTTGCCGACAGCAACGCTCGCCTCGCCCGCTGCCTTAAGCAGGTAATCGGTCAGTGACGTGGTTGTCGTCTTGCCGTTGGTGCCCGTAATGGCAATCCAATTTTGGGGAGACAGACGGTAGGCAAACTCGGGCTCACCCATAATCTGGGCAGCGTGATCACGGCCAGCCTTAAAGAATGCCGAGAACTCCGAGATGCCCGGACACGTCACGCATACATCAAACGCGCCCTCGACCTGCTCGGTTCCGTAGACAAACGATGCCCCGTGCGCCTCGAGCGAGCGCGTGGCATCGTTGGGCTCGGACGCGCCGCCACCGTAAACGGTAACGGCACTCACGCGCTCGGGATGCGCAAGCGCCCAGCGAGCGACATCAAGACCGGACTTGCCCTGGCCCAAAACGAGCAGGCTAAAGACATTAGCAAGAGGCATGAAAAACCACTATCCCAACTGGAAGAACAACGCGAGGCCCAGGGCTCCGAAGGCCGCGGCGACAATCCAAAAACGGATGACGACCTTGGTCTCGGCCCAGCCCTTCTTTTCGAAATGATGATGAATGGGCGCCATAAGGAAGACGCGCTTGTGCGTAAAGTGGAAATAGACAACCTGGATCATGACCGACAGGGTCTCGACGATAAACAGACCGCCGATGATGAGGGAAACGACTTCGGTGTTGGTCATGATGGAGGTGCAGGCAAAAGCGGCACCCAGGGCAAGCGAGCCGGTATCGCCCATAAAGATGCTCGCCGGATAGCAGTTGAACCACAAAAAGCCCAGGCAGGCGCCGGCGCACGCCGTGCAGAAGATGGACAGGTTCACATCGCCGTGCAAAAACGCCATGGCGGCCATGGCCAGCATGGCGATCATGGAGGTGCCGCCGGCAAGACCGTCCAAGCCGTCGGTGAGGTTTACGGCGTTGGAAAGGCCCGCGATCATCAGCCAGCAAAAGACAAGGTAGAGCCACGGAAAAGAGAGGCCGCAAATGGTGGTCGAGAGCACACCAAGGTCGATCGTCAGGCCACCGGGGAAACGAATCTCGGGGGCGACGCCGCACCAGTTGACAGCAAGCACGGTAAAGGTAACGCAGATGAGGGTAAGGCCAATCATCTTGGCGTGAGGCGTCAGGCCGAGCGAGCGGCCGTGCGTGACAGAAGTCAGGTCGTCGATGAGGCCAAGAACGCCGGTTGCCAGCGTGGCGAGCAGCACAAGCACGAGCTCGGTGGTGAGCTTTCCCATCAAAAGGCAGGTCAGCGAAACGGCAACCAGGATGATGACGCCACCCATGGTGGGCGTGCCCTGCTTAATCAGGTGACGCTTGGGGCCATCGGCGCGAACCTGCTGGCCGATGCCCTCGACCTTCAGGAGCTTAATCCACCACGGCATAAGCAGCATCGCGATGACGGCGGCGATGCCCAATCCCAAAAATGCCTGGTACGTAGGATACGAAGGATTGCCGAACATGGACTAGCACACACCTTCCACAAAGCGATCGAGCTCAACGAAGCGTGAGCCCTTGACCAGCACGACATCATGCTGCTCAAGAGCGCCGCCCATACGGTCGAGCACCTGCTGATAGTCGGAGAACACCTGAATGCGGTCCTCATCCATACCCATCATGCGCGCGGCCTCGGCCATACGCTGGGCAAGCTCACCGCCGACACATGCGAGCATATCGAGCTTCTTGGCCGCCGCATAGGCGCCCACCAGCTCATGCATGCGAGGAGCCTCGTCGCCCATCTCGCCCATCTCGCCCAGAACCGCCATGCGCGAACCCGTGCACGAAAGCGAGCACAGCAGGTCGAGGCCGGCTGCCATCGATTCGGCACTGGCGTTATATGAGTCGTCGATGACGCGAGCGCCGCTCTTGGCGCGCTTGATTTCCTGGCGATGCCCGGTAATCGTAAGACCCCTAAAGGCGGCATCGATCTGCTCGGGCGTCACGCCAAGACGATAGGCAACCGCCGCGGCCTTGACGGCATTGGGAACGGACTGCGCGCCGGGAATGGCAAGCAGTGTGTCGATAGTCTCGCCCAAGCCAAAATCGAGCATAAAGACCGGGCGTCCCTCGTCATCAATGCGAATGTCGCACGCACGGACCTCATCGTCGTCCGAGACGCCCGCAAGCATCACGTCGACGCCCGCAGGCGCGGCAAAGGTGTCGCGGATGAACGGGGTAAAGTCGTCCTCACCACCCAAAACCAGCAACGGGAGAAGGTCTCCGGCGGCGCACATGCCGCCAACAATCTCGGATTTGGCACGAGCGATATTCTCGCGACTGCCCAGAATACCGATATGGGAGGTGCCGATCTTGGTCACAATGGCAAGGTTGGGATTGGCGGACTGAGACATGCGCTCAATCTCGTGGAAATGGTTCATGCCCATCTCGAGCACCAGAACCTCGGTGTCGGCAGGGGCCGCCAGCACCGTGAGCGGCATACCGATCAGGTTGTTGTAGTTACCCTTGGTTGCCCAAACGCGATAGCGCTTGGCGAGCACCGCGGCGAGCACGTCCTTGGTCGTCGTCTTGCCGATAGAGCCGGTAATGCCAATTACCAGGCAGCCAAGCTCCAAACGATAAGCGTGAGCCAGGCGCAGCAAAAACTCCTCGGGGTCATCGGTATGCAGGATGGCGCAGCCCTTCTCATGGGCCAGCGAAAGCAGCTCGGCATCGGGCTCGCGCGTCATCACTACGGCGCCGGCACCCGACTCGATGGCACGGGAAGCAAAGTCGTTGCCGTCGACCTTTTCACCCGGGAAGGCGACGAATATCGTGCCCTCCTCAACCTGGCGCGAGTCGATAACGCAACCGCGGCATACCCGATCGGCTTCTCCCGTCACGGTTCGGGCCCCTGTTGCGGCCGCGAGATTGTTGACGGCGATCTCTATCATTGCAGCTCCCCTGTAAACCTAATAATGCTATCGGCGTATTGTATCCCAGCGCCGCCTACGCGTGGTGCAGGGCGTGTGAACAACCCGGATTAACCGACTGGCCATTTCATAGATAGTAACCCCCTACTTGGCGCGCGGGACACCCAACACGTCAAGCGCACTGGCCATAATGGACTGGAACGGCACTGCGGCGGCATCGGAGCCTGACGGGGTTCCGTCAAGGGTGATATAGCACAGGACCTTGGGCGACTGCGCCGGGGCAAACCCCATAAAAGACGACATGTAGTTCTCTTTGAGGTAGCCGCCGTTCTCATCGGCGCGCTCGGCCGTACCGGTCTTGCCCGCCACGTCGTAGCCGTCCACCGCGCCGCCAACGCCCGTTCCCTCGGCAACGACCGTCTGCATACACGATGTCACCTGCGAGGCGGCCTCCTCGGAAATCGCGCGATCCCCCTCGCCCCAATCCTTTTCATCGCCCTTGCTCGACTTATAGAAGTGCGGAGTCATCATCACGCCGCCGTTCGCGATGCCGCCCACGGCACGTGCGACCTCAATCGGCGAGACGGACAGCGCCTGGCCAAAGCTCATAGCACCCAAGGTGGCACCATCGTACTGGTCGCGCTCCTTGACGATGCCCAGACTCTCACCCGGAAAATCGACACCGGAGCTATGACCGATACCCCACTTGTCCACATAGGTGGCAAAATCATCGGCACCGATCTTGCGCCCCACCAGGACAAAACCGACATTGGACGAACGGCGCATCATCTCGCGTACGTCCATTGTCATGGTGTAGTCACGCTTGTCGGCATCGGTAACGGTATCGTCGCCCACCTTGATACTCGCGGGAACCTCAAACGATGTGCTCGGGCGCACAACGCCCAAATCAAATCCGGCGCCCGCAACCAGCGTCTTAAAGACCGAGCCGGGCTCGTAGGCATCCGTCACCAGACGAAGGTTCATGTCCTCGGTCTTGGCGTTTTCCAAATTGGTCTGGTCGTAGGTCGGATACGAGCAGGCGGCCAGGATCTCTCCAGTCGTCGGGTCGGTCACCAGGGCCGACCCGTTTTTGGCCTTCGTCTTCTCGACCGCCTCGGCCAAGGCATCTTCCGCGGCGCGCTGAATGTTGACGTCGATCGTCGTCACGATATCCACGCCATCAATCGCGGCAACCTTTTTATAGGCACCGCCCGCGATGTAGCCGCCATCTCTTGCGCGCTCGCGCACAAGAGAGCCATTCGTTCCGGTCAGAAGCTCATCGTATTGTTTTTCGAGTCCAGTCAGGCCAGCGTTGTCCACGTTCACGACGCCCAGCACCTGAGAAGCCAGGTTTCCATACGGGTAAACCCGCTTCATCGCCTGCTCAAAGAGCACGCCGGGTAGATTCTTCTTTTCCAGGGCGGCAGCGTCATCCTCGTCGACCTGGCGCTTGATATACACCCAGGAACCATCAGACAGCACCAGCTTGCGGCAGGTCTTTTTATCGATACCGGTAGCCTTGACCAGCGCCGAGACCGTCTTGTCGACGTCCTCGACAAGCTGAGGGTTCACGGCGACATTGCGGCATTCGACCGACGACGTCAGCACGTTGCCGTTTCGGTCGTAGATAGTGCCACGTTTGGCATAGAGCCTCTGTGAAAGCAGGCGACGCGCGTCCGCACGCTCGCGCAGCTTGTCAGCATTCACGATCTGGTATTCGGCAAGACGGAAGACGCCCGCGGCAAGACCAACCCCGATACAGCCCATAACGACATCGCGGCGAGGCAGCGGCGCTCCCGTAACCCATTCAGACGACGACCCCTTGCGCGCGCCCGTATTGCGTACCCGAGGTCCGCCCGAGCCACGAAGACGCGACGCAGGGTCGTTGCCATAGGACGGCCCCGCGTTGTAAGATGGCCGACCCGTTCCTTGATAACCAGAACGTCCCCGCGAGGAGGGACGTCCAGACCCGTGGTCCCCGTCGGAACCGCGGCGATAGTCATTTGTCATACTCAGCTACCGTCTTATTTACTGAGCGGCCGCAGTCGAGCTAGCGCCCGCGGCTGCATCCTGCGAAAAGTCAAGCGTAACGCTCTCGCTGGGCTCCACCATGCCATAGGCGCCCGCAAGATCGCGAATACGTGTGTCGGCACCATAGACCGAATGCATGACCTCAAGGTTAGAACTCTCGTCGGTCGCCTTCTCGAGCGTGCTGGCAAGCTCTGCGTTGCCGTTGAGCACCTGGGCCGTGACACCGGCAAGTGCCACGCGGGCGACACCGATCGTCATGAAGACAGCCGCGATGATGCAAACCGTTTTAAGAACGCTCATGAAAACCGGGCTTACCGCCTGGTTTGCCTGACGGCCCGCGCCCGTGTAGACATCAAAACGCGGCGTGCGTTGCTCACGAGGGGCAACGGGCGCCTGCGGTGCCTCGCGGTAGGCGGGCATGGCGTTCATATCATAGGCGAGTGCTGCGTTTGAGGTGTTATAGCCCATGATATGCCGCCTCCCATCCCGAGTACGTTGGTAGTGTGTTTAAGCTTCGTTTATGGTGCGAGCGGGAGGTCCAATTTCGCGCGGTCGCGCCTACAGGCGCTGCGCCACGCGGATTTTGGCTGATCTCGCCCGAGGGTTGCGCGCGACCTCATCGGGTTGGGCAACCAAGGGTTTGCGGGTGATGACCTTGAGTATCGGCACGTTGCCGCACACGCACACCGGAATCTCCGGCGGACACGTGCACCCCTGGCTCATCTCCTTAAAGTGGTTCTTTACGATACGGTCCTCGAGCGAGTGATACGAGATGACGCAGATGCGTCCGCCCGGGTTGAGCCACCTGGTGGCGGCGTCAAGCCCCCTCTCGAGCACATCGAGCTCGTGGTTGACCTCGATGCGAATGGCCTGGAAGCTCTTCTTGGCCGGGTGTCCACCATGCCGACGAGCGGCAGCCGGAATGCCAGCCTTGATGATCTCGACAAATTGACCGGTGGTTTCGATCGGTTCTTGCTCGCGACGGCGCACGATCTCGCGCGCAATCTGCGAGGCGAACTTCTCTTCGCCATAGACGCGTAGAATCCGGGCGAGGTCGTGTTCGTTATAGGTGTTGATGACCTCAGCTGCGTTTAGGGTGTTGTTACCCGGATCCATCCGCATGTCCAATGGGGCATCTTCGTTATACGAAAAGCCCCTGCCAGGGATATCGAGTTGCGGTGACGAAACGCCCAAGTCAAACAGGAAGCCATCGACCCCGGGCACCTCGGCCGAGCAAAGCAGCTCGTCCAAGTCGCCGAAGTTGCCCTTCAGCAGCTGGTGCGGGACGCCGGGAACCTCGCGGTCCAGACGGGCGCCAGCGGCCTCGAGGGCCATGTCGTCCTGATCGACGCCGAGCAAAAGGCCCGTCTCCCCCACCTGCGCGGCCATCTTTACCGAATGACCGGCACCGCCAAGGGTGCAATCGCAGACAACGGAGCCGCTCTTGAGCTGCAGCGACTCAAGCACTTCGCCGAGCATGACAGGTTCATGCCGATATTCTTGTGTCAAGATCCCACGCTCCATCCGTTACTCGTGCCTTGCCCTTACGAGAAGAAGAGGTCAAGCAGAGCCTCGTCGTCATCGTCCTCATCGGCCGCGGCGCGGTCCCAAACCTCAAGGTGGTCGTAGTTGCCCACAACCGTGACCTCGCGGTCAAGGTTCGCCTGCTTGCGGAGAGACTCAGAAAGACCGATACGACCGGCGCTGTCCACATCCATCGACGTGGTGCGCTTGTTGATCGCCCTCATGAGCTTCTGGTCGTTGATGTCACGCGGGTTAAAACCCTCGTGGCCCTCACGACCCGCGAAGAGTCCTTCGACCCACTTATCGAAGGCCTCGGCAGAGAACACGTACAGAGCATCGACATCCAGGGCTTTGAACACGCGAACGTGCTCTCCAAGTTCCTCGCGAAGGGGTGCAGGCAGGGACAGACGACCTTTTGCATCGAGATTGCGCTCGTATGCACCAGTCATTCCCATGTGCGCCCTCCCCTCGGTTACTCAGATGGCACGTACGCGGGGAACCACCCCGCCTGTCGACGTCATTAATAATATGGGGAACTGCCCCATTTTTCAACACCTTTCCCCACCCCTTCCCCCACCCTACCCCACCACTCCACCCCCTAACTATTGGGCGCCACCCCCGAGCATATGTTCGAAAACACAATATGTTGTGTTTAACGCAAAGGCGGGATGCCACCTGTAGCACCCCGCCTTTCAACCTCAACCTTCAAGTTGACCTTGAGGCGATTTTTATGTCCCTTTACATGCCGTTCACATCGCCCCCAAACTCTCCCACGCGCGGCATGTGCACCCCGCCGCGCCATTGGCCGGTGGCGCAAAATGGGACGGACCCCCGATTGCCAAAACGTGCGCAACAGCACGTTCCAGCAATCGGGGGTCCGTCCTCGAATAGCATGTAATCGCAGCTCAGCAGCGTATTAGCGATGTGCCAGCGGGTGGGCCGCCAGGTAAACCTCAGTCAGCTGCGTACGATCGACATGCGTGTAGACCTGCGTCGTCGATATATCGGCGTGTCCCAAGATCTCCTGCAGCACGCGAAGGTCCGCGCCGCCCGCGAGCATATGGGTGGCAAAGGAGTGGCGCAACGTGTGCGGATGGAGTCCCACCAACCCCACCTGGCGTCCGTAGCGCTCGCATATGACGTGAACACCCTGACGCGACAGACGCCCGCCGTTCTTGTTTAAAAAGACCGCCGGCGTCTCTGTCCCACGAGCATGAGCCGCCAGAAGTCGGCGCCCATCACATATATAGTGCGTCAGGGCACGCGCCGCGCTTCCCACCAAAGGGGCCAGACGCTCCTTGGAGCCCTTGCCGCGAACCAGCACAAAGCCGTCATCGGCATGGATATCACTCACATCGAGCCCCACCAGCTCGCTCACGCGCAGGCCGCACCCATACAGCACTTCCAAGATAGCGCGATCGCGCAGACCCATCTCACCATCCGGAAAATCCTGGTCGAGCAATGCCGAAACATCCTCCACCGAAAGGCACTCCGGCAGGCGCTCGGCCTTTTTTGGCAAACGCAACGCCGCCGTAGGATTTTGGGTCACGGCCCCATCGCGCACCAAAAAGGCATGCAGGCCTTTGACGGCAGCGAGCGCGCGCTCCACCGAGGCATCGGAATAGCCCCCATCGCGCCGATCGGCGATAAAGTCCTCAATGACCCGCCGACTCACGTCCTCAAAGGACGCAATGCCCGTCCGCTCCAGATAGGCACAGTAGGTCGTCAGGTCTCGGCGATAGGCGGCAATCGTGTTACGCGCCAAGCCCCGCTCGACTGCAAGGTAATCAAGAAACTCCCCCGCCGCCACAGCGAGCGGCGAAAGAGCTTCTCCGATATGTTCCCGGTTCGCCGGCAACCTTAGTCCGTCGAACGATTCATGGGCGTCACCTGCAGGCGATCGACGCCCTCATGCTGGCCAATCGAGGCACGCACGAACTCTCGGAATAGCGGCTGAGGATTGGTGGGGCGGCTCTTAAACTCGGGGTGAGCCTGGGTGGCCACGAACCACGGGTGCACATCGCGCGGCAGCTCGACCATCTCGACCAGACGCTCATCAGGCGAAAGACCCGAGATGACAAGACCGGCGTCCTCGAGCTGATCGCGGAAGGCATTGTTGAACTCAAAACGGTGACGGTGGCGCTCGTAGACAAGCTCCTCGCCATACGCCTCACGCGCGAGGGTATCGGCAGCGAGCTTGCACGGATAGGCGCCCAGGCGCATGGTGCCGCCCTTCTCGGTCACGTCCTCCTGCGAGCTCATCAGGTCGATTACGCTAAACGGACCGTCCGGATCAAACTCGGAGGAGCTGGCACCGGCAAGGCCGACAACGTTGCGGGCGAACTCGCACACGGCAACCTGCATACCCAGGCAAATGCCCAGATACGGAATCTTGTGCTCGCGAGCAAACTCGGCAGCAAGGATCTTGCCCTCCAGGGCGCGCTTGCCAAAGCCGCCGGGAACCAGGATGCCCGATGCGTCGCCCAGAACCTCATTGACGTTTTCGGCATCGAGGCTCTCACCATCGACCAGCTGCACATCTACGTGACGATCGTAGAAAACGCCCGCGTGATGCAGGGCCTCGATAACCGACAGATATGCATCGGGAAGCTGGGTGTACTTTCCCACGACGGCAACCTTAACCTTATCGGCGTGATGGTTGGCATGGTTTTGCTTGCGCAGGAACTCATTCCATGCGCTCATATCGCGCTCGCGCGGATCGAGGCCAAGGCGCTCGCAAATGCGCAGGTCAAAGTCCTGCTCCGCGAGCAGCTGCGGCACGTCGTAAATGCTCGCGCAATCCTCGTTGGTAAAGACACAGTCGGTGTCGACGTCGCAGAAACTCGCGATCTTGCCGCGGATAGCGTCATCAATATGGTGATCGGAGCGCAGCACAATGATGTCCGGCTGGATACCAAAGCTGCGCAGCTCCTTGACGGAGTGCTGCGTGGGCTTGGTCTTAACCTCGTGGGCGGCGGCGATATAGGGAACGAGCGATACGTGGATGTAGCAGACGTTCTCGGGACCGGCCTCCTTGCGGTACTGGCGGATAGCCTCCACGAACGGCTGCGACTCGATGTCGCCGATCGTGCCACCCAGCTCGGTAATGACAACGTCGGAGCCAGTCTGCTCCTCAATGCGGCGGAATTTGTCCTTGATAGCATTGGTGACATGCGGGATCACCTGGACGGTACCGCCCAAAAAGTCACCGCGACGCTCGCGGGCAATCAGGCTCTTGTAAATGGCGCCCGTCGTAAAGTTAGAATCGCGGGTCAGGTTCTCGTCAATAAAACGCTCGTAGTGGCCCAGGTCCAGATCGGACTCGTAGCCGTCCTCGGTCACAAAGACCTCACCGTGCTGGAACGGGCTCATGGTACCGGGGTCGACGTTCAGATACGGGTCGGCCTTCTGCATCGTCACCTTGTAGCCGCGCGACTTGAGCAAACGGCCCAGCGATGCCGCGGTAATGCCCTTGCCCAAAGACGAAACCACGCCGCCGGTCACAAACACATGCTTAGTCATATTGAATTACCTGCGCTTCCCGTAGAAGTTGTCCATACACATCTTACGGGTCTTCATTGTAATACTCGAGAAAGAAGCAGTTCGCCATTTTTCACCAAAGTGCTTGCATTTCTCCATCTCGAAACAAAACGCCGCCCGGGACCCGAGCGGCGTAACAACAACTTAGGCGGCAGATCGCTACCGATCGGCAAGCTCGTCCCTGAGCATATCCCGAACGAGCATACCCGCGCGGATGCCTTTCAGATACCACCCGCCACGCTCGGTAAGGCAAATACCATTTGCAAGCTGGCCGCCATCCTCGCTATAACGCGAAACGACCTCGATCAAACCGTCAGAATCCAAGCGCTCAATTGCGGCGCGGGCTCGATACGGAGACACCCCAACGTGCTCCGCAAGCGTTTTGCGCGAGAAGCCATATGTCCCGCCACTTTCGGATTGCTGGGCAATCTCCATCAACACCAGCACTTCGACACGCTTCATATCGTTGACACTCGCACGACCCTTGCCCGCCATGGCAGCCTCCTCTAACCGAGCACGAGCATCCAGCGCGCCGTGCACGACCGACACACCTCACGATGGCAGGTAATATCCATCATGCGGCATCCCGCTAAGGATGAAACAGTTACGATTATTGTATACCGCCCAAATTGTTTTTAGGCAGGTAAACGGCTATTTTTCGCCGAAATAGACGCTTTATTGATCAAAAAGCCGTACCGGGCGCTAACCCGATACGGCCAAAATGCGATGCAATTACCGCGGTACTTCAAACTTAGCGATGGAAGAAACCACGACGCTCAAACTTGGGCTCGCAGCACACGTTGATGCCCAGTTTACGCAACACCGTCTCGTCCGTCGGCGAGATAATCACGCTAAAGAAGGCATCGCAACCGCGCAGCTGCTCCAGGCCCGAAAGGACACGAGCGGCCGTCTCGCTCGTAGCCGAGGTGATCGACAGCGCCATAAGCGTCTCGTCGGTGTGAAGGCGCGGGTTTTTGCTGCCCAGGAAATGCGTCTTGAGCTTGCTGATGGGCTCGATCGCCTCGTCGCTGATGACTTCAAGCTCAAGGTCGACGCCCGAAACATGCTTGAGAGCGTTCATAATGAGCGAACTTGCGGCGCCCAGGCGCGTGGAGGTCTTACCGGTCACCACGGAACCGTCCGGCATGACCATGGCGCCCACGGGACCACCCGTCAGCTGCTCCCTGGTTAGGGCCGCCGAGCGCGCCGGTGAGTAGTTCTTATCGATGCCGGCCTTCTTCATAATAATCTTGAGACGGTCGACTTGCTCATCGCCCACACCGGTACGGCGCACATTTTCGACCGCGGTAAAGTAGCGGCGGACGATCTCCATCTTGGAAGCGTCGCGGCAGGCATCGTCATCGGTGATGGCAAAGCCGACCATATTGACGCCCATGTCCGTGGGACTCTGGTAGGGGCTCTTGCCTAGGATCTTTTCCATCAGGGCACGGACCACCGGGAAGGCCTCGACGTCGCGGTTGTAGTTGACCGTGGTCTTGTTGTAGGCCTCAAGGTGAAAGGAATCGATGATGTTGGCATCGTCGAGGTCCGCCGTGGCGGCCTCGTAGGCAATATTGACCGGATGCGTCAGGGGAAGATTCCAGACCGGGAAGGTCTCAAACTTGGCATAACCGGCGGCGGTGCCGTGCTTATGCTCGTGATACAGCTGTGAGAGGCAGGTGGCGAGCTTGCCCGAGCCAGGGCCGGGCGCCGTCACGACAACGAGCGGACGCGTGGTCTCGACGAACTCGTTCTTGCCGTAGCCTTCGTCAGAAACGATCAGATCGACGTCGTGCGGATAGCCCTCAATGGGATAGTGCAGCTTGGCGGGAATGCCGAGTGCATTCAGACGATTGCGGAAGACGTCGGCAGCGGGCTGACCGGCATACTGCGTGATAACCACGGCCGCGACAGCAAAACCGTTGCCGCGGAACAGGTCGACCAGGCGCAAGACGTCCTCGTCATAGGTAATGCCCAGGTCGCCACGGGCCTTGTTCTTCTCGATATGGTTTGCATTGATTGCGATGATGACCTCGACGTCGTCGGCAATGCTCTTGAGCATGCGGAACTTGCTGTCCGGCTCAAAACCCGGCAGCACGCGACTCGCATGATAGTCGTCAAACAGCTTGCCGCCAAACTCCAAATAGAGCTTGCCACCAAACTGCGAGATGCGCTCCTTAATGTGAGCAGCCTGCAGCTCGATGTACTTCGCGTTGTCGAAACCCTGGCGCATGTGTGGCTCCCGTCCCGTTTCCATTTAATGTCCTAGGCGATTATAACGGAGCCCGCCCTCCCCGATACCCAGACCATCAACAGGCACCAACCAAACACGCTCACCACAACCACC
Source organism: uncultured Collinsella sp. (assembly GCA_902473205.1). Taxonomy (GTDB): domain Bacteria; phylum Actinomycetota; class Coriobacteriia; order Coriobacteriales; family Coriobacteriaceae; genus Collinsella. The sequence continues at coordinate 49,567 of CABRRA010000014.1, forward strand.
GGGGACCCGGGGCAGCTCGTTTGGAACGGGGAACAAGTCACTCAGCACCAACAACAAAAACGTCGCAGGCAGAGCTGAAGCCAGCGAACGGGCACCAGAGCGAGCAAGCTTCCCCCTGCACCAACAAGGGGAACGTCGCAGGTTGAGCATAAGTCAGCGAGCGACGTCCAGAACGTACAAGTTGGCATGAAAAAGGCAAGGCATAGACCTTCTGGTCATGCCTTGCCTTTTGAATGACAAATTGTCGTTCTGGGCGGTGCGCAGCGTCGACTGGTTGCGCGGTTCGTAGAACCGCGCAACATGAGAGCGCCCCCTCCCGCGCACGGAACGGGAGGGGGCTAAAGGTAGGAGTCTACCGGTGGGTTGACCCCACCGGACAGACGATGACCAGGTGATCCTTTACAGGATCGTCAAGGTTTCCGTGGGGTACCCGTTGGGTACTTAGAGCATCACGCAAGCGACGGTCAGGATGATGGCGCAGACGACGGAGAGAGCGACGATGAGCTTAAGGGCAAACTTGAGCCAGGTCGTCCACTCGATCTTGGCCAGGGCGAGACCGCCCATGATGGCGCCGGAGGTCGGGGTGAACAGGTTCACAACGCCGATGGCAGAGGAGAAGATCATGACCATGACCTCGGGCGAGAAGCCGAGCTTAACAGCCAGCGGTCCCATGATAGGCATGGAGACGGTAGCCATACCAGAGGTCGAGGGGATCAGGAAGGACAGGCCGAAGTAGACCAGGAAGCTCATGGGAGCGAAGATCACGCCGGACAGGCCAGCCAGAGCATTGGCGGCAGCGTCGAGGACGTAGACGTCGAGGCCGGTGTTAGCCATGAGGACGGAGATACCACGGGCGAGGGCGATGACGAGAACAACGGACATCATGTCGGCAGCGCCGGTGATGAAGGTGTTAACGATCTGCTTCTCGGACAGGCCACCGATGATACCGATCAGGACGGCCATGAGGAAGAACCAGGTGGAAGCCTCGTCGAAGTACCACTGACCAATGGGCAGGCCGGTGATCAGGGCAGACCAGCCCTGGACGACGGCGTTACCGTCGGCGTCGTAGACAGCGCCAGCGTCGAAGAAGTTGGCGACGCCCTCGTTGAGGTCGGCCAGCGGAATGAAGCCGACGATCATGACGACGAAGGTGAAGGCAAAGGCGATCAGAACACCCTTCTGACGACCGGTGAGCTTGACCTCATTGTGAACCTCGGAAGCAGCCTTGCCGTGAGCCTCTTCAGCGTCCTTGAGCTCCTGCATCGACAGGATGGTGGAACCCTTGTCAGCCTTGACCTTCTTGGCATAGCTCATGACGAAGAAGATGGACATGGCAGTGGTAACAATCCACAGGACGGCACCGAGGCCGATGATGATGGACTGGTTGACCTCAATGCCAACGCCGGTCAGAGCGTCGACGGCAGCGCCGACGGCGAACGGGTTAACCGTGGAGCCCAGGCAGCCGCAGCCAGCGCCGAGCAGGACGGTGGCGGCACCGACCATCGGGTCGAAGCCAGCGGCCATCATGGTAGCGGCAAGCAGGGCGTAGAAGGGAACGGTCTCCTCGCACATACCATAGGTGGTACCACCGAGGGAGAAGATGAGCATCAGCACGGGAATGAGCATGATCTCGTTACCCTTAAGCTTCTGCACCAGGACGGCGATGCCGTTGTCCAGGGCGCCGGTCTCGGTCATCATACCGAGGAAGCCGCCGAGGATCATAACGAAGAGGCAGACGGGCAGAGCGTCAGCGAAGCCCTTAATCGGGGCGGTGCAGAAATCGCTCAGACGGGCGGCAGTAACCTCGCCGCCGGACGTGCCGGAGACGATAACGGTAATCACTGCAACAATTGCCAGCAGAGCAAGAAGAATGGTGAACGATGAAGGCATACCGCGCTTTTTCTTAGCGGTCTCAGTCATAGTTCTCATCCCCCCTTCATAAATCATTTACTGATCTCGCCCGAAGCGGCTCTTCCGTGCCGTGCCTGCCGCTTGATGCGAGATTTTTACCAGATAAAACCGCTCGGGGTGTGCTGTAATACACCCCGAGCAGGATGCTAGATGCTCTTACTTGAGCGTGGCGTACATGACAGCCTTAATGGTGTGCATGCGGTTCTCGGCCTCGTCGAAGACCTTGGAAGCAGGGCTCTCGAAGACCTCGTCGGTGACCTCCTGCTCGGTGATGCCGAACTGCTCGCACTTCTCGGCGCCAATCGTGGTGTTGGTGTCGTGGAAGCTGGGCAGGCAGTGCAGGAAGATGGCACCCGGGTTGGCCATAGCCATGACCTCGGAGGTGACACGATACGGGGTGAGCTGAGCGATGCGCTCGGCCCAGACCTCGTCAGGCTCGCCCATGGAGACCCACACGTCGGTGTAGATAACGTCGGCACCGGTGACGCCGTCCTTGACGTCGGTGGTCAGCTTGATGGTGCAGCCGTTGGCCTCGGCGATGGGCTTGCAGGCCTCGATGACGTCGTCAGCGGGCATGCACTCCTCGGGGCCGCAGGCCACGAAGTTCATGCCAAGCTTGGAGCAGACAACCATGAGGGAGCGAGCAACGTTGTTCTTGCAGTCGCCCATGAAGACGAGGGTCTTGCCCTTGATGTCGTAGTTGAAGTTCTCCTGGACGGTCAGGATGTCGGCGAGCATCTGGGTGGGATGCCACTCAGTGGTCAGGCCGTTCCACACGGGCACGCCGGACTTAGCAGCGAGCTCCTCGACATCGTCCTGGGCAAAGCCACGGAACTCGATGCCGTCATACATGCGGCCGAGAACGCGGGCGGTGTCCTCGATGGACTCCTTCTTGCCCATCTGCGACGAACCCGGATCGAGGTAGGTGACACCCATGCCCAGATCCATGCCGCCGACCTCGAAGGCGCAGCGGGTACGAGTGGAGGTCTTCTGGAAGAGCAGAACGATGTTCTTGCCCTCGAGATAGCGGTGCGGAACGCCAGCGCGCTTCATGTCCTTGAAGTTCTTGGAGAGCTTGAGCAGGTACTCGATCTCCTCGGTGGTGAGGTCGAGGAGCTTGAGGAAGCTACGGCCGGAGAGGTTAACACCCATGGTTCGTTTCCTTTCGAAGAAATGAATTACGTAAGTAATTAGTGTTGCCCGTTTGACGGGCGAAACCGGTGCGGTTGTAGGGGGACCGCACCGGAAACGGAAAGACTTAGAGGTCCTCGCGCCAGAAGGGCATGCTCATGCAGCGCGGGCCGCCGCGGCC
>CABRRA010000015.1:0-52392 GCA_902473205.1 uncultured Collinsella sp.
CCGCACGAGCCGGAGGCCACTTAATGTGGCCTCCGTGCGAGCCAGGACTGTAGAGCAGCAAACTTAACCCCTGTGCCGCCCGGCCCGGGAATCCGCCCCCGCGCACAGAAGGGGATTCCTTTTGTGTAGGCTTTGCGGAAATGTGCCAATTTTAGGATACGCCCGGCGGCGTGGTGTGTTGACGGCACAGCTAACGGCACGTATCCTATCGAACTGCGTGTTTCGTAGGGGGATGCTGACCCCTCGATTCAAGCCGTTGCACTTTACAGAAAGCTGGAATCATTCGAGAAGGAGTACGCTTTGCCTACTATTAACCAGCTGGTTCGCCAGGGCCGTCGTTCCGTGCCCAAGAAGTCCAAGAACGCTGCTCTGCAGCACAACTCCCAGAAGCGCGGCGTGTGCACCCGCGTCTTCACCACGAGCCCCAAGAAGCCGAACTCGGCTCTTCGTAAGGTTGCCCGTGTTCGCCTCGTCAACGGCATCGAAGTTACTGCTTACATCCCGGGTGAGGGCCACAACCTGCAGGAGCACTCCATCGTGCTCGTCCGCGGCGGTCGTGTCCGTGACCTCCCTGGTGTCCGTTATCACGTCATCCGTGGCGCCTACGACGCTGCTCCGGTCCAGAACCGTATGCAGGCCCGTTCCAAGTACGGTGCTAAGCGCCCCAAGGCTAAATAAGCCAGATAACGTTTTGATACTTTCGCCGTGTGCCGCCTAAGCGCCGCACGGTAGACACTTAAGGAGATTTCACATGCCGCGTCGTGCAGCAGCTAATCGTCGTGAGGTTCAGCCTGACGCCGTTTACAACAACCGCCTGGTGACTCAGCTCATCAACAAGGTCCTTCTTGACGGCAAGAAGGCCACCGCTGAGCGCATCGTTTACACCGCTTTCGAGATCGTTGCCGAGAAGTCCGAGGGTGGCGACGCTCTCGCTACCTTCAAGAAAGCTATGGACAACGTCAAGCCCACGCTCGAGGTTAAGCCCAAGCGTGTCGGTGGCGCTACCTATCAGGTCCCGATGGAGGTCAACTCCCGTCGTTCCACCGCTCTGGGTATCCGCTGGATCGTCAACTTCTCCCGCGCTCGCAAGGAGAAGACCATGGCCGAGCGTCTCGCCAACGAGATCCTCGACGCCTCCAACGGCCTGGGCGCTTCCGTCAAGAAGCGTGAGGACGTCTTCAAGATGGCCGAGGCCAACCGCGCGTTCTCTCACTATCGTTGGTAAGTTAAGGTAAGGAACTAACATGGCTAAGCCTAAGTACAAGCTTTCCGATACCCGTAACATCGGCATCATGGCCCACATCGATGCTGGTAAGACCACCACGACCGAGCGTATTCTTTACTACACCGGTAAGACCCACAAGATCGGTGAGGTCCATGAGGGCGCTGCCACCATGGACTGGATGGTTCAGGAGCAGGAGCGCGGCGTAACCATTACCTCCGCTGCTACCACGTGCTTCTGGAAGAAGGACGGTACCGACTACCGCATCCAGATCATCGACACCCCGGGCCACGTTGACTTCACCGCCGAGGTCGAGCGCTGCCTGCGCGTCCTCGATGGCGCTGTCGCCGTCTTCGACGCCGTTGCCGGCGTTCAGCCCCAGTCTGAGACCGTTTGGCGTCAGGCTTCTACCTTCAACGTCCCCCGCATCGCCTTCATCAACAAGTATGACCGCGTGGGCGCTGACTTCTTCAACGCTATCGAGACCATGAAGGATCGTCTCGACGCCAACGCCGTGGCCGCTCAGGTCCCGATGGGCGCCGAGGACAACTTCTGGGGCGTTATCGACCTGGTCACCATGACCGCATGGGACTTCAAGGCCGACGACAAGGGCATGACCTACCCCGAGCCGATGGACGAGATCCCGGCTGAGTTTGCTGACATCGCTGCCACCAAGCGCGAGGAGCTCCTCGACGCTGCTGCCAGTTTTGACGACGAGCTCATGGAGAAGATCCTCATGGAGGAGGACTTCACCGTCGAGGAGCTCAAGGCTGCTCTGCGCAAGGGCGTTCTGGCCAACGAGCTCAACCTCGTCTTCGTGGGCTCCGCCTACAAGAACAAGGGCGTCCAGGAGCTGCTTGACGCTGTCGTTGACTACCTGCCCAGCCCGCTTGACGTCGAGGCCGTCACTGGTACCGATCCGGACACCGGCGAGGAGATCCAGCGTCATCCTTCCTTCGACGAGCCCTTCTCCGGCCTGGTCTTCAAGATCATGACCGACCCGTTCGTCGGTAAGCTCACCTACGTCCGTGTTTACTCCGGCCGCGCCGAGTCCGGCTCCTACGTGGTCAACGCTTCCAACGGTCAGCGCGAGCGCCTCGGCCGCATCCTCGAGATGAACGCCGCCGAGCGTATTGACCGTGACGACGCTGCCGCCGGCGACATCGTCGCTTGCGTCGGCTTCAAGAACTCCACCACCGGTGACACCCTGTGCGAAGAGGGCAAGGAGATTGTTCTCGAGAAGATCGAGTTCGCTAAGCCCGTTATCGACGTTGCCATCGAGCCCAAGACCAAGGCCGAGCAGGACAAGATGTCCCTGGCTCTGACCAAGCTCGCCGAGGAGGACCCGACCTTCCAGGTGTCCACCAACCACGAGACCGGCCAGACCATCATCGCCGGCATGGGCGAGCTGCACCTCGAGATCATCGTTGACCGTCTGCTCCGTGAGTTCAAGGTTGACGCTAACGTTGGTAAGCCCCAGGTCGCCTACCGCGAGACCGCTGGTCACGACGTCGAGAAGGCTGAGGGCAAGTTCGTCCGTCAGTCCGGCGGTCGCGGTCAGTACGGCCACGCCGTCATCAAGCTCGAGAAGATGGAGGAGGGCTTCGGCTACGAGTTCGTCAACGCTATCGTCGGCGGCGTCGTGCCCAAGGAGTACATCCCGTCCATCGACAAGGGCATCCAGGAGGCCCTGAACACCGGTGTTATCGCCGGCTTCCCGGTCCTCGACGTCAAGGTCACCCTGTTCGACGGTTCTTACCACGAGGTCGACTCCTCCGAGGCCGCCTTCAAGATCGCCGGTTCCATGGCTATCAAGGACGCCCTCAAGAAGTCCGATCCGCAGCTGCTCGAGCCGATCATGGCTGTCGAGGTCGAGACCCCCGAGCAGTACATGGGCGACGTTATGGGCAACCTCTCCGGTCGCCGCGGCAAGATCGAGGGCATGGAGGATCGCAAGAACAGCAAGCTCATCCGTGCCAAGGTGCCGCTGGGCGAGATGTTCGGTTACGCTACCGACCTTCGCTCCCAGACCCAGGGCCGTGCATCCTACACGATGCAGTTCGACTCTTATGAGCCCGCGCCCAAGTCCATTGTGGACGAGGTCATGAGCAAGAACGCCTAAGTTCGAGCTCCCTGTTACGTAATCCGCGAGAGCATCTCTCGCACTCTTTGGAGGTTTAAGTTGGCTACCCAGAAGATCCGCATTCGCCTCAAGGGCTATGATCACGAGGTCGTCGATCAGTCCGCGAAGCTCATCGTCGAGACCGCTCAGAAGACCGGCGCTCGCGTTTCCGGTCCTGTCCCCCTGCCCACCGAGCGCAACCTGTACACGGTTATCCGCTCGCCGCACGTGAACAAGGACTCCCGTGAGCAGTTCGAGATGCGCACCCACAAGCGCCTCATCGACATCCTCGACCCCACCTCGGGCACCGTTGATTCGCTCATGCGTCTCGACCTCCCCGCTGGCGTCGACATCGACATCAAGCTCTAAGCGATATCGCTCATAGCTTAAAGGGCCCCGCTGCCGTTACGGTAGCGGGGCCCTTTTGTTTTGAGTTTAGATTTTGGGATAGCGAATTCGTCTGCCGAGCCGGCGGCTGCGGCGCCCTATTCGCTCAGGGGGCGCAAGGATGCTTCTTCGAAGTGGAAGACGTACAAGCCGCTCTCGGTCTCAATGCATGCGCGGCCGCAATCGTCGACCGTTCTAAATATGCCTCGTGCCAGCTCGTCTCCAGCGGGGGAGCGGGCGATAACGTGCTTCCCGATCCAATTGAGGTGAGCGATATATTCGTCGTGGACGGGCGCGAGCGGACCGGCGTCTTCTTCCTTGGCGTTGAGGCGCTCTGCCCAGCTATCTACAGCGTCTATAACTGCGTGATAGACCTCATCGAGGAGCATGTCGACGGCGGGAACGCTCTCGTTGAGGTCCGAGAGGCCAATTGCCGCCAGGCCGCCATCGGGCACCTCTTGGGGCGTGTAGTTTACGTTGACACCAATGCCGCAGACGGCGAAAGGTTTGCCTTCGTTATCGCGTGCGGCCTCGACCAGAATGCCGCCGAGCTTGCGTCCTCGCGCGACCAGGTCGTTGGGCCATTTGAGGCCAATCTCGTTTGCAAGACCCTGCTTTTCGAGTGCTTCGAGCACCGCTAGGCCGCTGACGGCGGCAAGACCAGAGTACTTTGCGGGATTAACGCATGGACGCAGGACAATCGAAAGCAATAGGTTGCCGGCGGTTGAATCCCACTTGTGGCCGCGCCGGCCGCGTCCTGCCGTTTGCGCGCGGGCGGCAAGTCCTGTGCCGTGCGGCGCACCCTGTTTTCCTGCCTCGAGCAGGTCATCGTTGGTCGATCCGGTTACGTCGACGATCGTTAATTTGGCATCCATAACGGCTGCTACCTCCTAAGTTAATAAGGCAATCGCGCAATGGTGTCGAGAGATAGACACAATGTGAAGCCTTTGTCGCATTTGGACAATTTAATGTTAACACGTCAACAACGACTGAAATGCGCTATCCTCTCTTGGTCGATGTAAACACGTCAACAACTCAAAGGAGGTTAGTGATGGGTTTCACGATTCTTGGAACAGGCTCGGCGCTTCCTAAGCGCAGTGTCTCCAATGACGAGCTGTCTGAGTTCCTCGATACCTCGGATGAGTGGATTTTTACCCGCACCGGTATCAAGAGCCGCCATGTCTGCACCACCGAGTTACTTGACGACCTTGCTGTAGCGGCGAGCGAGCGGGCACTCCAGGTGTCCGGAATCGACGCGAGCCAGCTGGATCTGATCGTCTGCTCGACGACGACGGGTGACCACCTTGTTCCCGCTGAGGCGTGTGCCGTTGCTGAGCGACTAGGCGCGACGTGCCCTGCCTTCGATGTCTCGGCGGCCTGCGCCGGCTTCGTATTTGCGCTCGATGTCGCCGAGGGCTATATCGCCCGCGGCCGTGCCGAGCGCGTGCTTGTCGTTGCTGCCGAGCAGATGACGCGCGCGCTCGACTGGACCGACCGTGCCACCTGCGTGCTCTTTGGCGACGGCGCGGGCGCTGCAGTGATAGGGGCTGGGGGAGACAACCCCCTTGCCGTTGAGCTTTCGACGGCGCCCGACGTCGAGACGTTGCGCGTTCCCGGTCTGGTCGGCACCTCGCCGTTTAAGGACTCCGCAGATAGCGCGAGCGTGCTGTCCATGAATGGTCGCCGCGTGTTCAAGTTCGGCGTCAACGCCATCTGCGACACGGTCCATAAGCTTGCGAGCGATGCGGGCATTTCGGTCGAAGACATCGATCATTTTGTATTCCATCAGGCTAACGAACGAATCCTGAGTCAGGCGGTCAAGCGTCTCGGCGTGCCAGACGAGCGCGTGGTTCGAACGCTACGCGAGACCGGCAACATTTCGAGCGCCTGCATTCCCTTTGCGCTTGACCGGCTGGCACGTACCGACGCACTGAATGAGGACGACACCATCGCCCTCGTTGGATTTGGCGCCGGCCTGGATATAGGTGGCTATCTGCTTCGTTGGAAGTAGTCGCACATAGGAAATAAAAACGCCCCTAGGGCACAAACAAAGGAGAACTACCATGGCAGATCAGAAGACCTTCGAGCGCGTTTGCGACGTTATCCGCGAGACCGCCGGTCTTGACGATGTCGAGATGAAGCCCGAGTCCACGCTCGAGGAGATTGGCCTCGACAGCCTGGGTACCGTCGAGATCCTCGTTGCCGTCGAGGACGAGTTTGGCATTGAGCTCGATACCGAGGAGAACCCCAAGACGGTTGGCGAGTTCGTCGATACGGTCGAGGCGGCATTGGAGAAGTAGTGATGCTCAAGTCTCCTCTCTGCGATTTGCTCGGCATCGAAAAGCCCGTGTTCCAGGGTGGCATGGCCTGGATTGCCGACGCCTCGTTGGCATCTGCTGTGTCCGAGGCAGGCGGCTTAGGCATTATCGCGGCCATGAATGCCGACGCAAACTGGCTGCGCGACCAGATTCATGAGCTGCGCGCCAAGACGGATAAGCCCTTTGGCGTCAACGTTATGCTCATGAGCCCGTTTGTCGAAGAGGTCGCACAAGTGGTGATTGATGAGCAGGTGCCCGTAGTGGTGACCGGTGCCGGCAATCCCACCAAGTACATGAAGGCGTGGAACGAGGCTGGCATCAAGGTCATCCCGGTCGTTGCTTCGGTGGCGTTGGCGCGCCTCGTGACGCGTCGTGGAGCTACGGCAGTTGTTGCCGAGGGCACCGAATCGGGCGGCCATATTGGCGAGACCTCGACGATGGCACTTGTCCCGCAGGTCGTCGATGCGGTCGATATTCCCGTGGTTGCGGCTGGCGGCATCGCCGATGGCCGCGGTGTGGCGGCCGCCTTTATGCTTGGCGCCGCTGGCGTCCAAGTGGGCACGCGTTTTCTCGTTGCCGATGAGTGCACCGTCTCCGAGCAATACAAAGAGCTGGTGCTCAAGGCGGGAGACACCTCGACGCGCGCGACTGGCCGTTCGACGGGACATCCGGTGCGTGCGCTTAAGAGCCCCTTCACCAATGCCTACGCCAAAAGTGAGGCGGCGGGCGTAAGTGTCGAGGAACTCGGGGCCATGGGCACGGGTGCCCTTCGCAAGGCCGCCAAGGACGGCAATTACGAAGAGGGTTCGTATCTGTGCGGACAGATTGCCGGCATGGTGAACGAGCGCCAGAGCGCGCGCGAAATCGTCGACGATCTGGTCGATGGCGCCGAGCACGTCCTGAAGGGTGCGTGCGCATGGGTAGCGTAGCGTTTCTGTTTGCCGGCCAGGGCGCCCAGCACCCCGCGATGGGTGTCGACCTCATCGAGGCATCGCCGGCAGCTACCGAGGTGTTCGCGATCGCCGACGAGGTGCGTCCGGGAACCAGCGAGCAGTGCCGGAGCGCCTCCAAGGAGGAGCTCTCGCAGACCGAGAACACGCAGCCGTGCGTGTTCGTTCACGACCTGGCAGCGGCTGGCGCCCTGCGCGAGCGCGGCGTGGTGCCTGCCGCCTGTGCGGGATTTTCGCTGGGCGAGGTCTCTGCGCTCACCTTTGCGGGGGCGTTCGATACGCGAGCGGGCTTTGAGCTCGTGTGCGAGCGCGCGGCGCTGATGGCCGCGGCTGCCGAGCGCCATCCGGGCGGCATGCGCGCCGTCATCAAGCTCGATGCGGCGCAAGTCGAGAACCTGACTGCGCAGGCCGGCGAGGACTGCTGGCCGGTCAACTACAACAGCCCGCAGCAGATGGTTGTGGCCGGAGCGCCCGAGGCGCTGCAGGCGCTCGACGACCTAGTAAAAGAGGCTGGCGGCCGCGCTATGAAAGTCGCGGTGTCGGGTGCATTTCATAGCCCCTATATGGCAGAGGCGACTGAGGGGCTGGCGACGTATATCCAAGACGGCCACGCGCCGTCTCCGCTGCTGATTCCGGTCATGGCAAACATGACGGCGGCGCCCTATCCGGCGGATCCGCGAGCAGCATCGGATGTCTTGGCCAACCAAGTGAGCCATGCCGTGCGCTGGGTCGACACGCTGCATGCTCTGCAGGATCAAGGCATCGACACGTTTATTGAGGTTGGCCCTGGCAAAACGCTGTCCGGCCTGGTCAAGCGTACGTTGAGCGACGTTCGCGTGTATTCGTGCGAAACAGCCGAGCAGGTCGCAGCTATTGCCGACGAGCTCGCATAGCCCACAGGGCTGTAACCCGAAAGGAATGACATGGGCAACTTGAACAACGGCGCGCTCGAGCGCAACGATTCACGTCGCGTGGCACTGATCACGGGCGGCTCGCGTGGTATCGGCCGCGCTTGTGCGGTTGGCCTGGCGGAGGACGGCTTTGATATCGCCGTCGTCTATGCCGGTAGCGTCGATGCGGCGCGCGAGACGTGCGAAGCCTGCGAGGCCGCTGGTGCCACAGCTCGCGCGTATCAATGCGATGTGGCCGACCCCGATGCCGTCAATGCGTGCATCGAGGCCGTGTTCAACGACTTTGGTTCGATTTGGGCGCTCGTCAATAACGCCGGGATCACTCGCGATGGGCTGCTTATGCGCATGGGCGACGATGCCTTCGATCGCGTGCTCGATGTCAATCTCAAGGGCACGTTCAATACAACACGCGCGCTCACCAAGACCTTTATGCGCCAGCGTGGCGGCTGCATCGTCAATATGAGCTCGGTCGTGGGCCTGATGGGCAATGCCGGGCAGGCCAACTACGCTGCCTCCAAGGCGGGCGTGATTGGCCTGACCAAGGCAGTAGCGCGTGAGCTTGCGCCCCGCGGCGTACGAGTGAACGCAGTTGCCCCCGGGTTTGTCGAGACGGATATGACGGCAAAGCTCTCGGAGAAGGTTCGCGCGGCAACCGAGGAGCAGATTCCCCTAAAGCGTATGGCGCAGCCCGAGGAAGTGGCCGGCGTGGTGCGCTTTTTGGCGAGCGATGCGGCTGCCTACATTACGGGCGAGGTCGTACGCGTCGACGGCGGAATGGCGATGTAGAAACCAGAGCCACACAACGGCTTGGATGAGGAGACCATGATGGAACAGAGAGTTGCAATCACCGGCATCGGTGCCGTATCGCCGCTCGGCAACACCGCGCTTGCCACCTGGGCGGCAATGTGTGCCGGCACGTGCGGCATCGGCCCGATCACGCACTTCGATACCGATGCGTTTGCCGTCAAGGTGGCGGCCGAGGTCAAGGGCTTTGACGGCAACGAGTACTTTGGCAAGCGTGACGCCAAGCACCTGGACCCCTGCGTTCAGTTTGCCCTGGCAGCGTCGGACGAGGCCATGCACGATGCGGGCCTCGATGTTGAGGGCGCGGTCGATCGCGATCGCCTGGGTGTCTATGTGGGCTCGGGCGTGGGCGGCATGCAGACGCTTGTCGACAACGTCCACACGATTGCCGATCGCGGGCCTCGTCGCGCATCGCCCTACATGATTGCGATGATGATTCCCAACATGGCTTCGGGCAACATTGCGATTCGCCATAAGGCAAAGGGCCCGACTCTGCCCGTCGTGACCGCCTGCGCGACTTCTGCCCATGCGGTGGGCGAGGCGTTCCGCGCCATCAAGCACGGCTATGCCGACGCGATCCTCGCGGGCGGCGCCGAGGCCGCCATTATCCCCGATGCTGTTGCGGGCTTTACGTCCTGCCGTGCATTGACCACCAACCCCGATCCCGCGACGGCCTGCCGCCCGTTCGATGCAGACCGCGACGGCTTTGTGATGGGCGAGGGCGCCTGCGTGCTCGTGCTCGAGGGCATGGAGCATGCACGGGCCCGCGGTGCGCACATTTACGCCGAGGTCGTGGGCTACGGCAACACCGATGACGCCTACCACATCACGAGTCCCGACCCGGATGCGGCAGGTATCGCCCGTGCGATATCGATGGCAGTGGCCGAGGGCGACGTCAAGCCTTCCGAGGGCCTCTACATCAACGCCCACGGCACATCGACCAAGCTCAACGATTCGTCCGAGACGGCGGGCATTAAGCGTGCGCTCGGCGAGGACGCGGCGCGCACCGCACATGTCTCGTCGACCAAGTCGATGACCGGCCATATGATCGGCGCCACGGGTGCCATCGAGGTCATGGCTTGCGCCATGGCGCTCGAGCAGGGCGTGGTGCCGCCGACCATTAACTACCACACACCCGATCCCGCCTGCGATCTTGACTACACGCCCAATCGCGCGGTTCGCGCCGACCTTACCTGGGCGCTTTCGACCAACCTAGGCTTTGGCGGGCACAACGCCGCCATCGCGCTGCGTAGATATACGAGGAGCTAGAGCATGGATTCCAAAAGACTTGCCGAGATAGCCGATGTGATGGAGGACCGCGGCCTCACGCGCGTGCGCGTTGAGGAGCCCGATGGCACCGCGGTCGAACTCGAGCGCGCGAGCGCCGCACAGCCGGTTGCCGTGCCCATGCCCATGCCGAGCGCTATGGCCGCTCCAGTTGCAGCTCCCACAGTTGCGCCTGCCGCACCGGAGCCCGCCGCGCAGACACCTGCCGCCGCACCGGAGCCCAAGGGCACCGAGGTGACCGCTCCCATGGTCGGCGTTTTCTATGCTGCCCCGGCGCCGGGCGACGAGCCGTTTGTGCACGTGGGCTCTAAGGTCAAGGCCGGCGAGACCCTCTGCATCATCGAGGCCATGAAGGTTCTCAACGAGGTGACGGCCGAGGCAGACGGCGAGGTGCTCGAGATCTGCGTGGCCGACGGCGACCTCGTGGAGTTTGGCAGCTGCCTCATGAGGATCGGATAGGTGATATCCATGAACAAAGAAGAGCTCAAGAAGCTGTTGCCGCATCGCGAGCCGATGCTTTTGCTCGACGAAGCCGAGCTGGTGGGCGACGAGGCCCACGGCAAGATCACGATTACGGGCGAGGAGTACTTTTTGCAGGGGCATTTTCCGGGAAACCCGGTCGTCCCCGGCGTGATTCAGTGCGAGATGCTCGCCCAGAACTGCTGCGTGCTGCTGATGGGCGACGAGGAAGCGCGCGGCGCGACGCCGTTCTACACGAGTCTGGACAAGGTGCGCTTTAAGCGTCCGGTGCGCCCGGGCGACACGGTTGATCTGGTGTGCACCATCACGCGTGCGCGCGGGCCGTTCCGCTTTGCGACGGGTACTGCGAGCGTCAACGGTGAGGTTTGCTGCCGCGCTGATATGTCTTTTGCACTCATGCACGAAAGTTAAGGAAGGCTTCATGTTCGACAAAGTGCTCATCGCCAACCGCGGAGAAGTCGCGGTCCGTGTTATCCGCGCGTGCCGCGATATGGGCATCAAGACCGTCGCCGTTTATTCCACGGCCGATGCGGACGCGCTGCACGTGCAGCTTGCCGACGAGGCGTATTGCATCGGCGGCCCGCGTCTTGCCGAGAGCTACCTCAACGACGATGCTGTGCTCACCTGTGCCGTGAAGTCGGGAGCAAAGGCGATCCATCCCGGCTATGGCTTCTTTTCCGAGAAGGCGAGCTTCGTGCGCGACTGCGACAAGTATGGCCTGACGTTTGTCGGTCCTTCGGCCAAGGTGATCGACAGCATGGGCGACAAGGACGCCGCACGTCGAACGGCTGCCGCGGCGGGCGTGCCCATCGTACCGGGCTGCGATTTGCTCAAAAGCCCCGAGGAGGCGACGGCCGAGGCCGAGCGCATTGGCTGCCCCGTGCTTATTAAGGCGCGTGCAGGTGGCGGCGGTCGCGGCATTCGCAAGGTCGAGCGCGTGGAAGATGCGGCAAAGGCGTTCATCGAGGCGCGTGCCGAGGGCGAGGCCGTTTTTGGCGACGGCGAGTGCTACATGGAGAAGTTCGTCGCGCCGGCGCATCACGTTGAGGTGCAGATTATGGCCGATAAGCAGGGCCATGTGTTTTCGCTCGGCGAGCGCGAGTGCTCGGTGCAGCGGCGCAACCAAAAGCTAATCGAGGAGAGCCCCGCGCCGTGCCTCGACGGACACGACGACATTCGTGCTCGCATGCACAAGGCAGCGCGTGACCTGGCTCGTGCCGTCGGCTACGAAGGAGCCGGTACCATCGAGTTCCTGTATTCGGACGACGGCAATTTCTACTTTATGGAAATGAACACGCGCTTGCAGGTGGAGCATCCGGTTACGGAGTTTGTGACCGATACCGACTTGGTCAAGTGGCAGCTGCGCGTGGCAGCCGGCCAGCCTCTGCCCTTTGAGCAGGAGGACATGCCGGTCCGCAACCACGCCATGGAGTGCCGCATCAATGCCGAAACGCCGGACTTTCTGCCGTCATGCGGAACGGTCACCGCGTTGCGTGTGCCGGGTGGTCCGCGCGTGCGCTGGGATTCCGCCATGTTTACCGGTGCGAAAGTTCCGCCGTACTACGACTCCATGCTTGGCAAGCTCATCGTGTGTGCGCCCACGCGTGACGGCGCCATTCGCAAGATGCGCTCGGCCCTGGGCGAGCTCGTGATTGAGGGCGTGAGCGAAAACAGCGAACTGCAGCTCGACGTGCTGGCAAACGATGAGTTCTTGTCGGGCATGTACCACACCGATCTGATGGGGCATCTCTATGCTGATGAATAGAAAAGCGAAGACGGTCAACGTCCTCGAGGGGCCGATGACCGAGTCGTGCGCCGAGTTTCCCGCGCGCCACGTGTTTATCAAGTGCCCGGAGTGCCGTCGTGTGATCGATGAGGCGCGCCTGCACGACAACCTTGAGGTCTGCCCTCGTTGCGGCAAGCATTTTCGCGTGAGCGGGCGCGACCGTATGCGCATGACGGTTGACGAGGGCACGTTTGAGGAATGGGATGCCAATCTGGCGTCGGAGGACTTCCTCTCGTTTCCCGGCTATGCCGACAAGCTCAAGAGCGTGAGCGAGCGTTCGGGCGAGTGCGATGCCGTTGTGTGCGGCAGGGGCAAAATCTGCGGTTGCGATGCGGCGCTCTTCTTTATGGACGCCAACTTTATGATGGGCTCGATGGGTTCCGTGGTGGGCGAGAAGATCTGTCGCGCATTTGAGCGTGCGACCGAGCTGGGATTGCCAGTTGTCGGCTTTACCGTTTCGGGCGGTGCGCGCATGCAGGAGGGCGTGACATCGCTTATGCAGATGGCCAAGATTTCTGCGGCGGTTAGGCGCCACAGCGAGGCGGGCGGCCTGTATATCACAGTGCTCACCGACCCCACGACCGGAGGCGTAACCGCGAGCTTTGCCATGGAGGGCGACATTATCCTGGCCGAGCCCGATGCCCTGACGGCATTTGCCGGTCCGCGCGTGATCGAGCAGAACATGCATAAGCGCCTGCCCAAGGGGTTCCAGCGCTCCGAGTTTTTGCTCGAGCACGGTTTTTGCGATGCTGTCGTTCCGCGTGGCGAGATTACGCTCACGGTGGGCGAGCTGCTGGCGCTGCACGAAGGGCACGTGCCCGGCCTGGGGGCACCGCACGAGATTGTGCATACGGGTCGCCGCGGCAAAAAGTTGGGACACTTGTTCAAGCGCTCGGCCGCACCAAAAACCGCGCTCGAGATTGTCAAACAGACCCGCTCGGCAGATCGCGCCACGGCAGGCGAGATGATCTCGCTGGGCCTGGATGGATTTGTGGAGCTGCACGGCGACCGCTACTTTGGCGACGACGCCGCTGTGGTGGCTGGCATTGGCTGGAAAGACGGGCGCTCCGTAACGGTCATCGCCATCGAGCGCGGCACCACGACCAAAGAGCGCATGCGTCGCAACTTTGGCATGGCACATCCCGAGGGCTACCGCAAAGCGCGTCGCCTTATGCGCCAGGCCGAAAAGTTTGGTCGACCGGTTCTGTGCCTGGTCGATACTTCGGGCGCGTTTTGCGGCATCGGTGCCGAGGAGCGCGGCCAGGGCGAGGCGATTGCCCAGAATCTCATGGAGATGAGCGGCCTTAAGACGCCGATTGTCTCGGTGGTGACGGGCGAGGGCGGCTCTGGTGGCGCGCTGGCGCTATCCGTGGCCGACCGCATCCTGATGCTCTCGAGCTCGGCCTATTCGGTCGTGAGTCCCGAGGCCTGTGCGTCGATCCTGTGGAAGGATACCGACCGCGCGAATGAGGCCGCCGAGGCGCTGAAGCTCACGGCTCCCGATCTGTTGGCGCTCAGCATCATCGACGGCATTGTTGACGATAGGGGCCTGTCGCATGAGGAGATCGCCGGTGCCGTCATGTCCTCGGCATTTGATGCCTTCGATACGCTTGGGCAGCTCGACGAGGCGACCCTCACAAACCTCCGCTACGAAAAGTACCGCGCAATCGGTCAGTACCGCACGATGTGACAAAGGGGCAGCCCGCATGTCACATTGGGAAAGGCGTTCCATGTCACAAGTTTCCAACACCACGTTTGCAACGACGGTTTCATCAAACGCCATGGCCGTGGTGGACTATCTGTCCAAAAGCATGATGTCGGCGCTGCCGTTTATTGTCTGCGCGGCGTTGTTCCGCACCGTCGCCGTCATTATGGGCGAGGGCATGCTGGGCCTGTGGTCTGCCGATTCCGAAATCTATCGCCTGTTCTACAGTTGGCTCTATAACGCCGGCTACTACTTTTTGCCCATTTATCTTGGTTGGGCGGCCGCCCGCCAGCTCGGTTGCTCGGAGCAGCTGGGCATGATGCTGGGCGGCGTATTGATTGCACCCGATCTGCTTAAGCTCGTTGATGCCGCCTCGACGACGGGGGCATCGATGACTTCCGTGTATGGTCTGCTTCTCGCGCCGGTCAACGATTACACGACGACTGTTATTCCGGTTCTCATCTCTGTGCCCGTGCTATGGCGAGTGGAGTGTTTCTTTAAGCGCGTTATCCCTAAGGCCGTGGCGTTTTCGTTCGTTCCGTTTGCAACCATGCTTGTCATGGTTCCGGTTTCGCTGTGCATTACGGCGCCGGCGGGCAGCTATCTGGGCATGCTGTTGGGCCAGCTTATGTTTATGCTTGGCAATTCCGGTGGCATCGTGTCGCTGCTCACGCTTATGGGGCTTGCCGCTGGCTGGGAGTTCCTAAAGATCGCGGGCGTCAGCAATGTTGTCCTATCGCTTGCGTACGCGCAGTTTATGAGTGTGGGAACGGATTCGTGCATCCTGATCGCCGCGACAATGGCAACGTTCGCTGTTTGGGGCATGCCCTTTGGCGCTGCGCTTCGCATTGCGAATAAGGACGAGAAGGCGCTCATGCTGGGCTATTCAATCTCGGGCGTGCTTGGCGGCGTAAGCGAGCCGGCGCTGTACGGTTGCGGCTTTAAATATGGCAGGTGCCTGACGTGCATGGCCATTGGCGGCGCCGTCGGAGGCCTTGTTGCGGCCGTGGGCCACGTTACGGCCTATACCATCGGCATGACGAATGTCCTCATGGTCATTGGCTTTGCCACGGGCGGTATTTCGAACCTGCTGTGGTGCTGCGCTGCCGGCGGCACGGCATTTGCGGTGTCTGCGGCGCTGAGCTACTGCTTTGGCGTGGTGCCGACGAAGGAGCAGACGGCAGAAGACGAAGCCGATTCGCCCGAAACAGTGGTGAGCGCTGCTGAAGCAAGCGCATAGACCTGTGCGACAAAAGGACGATTCCATTGTCATGTTCCAAGGCCGCGGCTCGTGTGGGTTGCGGCCTTTTGTATCTGGGGGACAAAGTGGCTACACTACAATCCGTTTGAGCAATAGATATATGGGTAGTGCCGTGGGGGCGGATATAGATGGTCGAGTGGATTGTTCGTCGTGCGCAGGGTGACCGTGCGCGCGTGGGTACGTTGACGGGCGTGGTGTGTATTCTCGCTAATGTTGCACTTTGTGCTGCGAAGGGCGCAATTGGCGTGCTGTCGGGATCGGTTTCGATTGTGGCGGACGCCATGAACAACTTGTCCGATGCCAGCTCGAATATCGTGAGCGTGCTGGGCTTTAAGCTGGCGAGCAAGCCGGCCGACCCCGAGCATCCTTACGGCCACGGTCGCTACGAGTATCTCTCGGGTCTGGTCGTGGCGGCGCTCGTGCTGCTGATTGGCGTTGAGTTGGTGAAGTCCTCGGTTGAACGCGTCATCCACCCCGAGCCTGTCGAGTTTTCGCTTGCCCTGGTGGCAGTTCTAGTGCTTTCGATGGCCGTAAAGCTCTGGATGGCGGCCCTCAACCAAAAGCTCGGTGACCGCATTGAGTCCGAGACGCTGCATGCGACCGCTCAGGATTCTAAGAATGATGTCCTTGCTACGGGTGCTGTGTTGGCGTGCGCGATTGTTTCCCAGGTGACGCACATCAATCTTGATGCTTGGGTTGGACTTGCCGTTGGCGCCTATATTGGCTGGAGCGGCTTTGAGCTTATCCAAGATACGGTGAGCCCGCTTTTGGGCCAGGCGCCCGATCCCAAGTTGGTCAAGCACATCCGAGACAAGATCATGAGCTATCCCGGCGTTTTGGGCGTTCATGACCTGATGGTTCACGATTACGGTCCGGGCAGGAAGTTCGCAAGTGCGCACGCCGAGATGGCGGCCGAGGCCAGCCCGCTGGAAAGTCACGACACGCTCGATAACATCGAGCAGTCGTTTAGGGACGAGGATGGCATGATCGTCACGCTCCATTACGATCCCATCGTGACCGACGATTCAAAGGTGGCGAGCATGCGCCTGCGCATCAACGCCATGGCCCAAGAGGTCGATAGCCGCCTTTCGATTCACGATCTGCGTTGCGTGCCGGGCCCCACGCACACCAATGTGATCTTTGACTGCGTGCGACCCTCGGATTTGGACATGGGGGCCGATGAGCTCAAGCAAACGCTGGCCCAGAGGGTCGAATCGGAATATCCCAAGTCGATTGCCAAGATTACGATCGACGAAGACTACGTAGGGCATACCCACGAGTAGGGCTGTGCCGGCAAAGCAAGTTATACAGAAGGGGAGAATATGAAGAGGCTGTATCTGCTCCGCCACGGTCAGACGGAGTTCAACGTCAAAAAGCTGGTCCAGGGCCGCTGCGATTCACCGCTGACCGACCTTGGCCGCAAACAAGCGGGAATGGCAGCCGCATGGCTCAAAGCCCACGGCGTTGTCCCCGACAAAGTGGTCTCTTCGCCCTTAGGCCGAGCCATGGACACAGCTCAGCTCGTTGCAACCGAACTTCTTGGCCCGGACGCAGCAGTTGAGTCCTGCGAAGGCATCATCGAGCGCTGCTACGGCACCTTCGAAGAAGGCCCCCACGATGCCCTTCCCACCGACGTCTGGGATCCCGGCGAGGACTTGGTCCCCTTCGGAGGAGAAGGAAGCCGCGCGCTGCAAGAGCGCATGGTAGCCACCCTCACCAATATCATGGGCTCCGAGGGCATCGAAACCCTCCTAGCAGTAAGCCACGGCAGCGCCAGCCGCCAATTCATCAAGGCTGCAGCCCCAGAGGGCTTCGAGCTCCCAACAAAACTCCCCAACTGCGCCATCATGATCTTCGATTTTGACGAGGAAGATTTGCAAGGAGAGAGCGACGGGTCCCAATGCAAGTTCACTCTCCAGCAAATAGTGGACCCTCAACAAAGTCATTAGCCTGAACGAGCAGAGTTAAGCAGACATCAACGTGTCGTCTCCCGAGCACGGCGGAGGGCCGGAGAAATATATTAAGGTCCCTGCTCTACAGTCCTGCGCAAGACGAAGGCCACATTAAGTGGCCTTCTTTGCGTGCGGAACTCGCGATGACCTTAATATATTTCTCCGGCCCTCCGCCGTGCTCGGGAGACGTGCCACGCACTTTACCTGCGTAAACAATGTGAGTGAAATATGAATCTCGATGGATACGCCCGCACCCGTGTATACTAAACAGCTGTGTGTAACCAGGGGAGTATTCTGGCTGGACAAAATGCCTGCTTAATAGGGTTGTCAGGTAGTCCGGACGCAATACAAGACTGGGGAGCACGTCGTGTAAGTAGTGGTCCTCTAGGGGCGTACGCTCGGTGGCGTACGCATTGTCCCAAGACCACGCGAGAGTTGGGATCATATCTTGATCAGCATGATTCTCGGCCGCAAGATTGGCATGACCCAGGTTTGGGACGAGGACGACAACGTCGTTCCCGTCACGGTCATCCAGGCTGGCCCCTGCGCTGTCTCGCAGGTTAAAACTCAGGCAACCGACGGCTATGACGCCGTCCAGATCGGTTTCGGCGACATCAAGGCCAAGAACGTGAACAAGCCCATGGCTGGTCACTTCGCCAAGGCCGGCGTCGAGCCTGTCCGCTTCCTTCGTGAGGTCCGCGTCGAGAACGGCGAGGAGCACAAGGTCGGCGAGGTCGTCACCGTCGCTGATTTCGCTGATGTCGAGAAGGTCGACGTCATCGGTACCTCCAAGGGTAAGGGCTTCCAGGGTCGCATCAAGCGCTGGGGTCAGCGCCGCGGTCCTATGACGCATGGTTCTCACTTCCAGCGTCACCCCGGTTCTATCGGTCAGTGCGCCTATCCTGCGCGCGTCCTCAAGGGCGTCAAGATGGCCGGTCACATGGGTAACGAGCGCGTTACCGTCAAGAACCTTTCCGTTGTCCGCATCGATGCCGAGCAGAACCTCATCTTGGTCAAGGGCGCTGTCCCGGGTGCCAAGAATGGTCTCGTCGCCATCCGTATGGCCTAAGGGCCCAGCCCATTTAGCCCAGCGTCATACCAAGGAGAACACTTAAATGGCAAAGTTTGAAGTAAAGAACAGCGAGGGCAAGAAGGTCGCCGAGGCCGAGCTCGCCGCTGAGGTGTACGGCATCGAGCCGAACATCCACGTTATGCACCACATCGTCAAGTGCCAGATGGCCTCTTGGCGTCAGGGCACCCAGTCCGCTAAGGGCCGCTCTGAGGTTTCCGGTGGCGGCAAGAAGCCTTGGCGTCAGAAGGGCACCGGCCGTGCCCGCCAGGGTTCCATCCGTGCTGCCCAGTGGCGTCACGGTGGCGTTGTCTTCGCCCCCAAGCCCCGTTCCTACGCTAAGCGTATGAACAACAAGGAGGTCAAGCTGGCTATGCGCTCTGCGCTGTCCGCCAAGCTGGCCGATGGCGAGCTCGTGCTCGTCGACGACTACGGCTTCGAGAAGCCTTCCACCAAGGCTGCCGTCGCCATGCTCAAGGCTCTCGGCCTTGAGGGTAAGCGTCTGACCATCATCGTTCGCGATGAGGACGTCAACGCCTACCTGTCGTTCCGCAACATTCCCAAGACGTTCATCATCACCGCCGATGAGGCCAACACCTACGACCTCGTCAACAACAACGCTGTGCTGATGCCCGCCGACATCGCCGCTCACTTCGGGGAGGTGCTTGCATAAATGACCGCCCACGAGATCATCATCCGTCCGATCGTGTCCGAGCGTTCCTTCTCCGGCATGGAGCAGAACAAGTACACGTTCGAGGTCGCCAAGGATGCTAACAAGTATCAGATCAAGGACGCTGTCGAGGAGATCTTCGGCGTCAAGGTCGTTCGCGTGAACACCCTGACGGTCAAGCCCAAGACCAAGCGCGTGCGCTATGTCGCCGGCAAGACCCGTTCTTGGAAGAAGGCCATCGTCACGCTGGCCGAGGGCGACACCATCGAGGTCTTTGGCAACCAGGCCTAAGACTCGCTGCTGTTGAGTGAGCTCATGCCTCCCAAATAGGGGAGGCGAGAGCTCAAGGTTTTGGGCGTATAAAATGGACACGCCCGGAACCGTGTATACGTCCGGTGTCATCGCACCCGAGGCAGAACCTCGAATCCCTGTCTGCGATGGCTAACGGATTCCTATTGAAAGGGATTGTAATGGCTGTAAAGCACCTTAAGCCGACCTCCGCTGGTAGGCGTTGGCAGACGATCTCCGACTTCTCCGAGATCACCTGCACCAAGCCCGAGAAGTCTCTTCTCGAGCCCCTGCCCAAGAAGGCCGGTCGTAACAACAACGGCCGCATCACCACCCGCCACCAGGGCGGCGGCGTGAAGCGTCGTTACCGCGTGATCGACTTCAAGCGCAACAAGGACGGCGTGCCCGCCAAGGTTGCCACGATCGAGTACGATCCGAACCGTTCCGCTCGCATCGCTCTGCTGCACTACGCTGACGGTGAGAAGCGCTACATCCTGGCCCCTAAGGGCCTCGAGGTCGGTCAGACCGTCATGTCCGGTTCTGACGCCGACATCAAGCCGGGCAACGCTCTGCCCCTCGCCGACATCCCCGTCGGTACGCTCATCCACGCCGTCGAGTTCCAGCCGGGCAAGGGCGCTGCTATCGCCCGTTCCGCCGGTAACTCCTGCCAGCTGATGGGTAAGGAGGGCAAGTACGCTATCGTCCGTATGCCTTCCTCCGAGATGCGCCGCATCCTCGTTACCTGCCGCGCCACCGTCGGTGAGGTCGGCAACGCCGATCACGCCAACATCGTCATCGGCAAGGCCGGCCGTAAGCGTCACTTGAACGTGCGCCCGACCGTCCGCGGTACCGTCATGAACCCTGTCGACCACCCGCACGGCGGTGGCGAGGGCAAGAACCACACCTCTGGTCGTCCCTCTGTTACCCCCTGGGGTAAGCCGACGAAGGGCCTTCGTACGCGCAAGAAGAAGAAGGTCTCGAACCAGCACATCATTCGTCGCCGTAAGAAGTAATTTCGGATACCGAGTTTTAGGAGAAAGCACTTATGAGCAGAAGTCTCAAAAAGGGCCCGTTCGTGGAGACTCGCCTTCTCTCGCGTATCACCGCGATGAACGAGGCTGGCAAGAAGGACGTCGTGAAGACCTGGTCCCGCGCGTCCACCATCTTCCCCGAGATGGTTGGTCACACCATCGCCGTCCACGACGGCCGCAAGCATGTGCCCGTGTATGTTACCGAGTCCATGGTTGGTCACAAGCTCGGCGAGTTCGCGCCGACTCGTACGTTCCGTGGCCACAAGGCCAAATAGGGGGTTAACCGTAAATGGCAACTAAGTCTATTGAAACTGAGGCCACCGAGGTTCGCGCCGTCGCTAAGTACGTGCGTGTTTCCCCCAGCAAGGCCCGCCTGGTGGTCGATCTGATCCGCCGCAAGCCTGTCGCTCAGGCCTTCGACATCCTCCACTTCTGCGACCGCGCCGTCGCCGTGGATGTCGAGAAGGTTCTCCGTTCCGCCGTTGCGAACGCCGAGAACAACAACGGTCTGCGTGCCGACAACCTGGTTGTCGCCGCTGCCTATGTTGACGAGGGTCCGACGCTTAAGCGCATCCGTCCCCGCGCCAAGGGTTCCGCTTCTCGCATTCTGAAGCGTACTTCCCACATCACCGTCGTCGTTGCTCCTCGAAAGGAGGCGTAAAGCTGTATGGGTCAGAAAGTCTACCCCACCGGCTTCCGTCTTGGCATCACCGAGAACTGGCGCTCCCGCTGGTTCGCAGAGAAG
This sequence comes from uncultured Collinsella sp., assembly GCA_902473205.1. Taxonomy (GTDB): domain Bacteria; phylum Actinomycetota; class Coriobacteriia; order Coriobacteriales; family Coriobacteriaceae; genus Collinsella. The sequence goes on from CABRRA010000015.1 coordinate 20,989, forward strand.
GATTACGCTAAGACCCTCGGTAACGATCTCGAGATCCGCAAGTACCTCGAGAAGCGTCTTTCCCGCGCAGCTGTCTCCCGCGTCGAGATCGAGCGCGCTGGCGACAAGGTGAAGGTCATCATCCTCACCGCTCGCCCCGGCGTTGTCATCGGTAAGAAGGGTGCCGAGATCGATACCCTCCGCACCGAGCTCGAGAAGGTCGCTGGCGTCTCCAAGGGCCAGCTCTCCGTCGACGTTGTCGAGATCAAGCGCCCCGAGCTCGACGCCAACCTCGTTGCTCAGTCCATCGCCGAGCAGCTCGAGGGCCGCGTTGCCTTCCGTCGCGCTATGCGCAAGGCTGTCCAGTCCGCCCGCAAGGCCGGCGCCAAGGGCATCCGTATCCAGTGCTCCGGTCGTCTCGGCGGTGCCGAGATGGGCCGTCGTGAGTGGTACCGCGAGGGTCGCGTGCCTCTGCACACCCTCCGTGCCAAGATCGACTACGGCACGGCTGTCGCCAGCACCACCATGGGTGCCTGCGGCGTGAAGGTCTGGATCTACCTGGGCGAGAAGCTCCCGGGTCAGCCCGTTCCCAACCCTGCACTCGAGGGCTCTTCCCGTCCTCGTCGTCGTAACTCCGAGAGGAGGGGTCAGTAGTGCTTGCCCCTAAGCGTATTCTTCACCGCAAGGTGCAGCGTGGCTCCATGAAGGGCCAGGCCAAGGGTAATACCGAGCTGCATTTCGGCGAGTTTGGTATCCAGGCTCTCGAGGCCCATTGGATCACCAACCGTCAGATCGAGGCCGCTCGTATTGCCATGACCCGCTACATGAAGCGTGGCGGTCGTGTCTACATCACGATCTTCCCCGATAAGCCCATCACCAAGAAGCCTGCCGAGACTCGCATGGGTTCTGGTAAGGGTAACCCCGAGGAGTGGGTGGCCGTCGTCAAGCCCGGCCGTATCATGTTCGAGGTCAAGGGCGTGCCCGAGGAGGTCGCTCGCGAGGCTCTGCGTCTTGCACAGCACAAGCTTCCCATCAAGACCAAGATTGTTGCTGCCAAGAACGCTGAGCAGCGCATCGAGAAGGAGATGGCTGAGGAGGCCGCTCTCGAGGCCAAGTGGGCTGCTGAGGACGCCGCCGCCGCCAAGGAGGAGAACTAATGAAGCCCGCAGAGATTCGTGAGCTCTCGGACGCTCAGCTCGTTGAGAAGCTGAAGGAAATGCGCGCCGAGCTCTTTAACCTTCGTTTCCAGATGGCCACCAGCCAGCTGGACAACACCGCTCGCGTCAACACCGTGAAGAAGGACATCGCTCGCGTCCTCACGGAGCAGCGCGCCCGTGAGATCGCAGCGGAGAAGTCCGCTGTCGCCGAGTAGGACCTAAGGAGAGAACATGACTGATTCGCGTAACTCGCGTAAGGTCCGTACGGGTGTCGTTACCTCCGTCTCCGGTGCCAAGACCATTGTTGTCACCATCACCGAGCGTAAGCGTCACCCCAAGTACGGCAAGATGATGACCAGCTCCAAGAAGCTGCACGCTCACGACGAGGAGTGCACGGCTGGCGTGGGCGACACCGTCCGCGTTATGGAGACCCGTCCTATGTCCAAGATGAAGCGTTGGCGCCTCATCGAGGTCGTCGAGCGCGCTAAATAAGCAGTCGCTCTTACGACTTGTACGTTTCCGAAGATGTGCGTATGCCTGGCTTGCATACCACGGGCCGCATAAAGGCTGCGCACCTCTCTTCGGTTCTTAGTTCGGAGGAACATCTACCATGATTCAGATGCAAACCATGCTGAACGTCGCCGACAACTCCGGCGCTCGCAAGATTCGCTGCATCAAGGTGCTTGGCGGTTCCAAGCGTCGTTATGCAGGCATCGGCGATGTGTTCATCGGTGCTGTCCAGGAGGCTACCCCTGGCGCCAACGTCAAGAAGAAGGACGTTGTCCGTTGCGTCGTCGTTCGCACCGTTAAGGAGATCCGCCGCAAGGATGGCTCCTACATTCGCTTTGATGAGAACGCCTGCGTTGTCATCAACAACGATGGTTCGCCCGTCGGCACCCGTATCTTCGGGCCCGTCGCTCGCGAGCTTCGTGACAAGAAGTACATGAAGATCGTCTCGCTCGCTCCCGAGACCCTGTAGTTAGGGGAGATATATGTATATCAAGAAGGGCGATAAGGTCCAGGTTCTCTCTGGTAAGGATCGCGGCAAGCAGGGCGTTGTCCTGCGTGCTCTCCCCGCCGAGAACAAGGTCGTTGTCGAGGGCGTTTCGGTCGTCAAGAAGGCCGTCAAGCCCAACGCTGCCAACCAGCAGGGCGGCATCGTTTCGCAGGAGGCTCCCATCGACGCCTCCAACGTCAATCTCGTTTGCCCCGAGTGCGGTAAGGTTACCCGCGTCGGTCACGAGAAGGACGGCAAGAACAAGCTGCGCGTCTGCAAGAAGTGCGGCCACAAGTTCTAAGCTGCCCGCAACATCAAGTTGCTAGCAAAGGCCCGGATGCCCCACGGCACCCGGGCCTTTTTTGATCCCTACTCATTGGGGACAAGCTTAAATGAGTGGCCGTTGTTTGGCAGTCATTGGGGACAGACTTAAATGAGTGGTCGTTGGGAACGTCCCTATGTGCCGGCAGTTTGGTACGGTCCTTTGATGCCTGATGCTTCTATAGGTGTGGAGTAAAACGACCTACTCTGTCTTTTAGGGCTTTGGTGTTCCGTCCCTTTATGTTTCACAAGGATCGTTGCATGCGCATTTACGCGCATGTCATTGCGTGACATTGCGTGTAACCGCGCAAACATGTGCAAATTATGGCTATATGATGACCGTTAAGCACCTAAATACGCATATACGTGCATATACGCGCGCATTTGTGCGAATATAGAGCTGTCTGAAATAAAAGACTTTTCACGACGCAGGAGGCACATATGGCAGATTCCAAGCAGGCTCCACTCGACTCTGCGGCAGCCGCAAAGGCAGCGTTCGCTTCGGTCCAGGGCAAGCCGTTCCCTAACGACATCTTTACGGCTCCCGAGCTTCGTTGGGCTGTGATCGGGTGCGGCGTAATCGCCAACCAGATGGCCCAGTCTCTTGCTCTTGCCGGCCGCAAGCTTGCGGGCGTCGCTAACCGCACCCTATCCAAGGCTCAAGCTTTTGCCGATCAGTATGGCATCGAAAAGGTCTATGAATCGGTCGAGGACCTCTATGCCGATCCGAACATCGACGCGATCTATATCACCACCCCGCATAACACGCATATCAGCTATCTTCGCGCCGCTCTGGCAGCTGGCAAGCACGTGCTCTGCGAGAAGGCCATTACCCTCAACTCCGCCGAGCTCGACGAGGCACGTGCCATTGCCGACGAGCATAACGTGGTCCTTATGGACGCCACTACGGTGCTCCACATGCCCCTGTATCAGGAGCTGCGCCGCCGCATGGATGCCGGCGAATTTGGCCGCATGAACCTCGCCCAACTCAACTTTGGCAGCTATAAGGAGTACGGCGATCTGACCAACCGCTTCTATAACCGCAACCTTGCTGGCGGTGCCATGCTCGACATTGGCGTCTATGCCCTGTCCGTTATGCGCCTCTTTATGGCAAGCCAGCCCGCTGAGGTCGTATCGCTGGGCAACACCTGTGAGACCGGTGTCGACGTTGCGGGCGGCATCGTCTGCCGTAATGCCGAGCAGCAGCTGGGTGTTGTGAGCCTTACGCTTCACTCCAAGCAGCCCAAGCGCTCGGTCATCAGCTTTGACAAGTGCTATATCGAGGTCAACGAGTATCCGCGTGCCGATCACGCGACCATCGTGTGGACTGCGGACGGCCACCGCGAGGAGGTCCACGCCGGCACCGAAGCTTACGCCCTTTGCTACGAGATGGCCGATCTTGAGAAGGCCGTTGCCGGCGACGACTCCAAGCGCGAGCTGCTGGATTATGCTTCTGATGTTATGGAGCTTATGACCAAGCTCCGCGCCGATTGGGGAGTCGTGTACCCCGAGGAGGAGTAAGCGATGCTAGCGGAAGATAGGCTCAACGCGATCGTGTCGATGGTGCAGCAGGCTGGCTCGGTTACTGTGCCAGAGCTTGCCGAGGCCCTGGGCGTGACGGCGTCTACCATTCGGCGCGACCTGCAGACGCTCGATCGAGCACACCGCATCGCCAAGGTCCACGGCGGAGCGACGAGTCTTGAGCGCGCACACGTGACGCGCGACCTAACGCTCAATGAGCGCAGCGACCTCCATAACGACGACAAGGAGCGTATCTGCGCCCATGCGGCGGCGCTTGTGGAGCCCGAGAGCTTTGTATACATCGACTCGGGCTCGACGACGCTCAAACTCATCGAGCATCTTCCACACCTTGAAGATGTCACCTATGTGACCGATTCTGTGATCCATGCTCAGCACCTCGCTTTGCGCGGCATGCGCACCGTGGTGTTGGGTGGCGAGCTCAAGCCAGAGACCGAGGCACTCGTTGGCCCCGATGCTTTGGCAACCCTAGACCGCTACAACTTCAATTGTGGCTTTTGGGGTTCTAACGGCATTGCCGCCGAGCAGGGCTTCACGGCGCCCGATATCGAGGAAGCGCAAGTAAAGCGTATCTCGATGCGCCATACGGCCAAACGCTTCGTAATCTCGGACGCCAGCAAATTTGGCATGGTGGCGCCCGTCAAGTTCGCGGACTTCCGCGACGCAACGATTATTACCGCGGGCGAGGTCCCCGCCAAGTACCGGGCAATGGACAACGTCATCACGGTCTAGCAAGCAGGGGACGGGCTAAGGCCAAAACCGCCACAAAGGTGCCTGTTCCCATTGTGGTGGTTAGTAACGAAAACCGAGTAGTTTTCTCAATAGAAAAGCGGCAACGTCCATCACGGGCGTTGCCGCTTTCGTTGTCTGCCGGTTTGTCTAAGTCTGTAACAACTGGACCGTTAAAAGTGGACTAGGTGTTACAGATTGAGATACTTCCGAACCGTGCCGTCCCTTTGTCTCGATCTGTAACATCTGGGACTGATTTTGCCGAGTTACTGTTACAGATTGAGATTTTTCCCTTGAGGGGGATTCGAATGTCTCGATCTGTAACAGATAGACCGGAAAATGGACTCTAACTGTTACAGATCGAGACGTTTTGGGACCGCGACTGAGCCATTGCGGCAAAACCACCACAAAGGTGCCTGTCCCCATTGTGGTGGTTTAAGGCTCCCAGGGGCAGGGGGCTTCGATGTGGATGTGCTCGCCGGTAACGGGATGCGTGAAGGACACGCTGTGGGCGTGGAGCATCAGGCCGCAGGGGCGCGGCGTTCCGTACAGGTCGTCGCCCACCAGCGGATGGTGCTCGCTTGCCAGATGGACACGGATCTGGTGTTTGCGGCCGGTGAGCAGCTCGACATCGATATACGAGCGCGCGGGCAGGCCTCGGCGGCTCTTAAGGCGCTTGAGCACCTTCACGCGCGTCTGAGACGGCTTGCCGCTGGCGCCGACGCGCATCTTGCGGCTGTCGTGGCGGTCGCGGGCGATCGGCTTGTCGATGAGCTTTTCGTTCCAGTCGATTTTGCCCTCGGCGAGCGCCAGGTAGTGCTTTTCGAAGGCGTGGTCGTTCACCATCTGATCAAAAGCGGGCTGCGTCTGTTTGTCGAGCGAAAACAGCACCACGCCGGTGGTGTTGCGGTCCAGGCGGTTGAGCGGCTGCATGTCAGTCGCGGCAAAGCCGTCGCCCATCGCCAGCAGCAGATCGCTGGCGTAGTCGGTAAGTGTGCGCTCGCCGGTGCCGTCACCGTGGACGATCATGCCGGCGGGCTTATTGATGGCCATGAGCCAGGCGTCGCAGTAGAGGACTTGAGGTTCTTCGTTCACGTGTAAGCCTTTCGGTTAGCTAATTCCCACAAACATGCAGCCCGAGGTCGCCCCGCGCAGGCGGGCAGCGGGCTTGCGACCTGCCTGCGCTGCCTCAATGGCGCGGCGGACACGAGCGACGGCACGGCCAATCTCATCGGGCTCGAGCAGGGTTCCGTCGACCATAAGACGACGGACGCCGGCGTCGAGCAGCTGTGGTACCTGCGGCGTGAGGTCGATGGGGTAAGCGTCGTACAGGCGCGAGCGGCCGTGAATATCGGTGCGCACCGGCATGACCTTGCCATCGATATTCTTGAGCGACAGCTTGCGGGCGCGAAGGCGGCAGTTGACGCAATCGTGGATACAACCGTTGGCCACCTGCAGGATGCAGTGCTCGCTCGTCATAACGCGCGGGCGGCCGAACACGGTGATGCCCAGCGCTGCGGGCGCGGAGGTGCCAAGCGAGATAATCTCGTCGAGCGTGATCTCGGGCGAGAGCCAAAAAGCGCCGGTTCCGCGCTCGGCAAGTGCCTCCATGCAAGGCGTGTTGTGCACGGGCAGGCAAGAGCGAATCTCGGCTGTGGCGCCAACCTGGGCGGCCAGGGCAAGCTCGGAGATATTGCCGACGGCGACAGTCGCTCCAGCAAGAATCCACGGGTCAACGCGGACGTGGTCAACGGCGCGGCAGACCTCATCGAGCACGGGTACGATGCCCTGCTCAAACGCATCGGCGGGGGAGAGCTCGGCCGCATCGAGCGCGTCGGTGGTCATGTAGATGCGCGTTGCACCCTCGGCGCGAGCGGCCTCGGCGGCCTCGAGCGAGGTGACGGTGGCGCAGACCTGCGGCTCATCGCGGTAATGCTCGGGCATGGGGCGGGAATCGCTGGTGACAATCGCCGGCAGCTCGAGCGTGCGGGCGCGCTCCTCGTACGGCGCCAGAATGGCCTCTTCCAGCGTCTTGCAAGCGGCGGCACGCACCTTGTGCACGGCGGAAAAGCCCATGCCGCAGCCTTCATCGAGCGCCACATCAAAGCTCTCAGCCTCAAAGGGCGAGGAGCCCATGCGGCCCACATGCTCAACCAGATCGGACGCCTCGACGGCGCGGGTCTTGGCGGCCTCGACGGTAAAGCCGGTAGCGGTGGCGGTGAGCGTGGGGTCGTCGCAGCAGGTGAGCGTAACGGTAAACGGCTCGCCCAGACGCGCCACAACGGACACGTCTACGGCGCGGCGGCGCAGCACATCGCGCTTGAGCGCGGCGCCGGCAGCGTCAATGGCGCGCTGGCTTCGAATCACGCGCACACGGCAGCCCTCGGGCATGCTGCGAGGCACACGGCACTCGATGGTGTCGCCGGCGGCGGCATCATCGGCGGCGATGGTGGTCAGGAACTGGTCGAACTCATCGTCGTGGCGAAGCTCCAGCAGATCGCCCTTGCCTACGGGCTCAAACAGCTCAATGCGGGCGATGGCAGCGCGGCGACGACGGTCGTCAGGCTTGAGCCCGCGCACATCGCGGTTGGCCAGGCGGCTGCCGAGCACCGTGCCAACAATCTGGCCGCGGTTGTTGGAGCGCTCGTAGCTCATCATCTCGTCACCCGAGGTACCGTCTTGATAGGCGTGCGTAAAGTCGCGGTTAAAGCAGCGCTTGAGCTGGCGCTGGCGGGCGGCATCCTCATCCTTAGAGGTCGAAACATCGGCCAGCATGTCATCAATCTGATGACGATACACGTCGACGATGGAATACACGTAATCGGGGGCCTTCATGCGGCCCTCGAGCTTGAGCGATGCGGCGCCGGCGTCATACAGACGACGAACGAGCTGCGATGTATTGGTATCGCGCGGGCATAGCGCGCGCTCACGACCGGCAGGGGAGAGCGAGCGGCCGTTCTCGTCGATCAGCTCGTAAGGAAGACGACAGGGCTGAGCACACATGCCGCGGTTGGCCGAGCGGCCCGCCATGGCAAAGCTCGACAGCAGGCACAGGCCCGAGTAGCAAAAGCAGATGGCGCCGTGGCTAAAGACCTCGAGGTCAACGTCGGGCGCGGCGTCGTGGATGGCGGCGATCTCGTCAATGGAGAGCTCGCGCGACAAGGTCACGCGGTCGGCGCCCTGCTCGCGGCACCAGATGGTTCCGCGGTCATCATGGATGTTCGCCTGGGTCGAGATGTGTGTCTCGATGCCGGGCATGGTGCGCTTGACCTCAAAGAACAAGCCCCAGTCCTGGATAATGAAGGCATCGGCGCCCAGCGTGGAGCAGCGATGGATGAGCTGCAGCGCGTCGCTCATCTCGGATTCCTTGATGACGATGTTGACCGTGACGTAGACGCGCGACCCGGCTAGATGTGCGGCGCGGCAGGCCTGCTCAAAGGCCTCGTCGGTAAAGTTTGTTGCCTTGCGGCGGGCGTTGAAGCTGCCCATGCCGCAGTAGATGGCATCGGCGCCGGCAGCGAGTGCGGCGGCAAAGGGCTCCGGGCCTCCGGCGGGGGCCAAGAGCTCGGGTCTGCGGTTGGTGGTTCGACTGGCGGTTGCGGTCATATCCTGCCTTTCAAAATGCTCAGATACTCAAAAGTATAGTGGCGCCGTCGCGATGGGCGATGCCCGCAGCCTAAGCAGGACAAAGTCTTCAGCAGCCTCTCAGGCAACAATGATCCGTTTTCCTCCGTCCCCAAGGGATCAGTGGGTTAGCCCTCCTTGCGGACCTTTTGTAGATAGCGGTAGACGCTGGGCTCAGAGATGCCAAGCGCGGCGGCGGCGCAGGCAACGGCGCCCTTGAGCATAAACACGCCGTTTCCGTTGAGATGGCGGATAACATCGACGCGGTCGGCCTGGCCGAGCGAGGCGACATCCTGCCCGCGGCTTTCGAGCAACTCGGAAATACTGCGGTCGATGAGCTCCTGTGTGGACTCCGAAAGGCTCTCGACTTCGATGGGGGAGGGCTCCGTGCGGACTGGCGCGGCGTCGAAGCAGGCCATAAGCTGCTGGGCCATGGCATTGATGTTGCGCACGGCCGAAAGATCGGTGTTGACGCACAGCATGCCGACGATCTCGCCGTCCTCGCGGATAAAGTACGTCGCGGACTCCAACGTCTTGCCACCGGCACCGCGCCCTTCGTTGTCCGTAATAAACGGCAGGTCGCGATACTTAGGGTCGTGCATAATCTTGAGTGCCAGATCGGTAGCGGGGCCGCCAATCTTACGACCGCTCACGATACCGTTGCGAATATCGACTATGGCGTGGTCGGGATCCGAGAAATCATGCAGGACGATCTCGCTGTTCTTGCCAAGTATCTGCTCCAGGAAATCGACCATTGGCGAAAAGCGGCGTACGGTCTCGTTCATGGGCAACTCCTTTGGGTGAAATCGGAAATGTGCATAACAATTTTTTCTCATGGTAACACGGTGTTTATTGACCCGCATATTCGCAGGTACATTGCGTAATATAGACGAGCGGTAGGAATTTGGCGGTAAACGGTCGACCAAAAGAAAAGTTAGATGTTATTTTGACTGGACACTTTCCTTACCTGCGGAAACACTCTATGTTAGCTGAAGAATATTCTGATAACAAAAAATTATTATTGAGAATGAGAAAATTCTTAAATACGATATTCACCGAAGGCATAACCTCAGCCCCGCACTGCGTCACAATAGAATGTTAGATGCGAAAACAACTACTTCTAGGATTGGTGGTCAAATGGCCCAGGAGACGGTTACGAACGGCACTGAAGCCCTGTTCACTCGCGAAGGCATGCCGCCCGTTAAGGAAATGATCCCGTGTGCCCTTCAGCACGTACTGGCATCGTTTGCCGGCATCATTACCCCGGCGGTCATCATGGCCGGCGTCTACGGCTTTAATAGCCAGCAGAGCACCGACATCATTCAGGTCGCGCTCATCCTTTCGGCGATCGACACAGCCCTTCAGGCCTTCGCTCCCTTCCGTCGCATCGGCGGCGGCCTGCCCATCGTCATGGGCGTTTCGTTCGCGTTCCTGCCGGCCCTTCAGGCCATGGGTGCCTCGGGCTTTAGCTTTGGTGCGCTGCTGGGCGGCGAGATTGTCGGCGGTGCTGTCGCGGCCCTCTTTGGTCTGGCCTACAGCAAGATCAAGTGGCTGTTCCCGCCCGTCGTGACCGGTACGGTCATCTTCTCCATCGGCGTTTCGCTGTATCCCACGGCCGTCAAGTATATGGCCGGCGGTATGGGTACGCCGCTGTGGGGCACCCCGCAGGCATGGTGCGTCGCTCTTATCACGTTTGCCGTTGTCTTTGCGCTCGCCAACTTTGGCAAGGGCACGCTCAAGCTGGGATCCGTGTTCTTTGGCATGATCGTTGGCATGATCGTTTCAATCCCCTTTGGCATGATCGATTTCTCCAGCGTCGCCACCGCTCAGGTCTTCGCCCTTCCCAAGCTCATGCCCTACGCGCTCGAGTTTGATCCCGAGGTCTGCATTACCCTCGCCGTCGTGTTCCCCATGGTTGCCATCCAGGTTATCGGTGACGTCTCCGCCGCCTGCCTGGGCTCCATCGACCGTATGCCCACCGAGCGCGAGCTCTCTGGCGCTATCGTGTCCCAGGGCATCACATCTATGGTCGGCGGTCTGCTGGGCGGTCTTCCCACCAGCGCCCTTGGCCAGAACGTGGGCATCATCTGCTCCAACAAGGTCGTCAACAAGTGGGTTTTTGTGACCATCGCGGCCGTTTTTGCCATCGCCGGTCTGTTCCCGCAGCTTTCTGCCGTCCTTTCCGCTATCCCGCAGCCCGTCATTGGCGGCGCGACCGTCGGCGTCTTTGGCACTATCACCATGAACGGCGTGCGCATGTTCACCCGCGAGGGCCTCACGCAGCGCACTACCACCATCGTCGGTACCTCCGTCGTCTTTGGCCTGGGTATCTGGATGGCCAGCGGTTGCCTTGCCGGCGAGGGTATGCCCACCTGGGTGTCCACCGTCATCGGCTCCAATGCCGTAACCCCCACCGCACTCATGGCCATTGTCCTTAACCTGATCCTTCCGCAGACGCCGGTTGTGGCTCAGCACATCGATGCTGCCAAGGACGCTGCCGTGGATCTGGTCTTGCCCGAGAGCAAGAAGTAACCAATATTGGTGCTATTCGTCGGCGGACGCATCGCCTCGTCCGCCGACGTCATGCGGTGCCGAGCCGCACTTCAACCGCCCCTTTTGCGTGTGCAGCTTGTCGAATTACGTTATAGCTAGCTATATTATAGGAAGGTATAATATAGCTAGCTATAACGTAAAAGGAGGATGGCCCAATGTTTATCGGAAGAACAGCGGAAATGTCCGAGCTCAATCGACTGTATGGCACGGACTCCTTTGAGATGCCTGTGATTTATGGCCGTCGTCGTGTGGGCAAAACGCGCCTTATCACAGAGTTCATCCAAGGCAAGAAGGCTATTTACTTTCAAGCTCGTCGTACCAATGCGGAGGCAAACCTGCACGGCTTTAGCCAGGCGATACTTGCGGGTTCGGTTGGTGCTGCAGGTGTGTCGTTTCGTAGTTTTGACGAGGCGTTCGATGCATTGGCCACCATGGCTCGCACGGAACGTTTGATTGTCGTGATTGACGAGTATCCCTATCTCGCCCAATCGAATCCCGAGATCAGCTCGTTGCTGCAAGACAAGATCGATCACTTGTACAAGGAGACCAAGCTCATGCTTATCCTGTGCGGGTCGTCGCTTTCGTTCATGGAAGAGCAGGTGCTGGGCTACGAGAGCCCACTATACGGTAGGCGCACGGCCCAGTTTAAGATCATGCCACTCGATTTTACGACAACCCTCGGCTTGTGGCAGAGCATGGGTCGTGAAGACGCTGCGGTTTGCTATGGCATGACGGGCGGCATTCCTGCATATATCGAGAAAGTCGATCCTACCGTATCGCTTAAGGACAACGTCAAGCGTCTTTTTCTTACTCCTACGGGCTATCTCTTTGAGGAGCCGAGTAACCTGCTGTTGCAAGAGTGCCGCAATCCCGAGCAATATGATGCGATCGTGCAAGCAATTGCTCAGGGGCGCTCGAAGATCTCGGAGATTGCGAGCTCTACGGGAATCCCTGCGAGCAACGTAAAGAGCTATGTGGATAAGCTGGCGTCGCTTGGGATTGTCGAGCGCGAGCTGCCCCTAAACGAGACGAGCAATAAGCGAGCCGTGTATCTGCTGAGCGACCAGATGTTTAGGTTCTGGTACAAGTTTGTGCCGCAGAACATTGGGCTGATTCAAAACGATATGGCCGAGATGGCGTATAAGCGCATTGAGCCGCACGTATCGGATTACATGGGTACGGTCTTTGAGCTTATATGCAGACAATACGTGTACGAACTCGCGCGCGCGGGCCAGCTCGATGTGGTTCCGGCGAGCGTCGGGCGCTGGTGGGGGACGGATAATCGCACGCATACGCAGGAAGAAATCGACTTGATTGTTGACGATGGCGAGGGCGCTGCGCTGTTTGCGGAGTGCAAATGGCGCAATGAACCGGCGGGCGAAGACGTGCTGCAAAAGCTCGTGCACCGAAGCGAGCTCTTTAGGCGGCAGCACAAAAGCTATGCACTTTTCTCAAAAAGCGGCTTTACGCAGGGATGTCGGGAAGCCGCGGCGAGCAGGGGAGATACCAAGCTGATTTCGTTTGTCGAGATGTGCGAGCGGAGATAACCAAGCGCGCTCTGATGTGATGCTCGGAATGGGTCGCGCTTTCCTTTTGCAGCCCTTGGCGGAAAGCGTGTCCCAGATTTCGGCCTCAAACTGGGATGCGTTTTCCAGCGGCTCCTCTACCGGAAACTGTGTCCCGGAATCGAGCCTCAGGGTGGGACGTGCTTTCCGGTGGAGGCGCGGGGCGGAAAGCGTGTCCCGTAATCTGAGCAATTCGGTGATCCGGGGGTTGAGTGAGCGTCGCGCCAATGATGCCAAGCGTAAAACCTACAATGAAAACGGCGTAAAAACTACATTGAGAACGGCGTAATTTCGCAGGATAACGTCGCCCGCTGGGGCTGCAGGGGCGGTTGGCCTGCAAACCTTGGGCTTTCGGACGAGCTTGCGCGACAGACGGCAAGTCAGTACGCGCGCTCGAAGGCCCGCGTGCGCGTGTTCCTTTCCACCTACGGCGGTGTCGACAACAGTGTCCATTATTTCCGAGATGAGAAGGGCCTTGATGTCGACCTGATCGTTGAGCACGACGGGCGCTGGGGAGCCATCGAGGTCAAGCTGAGTGATGCGAAAGCAGACGATGGAGCGAGAAATCTCAAGGCGCTGGAGAGGAAAGTGCTCTCCAATCCTGCCGCCCAGAATGCCGCGCCGGCGTTTTTGGCGGTCGTGGTTGGAAAGGGGAGCATTGTCTACACACGCGACGACGGCGTGGCGGTGATCCCCATGGCAGCACTTGGGGCGTAGTGGTTTTGCGGGCGTGCCGTGCTTCCTTTACCGAAAATCCATTTGGTAAACCTGGCGCCCGTGGGTAGAATAAGGTCGACGGCAGCCCAAGGGTGATAGCTGGGCAGCGCCGTTACTTCGATTAAGGGGTCATCGCCTTAGTGGCGTCGACCCCTCTTTTTCTGCTTCGTACGCTGCTTAAGTGCCTCGGAAAGTCCGATAAGCGCCGTGAGGAGCGAGACCAAAGCGGTCAGGAGTTTCACGAAATCAATCAGATCGGTCATGGGCATCACCTCCCGTTGCATGGAGGGCACTGCCCGGCACATGGAACTGCCGTCAACAATAACCAGTCTATCAAACTGCAGCCATAAATACGAATATATGTTCGATATTAACAGCGACGTGACCATCTCAAAGCGCAGCTTTACGCAAGGACGCCGGAAAGCAGTGCTGTGCGATTTCATGTCCGCACGAGCGCCTATCCTTACGGCAATGTAACCGCCTGTGTAGTAAGCGGCCAGCAACGGAGAAAGGCCATGACCGTGTCAGCTGAAAAGACGCCGTGTATCTCGGCTATCGATACGACGAACTTTGCGCGCCAGATCGTGCTGGACTTTGAGTTTGCGCCGGTGCCAAAGCAGCGCCAGCGCCGTGGACTGCGCAATGAGATTATCGAGGTCGGCGCTGTCAAGCTCGATTACCACGGCAACGTTATGGGCGAGTTCTCGCAGTTTGTGCAGACGGAATTTACCGAAGGCGTTGCGTTTCCCGTTCGCGAGCTTACGGGGATATCGGCCGTGGACACCGCGATGGCCGATCCGCTCTACATGGTGATCAAAAGGCTCAGCGATTGGATCGGCCGCTACTCCGCCCAGATAGTTTGCTGGAGCGGAACGGACCGTCGACAGCTTTTGACCGAGTGCCAGGCAAAGCGCATCGACCTTTCCGCATTTCCTACGGACTGGGCCGACCTGCAGGCGTTTTACACCTCGATCATGGACGTGGGCAGCCACGGGCGCGTTTCTTTGAGTGACGCGGCGACGTGGTTTGGCATCGAGTTTGACGAGTCGACGGGCCACGCCCACAGCGCTCTGGCCGATGCGCGCGTAACCGCCAAGTTGCTCAAGCAGATGATGGACGGGGACTACCGCGTGAGCCCGCGCGCCCAGGAGATCCGCCAGCGGTGGGGGATGGGCGAGCGAGCTCAGACGCGTCTTTCCAGCAAGTGCCCCGAGCTGGGCGACCTGCTGCTGAAGCTGAAGGCGGAGGGGAGGTAGGGGCGTTAGCTGTCTGCACTCGCCCGTGCCTGTCGCGTATCGTTACTCTTCCTGCTGCTTGGCAGGCAAGATGTAGACGTTCTCGGCGTCCACGGCGATCTGCGTGGGGCGGTTGTAGAGGGTGTCGATCTCCTTTACGCTCTGCTTGAACGGCGCAACGTCGGGCGTCTTTGCCTGATGGAGCTTCTTGAGGAGTTTCTCGGATTGCCTGTCGTTGAACCTGCCGATGTCCTCTCCTGCGCCCTCGAGCGCTTCGTCGATGAGTGTATGGTCGCCCACGGGGGTCTTTGCGATGGCACGCCCTAGCAACTTGCCAGCGGATGCGATGCCGCCCAGCAGCGCCGAATCGACGGTGTCGGCAGTTCCCGCCTCAAGGGCGTCGTAACACTCGGTGTAGAGCTCACGGTAGGCGAGTGAATCGGCCTCAATCTTCGCGATGGCGTCCGCGAGCTTTGCGGGCTCGAAGTTCTGGGCGAGCATAGGTTCGAGGAACAGCGAGAACGCGTGGATGTAGGTGGCGAGCTGGCAGTCTTTGAGGTAGTCGAGCACCTTGTCGAGGCGTCTGCCCAAGCCGTCTCGCACCTCGATGAACCCTTTCTTTTTCAGATCCGCCTGCGCCTGCGAGCGGAAGAGTTCCATGTCCTGCGCGGACGACTGCTTGATGTCGAGCACCTTCATATGGGCGTTTGCCATGTAGGTGGTGTTGCCGTAGTTGAGGCCGTAACCGTTGAGGATGTCTGCGAGCGTCTTGAGGTTGCCGCGCATGTCGGCCTTGTCACGCTGGCGCATGTACTCGAACATTTCGTCGACGGACTCCTGGATGGAGTCGAGCTTTTGGTTTATCTGTGCGATTGCGGCTGCCATGAATAGCGACGTTGGATCGTAAGGCACCTGCGTGACGCTCGTGGCGATGTCGCCCTCGACTACGTGGAAGCGCGCCTGCCCAAGGCCCTTGGCGGCGTCGCGGTAGCCCCCTGTGAGACCGCTGCCGTCCTTGAACGAGTTGAGTTTCGTCGGATCGAGCGGGTTGCCATATTTGTCAGTCGCCTGGAGCAGCGTGGGCACGCTCACCGTGTTGGTGACGGTGCGAAACATCGAGGGGAGCGAGGCGAACGCCACGCCGAGTTGGGGAATTCGCTCGAGCGGTAGCTTGATGGCGCCGGAGACGTCCACCCGCTCCTGGGTGAGCGCGAGGTGGATTTTGGTGGATGCGAGCTGTTTTGCAGCGAGTTCCTCTCGACTGCCGTCCGTCGAGGGTTTGATCTCGTTGTCTGCCATAGCGTGCTCCTTGCTTACGTTAATAGCCGCGGGCATTATCTCACCGTTGTGTGACCTGCTGGGACGGGATGGATTAGCGGTAGTACGAGGCCGATTGACGGTCGAGGTACGTCAGCCGTATGGGCTTTCCTACGGGTGCCCATGCCGGTAAGCCTGCGTTCGATGCCGCTTGTCGAGACCGAATGCAGGGCGCTTGATATCACACGTATAATTGCGCTTGTTTAGCTGTGCGAATGCGTCCCGAAGCTATTTTTGCGGGAGGTTTCGGTATGGGCAAAAGTGACAATGCGAGCGAGTTCCTTGATCTCTATAGAAGGCTCGAGGGGTGCATCCGTGAGCATTATGACGTTCCGGAAAAACACGGTCCTGTAGCTTGGCTTGGCAGAAACCCCGGCAGGGCATTCAAGAACGTTGCCGGGGCTCTCAAATATTGCGCGGAAGTTCGCAACCTGCTCTCGCACCAGGAGAATGTCGATGGCGATTACGCCGTCGAGCCGAGCGACTCGATGCTGACACTCCTGCGCAATACGCTTGCGGCGGTCGAGAATCCTCCCAAGGCAATCGACCACGCCGTGTCCATGCAGAATGTGTTTTCGGCAACTGCGGAGGACTGCGTGAGACCCGTCCTGCGCGAGATGGCGGAAAAATGCTACACCCATGTACCTATCCTGGAGGATGGCATCGTCCGCGGTGTGTTCAGCGAGAACACGCTGCTCTCCTACCTATACGGTGAAGAGATTGTCTGCATTGACGACGAGACGACATTCTCTTCGCTTGCCGAGCTGCTCCCAGTGGACGCTCATGCCTCTGAATCGTTTAGGTTCGTGCCACGTACGATAACACTCGCAGAGGTTGCAGAGATGTTCACGGTGGCGATGCGCCGTGCTGACCGCATTGGCATGGTATTCATCACGCATAGCGGTAAGCCCAGTGAGAAGGTTCTCGGGATTATCACTGCTTGGGATGTTGCGGCCTATCTGTAGCGGTCGCGGCATGCCTGATGGCTGCAGCCTTTTTCACTTTGCTTATGGTTTCGCTTTTTGTGGGTTGCCCTATTCAATCCGCCGAATCGGCGTCTCAAATGTATTTGTGTAACTTGTGCTAGCTTATTAGGAGCTGGGTGTTGCGAATGGCAGGCCTGAGCAAATCGGAGCAGATACGTGGTGCAGCGCTCATTTGGGACGCTTATTTGGGCTTATACGGAAGCATCCACGAAGTACATGAACGATGTCTATTAATTGCACAACAAATTATTGAGGTCGTAGAGACAACCCGCTTGCCGAAAATGTCCTGACACTCTTCTATAGTTGGGAGACAATGGATAAAGTTTTAGCAAGGGGCCTCTGCGTCCCGAGACGATAGCAATTAAACCTGGAGTGTACTTCGTGGATATACCTGCGGATAAACTTCGGGGGGGGGGCGCTTCGAAGCGGGCGTTCCCTCTCGGTCAATAATGAAATAGCTTGGCACGCCGTCTTAAGGACGGTGTGCTGATGGAGTTTCTCAATAACGTCGGACGCAATCGTCTGGGAGACGCGCTTGCTAAATCCATAGATGAGGGCGCCAAGCTTTCAATCATTAGCAGTTACTTTACGGTCTTTGCTTTCTCCGAGCTCAAAGAAGAGCTGGAGAAAGTTGACTCAGTGCGCTTTCTCTTTAGCGAGCCCACGTTCGTTAAGCGCATGGCTTCCGACAAAGACCCGCGCCAGTTTGCCATATCGCAATGCTCGCGCGAGCGTGGCGTGGGTGGCTTGGGCCTTGAACTTACGTTGCGCAACAATCTCAATCAACGTGCCATTGCCCGCGAGTGCGCCGAATGGGTGCGCGCTAAGTGCGAGTTTCAATCTGCCAAGATGAATGGGGCAATTCAGCCCGGAGGCACCTATATAGTCGAGAACCCCAATGGCGACGACCATGCTTTCATGGGTGCCGCCGCTGACTTTACCCAGGAAGGACTTGGTTACGAGCGCCGCCCCAACACCGTAATGGGCGTAAGCCACTACGAGGGCGCGACGGAAACTGCCGGCCTAAAGGCGATGTTTGAGTCCGTCTGGGATAAGCCTGCGATGGTCGCCGATGTTACCGATGAGGTAGCGGCGCAGGTAGGCACACTCTACCGCGAGAATCCGCCTGAGTTCGTTTATTTCCTCACGCTTTACCACTTGTTCCGCGATTACCTTTCCGACGAAGATAACGACTTGAGGCCCGGTCTCAAGTTTGAGGAATCAGTCGTCTGGAACAAGCTCTACGACTTCCAAAAGGACGCCGTGGTGGGCGCCATCCGTAAGCTCGAGAAGTACAAGGGCTGCATCATCGCCGACAGCGTCGGTCTGGGCAAGACCTATGAGGCGCTCGCCGTCATTAAGTACTACCAGGAACGCAATGATCGCATTCTGGTACTGGCACCTAAACGCTTGCGCGATAACTGGACGCTGTGGACGCAGGACAACGATGACCGCAACCCGTTGGCGGATGATCGTCTTAACTACACCGTGCTCAATCACACCGATCTGTCCCGTTATACGGGCACGAGCGGTGATGTGGACCTGGAGCATCTACGCTGGGGCCACTATGACCTGTTGGTAATTGATGAGAGCCACAACTTCCGTAACAAGAGCACGGATTCCGAGAAAAAAGACCGCTACACGCGACTTATCGAGGACGTAATTAAGAGTGGACGGCGCACCAAGGTGCTGATGCTCTCGGCTACGCCTGTGAACAATCGCCTGCTGGACCTGCGCAACCAGATTGAGCTCATCACCGAGGGCGATGATGCGTATCTGGCGGATACTGATGGTATTGAGTCGATTACTCAGGTGTGCCGTACGGCACAAGCGCGCTTCAACGAGTGGAGCAAGCTCGACGATGCCGAGCGCACCACCGAGAGCTTCGTCAACGCCGTCAACGCCGATTACTTTAAGCTGCTCGACGTGCTTACCATCGCGCGCAGCCGCAAGCATATCTCTAAGTACTATGGCGCCGCTTCGGGTACGTTCCCGCAGCGGCGCAAGCCCCTCTCTATTACCACGCCAATCGATTTGGCGGGGGAGCTTCCGCCTATCGCTGAGCTCAACGACATGATCGCCCAGCTTACGTTTGCGCAGTATCAGCTGCTTTCTTATGTACGCGGCGATAAACGTCGTAAGTACGAGGATCGTTACGGCGACACCTGGGGCAAGGACTTTGAGAGTCAGGTTCACCGTACGGGTGCTGTTGCCAACCTTATGCGCGTAAACGTGCTCAAGCGAATGGAATCTTCGGTTAACAGTTTTCGAATCACGCTCTCGCGCATCCTGGCGGGATGCGAGGCGCTCCGCGCACAGCTCAATGACCCTGCGGCCATGGGAGCGGGCAGCTATGATGCGGCGGGCATCGAGGATGGCATGGATGACGATGACGCCGAGGAAATCGAGCGCGGCGGCAAGGTTCGCGTCGACCTGCGCGATGTTGATGCCTTGCGTCTGGGCAGCGATTTAGACTTTGACATCACTGTGCTGCACCGTCTGCTCGACTATGCCAATGCCGTAACGCCTGAGCGCGATGCTAAGTTGGATGAGCTCTACAAGTTCATAGCCGATAAGGTCAATAACCCCTACAACCCCGGCAACCGCAAAGTGCTCGTATTCACGGCGTTTGCGGACACGGCGGACTATCTATTTGAGCAGCTAGCGCCCCGTCTTAAGAACGAGCTCGGCCTTGAGTGTGCCGAGGTTGCCGGAAGCGCAAATCGCACCTACTCGCTTAAGCTGCGCCGCACCACCTTCGAGAACATCCTGGCGTACTTTAGCCCGCGTTCCAAGGAGCTGCCCGAGGCGTCTCTCGCTGCAGGCGAAATCGATGTTGTCTTTGCCACGGACTGCATCTCCGAGGGCCAAAATCTTCAGGACTGCGACTGTCTCGTCAACTATGACATTCACTGGAATCCGGTGCGCATTATCCAGCGCTTTGGTCGTATCGACCGTTTGGGCTCCACGAACACGCAAATTCAGCTGGTGGACTTTTGGCCCGACATCGCGCTCGATGAGTACATTCAGCTCGAGAGTCGCGTAAAGGGTCGTATGGCCCTGCTCGACGCGTCGGCTACCGGCGAGGAGAACGTGCTGGAGTCCAAAGAAACGGGCGAGATGAACGACCTCAAGTATCGTCGCCAGCAACTTCAGCAGCTCAAGAGCGAGGTATTGGACCTGGAGGATATTTCAGGCGGCATCTCGATCACCGACTTCGCCTTCGATGATTTTCGTGTTGAATTGCAGCGCTACGAAAAGGAACACCCGGGTCTTTTAGAAAATTCGCCGGCTGGTATGCATGCGGTGGCGCGTATTCCCGATGAACTGCGTGATTCCGTGGCGCCGGGCGTGGTTTTCTGTTTGGCGCAAAACGATGAGAATGCGAACCCCAGGGACACGAATCCTACCTTCCCGTATTACGTGGTGTACGTATCGGCCGACGGCGATGTGATGACCAAGCATACACAGCCCAAGCATGCGCTCGATATGATGCGCGCCTGTTGCGCGGGCGAATCCGAGCCAATTGCAGAGCTGTGTCGCGACTTTAACCGGGAGACGCGCGACGGCGAGCGTATGGGGGCTTATACCGAGCTTTTGGACAAAGTGGTTGCCACCATTAGCGGCGTGCAGCAGGACAAGGGCATTGAGAGCCTGTTCTCGCTGGGCGAAGTGGGAACGGGCACGAGCCTTGGCTTCGACGATTACTCGCTGATCAGTTTTGCGGTGTTGCGATGAGAGGTTTTGACTGGAACGACGTGTTCTGTTTGCCTGATGCCGCTCTGGCGGGCGATAGACGCATACCCAAGACGGTACTCACGCGCCAAGCTCAGCTTACAAAGACCGAGCAGAAAGTGCTCGATCGTGTAGCCGTGCTTACGCACTTTGCCACCGTGCAAAAGTCCACGACGCGCATCGCACCCGTTCAAGATGATGAACACGATATTCAAAGCGTGCTCATCCTTCGGTGTGAGCTGTCTCGTGGAGCGGCTTATGCCGAGGTGGCAAGGCTCGTCCACAAGTGTTTCCCCAATCCGACAGTGATTCTGTTTGGCGGCGAGGACGAGGCTTGCATTTCGCTGGCAACGACGCGTAAGAGCCTTGCCGAGCAGGGCGCCATGGTGATTGATGACGTTGAGTCAACGGGGGCATTCGATCCTGGTGACACACGGTATGCACCGTTTTTGGATGCGCTCGCGTTTGAGCGATTGCCGCAGGTGAATCTTCTGGTCTATCTGCGCAGCATTGCCTGGGCAGTGCGACTTTCACGCGCGGTTCCGTCTCTAGGATTCTTTCCGACGTGTGCGGAACAGGATTATGAGCGTCTGGAGGGGTTGGTGGCGCGGAGAGATGTGCTCGCTTCGCAAGTTGAGGATACCAAGCGACGCCGTCGCGATCGGGAATTGACCCTGAACGAATCTGCGCGTCTGCGCATGGAACTCAAAAAGCTGGAAAAGGAGCTCGGTCAGACGACCGACGAGATAAAGGAGATCTGCAATGGCTGAGATCGAGAAGATGAACCTCGAGTCCGAAGACCTCGTGGAAGACCGCCTGGCGCAGTTCAAAGAGTTGATGCCCGAGGTATTCACCGAGAGCGGTATCGACTTTGATAAGCTACGCTTGGAGCTTGGTGGCGAGGTCGACGAGGGCCAGGAGCGCTACGCCTTTACTTGGCCTGGCAAGATGGATGCCATTCGTCAGTCGCAGACGCCGAGCACTGCCACGCTGCGTCCTTGTGTTGAGAAGAGCCGTGGCCGCGATGGCGAGGACGGCAGCTTTGACTCCGACAACATCTATATCGAAGGCGATAATCTCGAGGTGCTGAAACTGCTGCAGAGCGGCTATCACGGCAAGGTCAAGATGATCTATATCGATCCGCCGTATAACACTGGTAAGGATTTCGTCTACAAAGACAAGTTCGGCGACACGATCGAAAACTACAAGAAGCAGGCGGGGTTGGCTAACCAGTCCAATGCCGATACGAGCGGTCGCTACCACAGCGACTGGTGCTCGATGATGTATCCCAGGTTGAGACTCGCTAGAGAGCTGCTGAGTGACGACGGCGTCATCTTCATTAGCATTAGTAATATTGAACTTAACAAGTTAATGATGATGTGCAATGAGATTTTTGGGGAAAGTAATTTTATAGACCTTTTTATCTGGGAAAAGACGCAACATTTTGGACGGCAAAAACTTAATAGCTATAGCAATGCTGATTACATCGTTTGTTTTGCAAAAGAACTTGATAATGGCGGCATTAAAGAGCTTCTCGTCGAAAAGGTAAAGACGGAGCTTCAAGACGCTCCGCTCTACAACGCATCCAACAATGTCAATACCCTCATTTTCCCAGCTGGGTCTGTTAAGTTTAATATGCCGGATGGAACGTATAGTGAGACCACTTCTAAAGACTATCTTCTTCTGAATCCTGTAAATGTAGTTAATTCGCGAAACGAGAACGACTTTCGACTCAGCTTTCGATCGCGTTGGTCAAATGAAACTGTCCAGAATGAGCTGGACAAAGGAACAACCTTTTGGGTTAAAACTGATAAGTTTGCAATAAGGGCAATTTATGGCGCCGGAAAAACTGCAAACGAGTCACCAAGACAGATAATATTTACAAATAGCAGCAATCCTAAAGCAACATTCAATCGTTTTGGCGATAGGGTTGACACGTCAGAAAACGCTACCAAAGAAGTTCAAGAGCTAATCGGCGATGCCTTCTCCTACCCTAAGCCCGTTTCGCTGCTTAAATATCTAGTCAGTCTTTTGTGGTCAACTGAAGGCTACGATACAAATCCGCTTATCATGGACTTTTTCTCTGGCTCGGGCACGACGGCACACGCCGTCATGAACACGAACTTAGAAGCACCGAACAATACGGCTCGCTATTTACTTGTCCAGCTCCCCGAAAAGGTAGAAGGGAGCCGGGTGACCCTTTGCGATGTTGCGGAGGAGCGTATCCGTCGCGCGGGCAACATGATTAAGGCTGAGGTCGAAGAGGCTAACGCTCAGCCCAAGCTCGGCGAAGAGCCCAAGCGTCTGCCCGACATCGGCTTCCGCGTGTTTTCGCTCGACCATTCCGGCATCGAAAAGCCTCAGCCTGGGCAGCTTGTGCTCGATGTGGTGAAGCCCGATCGCTCCGATATGGATATCGTCTTTGAGATGATGCTCAAATGGGGACTCGAGCTCACGCTTCCTGTCGAGAAGGAAGAAGTCGTCGGCTATCCCGTATATTCTGTCGCCTGCGGTGAGCTCGTGTGTTGTCTAGCGGACGGCCTGACCATGGAGGCGCTCGACGCTATCGCTGACATGGAGCCGCGCCGCGTACTCATGCGCGACTCGATTCTTACTGATACGCTCAAGCTCAATGCCGTCCAGGCGTTTAGACGTGTGGAGGAACGAGCCGGCTACGAAGTACAGCTGAGGACGGTGTAACGCATGGCTTTGGAAATTAAATATTCCTCTGATCAGGAGCACCAGGTCGAGGCCATCGATGCTGTCTGTGACTTGTTTCGAGGCCAGGAGTTTATGGACTCTGACTTCGTTGCGGAGATGGGTACCGGCATTCTGGAGGGACAGGTTACTCAGGTGGGTCATGCGAACGGCCTTCGGCTCTCGGCGGCCCAGCTCGAGCGTAACCTGCATGTAATCCAAGAAGGCAACGCGCTCGCTCCGTCGAGCGTTGCTACTGACGGGCATCTGCGCGATTTTACCGTCGAAATGGAAACGGGTACGGGCAAGACCTATGTCTATATTCGCACCATCTACGAGCTCAATCGTCGCTATGGGCTGACTAAGTTCATTATCGTGGTGCCGAGTGTTGCCATTCGCGAGGGCGTTAAGAAGAGCTTCGAGAGCACCAAGAAGCACTTTGACATGCTCTATGACAAGACGCCGCTCGAGTGCTTTGTCTATGACTCCAAAGACATGAGTCCAGTGGGTAGTTTTGCTACTTCGAGCTCCATCCAGGTGATGATCATCAACATTGGTGCTTTCGACAAAGATAACGATTTTGATGACGACGAGATTGCTGAGTCTGCCGGCGGCAGGGACAAGCGCAACCTGTTCCATCGTCCGAGCGAATGGCTCATCGGCGGACAAAGTCCGCGCGAGCTTGTAAGCTCATGCAATCCTATCGTCATCATCGACGAGCCGCAGAGCGTTGACTCTACTGCTAAACGCAAAAAGGCTATTCGAAGCTTGAATCCGCTGTTTGTGCTGCGTTACTCGGCAACCCATAAAGAGGCGTACAACAAAGTCTATCGCTTGACGCCTGTTGATGCCTTTCAGCGTGGACTGGTCAAGGCCATCACCGTCGATTCGGTGCTCTCGCAGGAGGACCTGAATGGCTCGTACGTGAGGCTTGAGTCTACAAAGATCGCCTCGCCCATTACAGCCAAGCTGACAATTGATGTGCGCCAGAAGGATGGTTCTCAGAAGCGCAAAAAGGTAAACGTCAAGACGGGTGACAACCTGTTTAACAAGAGCGGTGAGAATGCCGACTATGAGGCCGGCTGGATTGTGAGCAACATCTCCGCCGCTGCTGGCGACGAATGGGTCGAGTTCCAGAACGGCGAACACATCGAGCTTGGTCAGGCCGTTGGTGATGTTGCCGCCGAAGCTATCAAGCGCGCGCAAATCAAGAGCACCATCGAGGACCATCTGCAGCGTCAGCTCGAGCTTGCCCCGCGCGACATCAAGGTACTTTCGCTGTTCTTTATCGACAAGGTCGAGAAGTACCGCCTGTATGACCCGGTGCGAAACGGCGAGTATGCGCAGATGTTCGAGGAGGAATATACCGCAGCGGTGAATTCGCCCAAGTGGCGCAAGCGCTATGCCGAAGCTGGCGTGAAATTGGATACGGATGCTACTGCGGTACATTCGGGCTACTTCTCGCAGGATGGCAAGGGGCATCTTAAGAATACGTCCGATGCGGCGTCCTCGGCTGCTGACATCTCGACATTCGAGACCATCATGCGTGATAAGGAGACGCTACTTTCCTTCCCTGCGGACGGCGATGACGACGAGACGCGTGCAAAGAAACGCATCCAGTTTATCTGGAGCCACTCCGCCCTTAAGGAGGGCTGGGATAGCCCTAACGTGTTCCAGATCTGCACGCTGGTGGAGACCAAGGACAAGCTGACTAAGCGCCAGAAAATCGGTCGCGGTCTTCGTTTGTGCGTAGATCAGGATGGTGAGCGCTGCTACGACGAAGGCGTGAACGTGCTGACCGTCATCGCAAACGAGAGCTATGACTCGTTTGCCAATGGCTTGCAGTCTGAGTTTGAGGAGGATGGCTACAAGTTTGGCATTCTCACCGCTGAGTCTTTCTCGAATGTCGTGGTGGAACGCGAGGACGGAACCGAGGAGCTCTTGGGCTTCGAGAAGTCTAAGGCCGTCTTCGACTCGTTTAAGGACCAGGGGCTCATCGATGATAAGGGCAAGATTACACCCGAGCTCAAGCAGGCGGCCGAGCAGGGTAGTGTCCCTGTTCCCGAGGGTCTGGAAAACGTTAAGACCGAGGTGGAGTGCATTATCCTCAAGAAGGCTCAGAAGCTGCAGATTCGCGACAAGGCCAAGGAGGTTGAGGTTAAGCTCTGCAAGGATGTGACTGCCGACCCTGCTTTCCAGGAGCTTTGGGAGCGCATTCGCAAACGCACACGCTTTGAGGTCGATGTGGACTCCGACAAGCTGGTCGAGGACGCGTGCGAGGAGATTGCCAAGATGCCTGAGGTGAAGGCGCCTGAAATCCTGAGCACGCGTGCGGATCTGACCGTAGACACAGCTGGAGTGAATGCCGAGGCACGCTCGACCGCGCTCGTGCGAACGGCGGGTCGCGCAGTGTATGACTTGCCCGATCCTATCGCGGAGCTGCAGGATGCCGTCGGTCTTACCCGCGCTACCATCAAGCGCATTTTGGAGGGCTGTGGTCGCTATGGCGAGTTTGCTCTCAATCCCGCGCTGTTCCTAGCCCAGGTGGCTTCTAAGGTGAACAAGGTTAAGGCCGTGGCAATTGCCAAGGGCATTAAGTACACCAAGCTGCCCGAGGAAGATTGGTACACGATGAAAGATTTGGACCCTGGCGATCTTAAGGCCTATGTTGGCCAGAACGCTTGGGAGTCCGCGCACCACAAGAGTCTATACAACTACGTTGTCTATGACTCGTCGTCGGTTGAGAAGCCGTTTGCCGTTGAGCTTGATCAGGCCGAGGAGATCAAGGTGTTTGCCAAGCTGCCGCGCAGCTTTAAGATCGACACGCCGTTAGGAGCCTACAACCCAGATTGGGCTTACGTGCAAGAGATCGAGGGCGAGCATCGCGTGTATTTTGTTACCGAGACTAAGGGCGGCGGGAACAATGACATCCATACGCGCCCGACCGAGCAGGGCAAGATCGATTGTGCCGAGAAGCACTTCGAAGCCATTTGGGAACCCGACTTCTTCTACAACGTAAAGACGACATATCGCTCGTAAGTATTGAGGGGGCGTTGAAGAACCATCTTCAACGCCCCCTGTTATTGGGTATTCGATTGCTGTCTTAATCTCCAGCTTGTTTCTTAGCCACCTGGATACGGGGCAGGGTTCTTACCAGAGGTCAATTACTCTCCAGGTAACCCCAGCGTATTCATTACTGCGTTGCGCTTCAACAGAGTGGAGCCTAAAGTTCTTTCCGCCATACAGAGCAAGTACCATCCGATCGTCGGCAAAGCTTGCTTCCAGGCGAAGGGTCTTGCTCTTTGCGTTTTTAGCCGTTACACGGTCTTCTTGTCGCGTAACAATGCAGTCGTTGTCGAAGGGGTAAGCGGCAAATACGTCAAAGAAGTCATCGGCATCGCCTACGAACGTTGTCAGTACGAGACTTAGGCGCATTAGGCATGTTTGCATATACCGAAGACGAGCAGATGTTTCGGTACGCTTTTCCTTGTCCCTCTTCGCTTTGGCAAGTTGGTCCCTCGCTATTTTCAGTTGTTCCCTTGCAACTTTTAGCTCGTGCCAGGGATTGCGCTTTTCTTGTCTGACCGGTCTGTGATTTGCTCCTTTTTTGTAGCTAGCCGAATATTGCCTCCGATACCCAGGTTCATAGTCGGCAGGCTCATTTTTGCGCTTTGGTCTTGGAGGGATTTCAACGTCATCCGGGCGTTTGAATTTGCCTCCTGCGGAAAGACCTGTTGCATCCCCATATCCAATGATGGGACCTTGCCATATATCGAATTTTCTCTGGGCCATGATGGACCTCCTGTATGGCTGAGCGATCAACCTGGGAATGCTTTCTCCCTAGTCGTCCTTAGTGCATTATCTCGTAACTAGCGAGTCGAGTGGGTGCGTTTAGTGCTTTGCAGCCTTAACGGTACGCGAGTTCGTCTACGCCCCCGCAATCCCGCGCGCGGCACTCAATAGCTCATACTCCCTCTGGCTCCATTGGCACAGCTCGGCAGTCTCGACGGCATCGCGACACAGATCCAGGAACACCTCGGCGCCCTCGCAGAAACACTTGCGGGCAAAGTCGCCCGAGCCGTCCGCGATACACGTGCCGTCTGCAAACAGCTTCCAACTCGACGGTTCACGCGAGTCATCTCCGAGCAGCTTGATTTGCAGTACATGCGGATTGCCGGCGGCGCAGAGCTCTTCCTCGAGCACCTGCACTGTAAAGCGCATCTGGTGGGAGAGATTGCTCTTGACCAGGGCCGAGACATAGCCGCTCGGCTCGTCCAGAAGATGCATTCGTCTTGGCTTGACGATC
The DNA here is from genome assembly GCA_902473205.1 of uncultured Collinsella sp. Classification (GTDB taxonomy): domain Bacteria; phylum Actinomycetota; class Coriobacteriia; order Coriobacteriales; family Coriobacteriaceae; genus Collinsella. The sequence continues at coordinate 48,446 of CABRRA010000015.1, forward strand.
AGGTTGTGGAAGTTGCGCTCACTGCGCACGGAGAAATTGTCCATATGGACTCCTTTCATCGATGTTGGCAGGGCCACCGTGCCTCTTGGCCGGTTGGCGTCGGGATCGTGGAGCCAACTCTCTACCCCGACTCTGGATAAAACGCGCCCGCTCCTTGCGGGCACGATGGAGTCTATCAGCGCGCGCGGACACAAATCAAGCGCCGCGTTTGAAATGACGCGCGGACGGCGCTTGATTACGCCAGCTGCTGCTAGGCTTAAATCAGAAAAAGTGTCGAAATCGACCATATAAAAGTATGGAAAAGTGTCGTAATGTACACTTTAAAACCTCGGAAAAGTGTCGAAATGAGCACCTAACAACCACGGAAAAGTGTATCCTAGTGCTAAAACAGCACGTAATAAGGGGTACGCTTATGCTACAGAGAAAAGCGAAAGCACAATTTGAATCTTGGCTTGTCTCGTCGCCTAACAAGGCCCTTTTGGTCAAGGGCGCCCGACAGGTAGGAAAGTCATATCTGGTCAACGCGTTCGCACGTGAATCGTTCGAAAACGTCGTGACGTTCGACCTTATCGCCGACGCGTCCGTGCGCGATTCATTTTTGGCGGCAAAAAGCGCGGACGACCTTCTTATGCGCATGTCTATCGCTGCGACGCAGCCGATGGTTGCCAACAAAACCGTCGTGGTTATCGACGAGGTGCAGCGATGCCCCAATGTGGTGACGTTTATCAAATACCTCGTGCAGCGCGGCGACTTTCGATACATCCTTACTGGATCGCTCCTTGGCGTTGAGCTCGAGGGCATCGATTCCTTGCCGGTGGGGTATGTCGAGCAGATCCAGATGTACCCGCTCACCTTTGAGGAGTTCTGCTGGGCAAATGGCGTTGGTGCCAGCGCGTTTGAAATGCTCAGGGGCTGTCTAAAGGATGAGAGGGAGCTTCCAGATTATCTATATGACCGCTTGCTCGATCTGTTCCATCAGTATGTGGTGGTGGGAGGCATGCCCGACGCGGTCAATTCCTTCTTGGCGACGCGCAATGTCGACGAGGTTCGAAACATCCACCGCGATCTTCACGCCCTGTATCGCGATGACATCGCAAAGTACGCTCCGCCCGAGCTGCGCCTGGTTATTCGCGATATCTACGATTTAATTCCTAGCGAGTCCGGTTCAAAAAACAAGCGATTCAAGCTGTCGTCGATTAGCGGTGTTAAACGTTTTTCGCAGGTGACGGACCATTTTCTCTGGCTGTCGGAGGCGGGTGTTTCGCTTCCCGTGTATAACGTAACCGCGCCTGTGGCACCCCTTTTATTGGGGGAGCAGCGAAGTCTTTTTAAGCTGTTTTACTTGGACACCGGAATGCTCATGTCGTCGTATTCCAAAAAGGTCGCTCAAGGCGTTTTTGATGGAGAGGCAGAAGGCGCCTTTGGCATGAACATGGGGGCGGCGTTTGAGGGCTTCGTTGCCCAAGAGCTCAAAGCTCATGGATTTAGATTGCGCTACTTTACATCGAAAAAGGTTGGCGAGCTCGATTTTGTCGAGGAGACGCTCGATGGGGAAGTGCTTGCCATCGAGGTCAAGTCGGGCAAGAGCTTTAGGTCCCATGCAGCGCTCGACAACGCGCTCGTGACGAAGGGTTACGGAATCGACCGTGCTCTGGTGCTTGCTGAGTGCAACCTGCACCGCGATGGAGAGGTGTTGTATCTGCCCATCTTTATGGCGGGCCTCTTGGAGCCGTAACGCGTTGCCGGCTCTTCCAGCCCTCCTTTAACCTTCGCTACTCGTCTCCGTCGTTGGGGTCGCCCTTGAGGGTGTTGATGTCCAGGTACTGGTTGTCGTCCTCTTTTTGCTGCGTTGCCGATTCGGGCGCGGTGGGGCCACGGAACAGCTGGAATCCCTCAAACGCGATCACGCCGAGCAGAGCGATGATGATGGCGATAAAGACAACCTTTGCCGCTTGGGGAAACTCGGAGAAGTGCGGCGGCTCTTCCTCGGTGTAGTAGTCGGCAAAGCGCTCGTCATCGGTGCCACGGGTATACGACGATGCCGATGCGTCCTTTACGCCGGTCTTGTTGTACTCGGGAGCCGTGTATGCCGACTGCTGCGGGGCGTCGTAGCGAATCGTGTTGTCTGCCGTGGGGTGCTGTGCCGCTGCAGCGAGAAACGCCGCCGTCTCGGACGGATCGCTGATGGGGTGGGGCGCAGGGGCGGTTTTACGCGTCGTCTGCACGATGGGACGGGTGGCAAAGTCGTCTGCGGGCACGGATGCCGGCGCGGGTGTGGCGGAAGGTGCGGGCTTTGCACTTGTCGGGCGAGCTCCGCCGCCCATGAGTTCATCGGCGGTCCAAGGTCGGTCGCTCATCACGTCGTCGAGGCTCAACGCAAACAGATCGTCTTCGCCCTCGTCAAACGCGTTTTTCGCATGCCTGGCGGTAGGCGCGGTGCCTCCGTGGCTGCTGCGCGATGCGTTGCTCGGCCTCATCTTGTCCCATCCTTTCGAACTGTCTAGCCCTTCGATTATATGGAACTTGCCTTGTCACCGATGCCCGGATTCGCGCATTCAAGAACTCGTACTAAGGGGAGGATGGTTCAGGCGGGTCGTTTACTTGTCGTCAGCCTCTGCCTTGGCCTCGTTGAGGTAGCTGTAGAAGCTGTACTTGGAGATGCCAAAGAACTCGCAGGCGCGCTCGCTCGATTTGGAGATAAGGAATGCGCCGCGGCGGTCGAGGTATCCGATAGCGCGAATGCGCTCGTCCTTGGTCATGAGGGCCGCAGGCTTGCCCACGTACTGCTCGCACTCGCGCAGCAGATCCTCGAGCAGGTCGCCGATGTTTTTGGTGATGGGATCGGGTTCGGTGTATCCCTTGTCGCCCGTGCCGGTGAGCGCTTCGAGCGAACGCTCAAACGCCTTCATGAGCGTGATGTCAAAGTTGATGCCCATAATGCCAACGGGGTTGCCGTCGTCATCGCGAATGAAGATGGTCGACGACTTGAGCAGCTTGCCATCGGCGGCCTTGGTGAGATACGGCGCGCGGTCGTGGACCTCGGTGGCATCCTCGTTCATGGACTCGAGCACGATGTGGCTGGGGCCGTCGCCCAGTTTACGTCCGCTGACGTGGCCGTTTTCGATCACCACGATAGAGTGGTCCATGTCCTCGGTCTCCAGATCGTGGACGACGATTTCGCAGCTGGGGCCAAACTGTAGCGCCAGGCTGTGCGCAAGACGCTTGTAAAACTCAATCTGTGCGGGGGTCATGGGTGCCTTCCTAAAAATAAGTTTGGGCTCACTGTGCCACAAATGTCACATGGTCGCAAATAACGAAAGCGTCGCTGCGTTATAAGGCCGCCAACGGCCAGGACACCATCTTTATGCACCCGCGGCGCGAGTTATGGGTACGATGGCTTCGGGGGAGGTATCGACATGAAACTTGGATGCGTCATTATGGCTTCGGGCGAGGGCAAGCGGTTTGGATCTAACAAGATGTTTGCTGATATCTGCGGAAAGCCGCTGATTCAGCGGACGATTGAGTCGGTGCCCAAAGGATTTGACGTTGTTGTTACGACGCGCTGGCCCCAAGTTGCCGAGATTTGCCGTGAGCTGCGCTGCGCGTGCGCGCTGCACGATGGCGCGCTCAGGAGCGAGAGTGTGCGCGCCGGTCTTACCTGGGGAGCCGATCGCGGCTGGAAGGGCTGCCTCTTTTTGCCGGGCGACCAGCCGCTCGTGAGTTCGGATTCCTTTGAAGCACTCGCCGGTGCTTTTAAGGCCAACGGCGGCGTTGCGCCCGTGCGTCTTGCCCTAAACGGTGAACCCGCCTCGCCGGTGCTGTTCCCTGCGAGTCTCTTTCCCGACCTTATGGGTCTTAAGGGCAAGGATGGCGGATCGTCGCTGCTGCGCGGCCGCGCCGATGTCCAGTTGGTCGAGGCACGTGCCTACGAGTTGTGGGATGTCGAC
>CABRRA010000016.1:0-50137 GCA_902473205.1 uncultured Collinsella sp.
AGCTGAAAGGATATCAGGCCGCTGTCGGTCAGCCGGTCATCCAGCCCCGCCGTCCAAACAGCCGCCTGGACAAGGTGCGCCATATGTTTCAGAAGGTAATGTAACGTCTTGCGCAATGCAAGCGTTCATTGCTGGCTATTGCGAAATATCATTGATAAAATCACGAGGTGTTCGAGTCCACGTTCGACCCCGGCTACTGCGACGCGGACATCCCCTCCGCTCCCGGCGTCGAGCGCCTGAACGTGCTGATATTCGGCCTCAAGAACTCGACGCTCATCCCGTACGTGCTCTACGTTCGCAAGAACGCGGAGTCTTCGGGCGAGGAATCCGAGGTCTTCGCCCTGCTTGAGAGCTACATCGTCCGCCGAACGCTGGTTCAGGCGACCACGAAGAACTACAACAGGCTGTTCACCTCGCTGATCCTGAACGAGGTGAAGGACGCGGAGACGCTGAGGAAGGCTCTTGAAGCCAACGAAGAGGCGACGACGTACATGCCCGGCGATGACGAGGTTCGAAGGGCGTTCGAGGAATCGTGTCTGTACAACCTTCAGTCCAAGGGCGTTCTCTATCTGCTGGAAAGCGCCATTCGCCCAGACATGAGCAGCACGGCCCTGCTCGGGTTCAACCAGTACACCCTCGAACACATGATGCCCAAGAAGTGGCGCAACAAATGGGGAGCCCTCGACGATGAGGCTGCCACGCGAAGGGACAGGAAGCTCCTCACGCTCGGCAACCTCGCCATCATCACGCATTCCCTTAACGCCTCCATCCGCGATGCCGATTGGCCCACCAAGAAGCAGGGAAAGGGATACAAGGACGGTCTTGCCCTCTGCGCCGCCGGCCTTGCGACCATGGCCGGCGCCCTGGAGAAGGAGTCTTGGGACGAGGGCGATATCGCCGATCGCGCCGAATGGCTTGCGGACAAGGCGTTGGAGGTCTGGCGTTAAACCTTACATGCGCCCCATCTCGAAGATGCTTGCGGTGTCGGAGCCCGCATCCATGACGGATGTTGTCGGCTCTTCCAAATGCGAGGTTTGCGGTGGCGCTTCCGTCACTGGTGCCTCAACCCCCTCGCCGAGCGCCAGGAAGAACCTCATCACGAGCTCGATCCTCTGCTGCAGGGACTCGCTCAGCTCGCCGTAGGAGGCCGCCAGCCGGACCTCCTTGGCCAACTCCGTCATCGTGTCCTTCAGCGCCTTCTGAACGCTCACAGAGGGCTTCACCTCGACCTTGGTATCGGTCAGCTTGGCGATGATGTAGTCCTGCCTGCTCATGCCGCTCCAAGCTGCCATCTCGCATATGAGCTTGTGCTCCTCGGGCGTACAGCGGAACGCCATCGTCTTGCTGCGCTTGCGGGCGCTGTTCTCGCACGGCATCCTTCTTACCCCCTCGCCCCGTCGAGCGCGGCGGCCATCTCGTCCTGCTTCGTGGGGAACAGGTGCGCGTAGCGGTAGGTGATGTCAACCGCCTCGTGGCCCATGCGCTCGGCGATGGCAAGCGCGGAGAACCCCATCTCGATCAGCAGGCTCACATGGCTGTGGCGTATGTCGTGTATGCGGATGCGCTTCACGCCAGACGCCTTGCACCCGCGCTCCATCTCATGGGCCAGGAAGTGCTTGGTCACGGCGAACAGGCGCTCGTCGGGGGCGACGTCGTCGCGCATCTCGATGAAGTCCGCCATCTCGTCGCGCAGGAAGGCGGGCATGACGATCGTGCGCACCGACTTGGGCGTCTTGGGGTCGGTCACGGTGTCCATGCCGTGGAGGCTCTGGTACGACTTGTTGATGCGCAGCCGCGAGCTCTCCAGCATGAAGTCGGACGGCGTGAGCGCCAGGAGCTCGCCGCAGCGGATGCCCGTCCAGTAGAGCAGCTCGAAGGCGTGGAACGAGAGAGGCTTGTCCATGATGGCCTCGCTGAACCTCAGGTACTCGTCCTTGGTCCAGAACTGCATCTCGCCGCCCTTCTTCGACCCTATCTTGTCGACCCTGCGCACCGGGTTGTCGGTGAGGCCGTAGTAGCGCTCGGCGTGGTTGAAGATGGCGTTGAGCTGGTTGTTCACCGTGCGCAGGTACGTCGGCGCCCAGGGCTTCCCGTCGGCGTCCCGGTGCTCGGTGAGCTCGTTTTGCCACCTGATGACGTCGATCGGCCTCACGTCGCACATGCGCATGTCCCCGAAGAACGGCACGAGCTTGTCGTTGATGATGTACTCCTTGGTGATCCACGTGTGCTCGCGTATGCGCGGCTTCACCTCGGAGGCGTACACCTCGACGAACTCGGAGAACGTCATGTCCATGGCCCCGCCGTTAAGGCTCTTGAACTGGCTCTCCCACACTGCGGCCTCCACCTCGGAGGAGAAGCCGCGCTTCGTCTTGTGGCGCTTCGAGCCGCGGGCGTCGCGGTAGTAGCACTGCACGTAGAACGTGCCGTTGTTGTCATCCTTGTACACGGGCATGTCAGTCCACCTCCGGGAAGTACAGTGCGTCGAAGACGTCGCTTCGGACGCGCCCGCGGATAACCACGCGCCCGCGCGCCTCCTGCTCGGCGTTTATCCTCCTGATCACCTCGTAGGCGCTGCCTTTCTTGATCCTCAGCAGCTCCGCGACCTCGTCGGCGTCTAGCATGTGAGGCCTCGGCGTCTTCGCCACCTTCTCGTCCATGGCTCCTCCAATCAACAGCGTACGTATATGTACGGTTTACAGATTGAGAGTAAACGTACGCATCCGTACTGTCAATAGAATTGCGTACATTTGCGTACGCTGATAAGATGTGCGGGTACGTAATTCCAGGAGGAGGGCGCATGTCCGTAGGCGAGAACATAAGGCGGTACCGCAAGTTGCGCGGCATGACGCAGGCGCAGCTCGCCGAGGCGGTCGGTCTGACCGAGGGGGCCGTGCGCCATTACGAGAGCGGCATCCGCGCCGTCAAGCCCGAGCTGCTCGAGTCCATCTCCGCCGCGCTCGGCGTTTCCGTCAACGCCCTCAAGGATTACGGCGTCGAGACCGCGGGCGACCTCATGTCGCTGCTCGTGCGGCTCGAGGACTCCTTCGGCATCGTTCCCGCAGCCGACGGCTCGGGCCTCTCCCTGAACCCCAAGGCGCCGCACGCTCCCAAAGCCGCGATGGCGATCGAGCTGTGGGCCGAGAAGCGCGCGCAGCTCGAGAACGGCGAGATCGACGCCGACGAATACGAGGGCTGGAAAGCCTCGCTGTAGCGGCTCCCCGCATTTCGCAACCAGCGCAACCGAATCAGGACGCCAGGCTAGGCGGTGAGCTCCGCCCGCTCCTGCGTCTGCTGAGTTTTTACTCCCCATTGCATGTCAAGGCATTTTCGGCGCTCCTGGGGAGTAAATGACGCGGTGGCTTATATGACGGCACGCGACAGCACGCCGCGGCATTTCCCCTGATTACTCCCGTTTTCCTTGAGACGGTGAGATTCTTTACTCCCCATTAACGACCTGGGGAAACGCCGTGCGGAGACCGCCGAAAAGCCTATTGAGTTCGATTTGAGTTTCACGGGCCCCGAAACGGCCTCGTTTCGTCCTCGGGGACAAAAACCGCGCGTCTACTCATTTGGGATGAATCCTTACTCCCATTCCTCCGAATACCGCCCAGTGCTTTGCCGTCTTGAAATACGGGGAGTAAATGGCGAAATCGCAGGTGAAAGGGAGTAAATAGGCAAAGAAAAAGCCTCCGTTCCAACATGGGAGCGGAGGCTAGATTATCGTATTTACTCACCGCCGTCGCCGGTGGCTTTGCCATGACTGTCGTACGAAACGAAACTCAGCGGCACAGCGCGGCACTCAAAAATGCAGGTCAGAACCCTATCGGCCTACTCCCACTCAATCGTCGCGGGCGGCTTGGACGTGATGTCGTAGCACACGCGGTTGGCGCCGGGAACCTCGGCAACGATGCGGCCGGAGATGCGGGCCAGCACGTCGTAGGGCAGCTTGGCCCAGTCGGCAGTCATGGCATCGCTGGACTCGACGGCGCGCAGGATGATCGGGCGCTGGTAGGTGCGCTCGTCGCCCATAACGCCAACGGACTTAATGTCGGGCAGGACCGCGAAATACTGCCAGCAGCTGTGCTCGGAGTTGCGCTCGCCGGTCTGCTCAAACAGACGCTGGTTGTAGGCGTCGAGCTCCTCGCGCACGATGGCGTCGGCGTTCTTGAGAATCTCGAGTTTCTCCTTGTCGACCGCACCGATGATGCGGATGGCCAAACCCGGGCCCGGGAAAGGCTGGCGGAACACGATGTGACCCGGCAGGCCCAGCGCCAGACCAAGTGCACGGACCTCGTCCTTAAAGAAGTGGTCGAGCGGCTCAATGAGGTCGAAGTGCACGCCCTCGGGGAACGGGATCAGGTTGTGGTGGCTCTTGATGGTGGCCGTCTTGCCGCCCGTCTTGCGAGCTCCGGACTCGATGATGTCGGGGTAGATAGTGCCCTGAGCCAGGTACTTGACCGGCTTGCCATCGGTCTCGAGCTGCTGCGCCACGGCGAAGAACTCTTTCCAGAACTGCGTACCGATGATGCGGCGCTTCTCCTCGGGCTCGGTCACGCCAGCCAGAAGCTCGGCATAACGGTCCTCGGCGTGGACATGAATAAAGTCGACGTCAAACTGCTTGGTGAAGACCTCCTCCACCTGCTCGGGCTCGCCCTTGCGCAGCAGGCCGTGGTTGATGAACACGCAGGTCATCTGCTTGCCCACGGCGCGGGCACCCAGCGCAGCCACGACGGAAGAGTCGACGCCACCGGACAGGGCCAGAATCACGCGGTCGTCGCCGACCTTCTCGCGGAACTCAGCCGTCATGGTCTCGACCAGGTTGTCCATGCTCCAGTTGGGCTCCAGGCCGCAGATCTCAAACAGGAAGTTGCTCAGCAGCTGCTGACCGTACTCGGAGTGCTTGACTTCGGGGTGGAACTGCGTGGTGAAGATCTTGCGCTCGACGCACTCCATGGCGGCAACCGGGCACACGTCGGTGCTGGCGGTAACGGTAAAGCCCTCGGGCACCTCGGACACGGCGTCGCGGTGGCTCATCCACACAGTCTGCTCCATGGGCGTGGAGTTAAAGAGCTTGGCGCCGGCCGTGCGCGTGATGGTGGCGCGGCCGTACTCGCCCACCTCGGAGTGGCCAACCTTGCCGCCGAGCGTCACGGCCGTGATCTGATGGCCGTAGCAAAAGCCCAGGACGGGAAGGCCCAGGTCAAAGATGGCAGGATCGATGGACGGAGCGTCCTCGGCATACACAGAAGCCGGGCCGCCGGAAAGGATGAGCGCAGAGGCGTTCATCTCGCGAATCTCGTCGGCCGAGATGTCGCAGGGGACAATCTCGGAATACACGTTGAGGTCGCGGACGCGACGGGCAATGAGCTGACCGTACTGCGCACCAAAGTCGAGTACGAGGACCTTTGCGGAAGCCTTTTGATCCATGGTTTCCCCCTCTTGTTGGCGGGGAGCCGGTGCCCACCCGCGTGAATGAACGAAAATAACTTCCATAGTGTACACGTTATATGGGGTTTCTCGTCCCTCGCAGCCATCAGCGCACGGCAAACGCACGACCAGGGCCCCTATTTGACGGCAATTGAAGTGTTACCAAACGTTACAGATGATGTAATACGTTTGAACATTGGACGCCCTGTGCCACAATACTGCCGAACGACTCCGCCCTTGCGGCGGCAAATACGATAGGAATACCAGCATGAAGCGCATCCTTCTCATCGCCACGGGAGGCACCATCGCATCAACCGAGGACGGCAACGGCCTCTCCCCCGCCCTGACCGGTGAGGAGCTCGCCCAGAGCGTCCCCGAGATCTCGGGCCTCTGCGAGCTCGACGTCGTGCAGCCCATGAACATCGACAGCACCAATATGCGCCCCAGTGACTGGATGCGTATCCGCGACGTCATCGCCGAGGGCTATGCCGACCACGACGGCTTCGTGATTCTGCACGGCACGGACACCATGAGCTACACCGCGGCAGCGCTTTCCTACCTGATTCAGGACAGCCCTAAGCCCATCGTGCTCACCGGCTCGCAAAAGCCCATGGGCAACCCCTTTACCGATGCCAAGCTCAATCTGTACCAGAGCCTGCTCTATGCGCTCGACGAGCACTCGCACGACGTTTCGATCGTGTTTGGCGGCGTTGCCATTGCCGGCACGCGCGCCCGCAAGCAGCGCACCATGAGCTTTAACGCGTTCATTAGCGTCAACTATCCGCCCATTGCCTACATCCGTAACGACCGCATTGTGCGCAACGGGCTTCACGGGACTCATCAGGGCGAAAGCCCGGTGCGTTTCTACGACAGTATTGACCCGCGCGTGTTTGTCCTCAAGCTTACACCCGGCGTGAACCCGGGTATCCTGGACGCCCTTGCCGATAGCTACGATGCTGTAATTCTTGAGACCTTTGGCATTGGCGGTATTCCCGAGTTTGGTGAGTCCGGCGAGTCATTCCAGGAGGCGATTTTTCGCTGGGTCGGTTCGGGTCGCACCGTCGTTATGACCACGCAGGTCCCCGAAGAGGGCCTCGATCTGGGCGTTTATGAGGTCGGCCGTGCTTACGCCGATCATCCGGGTATTCTGCGCGGCGATGACATGACCACCGAGACGCTCGTGGCCAAGACCATGTGGGCACTCGGCCAGTCACGCGATGCCGCCGAGATCCAGCGCCTGTTCTACAGCCAAGTCAACCACGACCGCATCCCGATGGCGTAGCCAGGCATCGACCGGTATCCCCTACTCAATGCCTTCAAGAAGCTCTGACACCGTCATGCCGAGTGCGGGCGCGATCTTAAATAGAACCTTGAGCGTGAAATTTGCCGTCCCACCTTCGATTCGGTCGAGGTAGGGTCGGCTGATTCCCGCTGCCACACAAAAATCAACCTTGGAGATACCAAGGTCTCTGCGTGTCTCTTCGACCCGCCTGCCAAGAATCTGTTTCGCACGTTCGTCCATGCAGCCGAGGTTGAAATGGAGCCGAACATAAACGTAAACTATAGTTTACGTTTTGCCGAATACACAGAAGTTTTCTATGTCGGGTTCTTCGGTCCGCACGTACCGAGCCACGCTTCGCACAAACAGCGCACCGCCCAAGCTCGTCGTCGTTGAAGCAGAATGTCTTTCGCCCGATGAGCGCACAGCATTTGCATTGCTATCAAGTCGCGTCGCCGCCGTTCTGGTCCCTTGCCCGGCGCAAGGTGAACTTGCCATCCAATGCCAAGCGCACAGCTGCTCGCTCAATCAGGCTGCCGTAATCGTAACCAGCCAACGCGGCCTGTCGCTCCTTTTGGAAGCCGGCATCGCGCTCGCCCTCCGCGGCGCCGGATACGAAAACGAGGCCGCCGCCGACATGGTCTTTAAACCACGATCGAGCGGCGGCCTCGCAGCAGCCATTGAATATGCGTGCAGGCTCGTTGCCTAAAAGGACAAGCTAGAAACCAAAGCCAAAGCCCGTTCCAGTAATCGCCGAATACATAAAGTAGACGTTGATCACATTGAGGAACACACCCGTGATGCAGCCGTTGCGCAGGTAGCGCTCGCACGCAAGGCGTGCCATCACAGCGGAGTCCTCGTTGTTCTTTGCCTGGCGTCCCGCCGTAAAGTACGTCGCCACGCTCAGCAGCAGGTTGAGCACCGGCAGTGCCAGCAGCTCGTAGCTCTTGCCCCAGCGCGTCGCCTCGCCGGCTGCGTTAAACTTCGTTGCCACCTCGGAACCAATGTTGGGGATAACACACGCTGCGACCACCAGCGGAAGCACTGCAAGTACGAGCAGCGCAATACCCATGTAGCCAGCTTTTTTGCCATATTTAAACATGCGCGTCGTCCTTACACGTTAAAGCGGAAGTGCACGACGTCGCCATCGGCCATGACATAGTCCTTGCCCTCAATACGCAGCTTGCCGGCGGCCTTGGCGCCCTGCTCGCCGCCGAGCTCGATGTAGTCGTCGTAGCCAATAACCTCGGCCTTAATAAAGCCGCGTTCAAAATCGGTGTGGATGACGCCGGCGGCCTGCGGGGCGGTCGCGCCCTGACGCACCGTCCAGGCCTTGACCTCCATCTCGCCAGCCGTAAAGAACGACTGCAGGCCGAGCAGCTTGTAGGCTGCCTGCGCGAGCACGTCCAGGCCGGGCTGCTCCAGGCCCAGGCTCTCCAGGTAGTCGGCAGCGTCCTCGGGATCGAGCTCGGAAAGCTCGGCCTCGATCTTGGCGCAGATCGGCAGCGGCTTGACGCCGTCGATGGGCGCCAGGTCCTCGTTGAGCATGTCCTCGTCCACGTTGGCCACATACAGGATGGGCTTCATGGTGAGCAGGAACAGGCCCTTAGCGGCGGCACGCTCCTTGTCGGTCATCTCCATGGATGCGGCTCGCTTGCCCTCGTTGAGCCAAGCGAGCAGGCGCTTGGCCACCTCGAACTTGGGCATGAGCTCCTTGTCGCGCTTGGCCTCCTTCTCGAGCTTGGGCAGTTGCTTCTCGAGCGTGCCCATGTCGGCCAGGATGAGCTCGGTCATGATGGTGTCGGCGTCACCGGCGGGGTCGACGAACTCGCCCGTGCGGCCCACCTCACGCATAACGTTGGGGTCCTTAAAGTAGCGCACGACCTCGCAGATGGCGTCGGTCTCGCGGATGTTTGCCAAGAACTGGTTGCCCAGGCCCTCGCCCTCGTTGGCACCCTTCACCAGGCCAGCGATGTCGACAAACTCGACCGTAGCCGGCACAATGCGGCCGGGGTTAACGATGTCGGCGAGCTTTTGCAGGCGGCTATCGGGCACATCGACGATACCCACGTTGGGGTCGATCGTGGCAAACGGGTAGTTGGCGGCAAGGCCGGTCTTTTTGGTAAGCGCGGTGAACAGCGTCGACTTGCCCACGTTGGGCAGGCCCACGATACCGATGGAAAGGGACACGACAGCTCCTTTTGGTACAGGTACTTCAAACTTCATAAGTATAGCGCCACCGCAGCATCCGGGCGAATCCGGACACCGCGGCGGCGCAAATGAAGCAGAGATAGAGCTCGCTGACTAGTCCGCGAGCTTCTCCACCTGATCGAGCATCTTGTCAAGCTTGGCCTTTGCCTCGGCCTTGGCCTTCTGGGCCTCTTCGTGGGCCTTGGCCTTCTGAGCGGCCTTTTCCTCGGCCTCGGGGTCGACAACGACCAGATTGGACGCATCGTGCTCGACCAGCTTGAGCGCATGCTCGGGGCACACCTTGACGCAGGCTCCGCAACCTAGGCAATACGTGGACTCCAGTGCAAAGCGACCGCTTCCCACCAAATCGCAGGCAAACGTGGGGCACACGTTGACGCACTCGCCGCACGACGTGCACTTGTCAAAATCGCATTCCGGTGTGCTCACCTGCATATTCTGGGCAAGCTCGGGGTGGTTCTGCAGCGTCGAGAGCACCAGCTGCCGCCCGTGCGTGAGCGAACGGCGACGCTTGGTCGTCGTGGTGCCGCACATGGTGTTGAGTGTGCGCTCGAGCTGCGTGATCTGGTGACGGTGAGCCTTCAACTTCTGCGTCACCGAGGCCAGCGCCGCCGTCGCCGGATTGAGCTTGGTCACCGTCAGGCCCGTGGTGCGGGCAATCTTATCCATGTATTCCTTGCGCTCGTACTCGCGGCGCTTATGGCATTTGAGGCTCTTGGGGTCGACCTCCAGGCCCATGCCCGTACCCGCCCACTCCTCGGCGGTAGCAATGGCCTCGCCCAGAATGTCCTCGCCACCGGTGTTGCGGCACTTATCGCACACGCTCAGTGGCAGGTAGACGCTCACGTTGGGATAGTCCGCCAGTACCGAGAACCAGGTCTCGGCCGTAATATCGCCCACGCAGGCAACGACGACCTCGTTTTCGCGCGGCATGCGCTTGAGGGCGCGTGTGCAGGTGACGTAGGCGGTCTCGTGGCTCGTAGCAGCGGAGACGATATCGTCATACAGGTTTTTAGGCGCCAGGCGCGGCGAGATGATCGCCTCGGTCGGACAGGCAGCGGCGCACAGGCCGCACTTGCGACAGGAGTCGAGGATTTCAATGGCGTCTTCCTCGACCTCGATAGCGTTGACCGGGCACACGTCCATGCACGCGGTGCAACCGCTCTTTTCGTTTTTGCAGGTCAAGCACGGAATGGTGTTGCCGCGCGGGCGCTCCTTGTAGTCGGCAGGATTCCACTGCGGCGCCGACGGATCGAGTGCATCGGTCACGCCGCCAAGCGGGTTTTTAAGAAAGTCGAAACCCTTGCTGATCTCGATAATGTCATCAAACAGATCGTGTTCCTGCGCCATGCGCGGCCCCTCCCTGAGCAGTGCAAACAAGCAAGAGATAATGATACGCTATCGGCCCACGCCTCGGGCAAATTACACGCGGCGCACCTTTGAGGCAAATAGCCTATGCCTATCGCCGCCTCGATTGCACAAGGTCGATCAAGCGCCTAGCTATGCCTCGCGCATGAGCTGCACGAGCTTTTGTCTGGTCACCTTGGCCTGCTCGTTGGCCATGTTACGCTCGTTTCTAAAGACCGCATTTGCAACACTCTGCAGATCGGCATCGGAAATCTCGCCAAGGCCCAGCTCCTCGAGCGTCGTCGGCAGACCGACGCGTTGGCAAAACTCGAGCACCCGATCAAGCTCGGGTGCACGCTCCAGACGAAGCTGAACCATCAGACCAAACGCTACGGCCTCGCCGTGCATGGCCTTGCACTCGGGCAAAATCGTCAGGCCGTTGGCGATCGCATGCGCCAACGCCAAACCGCCACTCTCAAAGCCAACACCCGAGAGCAGAATATTGCACTCGATCAGGCGCTCAACTGCCGGCGATGTACGGCCCTTTTTGAGATCGCGCTTGGCAGCGACGCCGCACTCCATGAGTGTGTCATAGCAGGCACGAGCCGCAACCAAGGCCAAGTGCCCCGGCGCGCCACCGTGCTCGTTGGCACCGTGCGCCGCGGCGCACGAACGCGCCTCGAAGTACGTTGCCAGTGCGTCGCCCATGCCAGCGACCGTCATACGCAGTGGGGCTGCCGCGACCACGTTGGTATCGACCACGACCAGGTCTGGATTCTTCTCGAGCATCAGGTAGTGGTCGAACGACCCATCCTCGTGATACAGCACCGAAATCGCGCTGCACGGACCGTCCATCGAAGCCGCCGTGGGGCATACGCACAACGGCACCTCGGCATAAAACGCAACGGCCTTGGCAATATCGAGTATCTTGCCGCCGCCAATGCCCACCACCATGTCGCAATACTCGGCCCGGGCCTCCTTAGCCATTTCGACAACGGCGTCTTCCGTACACGGACCGTCATAAATCTTAAAGAACGGCTCACTTAGATCTTCGTCTAGAAATCCATCGACAATCTGCTTGCACAGCCGATCCTCGGTGCCCTGCTCAAACAAGACATAAGCAGCGCAGCCCAACCATGACAAATACCTGCCCTGACGCGAAAGTTCGCCCGGCCCCTGAACATACCGGCCGGGACCGCCATAAACCATGGGAAGCGCCATACGAGAATCCGCCCTTCATCAAACAACGATTGGTGCAAAGTAACTTGCCCCCTGCACCAACTTGTGCATTGGAGACAGGCCACTTTGCACCATAGTAAAAAGGGGCAAAGTCATCTGCTGGCTTTGCCCCTTCCTGAGCTTGATTTACTCATCCATGAGATAGTAGTGGCCCAGCGCGTCGGCACCCAGGATGGCGTTTGCGACCATCTCGGGCGTCACCTCAAACGGCATGTTGCACATGGTGTCATCGGGTGCGCAGGCGGCCTCGGCAACAATCATGGCCTGCTCGCGCGTAAGCTCGGCAACGCCAAGTTCCTTCATCGTGACCGGCAGGCCCAGCTCAATGCAGAAGCCCAAGACTTCCTCGAGCTTCTCGGTCGGGGCATCCTCGAGTACCAGCTGGACGATGGTGCCAAAGGCGACCTTCTCGCCGTGATACATGCCGTGGCACTCGGGCAGCATCGTCAGGCCATTGTGGATAGCATGAGCAGCAGCAAGGCCCGAGCTCTCAAAGCCAATGCCCGAAAGCAGCGTATTGGCCTCAATGATGTGCTCGACGGCAGGCGTGAGCGCACCCTTCTCCAGCGCGACCTTGGCCTTGACGCCATCGGCCATAAGCGTCTCGTAGCAGAGCTTGGCGAGCGCCAGGCCGGCCATGCCGCCCTTGCCGCCGGCGCAAGTGCCACCGTCGGCATCGTGCGTCGCCTGGGCCTCAAAGTAGGTTGCGAGCGCATCGCCCATGCCGGAAACCGTCAGGCGCACCGGGCTCGCCGCGATAACCGTCGTATCCATCAGGACAATATTGGGGTTTGCCTTAAGGAAGAGATATTTATCGAACTGGCCGTCGTCGGTGTAGAGCACCGAAAGTGCCGAGCACGGAGCATCGGTCGAAGCAATGGTGGGGCAAATGATGACCGGGGACTCCAGGTAGTAGGCAACGGCCTTCGCAGTGTCGAGGATCTTGCCGCCACCGACGCCGACGATGATGTCGCAACCGTTGTCGCGAGCGAGCGCAACCAGACGATCGACCTCGCCCTTGGAGCACTCGCCGTTAAAGTCCTCAAACAGCAGCTCGGCCTTGGCCTCGGCAAAACCGCCCTCGATCTTGGCACCGACGCGCTTCTTGCCCGAAGGCGTCACGATGACGAGGGCTTTAGCACCGAGCGGCTCGACATAGGAGCCGAGCTTTGCGAGCTCGTCCGGGCCCTGGATGTACTTGCTGGGGCTATTGAAAATTGCAGCCATTTTTATCCCATTCTCTAATAATAAAAAAGAAAGGGCTCCGTACGGATACGTGCGGAGCCCCTCGTTACGATAACAAGAGTCGATTAGAAATCGATGTCGGTGTCGTAGTAGCAGGCCTTGAGAATCTTCTCGAAGTCGGCAGCCTTGGTCTCACGCGGGTTCTCGGGCGTGCAGGCGTCGGTCTCGGCGTTCGCGGCGATCTCGGGCAGCTTGGCGAGGAACTCCTCCTCGGAGACCATCTGCGGGTTCTCGGCGTCGACCTTCACGCCACCATTCGCGTAATCCTTGATGGACTGCGGAATGTTGAGCTGGTCGTTGAGGTCGCGAATCTTCTGGACGAGCGCGGCGATGAGCTCCTCGTTGGTCTCGCCGGGAAGGTGCAGGATCTCCTTGGCCACGTAAGCATAACGCTCGGCAGCACGGGGATCCTTGGAGTTCCACTGGATGACCTTGCCCAGGTACATGGCGTTAGCAGCACCGTGGATGATGTGGCCGTTCTCGAAGGCAGCACCGGTCTTGTGAGCCATGGAGTGAACGATGCCGAGCAGGCCCGAGGAGAAGGCGATACCGGCGATGCATTGAGCCTCGTGCATGTGCTGACGGGCCTCATGGTCGCCAGCATAGGACTTGGGCAGCCACTCGACGATCTCGCGGATGCCGTGCAGAGCGTTGGCGTCGGTGAACATGGAAGCGCAGGTGGAAACGTAGGCCTCCATGCAGTGGGTCAGAGCGTCCATGCCGGTGTGAGCGCACAGCTTGGCGGGCATGGTGTAGGTGAGCTCGGGGTCGACGATGGCGACATCAGGGGTGATGTTGAAGTCGGCCAGCGGGTACTTGATGCCCTTGGCATAGTCGGTAATGACGGAGAAGGCAGTGACCTCGGTAGCGGTACCGGAGGTAGAGGAGATGGCGCAGAAGTGAGCCTTCTGACGCAGCTCGGGGAAGCTGAACGGCTGGATGATGTTATCGAAGGACTCCTCGGGATACTCGTAGAAGACCCACATGGCCTTAGCGGCATCGATGGGCGAGCCGCCGCCGATGGCGACAATCCAGTCGGGCTCGAACTCGCGCATGGCCTCGGCGCCCTTCATGACCGTCTCGATGGACGGATCGGACTCGACGCCCTCGAACAGCTTGACCTCCATGCCGGCCTCTTTGAGGTCGGCCTCAACGTCCTGCAGGAACCCGCCGCGGCGCATAGAGCTGCCGCCAGAAACGATGATGGCCTTCTTGCCCTTGAGGTTCTTCACCTCGTGGCGAGCGCCCTCACCAAAGTACAGATCACGAGGATTGGTAAAACGTCCCATACTGTGCCTCCTAAACAAGCCCCTCTTAGACTTGCGTATATAACGGAGCACCCAATTGGCTCCGTTAGGACCGTTTTGCGCGTTGCCGGCGATGACAATGCGCGATGTCTAAACGTCTCAACGCTCAGACAAACATTATTCTACCGTTCTAGTTGGTCAGTTATTCACCTAAAGCCGACAATGATGAAACGTTTTTTCTATCCCTGAAGACCCTTGTGGGGCATTCATACTCCCAAGCTGGGCAAACGTTTTATCAAGGTTGACCACATATCCCGGGCAGGACGGTGCCCCTCCAAAATGCGCCCCGTTCGCCGCCAAAAATCGACCGTTTGCGGCACCGTGATACCACTCAGTCGTCCAAGGTGCCGACATTTGTGCGACATCCGTCTTCGTGGTGCAAAGGTGCATGTCCAAGTGCGGCACCCCCGGTGTGCCACATGCGGGTAAACTAGAACCTTATATAGAGACATTTGAACCCTAACCGCAGCAAAGGAGGCCCCATGGCATTCGATCCCATTCAAGAGGATTGCCATCGCCTCGTTCTTGAGGCCTTGCGCCGCGACAATATCCCGCTCACCGACGGTGCCGCCGTAGAGCGTCTAATGGAACAATTCACCCGCAACCCCGCGCCGCTCATCGTGCACGACCGCGACCGCGCCGGGCACCTCATTGCCAAGGTGGTCGAGGCTGTCGACTACCGCATTCCCTTTATCCCTGACGATACCCAGGCAGAGCAAGAAGAGGCCGCTGCCGAGAACATGCTTCGCGAGGCAGCCGCGCTCGACCCCACCAACTGGGACGCCCAGCGCATGCTGACCGCCCTCACCGCCAACTCCAACGAGGAGTACGTACAGTATCTGGTGTCCAAGTGCGACGAGGTGGAGCACGATCTGGCGCTCAAGATCGCCTCGGCGCAGGACCCCTACGAGCGTGAGGCTGCAGGCGATCTGACCCGCCGTCCCTACCTGCGCTGGCTTGCCGCCTTGGCATCGCGCGCCCTCATTAGCGGCCGCTATCGCATGTCGCTCGAAGCTGCAAACCGCAGCCTGGACTTTGCGCCCAACGACCCCGCCGGCGTCCGCCATACTGCGATGCTTGCCATGGCAAAGCTCGAATACCCTGCCGAGGAGCTCAAACGCTTTCGCTCTGCCCACTCCGTGCCCTATCTTGCCAACACGCCGCTGCGCCGTCGTCCCAAGGACGCGGAGCGCGACTTGGACCCGTGGACGCTCATCGCGCTGATGAGCGCTGCCTGGCGCGAGCTGGACTACGAGGGTGCCGAGCGCTACTTGCGCATCCTTGCACGCTCGTGCCCGCACGCAGCCGAGGCGCTCTACTTCCAAACCGAGTTTCCCGATGGCGTCTATGCCCGCGTCAACGTGGGTGTGGGCTCCACCGACGAGCTTGTCCTTGCGCTATCCGAGGCAACGCCGGTACTGCAGGAGGGCTTGGGCGCCCCCGACAACGCCAGCTTTGCCGCCTGGGTCGCCACCAACGATATCGTGCGTTCCCAGATCGACGAGCGCATCCTGCGGGCGGCCGAGCAGGGCTTGCCGTTTAAGGGAGGAGACCTCTAATGGATCCGAGCGTCTACATCCCCGCCTACCTGGAGCGCGCCTACGTTGCGTCGCACCCCGAACTCACCGATGCAGCACGCGAGCTTGTCCATAACGACGTGAGCGTCAACCCTCATAAGTATGCGCAGACCGAGCATGCCCAGGCGCTGCTGTCCTATGCCGGCGTTCACCGCCACCTGCTTGACGAACTCCATCGCATCGAAGACATGGGCAGCGACGAGGAGTTTGAGCAGACGCGCAACCGCCTGTTCGACGATATGCGCGATGAGCTGCTCAAGATCGTCCGCATCGATGCGTATGTCCTCGATGCCCAGCTGCTCGCCATCATTTTGGCGGACACGCCCGTTGATGCCTGCCTGGGCGACCTGCTGAAGCTCGAAGCGACCGCGGCCGATTACCTGCAGCAAAGCGTGCCCGGGTTCGATATGGAAGCCCCACACTACTGGGCCAACAAGGTGCTGGCAGACGGCGTGACGGCGGCCGATCTCACCGTGAGCGAGCCGGCTCTTATCGGGTGGCTCCACACACTCGAGGCCATCTCGCAGCTGTGCTTGGCGAGCGCTCGTTACCGTGCTGCCGCCAACTATTCTCGCCGTGTTCTTAAGGCGGAAGGCTATCCCACCCGAGCTGCAGGCACCGTGCTACTCGCCCTCGCTCGCCTGGAAGACGAGGACGGCTTTTTTGCCCTGGCCCACCAGCTCGAGGAGCAGATGGGGGCCGATGCCCTCGAGAACTCCCCCTGGTACCTACTCGCCCGCACGATTCTGCTGTTCAAAACGAACAAGATGCGCCCGGCGACACGCGCACTGCGCGAGTTTGCCAACCGCTGCGAGGGCGGCGCGTTCTTTTTGCTGAACCCCATGTATCAGACGCCGTACCTTCCCTGCCGGCCCGAACCGCACGACCCCTGGGACCTTTCGCATCAGGCAGTTTGGGAGGCCGACGGCATCATCTCGGATACTCCCGATTTTGCTCCCTGGGCCAACGCTTGCGAAGACGTATCGCAGCTTGCCCAGGAATTTGCGCGCCGCTACGGCTTTTAGCGACGCGATCGCCCCGACCATGTCATCTATGTTAGGAACGGCTTCATGAACCTCCGCTCATCTCTCGCCTGCACCTCGAGCGATATCGCCCGCTGGGGGCTGCGCTCCGTCCTTAAGCGCCAGGGCGGCGTACTCCCCGGCCGCATCGCCATGAAGATCGACCCCGAGCTGCTAAGCGACCTCGCGGGCCTTGTCGACCGCAGCGTGGTGATCACCGGCACCAACGGCAAGACCACTACCTCCAACCTCATCGCCGATGCCGTTGCCGCCAGCGGCGCCACCGTGGTATGCAACCGCGCCGGCAACAACATGGAGCCGGGCGTGGTGGGCGCGTTGCTCGAGGCACGCGGCAACCTTAAGCGAACCGCCAGCAGCAAGCGCGTAGGCGTCTTTGAGTGCGACGAGCTCTACACGGTGCGCGTCCTGCCCAAGCTCAAGCCGACCTACTTTGTGCTGCTCAACCTGTTCCGCGACCAGCTGGACCGCTACGGCGAGATCGACCACACCCAGGACGTCATCGCCCACGCGCTGGAGCTTTCGCCGGCAACGACGCTCATCTATAACGCCGACGATCCGCTGTGCGCCTCGATCGCCGCACGCGTCCCCAACACGAGCATCGCCTTTGGCATCGACGGCGCCACGGGCACCGAGTCCGATCGCATTAGCGACTCGCGTTTTTGCTCGCAGTGCAACGCGCCGCTGGAGTACGACTATGTGCAGTACGGCCAACTCGGCGCCTATCATTGTCCTTCGTGCGGTTGGGGTCGTCCCGCGCTGGTCCGTCGCGTGACAGGCGTTGAGCTCACCTGCGGTGGCTACGGCTTTGACCTGAACTTTGGACCCGATACCGACGCACCTGCAACGCACATCGTCACGCGCTACAACGGCCTGTACATGGTCTACAACGTTGCCGCCGCCTTCTTTGCGGCGCGCGAGCTGGGCGTGGACGCGGCTCACCTACAGCCCACGCTCGATGCCTACGTCCCCGCCGGCGGACGCATGGGCCGCTGGGAGATCGCTGGCCGTACCGTCGAGGCAAACCTGGCCAAAAATCCCGTGGGCTTCGATCGCCAGATCCAGTCCATTAAAACGGCGGGCGGCAGACTCTGCGCCTTCTTCCTGAACGACAACGACGCCGACGGCCACGATGTCTCGTGGATCTACGACGTCGACTTCGAGCGCATCGCCGATACCCCAGGGCTTGTCGCCTTTGCCGGCGGCACGCGTGCACACGATATGCAGGTACGTCTAAAGTACGCCGGCATCGACGCCGCCATCATCTCGAATATCGAGCAGGCGATCGGCGCCGTGGCAGACGAGATCGCCGATAACACCTTCTACGCCGTCGCCAACTACACGGCCTTCCCGCCGCTGGTCAAGGAACTCGACGAGCTTAAGGGCACCGATGCGAGCTCGGTTGCCTCCCACGCCGCAACGCGCGCCGATGGCAGCGCCGTCCCCACCGATATTGCGCCGGTCGAGCTCTCACGCCCCCTGCGCATCGTCTACCTGTATCCCGATGCCCTCAACCTCTATGGCGACGGCGGCAACGTCATTGCCCTCGAGCGCCGCTGCGCCTGGCGTGGCATCCCCGTGCGCGTGGACGAGGTCCGTATGGGCGAGTCGCTCGATCTCACCGACGCCGATATCGTCATGATGGGCGGTGGCTCCGACCGCGATCAGCTGGCCGTGGCACACGAGCTGTTCGCTCAAAAAGACAAGGTCGCGGCCTATGTTGAGGATGGCGGCTCGCTGCTCGCTATCTGTGGCAGCTATCAGCTGCTCGGCCGTTCGTACTATATGGGCGAGAATCGCATCGAGGGCCTGGGCGTCATTGCCGCCGAAACCGTGCGCGGCTCCGACCGTCTGATCGGCAACGTCGCCGTCAAGACCGACCTGTCATCCGAGCCCTTTGTGGGATTCGAGAACCACGGCGGCCGCACCCTGCTCGATGCAGAGGCCACGCCGCTCGGAACGTCCGTCGTCACGGGTGCCGGTAACAACGGCGACGATGGCTTTGAGGGCATCATCTACAAGGGCGTCATCGGCACGTACCTACACGGACCGGCACTGCCCAAGAACCCCGAGCTCGCCGACTGGCTCATCGCCCACGCTCTCGAGCGCCGTGGCGATGCACGGGCCACCGCTCTGCTGCCGCTCAAGCTCCTCGACGACACCTACGAGCACGCCGCCCACGACGCCGCGATGAAACTCCTCCCCTAGCACCCCACCACCACAAAGGGGACAGGCACCTTTGTGGTGGTTTTGATCTGCCACGGCAGTTTGTCTCAATCTGTAACATCTAGACCGTTAAAAGTCGTCTTACTGTTACAGAATGAGATGTTCGTCCCGACGCCCGCCGTTTGTCTCGATCTGTAACAGATAGAGCCGATTTGCCCGCCCAGATGTTACAGATTGAGATATTTGAATATCGGAATAGAAACCCACTCCTGTGTGGTGGTTTTTCAATCTGCCAACGATATGTGAACGGATAGAAAAGTCTGCTATACTCTTTCCCGCTGTCCCCATCGTCTAGCGGCCAAGGACGCCACCCTTTCAAGGTGGATATCGCGGGTTCGAATCCCGCTGGGGGCACCACAGAATCTGAGAAGCCCGTTGCCAATTCGGTAGCGGGCTTTTTGCTACCCATGCGCCGGGATTCGAACCCGACAGGGTGCGGAGCTGAGGAAACGCGCAAGCGTTTTCCAGCGCAGCACGCAAGGAGTGAAGCGACGCAGCGAATGCGGGCGGCGCCAGCCGCACGCGGACATCCCGCTGGGGGCACCAACTCAAAAATGTACGAACCTGTGCGAGTTACCATCGCACGGGTTCGTTCTTTCTTGACATTAGATGAAGAAGACTCAAAGCCCCTGCGCTAGATAAACAGCTCGCACTCCTTCCGTTCGGCGCAGACTTTGCTCAACATCTTGGTAGCCGCAGAGAGCATGACGGGATTTACCGCGCGAGCGCCCCACGGACACACGGCAACGCAACGCATGCAGGAAATGCAGGTCTTTTTGTCCACCCGCTTGGGATCGTCTTTATCGATAGCGCCAACAGGGCACGCTGCGGCACAAGCTCCGCAAGCGGTGCACTCTTTTGTGGCCTTGGGCACCATACCGGCGCCCCCGGCCTTCTTATAGGGACGATTGCCCGGAATAGCCGGCTCAGAAGCATCTCCTGCAGATATCTTTTGCTGAATCTGATTCGCAAACCCAGCGAGCTGCGCCGCGTCCTGTGGGTCTGGCCGACCGGCTGCAAACTGGCGAACAATAGAATGCTCGGCGATGGCAGAAACCGCCGCGATCACCCGAAAGCCCGCGCCCTTTGCCGCATCCTCAAGCTCGACCAGCGTGTCCTCATACGCGCGGTTTCCGTAAACACAAACCAGAACCGCCTGCGCACCGTTTCCCCGCATCATACCCAAGCGCTCCGCAGCCACAGCCGGGACTCGCCCGCCATACGAGGGCACCGCGATCACGGCTACATCCTCTTTTGTCATCGCAACCGTGCGAAAACCAAGCCCGCTATCGGTCAGATCTACAGCAACGGTTTCCCCTTCCAACGCATTGGCAATGTAGCCAGACGCCCTTTCCGTTCCGCCGGTCGGGCTAAACACGATATCGAATACCCTCATCGGATCATCCTCCCCTTTATGAACAAACGCCCGAAACGTCCGCATGCCAAAACAGGTTACAACTTTTAAGATGCCCCGCGCGAAACGCTCGCTCGGCTGCAAGTTCAAAGCAGGTCAAAGCGGCAAAAAAGAAGGGGCCTCACACAGGCGAGACCCCTTCACGCGCAAAATCAAACGTGTCTGTTACACATAGAACAGAATGTCGTCGTAGGTCGGGACCGGCCAGTAGTCGGCGGCCACGATCTCCTCCATGGCATCCACGGCGGCGCGCAGCGTATCCATAGCGGGAACGACCTCGTGTGCATACACGTTGGCCTGCTCCTGGCCATCGAGGGCCTCGGCCTTCTGATGCACGGCGTCGAGCGCCTTGATGGAGTCGTTGATGGTGGTGATGCCGTTGCAGAGCTTGTTGAGCGTGTTCTGCTCGCACTGCATGGCGGCCTCGGCACCGGCGGCACGAATAGTCTCAAGGCCCTTAGCGACCTTGGTGGCATAGGCGGTAATGACCGGGCGATAGGTACGACGCGCCTCGCGAACCATCGTGGTGGCCTCGATGTTCATGAGCTTGTTGTACTTCTCGAGCTTGCAGTCGTAGCGGCACTGAGCCTCGGCCTTGGTCAGGACACCCGTCTCCTCAAAGAGCGCAATGGCCTTATCGGAAACAAAGGCGGGCAGGGCGTCGGCCGTGGTCTTGTTGTTGGCAAGGCCGCGCTTCTCGGCCTCGACGGGCCACTCGTCGGAGTAGCCATCGCCGGAGAAGAGGATGCGCTGGTGGTCGGTCAGGACCTTCTTGCAGTACTCGAGCGCGGCGTCCTGGAAGTCATCCTCGGGCGTACCCTCAAGCGCGTCGGCGAAGGACTTGAGCGACTTGGCCACGGCGGCATCGAGCACCAGGTTGGAGTCGGAAACGTTCTGCTCGGAGCCGCAGGCACGGAACTCGAACTTGTTGCCGGTGAAGGCAAACGGGGAGGTGCGGTTGCGGTCGGTGTTGTCCTGCATCAGCTTGGGCAGGGTATCGGCGCCCAGGTCGAGCACGCCACGCGTGGCATGGACGGAAGCCTTGCCATCGATGATCTTCTCGACGACCTCGGTAAGCTGGTCGCCCAGGAAGATGGACATAATCGCCGGAGGAGCCTCGTTGGCGCCCAGACGATGGTCGTTGCCGGCCGAGGCAACGGAGGCACGCAGGAGCTCCTGATAGTTATCGACGGCCTCGATCACCGCGGTGAGGAAGACGATGAACTGCAGGTTGTCGAGCGGGGTGTCACCCGGATCGAGCAGATTCTCGGACTCGGTGCCAAGCGACCAGTTGTTGTGCTTGCCCGAACCGTTGATGCCCTCGAAGGGCTTCTCGTGCAGCAGGCAGACCAAGTCGTGGCGGGAGGCGATGAGCTTCATCTTCTCCATCATGACCAGATTCTGGTCGATGGCCTCGTTGACCTCGCCATAGACCGGTGCAAGCTCATGCTGGCAGGGAGCAACCTCGTTGTGCTTGGTCTTGGCGGGAATGCCAAGCGCCCACAGCTCATCGTCCAGATCCTTCATATAGGCCGAGACGGTGGGGCGGATAGCGCCAAAGTAGTGCTCCTCGAGCTCCTGGCCCTTGCAGGGAGCAGCACCAAAGAGGGTTCGGCCGGTGATGACCAGGTCCTTGCGCTTGCGATAGGCATCCTTCTTGATCAGGAAGTACTCCTGCTCGTCGCCCACGGAAGGAACGACCTTCTTGGGGGTCTTGCCAAACAGTGCCAAAACGCGCTTGGACTCACGCGAGAGCGCGGTCATGGAACGCAGCAGCGGGGTTTTCTTGTCCAGGGCCTCGCCCGTGTAGGAGCAGAAAGCCGTGGGGATGCACAGGACATCGTCCTTGATAAAGGCGGGGCTAGTGGGGTCCCAAGCGGTGTAGCCACGGGCCTCGAAGGTAGCACGCAGGCCACCGTTGGGGAAGCTCGAGGCATCGGGCTCGCCCTGGATGAGGTTCTTGCCCGTAAACTTGGTAATGGCGGTGCCGTCGTGGTTGGGCTCGAGGAAGCTGTCGTGCTTCTCGGAAGTAATGCCCGAAAGCGGCTGGAACCAGTGCGCGTAGTGCGTCGCGCCCTTGGAGATGGCCCAGACCTTCATGGCATGGGCGACGGCGTTGGCCACATCCAGGTCGAGCGGCTCACCGCCCTCGAGGGTTGCAGCAAGGCGCTTCCAAATGTCCTTGGGGAGGTAGTCCTTCATGACTTCCTCAGAGAACACCATGGTCCCGAAGCGGTCAGTAAGTTCGGCCATACGGAACTCCCTTCGTATCGGCACCGCGTGAGAAGCGGTGTTGATTACTAACGAACGAGTCATAGCTTAGACTCGCCGTGTTTCCGCGACATTACCGTTATGTTGCCGTCGCGAAACCAATCAATGAGGTTACCCTATCGAGGCGGCGTTGCCACCCTCAACAGTCAATCAACTGCATAAATTGCAGACCTCTCCCCATGGTTTAAGGGTAGTCAATGTAGAATGGGCTCTATTAACTGGTATTTCGCATCAGATACCATTCAATATAGCCCCATCCTACATTGACCGCTCTGTTATAGGAAATGCCGATAGCAAGGCATCTTTGATTGGTATCCCCAAATAGCGAGTGAAACTCCACCGTGGCACAGTGGTGCAGTAGAATCCTTACAACACATCACACTATTACGTATCTAGAGGAGCACGATATGCGCGTCGACGAGGTTTTTAAGCAGGCAGCATCCCAGGGCACCGCGCCCGTTTCGTTTGAGATGTTCCCGCCCAAGGGCGAGCTGACCCTCGATACGGCTCGCGAAGTGGCAGGCAATCTGTGCAAGCTTTCGCCGAGCTTTGTCTCGGTCACCTGCTCGGCCGGCGGCTCGGGCAACGATGCCACCACCGCCCCCATCGCGCATATGATTACGAGCGAATTCGATACGCCCTCGGTAGCGCACCTCACCTGCGTGGGCCGCACCCACGCCGACATCGCCGCCAAGATTGACGAGTATCGCTCGGCCGGTGTGGAAAACGTGCTAGCCCTGCGCGGCGACCTGCCCGCTGGCGCGACTGAGGATGACAAGCCCGCCTCGGACTACGCCTACGCCCGCGACCTTATCCCGGAGCTCGTCGATGCCGGCTTTTGCGTGGGCGCCGCAGCCTACCCCGAGGGCCACATTGCCTGTGAGGATCTCAACCTCTCGGTCGAATACCTCAAGCAAAAACAGGACGCCGGCGCGAGCTTCTTTGTGACGCAGCTCTTTTTTGACAACGAGTGCTTCTACCGTTTTCGCGAGCTTGCCGACAAGGCCGGCATCACCGTGCCCATTACCGCGGGCATCATGCCGTTTATGGGCAAGTCGCAGATCAGCCGCATGGTCTTTATGTGCGGTGCGTCGCTGCCCTCCCCCGTCATCAAAATTCTCGCCAAGTACGAGAACGACCCCGAGAGTCTGCAGGCAGCCGGTGTAGATTATGCCGCCCGTCAGCTTTGCGACCTCAAGGAGCACGGCGCCGACGGCCTACACCTGTACACTATGAATCGTCCTGCGATCGCCGCAACCATTATGGAGCGCCTGGGGTAATGGAAAAACCGCACATCGATACAGCTTTTGGTGAAGTGCCGGCCGACCTTGCGTCGCCGGCGCTCTACCGTATCGATGATGCCCACCATCCCCGAGTCGACCGTGCCGAGATGCTGCGCTACCTGGGCTACGGCGGTCAGCAGATTGAGCCCGAACTGTCGCAGCGTATTGAGCTTGTCGTTGAGCGTCTGGAGCTGGACATTGAGCCCCGTGGCGTGCGCCGCGTATTTGCCATCGATGCCACGGGCGTCGATGAACAGAGCGAGCCTTGCATTCGCTTGGTCGGCACCAACGTTGAGCTGCGCGGTCGCGATATCTATCGACATCTCAAAGACGCCCGCTTTGCCGCACTCATGGCATGCACCCTCGGCATGGACGCCGAGCGTCGCCTGCGCACCACGGGAGCCCAGCAGCCCCTAGAGGGAGCCGTGCTCGATGCCGCATGCTCCGCCTATGTAGAGGCCGCCGTCGAGCAGATGTACCAACAGGTCAAGGCTGCGGCCGCCACACACGGACTCGCCGGCAACTGGCGCTTTAGTCCCGGCTACGGCGACTGCCCGCTTACGGCCCAGCGCTCAATCGTTGCTGCGCTCAACGCTACGCGGCTCATCGGGCTTACCGTCACACCCACCAGCCTGCTCATGCCCACCAAGAGCGTGACCGCAGTGATCGGTCTATTTGACGGCGAGGTCCACGACGCCCAGAGCCGCCCTACCTGCAATATCTGCCGCATGCGCAAGCACTGCCGCTTCCGCGCCGCCCACACCACCTGCTATTCCAGCCATTAGGAGCCCTCGATGTTTACTCCGCTTATCACTCATGATTCTGACGGCACTGCATTGGCGGCACCCGTTGATGCCGCACGTCGTAATGGCGCTGCATACAAGACGCGCACGATCGACGACCTGCACATAAAGGACGATCGCCTGCGCGCCGCCATCGAGGGCACGGGACACCTGCTGTTCGACGGCGGCATGGGCACCATGCTGCAAGCGGCCGGCATGAAGGCCGGCGCCCTGCCCGAGCTGCTCAACTTTGAGGAGCCCCAGGTCATTACCGATATTCAGCGTCAGTACGTCGAGGCCGGCTGCGACGTGATCACCGCCAACACCTTTGGTGCCAACGCCCACAAGCTCGATGGCGCCGCCACCGTCGCAGATGTCTTTGCCGCCGCCGTCGCCTGCGCCCGTGCGGCCGGTGCCCGCTACGTCGCCGGCGATATCGGCCCCATCGGCGCGCTGCTTCGCCCTTTGGGCACTCTGAGCTTCGACGAGGCCTATGACCTCTTTGCCGAGGAAGTGTGCGCCGGCGTCGACGCGGGCGTGGACCTCTTTATTATCGAGACCATGACCGACCTTGCCGAGATCAAGGCCGCCGTCCTCGCCTGCCGCGAGAACTCCGACCTGCCCGTCTTTGCCACAATGACCTTTGAGGAAGACGGTCGCACCTTCCTGGGTACGAGTCCCGAGGTTGCCGCCATCACGCTCGACGCCATCGGCGCTGACGTCCTGGGCATCAACTGCAGCCAGGGCCCGGCCGAGCTCCGAGGACTCGCCGCGCGTATGCTCACCGTCACCGACAAGCCCGTTATGGTGCAGGCCAATGCGGGACTGCCCCACGTGGACGACGACGGTAATACCGTCTTTGACATCCAGGCCCCCGAATACGCCAAGGCCGTCGCCGGCATGATCGCCGACGGCGTGAGCGTCGTGGGCGGTTGCTGCGGAACCACGCCGGCGCACATGGCGGCCTTGCGCACGCTTACCGACAACCACACACCCAGCCCGCGTCACCGCAAGCCCAGTATGTCGGTCACGAGCGCCCAGACGGTCGTGGACCTCCCCTGCGACGGCCACAAGATCGCCGTCATCGGCGAGCGCATCAATCCCACCGGCAAAAAGCGCCTGCAACAGGCCCTGCGCGACGGCGACCTAGACTACGTCGTGAGCCAGGGCATCAGCCAGCAGGAACAGGGCGCCGACATCCTGGACGTCAACGTGGGCCTGCCCGAGATCGACGAGGTCAAGATCATCCAACAGGCGACCGAGCAGCTCCAGGGCTCCACGCTGCTGCCGCTGCAGATCGACTCCACCGACCCCGCAGCCGTCGAGGCAGCCGTGCGCCGCTACGCCGGCAAGCCCATCATCAACTCGGTCAATGGCAAACAGCAAATCATGGATGAGATCTTCCCGCTAGTCGCCCACTACGGCGCCAACGTCGTCGGCCTCACACTCGACGAAGGCGGTATTCCGGATACCGCAGAGGCTCGCTTCGCCATCGCCGAGCGCATCGTGGCCGAGGCTGCCCGTTACGGCATCGGACCGGACCGCATCCTCATCGACTGTCTGGTCATGACCGCCTCGACCAATCAACGCCAGGCCGAACAGATCCTGCGCGCCATGTCCCTGTGCAAAGAGCGTCTGGGCGTCAAATGCGCGCTCGGCGTGTCGAACATCAGCTTTGGTCTGCCTGCCCGCCCGCTGCTGGGCTCGGTCTTTTTGGCTGCCGCTTTTGGCGCGGGCCTGGACGCCCCCATCATGAACCCGGGCTCCAAGCGCTTTATGGATACCGTCTACAGCTATCGCGTGCTGAGCGTTGAAGACGAGGGCTCGACCGGATACATCGAGCGCTACGCCGGCTGGACCGATCCGTACAAGATCGCCGCGAACCCAGCGGCGGCTCAGGCAGCATCGACCGACGCCGCGCCCGCTGCTGGCACCGCCGGCACCGACGGCAACGACGACCCGATTCGTCGCATGGTCGTCTCGGGCCGCAAGGGCGAAATCGCGGCCGAGACCGAGCGCCTGCTGGCCGACCATGACGCCATGGACCTCATCAACAATCACTTTATCCCCGCCCTCGATGAGGTCGGAGTCCTCTTTGACCAGGGCAAGTTCTTCTTGCCGCAGCTTATGGCCTCGGCCGAGGCCGCGCGCGTGGGTTTTGACACCATCAAGCGCCTGATGCCCGCCGGCGAGATTGCCGACAAGGGCAAAATCTGCGTGGCCACCGTCAAGGGCGACATCCACGACATCGGTAAGAACATCGTCAAGATGCTGCTCGATAACTACGGCTATACCGTCTTTGACCTAGGCCGCGACGTCGACCCGCAAGAGGTGCTCAAGACCGTACGGGAGCGTGACATCAAGCTCGTCGGTCTTTCGGCGCTTATGACCACCACGGTCGTCGCCATGGAGGAGACCATCAAACTGCTCCATGCCGAAGTGCCGGGCGTCAAGATCATCGTAGGCGGCGCCGTACTCACCCCCGAATACGCCAAGCAGATCGGCGCGGACTACTATGCCAAAGACGCCGCCGAAAGCGCTCGTATCGCCGAAGAGGTCTTTGGGCAGTAACACAACGGAAACAACCCAGCACCAAAACGTGCCGCATGCGCCACTTGGCACGTGCGGCACGTTAGAATAGATAAAACTATGCTCGTTTGGCAGATAGGAGCGCAAGGATGGCGATCACGCCCGCAGAAATCGCGGAAACCCGCGGCATGGTTGAGGAGCAGAACCTCGACATCAGGACCATCACCATGGGTGTTTCGCTCATGGGTTGCGGTGACGAGAACCTCGACCGCATGTGCACGAAGATCTACGACCACGTGACGCACACGGCTGAGCACCTGGTCGAGACCGCCGAGAACCTCGAGCGCGAGTACGGTATCCCCATCGTCAACAAGCGCGTTTCCGTCACCCCGGTGGCGCAGATCGCCGCATGCTGCAAGGATGAGGACCTCACCCCCATCGCGCACGCCCTCGACCGCGCGGCCGAGACCCTCGGCATCGATTACCTGGGCGGTTTCTCCGCGCTCGTCCAGAAGGGCATCGGCGACGCCGACCGCCGCGTTATCCAGTCCATCCCGCAGGCGCTCGCCGCCACCAGCCGCGTCTGCTCCAGCGTCAACGTCGCCAGCCTGCGCGCCGGTATCAACATGGATGCCGTGCTCATGGCGGCTCAGACCATCATCGATGCCGCCAAGCTTACGGCAGATGAGGATTCCGTTGGCGCCTCCAAGTTTGTCTGCTTTGCCAACATGGTCGAGGACTCCCCGTTTATGGCGGGCGCCGTCCACGGCGGTGGCGAGGCCGACGCCGTCATCAACGTAGGCGTCTCGGGCCCCGGCGTTATGGCCGCAGCCCTGGAGACGCTGCCCGATTCCGCATCGATGATGGAGGTCGCCGAGAAGATCAAGCAGACCGCCTTTAAGATCACTCGTGCCGGCGAGCTCATGAGCCGCGAGGCCGCCCATCGCCTGGGTGTCGAGAAGGGCATTGTCGACCTGTCGCTGGCTCCCACGCCCGCCATCGGCGACTCCGTCGCGCGCATCCTCGAGATCATCGGCGTGGGCACCTGCGGTGGCCCCGGCACGACCTGCGCGCTCGCCATGCTCAACGATGCCGTCAAGAAGGGCGGCGTCATGGCCAGCTCCAGCGTGGGCGGCCTCTCGGGCGCCTTTATCCCCGTGTCCGAGGACGCCGGCATGATCGCCGCCGTCGAGGCCGGCGCGCTTTCGCTCGAGAAGCTCGAGGCCATGACCTGCGTGTGCTCCGTTGGCCTGGACATGATCGCCATTCCCGGCGACACCCCGGTCGAGACCATCGCCGGCATTATCGCCGACGAGATGGCCATCGGCGTCATCAACAATAAGACCACGGCCGTCCGCGTGATTCCCGCCATCGGCAAGGGCGTGGGCGACTGCGTCGAGTATGGAGGTCTGTTTGGCCGTGCGCCCATCATGCCGGTGAACCCCAACGCCGGCACCGTGCTTGCCCACCGTGGCGGACGCTTCCCGGCGCCGCTGAACTCGCTCAAGAACTAGCTGAGGGGGACTGGCGAGGAGCCCCGGGGAGGGCAAATATATAAGGTCGCCTGCTCGGACAGTCCTGACTCGCACGGAGAGCACATTAAGTGCTCTCCGGCTCGTGCGGAACTCGCGATCGACCTTATATATTTGCCCTCCCCGGGCTCCCGCACAACGAGACCTCGGTTGGGTTCTATCCCGGTTGCAGTCGCTTCGCTCCTGCACCACTTGGCGGGTGCGGCGGTTTGGCGTTGGATCGGTTCTTTCTGATATATGCTGGTTGCGGCTCTTCTTTTGGGAGGAGTCGCTTTTTTGTTGCTAGGAGGTTGGCCCGTGATTGATGGGGATGCTCGCTCTGAGCTTCTTTCTGCTGATTGGAATGGCGAATGGATGCGTCTGCAAGCTGATCGGCGACGGGCTGATGATCCTTTTGAGTGGGATAAGCGGGCTCGGCATTTTCGTCCGCTGGAGACTGCCCCGTATGCGCGGGATTTTATAAAGCTGTTGGCGCTTGAGCCTGGTGAGTCGGTGCTCGATATGGGGTGCGGAGCTGGGTCGATTGCTATTCCGCTTGCTCAGGCTGGGCATTCCGTGATTGCTGCCGACTTCTCTTCTGCCATGTTGGGCACCCTTGATGCTGGCATTGAGTACTATGGGCTCGAGGACCTTATTACGCCGCTTGAGCTTGCCTGGGATGACGATTGGGATCTGGTTGGGCCGGTTGCCAAGACTGTTGATGCTGCCTTTGCGAGTCGCTCGGTTACCACGAACGACCTGAAGGGAGCACTTGCCAAACTTGACCGTACGGCTCGTCGGCGTTGTGCTGTCACGATGGTCGCCAACTCCAGCCCGCGCTATGACCTGCACTTGATGAATGCCATCGGCGCCTCGGTTACCCGCAGCAACGGATTTGTATATGCCTTTAACATCCTTATTCAGATGGGCGCGCTGCCGCAGGTCACGTATTTTGAATCGCCCCGCCGCGACACCTTCGATAGTCTCGAGGCGGGCGTGGCGGATTTTTCTCGCATGCTCGAGCATGGCAACGAGGGCAAGATCGACCGCCTGCGCGACTATATCGCCCACCACATGATCGAGAACCCCCATGCCGGCGAGCCGGGATCCAAGGGCGTACCGCAGGGACGCTACATGCTCGACCACATCCGCAAGGTCCGATGGGCGTTTATCGCCTGGGAGCCGGTCTCCGTACCCCGCCCGCAGCCCATCTAAAGCTTGCATCGTCTTCCCGCCCGGCATCCGCATTCTTTGCGAACTGGGCAAACGCGCTCCACACCACGCCGTTCCTGCGCTATCGTGGGACAGCTCACGTAGATTAAGGCCCCATTGCGGGGCGCCCCATACATAGAAAGCGAGAACCCATGGCACTGACAGGAGCCCAGGTCAAGCAGCTTCGCAGCATGGCCCATCACCTCAACCCCGCCATCATCATCGGCAAGTCCGACATCAACGAGGGCACCGTCGAGCAGACGGTCGCCTACCTGGAGAAGCACGAGCTCGTTAAGTGCTCCGTGCTGGACGGCTCCAGCCTTTCTGCCCGCGAGGCCGCCGAGGAGCTCGCCGAGCGCTGCCACGCCGACGTCGTTCAGGTTATCGGCCGCAAGTTCTCGCTGTATCGCGAGTCCTCGCGCAAGGATATCGAGAAGATCAAGCTCGTCTAAAACCGACTGGCCATACCGAGTGGCCTGCGGGCGTCCGAGTGATTCGGGCGCCCGTTTTTTATCGCTCGACAAGCACGCGCTTGAGCCTGCCTTCGACCAGGCGCTCATACAGGCGCCTTGTCTCGGGCTCGGGCACGCCTTGAACCTGCTCTCGCAGGTGGTGCATGTGGCCGCTGTATAGCTCGACAACATCGCGGCGTCGTCCCGCCGCACCGTAAACGCGCATGGCACAGCGAACCATGTCCTCGCGCGCCGTCTCCTGGCGAAGCCCCGATTCAACGAGCCAAATTGCCGATTGCAGGTCATTTTCCTCGAGAGCGGCATTCGCTCCCCTAATCATGCAGTCGATGTACTTGGATTGCATAATGTGGCGCATGCGCGTAAAAAACGTGGGATTGCAACCGGTGGGAACATACAGCGGCCCCGCGTAGAGCTGCTCAACCTTAAGACAAAGCTCAACCAGGTGAGGGCCTCTCGCGCCCATACGGTTTCCCAGGATCTCGCGGCTCAGCTGGTCAAAGAGCCTTACATCGGTCTTAACGTAGTCGCCGTTGAGCCCTATGCACTCGTTTTGGATGAGCACGCACGACTTGCCATCCGGCGTTGGACCCAAAGCCGAGCGCAAGCGCGATACCGTCGAATACAGATTGTTGCGCGCGGCGCTAAACTCGGCATGGGGCCACAACTCCATGGCGATTGTCTCGCGGTCGACCATGGCATCCATGCCCAACGCGAGCCGCTCGGCAAGTGTTGCCGCCTTTTTGCGACGCCACATCTTATCCGTGATGGGAAAGCCGTCGCGCTCGGCGCGAAATGTGCCAAACATGCGCATCTCAATATGGCCGATCGTATCGACAGCCTCAACCTCGCCCGCCTGGAACAGGTGCTCGCTTTCGCCCTCAAAATCATCGCGTAGTGAATACCGCGACAGCTCACGCACCGGAAGCTTCTTGCGAATCCTGACGGCAGGCTCGCCCAGACAGTGCATCGCAAGACGCGCAAATAGCCGATACGATGGGTCTAAAATCCCCGAGCGATTCATAGACATCCAGGCGGCAAGATCGCTATCGCGGCCCGCAGCGGCCAGGTGCAGCGCCACGATCCAGGCTTCTGAGCCACCGACCTGCGTCTTGCTAATGTCGAGCAGCTCCGCCTCTTCGCGAACCGATACCAGCGACGTATTGCGCAGGTACGCCACGCGCTCCAGCAGCAACGCGTTTTCGCGCATGTACGCAATCGATTCGTCGGCGAGCTTGAGCACCTGAACCGCGCGGAACTTCGCGTTGACCGGCCGCCCCTCCGCCAGCGATTGCCAACCCTCCAGCAATAACCCAAACAGCTGAATTTGATTGTCACGAACACGCACCGCAAAGCGGTCGAGCTCGCCAAACGCCGCATCGTCGGTCACGGGCAAGCCCGCGAGCAGGCGCCGTGCCGCGAGCACCATACGCAGCCAAATGGATGGCGCCTTAAGCCCGCGGATATCGAGCGCCTCGAGTATCTGCGCCATCTTGTCATCGCGCTCGTCGGGTTTAGCAAACGAGCCGTCGAACAGCTCCACCAGCATATGGTCGGCCTGTATGAGAATTCCCGCGATGTCGAGCTCGCAATCATAGGCTTTGCACGCCTTGAGCTTCGCGAGAACATTGCCGTCTTCCGCTCGCTCGGTTAGGTGGCGCTTGACCTCGATATGCGCGGACAGCATGTCGAGCACCTCGCAGGATGTCTGTTCTTGCACAACAGGGTTGGCGGGAAGCCCCAGGTCATTGTCGCCGTAAAAGGCGATAGTAAGCGCCTGGGCTATTTTCCAGGTAGCGGGGTCGACCTCGCGGGCCGCCTGGTCACCCGCACGTTCGATAACGGACGCCATATACCTTGCCAGCTTTGTATTGCACACGCTGACAGCCGCCAGATACACGCCGAGTGCCTCGGCGGCTGTCGGCTCTTGCTCCTGCTTTTCCGCATTGATCATCGCCGATGCTGCACGGCAAATGTCCCCTCCATGCCCGGTCAGGGCAAGATCGGCCCCATACTGCCCGGCAAGCTCCAACACCACACGGCGGTCCAAGAACGCATCGGCCAGGTCCATGGCCAAATCGCATCGGGCCGCCTTTATCAAAATGCGAGCAGCCCGCGATACTAGTTCGGGACGGATCTCGGCAACAAGCTTTCGCAGCCTCAGGCGCGCGTTGTCCTTAGCGCCCAAACACCTAAAGGTGCGATCAGACGGATCCACGCCAAAAATCGGATAATCGCGCACAAAGATAGACTGGTCGACCATCGAAAGCCTCACACCGCACGCCTCTAGCTCCGCAATGCGGCCCTCGCCCATCAATACCATCAAGCAGGCAACGGTAAACAACAGGTTGTTCTCGAGCGATGCGAGATCGGCCAGCGCCGCACCGTACACGTTGACGATTTCGTTTTCGAGCAACCCGGCAACATCGCCCTGTCCATACATTCCCGTCTGCAGGGCAGATACCAGCTCGGGTACACCCTGTGTGAGCCGATAGAAATCAAGCGATGTGCTGATAGAGAACGCCGTGGCCCATGACGAATACTCATAGGCGTGCACCTTGAGCATCTGCGCATTGACTTTTACAGAATCGCCCAGCCCGTGGATAAGCAATCGGTTGGAGGGGCGGCAGGCAATAAAGACCCCCGTCCCCGTAGCACGTAAGCTGCGGATTCGATCGATGAGATCCTCGGTTTCGTGCTGCTCGAGATTGGGCACGTTGTCGATCGCAACGAGCGAATGAGGTTTGTCCTTAAGCTCATCGGCGACAACCTCGAGCTGCATAAAGAGCTCGCGTCCAATCGCGCGGTCGGCCTCGATAATCCGAACCGGCCCTCGCGTGGGGTCCGATTTAACCTCCTGCACGTATTGCAGCAACACCGACGTCTTACCAAACCCATCGGGCGCGTAGAGCAAAACAATTCCCGCCTTGCGCCCTTTAACGATGAGCTCGTTCATCAAGCGATCGCGCCGCACCATATAGCCGCCGCCCGTCGGCATCAACTCGAGGTCGTCCGTATTGCCCAGATCGTTTACCATGCTTGCTCCTCAACTCGACCATATGGACACCGTAGCTGCAGGACCATATGAGCCGCCCCGTGAATAGCGCGACTTAGAGTTTTTAATTGTCTGCCGGTACGTGTTTGGCAAGTTTTTGTACAGCGAGGCCCGATGGTAACTTATCCCCCGACCAATAGGTCTTTGCGCAGGTCAATGCGCTTGCCAGCATGTCCCATCCCATTTGCAGTGTAGCGCAGTCGGCTATTTTTATTTGAGTTGCGCAACTCGCCTACTCCTCGCTACCGCCTGCGACTCTATGGTGGCAAATGTGCATAGAATCTGCTATAGAATGAATCACAAAAATTTAAAACCCTCCAGTCAAGCACGCGGCAAGGTTTCCGTCATGTATACGCCACGGCGTATGTCCACTAAAAAGGCCCCCGCAAAGCGAGGGCCTTTTGAGAAACTATGTAAGATCGCTTGATCGCGTTACTCGCAGAGCGAAAGAGCGGCCTCGTCAGCAACGACAACGCAGTTGGTGTGCAGCTGCAGGATCGAAGCCGGGCATTTGGGCGTAACCGGACCATAGCACATATCGTGCACGGCCTGAGCCTTGGCCTCGCCGTTGGCGACAACCAGGATCATGCGGGCATACATGATGGTCTGGGTGCCCATGGTGTAAGCCTGACGGGGCACGTCATCGATGCTGTCGAACAGGCGGCTGTTGGCCTGAATGGTGCTCTCGGTGAGGTCGACGCAGTGCGTGCCCTTGGAGAAGTGGTCATCGGGCTCGTTAAAGCCGATGTGACCGTTGTTGCCAATGCCGAGCAGCTGCAGATCCGGGTAACCGGCGGCAGCGACGATCTTGTCGTACTCGGAGCAGGCAGCGGCGGCATCGGGGTTGGAGCCATCGGGCACGTGCGTGTTGTTCAGATCGATATTGATGTGATCGAAGAAGTTCTCGCGCATAAAGTAGTGATAGCTCTGGGGATCGTCGTGCGAAAGACCACGATACTCGTCCAGGTTATAGGTGCTGACCTCGGCAAAGTCAATGTCGCCCTTCTCGTACCAAGCAGCGAGCTGTTTGTAAGCGCCAATCGGGGTGGAGCCGGTGGCAAGACCCAACACGCAATCGGGCTTGAGGATAACCTGAGCCGAGATGATATTAGCGGCCTTGCGGCTCATATCCTCGTAGTCTTTAGCTTTAATGATTTTCATTACGCGTCCTTTCTCGTACAAGAGAGGCAAGGCTCCCCTTACAAGCACTTGCCCGCGGCCCGCGTCGGCCGCAACCAACGTGTGCGGCCACCAGGGCGAGGTCGCGTAATATATGTGTCTCGTGTCTAACCGCGTCGAGGCCCCTGCCCGTCCACGGTGACCCAAAGCTGTTTAGCCTCGGACGTTTCCCATCTTGCCACGGAGGGCGCCCTCTTTCAAGGGTGCCCTCCGTAAACGTGTTTGAATTGTAGGCTAAAGGCCAAGCGGAGCGACTAGCGCTCACGCGCGACGATAAGCTGGTCCATCTCCTCGACATGCTCGCCAACGGAACCCTTGATGCTCGAGAACTCAACGGAGTTACACACCAAGATGGGAACCGTCACATCGTAGCCCTCGGCAGCAATTGCCTCGCGATCGAACTCGATGAGTACATCGCCCTTATGGACGATGTCACCCACTTGCGCATACACAGTAAAATGTTTGCCCTCGAGCTGAACGGTGTCCAAACCAACATGGATGAGCACGTCTAGACCATCGACCGTGTTGAGCGCAACGGCATGACCCGTGGGAAAAATCGCCTCGACCTTAGCGTCAGCCGGAGCAATCACACGTGTACCCGTAGGCTGAATCGCCACGCCCTGGCCCAAAAGGCCGGTAGCAAACGTCTGATCGTTGACCTCGGATAACGGAATGACGTCGCCCGAGATGGGAGCATCCAGCGTAAGGACTCGACCACGCATACCAAAAGACCTCAGGACTTTAGTGAACATGCTCCCCCTCGGACATACCAATCAATCAAAATAGCCTTAACAGTTTACCACTTGGCACCCGATATTGACCATTAGGGAAGTTCGCGCTTGACAACCTCGACGATGTCGTCGACAACGCGCTGGGTCAGCTCGTGCGTCTCGGCCTCAGCCATAACGCGAACCAGCGGCTCGGTACCGCTCGGGCGCACCAAGACGCGGCCGCGACCGTTGAGCTCCTTCTCGGCGGCAGCGACGGCGTCCCAAATGGGCTGACAATCGTCCAGGCCGGCCTTATTGTCGGAATGTACGTTGACAAGTACCTGCGGGTACTTCTTCATGATGCCGGCAAGGTCGGTGAGGGTGCGGCCGGTGCGCTTGAGCACGGCCAGAAGCTGCAGGGCCGTCACCAAGCCGTCGCCGGTGGTGTTGTGCTCCAGGAAGATGATGTGGCCGGACTGCTCGCCGCCGATGACGGCACCGTCCTCGAGCATACGCTCGAGAACATAGCGGTCGCCCACGGCGGTCTGGACCATCTCGAAGCCCTGCTCCTTCATGGCGATGGAGAAGCCTAGGTTGCACATAACGGTCGAGACGATCTCGGAGTTGGCGAGCTTGCCGCGAGCGGCCAGGTCGGAACCGCAGATGGCCAGGATGTAGTCGCCATCGATTTCGTTGCCCTCGCTGTCCACGAACAGCACGCGATCGGCGTCGCCATCGTGAGCCAGACCGATGTCGGCGTGGGTGCGCAGCACGAGCTCGCGCAGGGGCTCAAGATGAGTGGAGCCGCACTCGACGTTAATGTCGGTGCCGCAGTAATCGGTGTTGATGGCATGGACCGTGGCGCCCAGGCGCTGCAGTGCGGCGGGCGTGGTCTGGCAAGAAGCGCCGTGGCCGCAGTCGACGGCAACAACCAGGCCGTCGAGCTTAAGGCCGTCGAGCGTGCTGATGGCATGATCGACATATGCCTTGCGGGCGTCCTTCATCTTGATGATGTGACCCACGCCGGCACCGGTCGGCAGCGTATCGGCAGCCATGGCCTCCTCGGACATGACCCAGGCGCTGATCTCTTCCTCGACAGCATCGGGAAGCTTCATGCCCTTGCGGCTAAAGAACTTGATGCCGTTGAACTCCGGCGGATTGTGCGAAGCGGAGATGACGATGCCGCCGTCGAGCTCGTTTTGGACGGTAAGCAGCGCCACGGCCGGCGTAGGGATAACGCCGCAGCAGTGCGGGCGGCCGCCCTCGGCCATAATGCCGGCGGTCAGAGCGCTCTCGAGCATGGTGCCCGAAAGACGCGTGTCGCGGCCGATGCAAATATCCGGACCAAGGAACTTGGTCGCCGCACGGCCAAGGCGAAACGCGAGGTCGCACGAGAGGTCGGCGTTGGCGACGCCACGGACGCCATCGGTACCGAAGATGTTCTGGGGCATAGGATCGCTCCTTCCCAAGTGGGCAAAACGCAGTCGCCCACCCTAGTCGAAAAAGAAAAGCGGGACCCGCCGAGCAATCGGCAGGCCCCGCTTGTACATTGTATCTCGTAAGGAGATAAAACCTTAGCGCTTGGAGAACTGGGGAGCGCGGCGAGCCTTCTTGAGGCCGTACTTCTTGCGCTCGACCACGCGAGCATCGCGCGTAAGGAAACCGGCCTTCTTGAGGTCAGCACGGTAGTCGCCAGCGTTCAGAAGAGCGCGAGCGATGCCCAGGCGCAGAGCGCCGGACTGACCGGAGATGCCGCCGCCATCGCACAGAGCGATAACGTCGAACTGACCGGCGGTGTCGGTCACCTTGAAGGGAGCAAGGGCGTTCTCAACGAGCTGATGACGGCCGAAATACTGCTCGGCGTCACGCTTGTTGATGGTCACCTTGCCGGTGCCGGGGACGAGACGGACGCGGGCGACGGCGTTCTTACGACGGCCGGTACCCTGGTAAACAACGGTGTTCTCAGCCATCTTTAAGCCTCCAGCTCAATCTTCGTGGGGTTCTGGGCAGCGTGCGGATGCTCGGCACCAGCGTAGACCTTAAGCTTGGTCATCTGGGCACGACCGAGGGTGGTCTTGGGCAGCATGCCGCGAACGGCGCGCTCGATGACCTTCTCCGGGTGCTTCTCCATAGCCTGGCGGAAGCTCTCAGCCTTGAGGCCGCCGTTGTAGCCGCTGTGGCGATAATAGGTCTTCGTGTCGGCCTTGTTACCGGTAAGCTGGACCTTATCGGCGTTGATGACGACAACGAAGTCGCCGCAGTCGCTGTTGGGCGTGAACTGGGGCTTGTTCTTACCGCGCAGGATCATTGCGATCTGGGTGGCAAGACGGCCCAGGACAGCACCATCGGCGTCGACGAGAACCCAGTTGCGCTGGACCTCGCCCTGCTTGGCGTAGTGAGTCGATTTCGAAATCACTTAGACTCCTCCATGTACAGTACGTGTTGTTACAGAGATTCACGGGGCTCTGCAAGTAACCCGTCCATATTACCCCGCTCGTCCGCCGAGTCAACAGGTATTTTGGCTCTGACCAGACTTTCTGCACATGTCGTCCATGGGTCATGACGTCGCGACGCTAGCGCTCGACAAACGCCTCGATATCTCCCAGCAATCGCTTTGCCTCCTGGCGGCCCTGAATATACAGGTCGAGGAGCTTTGCCGGATCGTGCTCAACGTGGCCGACCTCGACCGGCTTTTGCGGAGCAACGACCAGCGCACGGCCCTCGCGCTCATACTTCCACAGATGCATGCGTTGGATGTTATAGCGGTCGTGGCGCGTCTCGATAGCCTCGAGCAGGTAGGGGTAGTCGGCATAGCGGGCGCGCGCGGCGGGCATAAACTCGTAAGGCTTTTTCTCGTATGAGCGGTCCTGCGTAACGATAACGACCGCACGGTCGAAGCCCGCCTCCTCGAGCACATGCTCGATAGGGACCGAATCGGCTACGCCGCCGTCGACGTATTTGTGCCCGTCAATCTCGACCGGCGGCGTCACCAGCGGCAGCGACGTCGAAGCGCGCACGGCATCGAGGTCGAGCACGGCGCTTTTGACCGGCAGGTACGCGGCGGTTCCAAAGAGCATGTCCGTCGCGGCGGCGTACATCTCGATGGGGCTGGCGTCGAACGTCTCGTTGTCAAAGGGATCCAGGCGGTCCTGGACGTCGTTAAAGATAAAGTCGTAACCCACAATAGAGCCCGTGGACGCAAACGATGCGGCACCCATGTAGCGGCTGTCGTTACAGAAAGCCAGGTTGATGCGGTTGGCACGGCCGATCTGGTGCGACTTGTAGTTGACGCCGTTGAGGGCGCCGGCCGATACGCCATATACCGCCGGAATCTCGACGCCGGCCTCCATGAGGACGTCGAGCACGCCTGCGGTAAATTGCCCGCGGAAGCTGCCGCCCTCCAAAACGAGCGCGACTTTGCCGGCGTTCTTTGCCCTATCTTCTGCAGTCATATTGACCTCCTGCTGTTTCGTTTGGGCTTCTTCTACCCAGTTTTGGGATAGAGAGCGCATTGGTTTTGGAGTTGCGGAGGACGGGGCGGTCGGCGGGAAAGCGCGTCCCACTCTGCGTTGCTGCGGCGTTTTCTTTACGCTCGCGCCCTGCGCAGAGTTCGATTCTCCGCGGTACGGGGGATCCGTTGATGCGGGGTTTGGCCAGCTGAAATTCAATAAACATCGCATCCGTTTTGAATCGAGGCTTTGCGCGGAGAATCCGCGTATTTGCTTCGCAAATCCGCACCGGCTTCGGCCGCCTGCCGGCGTCCTCGCCCGCTCGCTACAAACGCTTCGCGTTTGCTTAACGCTCGCGCCCTGCATAGAGTTCGATTCTCCGCGGTATCTGTAAGTAACAAAAAAGCAGGTAGGTGCGTTTACCTACCTGCTTGTAACTATTGGTGGAGGCGCGGAGAATCGAACTCCGGTCCACGAAAGCCCCCTGATTGGCATCTCCAAGCTCAGTCGCTGGTTTTGTCTCGGACGCTTTGCGCGCAGCGACACGCTCGCGGCATCCCAACCGGTTCGGTCTTAGCCCGCGCCATACCGATTACGTGCGCAGGAGCATTCCCCTAAAATGACGTCGCGCCGGTGTCGGGGAAATCACCGGGTTGACGCGCCGCTATAAACTAAGCAGCGAGAGCCATAGGCTCAAAAGAAGAGTTGTTGTCAATTCAATTTGACGGTACCCCTGTTTAACGAGGCGAGGAGACCTCGGCTTGCTTCCTCTCTCAGAGCTATCGTGTCGAAACCAGTCGCCCCCGAATGTCGGGAAAGTCTGGATGGCATTGGGCACGAGCACCCAACAC
Organism: uncultured Collinsella sp.; assembly: GCA_902473205.1. Classification (GTDB taxonomy): domain Bacteria; phylum Actinomycetota; class Coriobacteriia; order Coriobacteriales; family Coriobacteriaceae; genus Collinsella. Next base: position 39,612 of record CABRRA010000016.1, read on the forward strand.
CCGTCGACTTTTCAAGGAACACGCGGGGTGAGCCCCGCTCGTGGATAGCTATCTTACCACGTTCTAAAGGCGGACAGCTGCTCTATGCACGAGCTGTGAAGACCATAATGTGCACCACACTTCGCACTTTTGCTACCGGACACGTCACGTATATTTTCGCCAAGCAAAATTGACCCATCGAAAGGACCGTTATGGATACCAAGCAGCAACTCGTCAATGCCCTCGCAGGTCTGGGCTCAACCATTACCGAAGCTATGGATGTCATCGAAGGCTTTGTCCCCTGCGGACATCCCGCCCTCACGGTATCGAACGCACTCGTCGTGCTGGACGCTGACGATGATGCAGCTCTCGCCCAGCAGCTTGAGACCGTCGAGGGCTTTATCGACCATGTGAGTGAGAACCGCGGCGTGTCCGCCTACCACGGCATCGAGGTCGAGCTCGCGGGTCCAAAAGCTGATCTGCTCGCAGCAATCTGCGAGGTAGGCGCCCTTATGCAGACCGCAGGCGTCAAGAACACCCAGGTCAACGAGTGGGTCTACCGCAGTCTGGCAGCACTCGATAGCTCCGACGAAAAGGCAGCCGAGCAGCTCGCAGAAAGTCCCGCCATTAAGGCCGAGCTTTTGTAAATAGCAGATGCGGGTCCCTTGGCGCATCGTCGTCCAAGAGGCCTGCAAACAGTTCGCGTCAACTGATAGCCGCGCCGCCGCGTTCGGCCAAAATAAGAATCGGCATCATTTGACGAGGTGTCTTTGCTGCAAGATCGGCATGTTCGAGCAGTTTGCGATCGTTAGTTACCAAGTAATCTGCCCCAGCGCGTCTGCATGCCGCCAACACCAAATTATCCTCGTAATCATGATGAAGCGTTAGATACTTATCGGCCAACCACAAATCGGATGCGTCTGCGCCCACGGCGGTGGCGTTTTCGGTCATATTTCGAACAAACGCCAGCGCGGCCTCGCCTATCGCTCGTGCCGATGCTTCGTCGACCGAGCCTTTTTTAGCAATAACCCTGCGCTTGAGCTCGTGTTGGACAACGTACAGCACGTCCTTAGCGATATGCACCGGGAAGAACAGTAACGCCCCCGTCTCCGTCGCCCGCCCAATAAACGCACGCGCGGCAAGCGACTCGGCATGGTCGACGCAAAACGAATCAACCCATACGTTGGCATCCACCATGATCTTGAGAGGCGCCCCACTCACTGGATCATCCCCTTTTGGCGATAATGCTCGTCCATGGCTTCGGAATAGATTGCGTCCCAATCGCGATCGTCGGACACGGACGACGTAGCGATGCCCAGGTCCGCGTAAAGCTGATCCGCCGCTGCCCACGACGCGGCGAACGGAGTATCGGGCGCGACGGTCTGCTGCCGGTCGTCGACGGCCGCAAGCACTTCCTCGCACTGCCCGCCACCCTGCGCAACCTTGGCCACGACTTTTTTAATAAGGTCGGGCAGCGTTCCACCCGAAAGCCGCAACGCTTCCTCGGCGCGCTCTTTAACCGAGCGATCTACGCGAACATTCACCTGCGCCATGCTGCCAACGGTAGCCATCTCAACCTCACCTTCAGCATTTGCTAGCGGTGCTAGCACAAGCATATATCCGAGCTAACATCTCGTCAAACAAAAGAAGGCCTGCACCCTGGCGGCTGCGGTGCCGCCCGAATGCAGGCCATATACTCAATCGAAAACGCTAACGCAGGTACGCCTTCGCGTTGCCCAGGCTGTAGGCGATCGTTGAGCCGTTGTGCAGCAGTGACGACGTCTGCGGAGTGATCATGCCGGTAATACCCAATGCCAGCAGCGCCGAGTTGGTGAGCATGACCTTGGCATACGAACTCGTCAGACGATCAATGAGGCCCTGACTCATGCGGCGCAGGCGCACGATCGCAGCGAGATCCGTGTCGGCCAGGATGATGTCGGCGACCTCCTTGGCAATGTCGCTTCCGCCGCCCATGGCCAGCCCCACGTCGGCCAAACCGAGCGCCGGCGAGTCGTTGACGCCGTCGCCCACCATGGCAACGTGGCGCCCCTCGCTCTTAATGCGCTCTACATACGCGTACTTGTCCTCGGGCAGCAGTTCGGCCTTAAACTCGTCGACACCCGCTTCGCGCGCAATGCGCTCGGCCGTGCGTTCCGAGTCGCCCGTGAGCATGACCACGTGCTTAACGCCCAACGCATGCAGGTCGGCGATGGCCTCACGGACCCCGGGCTTGAGCGGATCCTCGATGCCGAGCACGCCCACAACGATGCCGTCGACCGCCAGATACAGCGGCGACAGGCCCTGCATCTGGGACTCGATCTGCTCCTTGATGTCGGACTCGAGCTGCGCGCCCTCGTCCTCAAATACAAAGTGCGCGGAACCGATGATGGCGCGACGCCCTTCAATGGACGAAGCGATGCCGTGCGCCACAATATACTCGACCGCAGCGTGACGCTCGCGGTGCTCGAGCCCGCGCTCGCGGGCGGCGTTGACCACAGCGCGCGCCACCGGATGCGGGAAATGCTCCTCCAGACAGGCAGAAAGGCGCAGAACCTCGTCCTCGCTCCAGCCATCGGTGGTGAGCACGCAGGCAAGACGCGGCTGCGCCTCGGTAAGCGTGCCGGTCTTATCAAACACAATGGTGTCGGCCTTGGCAAACGACTCAAAGTACTTCGCGCCCTTGACCATGACGCCCATCTTGGCAGCATCGCTCATGGCAGTCATGACGGCGACGGAACCCGTGAGCTTGAGTGCGCACGAGTAGTCGACCATCAGCGCCGCTGAGGTCTTGATGAGGCTGCGGGTGGTAAGAGCGACAAGACCTGCAAGCAAGAAGTTCCACGGGACGATCTTGTTGGCAAGGTCCTCCATATGCGACTGGCCCTCGGACTTGAGCGAGTCGGCCGTCTGCACGAGCGAGACGATTGAGCGCAGTTTGGTTTGCGCCGTATTGGCGCGCACGCGCACCAAGATGCCGCCGTCTTCCACGACGGTACCGGCGAACACGTCGTCGCCCACGCTGCGCTCGACGGCCAGCGGCTCGCCGGTCAGGGTCGCCTGGTTGACCATAGCGCTCCCCTGCTCGACAACACCGTCGATGCAAATGGACATGCCAGTGCGCACGGCGACCAGATCGCCGGGCTCAAGCTCGGTCGCGGCAACGCTTACCTCGGTGTCACCGACCACTTTTTGCGCCTTATCGGGCACGTCGAGCAGCGAGTTTATGAGCTCGTTTTCGCTCATGGCGCGGGTGTAGTCCTCGAGCAGCTCGCCCACGTTGAGCAGGAACATCGTCTGGCCCGCGGTGTCGAAATCGCGTTTGACGAACGAAATGCCGATAGCCGAAGCGTCGAGCACGGGAACGGTCAGGCGCGGCTGCGCGAGCTCACGGAGGGCGGCGCGCAAAAAGGTCATGTAACCGGCCACGACAAACACAGCACGTAGGGGCGTGGGCAAAAACCAGCGGCGCGCGTAGTGGGCGCCGATAAGTGTGGCAAGATCCATGACGAGCTTGTGTCTGCGCGGCTCGAGTTGCATCACGTAACCCGACTTGGCATCGGCGATAGCTTGAGCATCGAGTGCACCCAGGGCATCGAGCACGACCGTGCGACGCTGCTCGTCATATTCGAGCGCCATCTGGCCAATACGGCCGTAGACACACACCTTGTGCACGCCGTCGATGTCGCCGCTGAGCTTAAGAAGTGCATCGAGATCGCTCTCTGGCACAGGACCCGCCAATTGAAGACGGGTCCTGCCGGGGATCTCGCTAATAATCGAGAATCTCATTGTTTATGCCTGGAGTGCTACTCGGCTGCCTCGTCAGCAGCGGCCTCGCTCTGGGTGATGTAGGCAGCCTCGGCAACCATGTCATCGACATTGGCCTTGGCCTGCTCGACCATGTCCTGGTAGCCGTTCTTGATGCGCATGCCGCACGCGATACCCTGCACGCAGGCGTTCTTTACCGGAGCGCTGGTGAGCAGCTTGATGCCGGCCGTACCAAGCAGAAAACCGCCACCGACAAGCAGGGTGTTAAACGTCGACTTCTTCATGTTGCTTCTCCCTTTTGCCGCATAAGCGCGGCATGGTGCCTTAGCACCCGAGTTCATTAGTTTGCTCGAGCACGCTTTTGAGAACAGTTTAGTATAACTATTTGGTCAACAATGGCTAACTTTTTGGAAACTATGGGGATGGACTCAATATGACAAAGGGACTGTCCCTTTGTCATATTCCTACAGCTGCCAGGCAGCCGCTTCCTTTTGCAGCGCAACCATGCGGGCGAATTCTCCGCCTGCCGCCTTGAGCTGCGCCGGAGCACCCTGCTCGGCAACCACACCATCCTTGAGCACGACGATTTTGTCGGCATTTTCCACCGTACGCATACGGTGGGCAATAACGATAACCGTCTTGCCTGCAAGCAGACGGGAGAGCGCCTGCTGAACTACGGTCTCGTTCTCCACATCCAAGCTCGCTGTCGCCTCGTCCAACAGCACGATAGGCGCGTCTTTGAGCAGCGCACGGGCGATGGAAATGCGCTGGCGCTCTCCGCCGGACAGCTTGGAGCCGTTCTCGCCGATCATGGTGTCATAGCCCTGCGGCATGCGGCCCACAAACTCGTCGCAGTTGGCGGCACGCGCAGCCGCAAGCACCTCCTCATCGGTGGCATCACGACGCCCGAGGCGGATGTTTCCCATCACCGTGTCGTCAAAGAGCAGCACGTCTTGGAACACAATGGCGTAATCACGCAGCAGCACCTCGGGATCAATGCTCGCAACATCCACGCCACCCACGGTGACCGTGCCTTCGGTGGCGTCCCAAAAGCGCGCGGCCAGACGGCTCACCGTAGACTTACCGGAACCCGAAGGACCGACCAGTGCCGTGACCTCGCCTTCCTTGGCGGTAAAGCTCACATCGGTAAGAACTTTCTCGCCGGCGCGCCCGTCCTCGCCCGCACCATAGCCAAATGCCACGTGATCGAACACCACATCGTGGCCCACGGGCTCAAATTTCTCGCTGCCCCGCGCCACAGGCTCTTCCATGATGGAACGCATGCGCTTGGCAGACGACTCGGCGGCAAACAGCTCGGACATTAACATTAACGCCTGGTCAAAGGGCGCATAGATACGGCTCACCATAAGCAGGAAGGCAAACATCACCAAAAAGTCGACCTGCCCGGAGGCGACCATCGCGGCACCCGTGACCAGCGTGGTGGCAATGCCCAGACGCAGGATGGCAAAGGCGGAGTTGACCAAAAGCCCGTTAGCGAGCTCGCCCTTGGTGGTCTCGCGCTCCTCGGCATCGATCACGGCGTTGAGCCCCTCAAGATAATGGGCTTCCTGGTTGGTGGCGCGGATCTCGCGAACGCAGTCGAGCGTCTCTTGAATTGCCTCGGTAACCTTGACCTTCTCGGCACGCACGCGATCGAACACCGGAGTCATGGGGCCGCGTGTTAGATACAGCACGGCAAAGGCCACGGGAACGCTCCAAAACGCCGCAATCGCCAGCTGCCAGCAAAAGAACAGCGACGCCACGAACACAATGGCGCTTGCGATGATGGCACCCCAAAGCTCTCCCAGCACGTGGCTGTAGGCGTGCTCCATAGCCTGGACGTCGCCCATGATGGTCTCGGTTAAATCGGCCAGATCACGACGACCAAAAAACGACAGCGGCAGTTTGCGCAAGCGCTCGGCGATCTCCATACGCTGCTTGCCGCACTCCTCGTAAAAGATGCAGTAGGTGTAGTAATACTGCTGCCAGTTAGAGGCAAAGAGCATCACGAAAAAGACCAGGAGGCCGCCCACGATCGGCAGGGCATCCGGCAGGTCAGCCCCGCTGACGAGATGCTCGACAAAGCCGGCCATAACCAGGAATAAAAAGCCCATGCCGGCCATGGTGATGAGATTGGTGAGCGTGGTCCAGAAAATGCCGCGTTTTACGCCGGCGACGCCTTTATCGGATAGGAAATACTTCTTTTGGAATGAGGCGAACATTTAGGCCTCGCCTCCCTTCGTGACGGTGGCATCCGCGGTCGCTGCAGTGATTTTCCAGCTCGCGGCCTGTTCGTACTCGGCCCACATCTTGGCATACAGGCCATTTTGGGACAGCAACTCGGCATGGGTACCCGACTCCTGCACGCTGCCCTGGTTGAGCACCACGATTTGGTCTGCGCCCACTACAGTCGAGAGTCGGTGCGCAATCATAATGACTGTGCGACCAGCCGCCAGCTTGCTAAAGGCGCGCTGGATGAGCGCCTCGTTCTCGGGATCGGCAAACGCCGTAGCCTCATCGAGCACCACGATAGGCGCGTCTTTAAGGATCGCGCGGGCAAGTGCCACGCGCTGGACCTCGCCGCCCGAAAGATATGCTCCGCCGGCACCGAGCATGGTATTGATGCCCTGTGGGAGCTTGGCCACAATGTCGTCGCACTGAGCTGCGGAGAGGGCCGCACGCACTTCGTCGTCAGTAGCCGTAGGCTTGGAGGCGCGCACGTTATCGGCAAGTGTTTGCCGGAACAGCTGGTTGGTCTGGAACACGAAGGCGACCTGGCCCATAAGCTCGTGCGGATCCATATCGCGAACGTCCACACCGCCTACGAGCACTCGACCCGAGGAGACATCCCAAAAACGCGGGATCAGGCTTGCGCAGGTTGACTTGCCGCCACCCGAGGGACCCACCAGGGCGAGAGTGCTACCCGCGGAAACGCTGAAACTCACATGGCTAACGGCAGGTGTTTCGGCACCCTCGTAGGTAAAACTCACGTCCTCAAATCGCACGTCGCCGCCGGCAGGGTGCTTGGGTTGGGCGGGCACGGAGAGCTGTTTGGAATCCATGACGCTTCGAATACGAGCCAGCGAATCGGCACTCATCTGAGAGGCCTCGCCCACAAACATGAGCTTGGTCATGGCCGTCGGCACCACGGCCGAAAATATCGCGTAAAACGTGAAGTTGGCCATAAAATGCGCGAAGTCCGTCTCGCCCGGCGCCAACAGCAACGCCACGGGCAGCAGGAATGTCACAAGGCCATTGAGCGCGGTAAGGTTGAGCACCTGCGGACCTCGGCAGAACGTGCCCGCATAGTTTTGCGCCATGTCGGCGTATTCGGCAATCGCATCGTGGAAGGCCTTAAAGGAGTAGACCGTCTGCTGAAACACCTTGACCACGGGGATGCCTCGTACGTATTCGGTGCCGGTCTTGTTCATCTTGACCAGCGCTCCCATGTAGGCCTTCATGAACTCGGCGCCTTTGCCGCTCATCATGGTGGCCATGGCGCCAAACGAAATGGCCACCGAGATGAGGCATGCCGCGCCCAAGCGCCAATCGAGGGCGAAAAGCAGCACGAGCAAGCCCACGACCATGGCGACGGCGCCTGCGATATCGGGCAGCATGTGTGCGAGCAAAGTCTCGGTGGAGGCGGCGCATCCGTCTACAACACGACGCAGCTCACCGGTGGCGTGCGTGTCAAAGTAGCCAAGCGGCAGCTTAAGCAGGTGCTCGCTCGTAGTCTTGCGGATATTGGACGCGCAGCGAAACGCAGACAGGTGCGTGCACATGAGCCCCACGAAATAAGCTACGATACTTGCCAGGGCAAAACCTACGGCCCACCAGCCATACATCGCGATGTCGCAGGCTTCGCTCCAGTTAGGTGCCACGGCGATCAGATCGCGCGCGACAAGCCAAATGCACACGTACGGGCCAAAGCTCAGCAGCTGCGAGAGCGCCGAGAGCGCCATGCCCAAATACGTTAGGAATTTGCGGTCACCGGCATACGCGAGCAACTCGCCGATGCCTCCACCTTCCCTTTTTGATTCCTTTGCCATGAGATTCCTTTCTAACGGCTTGAGAGTTAACCGTAATGAACTTATCATTGATGTGTTAGCCATGGCTCACAATCAAGCCAGGCGTGGACGTTTCTGCAAAGGAAAGGGACGCTTTTGCAAATACAGCGGGCAGCGACCGACATAACCGAGCTCTACGCACCGCAATTTGAGCAGTTTGGCCTGGAGCTTACCGGCAAGGGCGCCGTCTTTACCGGCGAGGTGGCAAACGACCGGGCGCACGGCCGCGCATGGATTATGCCTCTCTCCCCTGCCTGCATCGTCATGGAGCATTTCATCACCCCGACGCACGATATGTACCTGGCCGAATACACACCCGAGCCATACGCCTGCGTGAGCGAAGTCAGCACGCCCACACTTACATGCATGCCCGAGGCTGGCATAACGCCCGCGAACCTCAAGCCATTGCATGGACCGTGGCCAAACAATGCCGTTTGCAGCTTTATCCAAGATAGCTGTGGCGAGGAATTAAGCCCGCTGTTTGCGGGGGAGCTCTATCACTCGCGCTCGGTGCTCTTTTTGCCTGGATATTTTGACGAACTGGAGCACCGCTATCCCACCGAGTTCGCGGGAATCTTTGAGGCGTTTGCCGAGCCATGGCATGAGGAAGCGACGTCTGCCATCTGCCACACGCTACGCCGGATTAACGAGGACCGCGCCCGCACCGTAGGCGGACACGTCTATATGCAGGGCATCGTGGAGACCATTGTCGCGGAGCTCGCCTGTTCGCGCGCGGCCCATAAGCAGGCGCGGCAGGCGGCAGGCACACGCGTCAGCATAACCATTGCCGAAGAAGCAACGGCAATGATTGAGCGCGCACTCGACAAAGGCAAACGTGTGGGTATCAACGAGGTGGCCGAGAGGCTCTACACAAGCCGCTCCAAACTATGCGCCACCTTTAAGGCCCAAACTGGCGAGTCCCTGGGCGCCTACATACGAAGACGCCGTATGGAGCGAGCACAGGACCTTTTGGCCGATAGCGCGCTCACGATAGCGCAGGTGGCAGAGCGTCTAGGCTACCCTCAGCAGGCCGCCTTCGCCCAAGCCTTCAAACAATACACCGGCATGACACCCACGGCTTGGCGAAGCAAGCATCGCTAAGGCCCAGGCTCCCTGGCCGTAACGGAGCGATTAATTAGCCGCCGTCCGTCAGCTCACCCAGGATCTAAACGTCAAGATGTGCACGATCAAGCGCCTTTTTGATAAGAGGGACAGATCGATCAGCCAAATACAACGGAATGTTGAGCACCCCGTCGTCGAGCTTTAGGTTCTTAAGTGAGTAGCGGACCCTCAATGGAGTCGTCTCCGCATGCTTGTCGGCATAGTACTTAAGGCTCTTGGAATGAACGACCTCTCCCGATTTGACCTCGACGGGAACGATTTCGTTTCCGACTTGAATCAAAAAATCGACTTCGTGCTTCGGCTTCTCGTTTGTCCAATAACGCGGAGCAGCATCTAACTGTGAAAGCAATGCCTGAAGCACATAGTTCTCGGCGAACGAACCTTTGAACTCCGAAAATAGCGCATCCGAGATGGCAAAAGCGGACGCATCCAGCCTTGCCATGCGGCGCAGCAAGCCGACATCAAGACAGTAGACCTTAAATGCCTTGAGGTCATCGTACGCAGAGAGCGGCACACCACCAGCAGCATTAAGGCGAACCGCCGTGATGAGCCCAGCATCGGCAAGCCATTCCAGAGCATCCTCGTATTCTCGAGCACGAGCCCCCTCGCGCACCGCACCCCAAACGAACTTTTTGTTCTCGCGCGCCAACTGAGCTGGAATCGAGTTCCATATTTGTGAAAGCTTGGCGAACTGCGCACGGCCACCATGCTTGGCAAAATCGCGCTCGTAGGAATCCAAGAGATCAGACAACACCTTATCGACCTGAACGATATCGCCCGTCTCCACCCACCGGCCAAGAGCCTCTGGCATGCCGCCGCATGCAAAATAACGACGAAGATGCTCGACGAGACGGACATGGAAGAAATCGGGCACTGTCTCGATCTGATCCAGGCCGCCAAGGTATTCGTCGTAGTTTGCAGCACCCTCGGCTTTCAGAAACTCGGAAAAGCTCATGGGGCGCATCTCCATGAACTCGACCTTTCCCACCGGAAAAGCGCTGGTCTCACGGGACAAGCGAACGCCCAACAAAGACCCTGCGCATGCGACGTGATACTCGGGGGCCTCGTCACAGAAGTATTTAAGGGCGCCGACTGCAGAAGGACAATCCTGGATCTCATCAATAATAAGCAGCGTTTCGCCGGGCTCGATAGGCTGTCCAAGTGCCAGGGAAAGATTTGAGATGATCCGTCGAGGATCGCGCGTACCTTCGAAAAACTGAGCGTACTCGCTCTGTACCCCAGGTGACGGCTCCTCGAGCGTCAGATACACAAAATTGAGGTACGAGGTTCGGCCGAACTCCTTAAGCGCCCACGTCTTTCCAACCTGGCGCGCCCCCTTAAGGATAAGCGGCTTACGATATTCTGACGCTTTCCAAGCGTTAAGCTTGGCAATGATATCTCGCTGCATGACCGAACCTCCCGCAAAGAAACTTCCGTAAACGTGATATTTCCCACATTTTACCCTAGGTAAAACGTGACATTTATCACATTTACGGAAGTTTTAAGCTCATTTCGCCACACTTCCATCACATTTATTGCAATGTGACAAAGGGACAGTCCTTTTGTCGCCCGCACAAAAATGGGCGCGCCAAC
>CABRRA010000017.1:0-45422 GCA_902473205.1 uncultured Collinsella sp.
TCGACGCTGCGCGGGCCGCATTTGGACAATCTGACGTTCAACTTCAAGGGCGCGACCAGAAGGTCAGCGCCCTTTCGTTTCACGCCACCTTGTCACAAATGCGACCCGCTCGCTGACTTATGCTCAACCTATGGCGTCATCTCGCCCCAAAAGGGCCTCCCTCGCTCTGGCGGGTTTTCGCTGTCGATACCAAAACATCGGCGTTGTCGAAGTAGTCATTGGGGACGTTCTTAAATGACTACATAGCAAATGAGAGTGGATAATCTCCCGGTTTGAGTCTGCATTCGAGCTCAAAGTGGGAGATTATCCACTCTCATTTGCTATGCGTTCGAAAATCCACGCTCGTTTGTTTTCTGCCTACATTTGGAGGAAGAGCTCGTGGAGGCGGGTGTCGTCGTCGAGCTCGGGGTGGAAGGTGACACCAAGCTGATTGTCTTGACGGGCGGCGACGATACGGCCATCGACTTCGGCTAGGGCCTTGGTATTGCCGTGCACCTCGACGATGCGGGGCGCACGGATAAATGTTAATGGCACTTCACCGTCGATGCCGTCTACCTGCCCCTTGGTGTGAAAGCTGCCGAGCTGTCTGCCATAGGCATTACGCTCAACGAGTACATCCATGGTTGCCAGGCGCGGCGCCCCTTTATCGTCATGGGCGGCAAGGTCGTGAGCCAGTAGAATCAGGCCGGCGCAGGTGCCAAGGACAGGCATGCCTTCAACAATGCGGGTGCGAAGCCCCTCGAGCATACCGAGTTCGGCAAGTAGCTTGCCCTGAACGGTGGACTCGCCGCCGGGGAGGACCAGGCGGTCAAAGTTCTGCTGCAAATCGGCCGCCTGCCTCAGCTCAATACAGTGTACGCCCAGCTCGGATAGTCTTGCCTCGTGCTCGGCAAAAGCGCCTTGGACCGCCAGCACGGCGACCGTCTGGTCTACATAATCGCTCATATGCGACCCTTTCTGCCGGACTAGCGCCCGCGCTCCTCCATGATAATCTCGATCTCGTCGGCGTTGATGCCCACCATGGCCTCGCCCAGGTCCTCCGAAAGCTCGGCAATGAGCTTGGCGTCGGTGAAGTTTGCCACAGCCTTAACGATGGCGGCGGCGCGCTTGGCGGGGTCGCCACTCTTAAAGATGCCCGAGCCGACAAAGACACCCTCGGCGCCCAGCTGCATCATCAGCGCGGCGTCGGCGGGGGTCGCTACGCCGCCGGCGGCAAAGTTCACCACGGGAAGCTTGCCCGTGGCATGAACCTCGCGTACCAGCTCGACCGGAACCTGCAGTTGCTTGGCTGTCTCAAAGAGCTCGTCGTCGCGCAGAGCAACAACGTCGCGGATCTGCTTTTGGATCTTGCGCATGTGGCGCACAGCCTGGACGACGTCGCCCGTGCCCGGTTCGCCCTTGGTGCGAATCATCGTGGCGCCTTCGGTAACACGGCGCAGCGCCTCGCCCAGATCGCGGGCACCACAGACAAACGGCACGTCAAACTGGGTCTTGTCGATGTGATAGACGTCATCGGCAGGGGAGAGAACTTCGGACTCGTCGATGTAATCGATCTCGATGGCCTGCAGGACCTGCGCCTCGACAATGTGACCGATGCGGCACTTGGCCATAACAGGGATGGAGACGGACTCTTGGATGCCCTTGATCATCTTGGGGTCGCTCATGCGCGAGACGCCGCCTGCGGCGCGGATGTCGGCCGGAATGCGCTCGAGTGCCATGACGGCGCAGGCGCCCGCCTCCTCGGCGATGCGTGCCTGCTCAGGCGTGGTGACGTCCATGATGACGCCGCCCTTGAGCATCTGCGCGAGCTCGCGATTGAGTTTGACGCGATCGGCCTTGCTGGTCTGTTCTGCCATGGTTGCTCCCTTGATTGGCATGTGCATTGCTTGACGGAACATCCTATCGGGGAGCTGGGTATGGCAAAATACTCAGTTTTCGAGATAATAACAAGGTCAGACTAATACCAGATTGAACGGTTCGATATGGTCAGGTGATATGCTCATGCTTGACTACAATTTGGGAAAACGCGGCGAAGCATCGCTCTATGAGTATGTTTACCAGCAAATTCGAGATGATATTGTAGCTGGACGCATTGCGGCGGGGGAGCATCTTCCGTCTAAGCGCGCCTTTGCCAGTCATCTGGGAATCAGTGTCATTACCATCGAGAATGCATATAGCCAGTTACTTGCCGAGGGTTATATTTGCTCAAAGCCGCGGCGTGGCTACTACGCTTGCGAGCTTCCGGATGCACCGGTTTTGCCTTTGGCTACGGGGAACATCGACCGAGATGTCGTCTCTGTGGGCCCTAGCGCGCATGATGCCGACGGACAGGTCGAGCGATTCGATGCGCTCTCTCCTTCCGCTTTGGAGGCGGCGCGGCTTTGGCAAAGCGCACTGCGGGCGACGCTGGCATCCGAAGACGAGCGCGAAATCTTCTCGCCCGCGCCAGCGCAGGGCACCGCTCGGCTACGACGCGCAATTGCTCACCATCTGCGCGGGACAAGGGGTATGAATGTCGACCCCGACAACATCGTTATCGGTGCGGGCGCCCAGCTGCTCGATACCATGTTGGTTCAGCTGCTTGGCGCGGACAAGGTGTATGCCGTTGAGGACCCGGGCTATTTGCGCCTGACGCGCATCTATCAGGCTATGGGCTGCAAAGTTCGACATATCCCGTTGGATGATGAGGGCGTGGACTTGAGCACTCTGCAGAAAAGCGGGACCGATGTCCTTCACCTGATGCCGTCCCATCAGTATCCGACCGGCCTGGTGACGAGCATCACGCGCCGGTATGCGCTGCTGAGCTGGGCTGCCGAACGGCCGGGTCGATATCTCATCGAAGATGACTTTGATTGTGAGTTTCGCCTTGCCGGCAAGCCGATTCCCGCGCTCGCGTCAATCGATGCCGCCCAGTCGGTTATCTACACCAACACGTTTTCGAAGAGCCTTTCATCGGCATTGCGTCTAGCGTACATGGTGTTGCCCGATGAGCTGATGGAACGGTTTAGGCGCAACCTTGGTTTTTACGCCTCGTCGGTGAGTTCTGTTGACCAGGTCGCTTTGGCTCGTTTGCTGGAATCGGGTGATTACGAGCGGCATGTGAACCGCGTGCGCGTTCGTGCTCGCGAGGCGCGTGATGGCCTGATGGCGCTTGTGCGGAAGGTGTTTCCGGCAGGGGAGGTCTCGATTGAACATGCGGACGCGGGCCTTTACTGCACCGTTGCCCTGTCCGAGGACGGAGCGGGGAAGAGTTTCGCGAAGGCTCTTGCTGACGCTCGTATTTCCTATGTCAACATCGCCGATTGCCTGTGGACGGGTGATCGGGCATCGACTAAGAGCGCTCCATCTCGCGTCCTCATTCAATACGACGACCTGAGCCCTCAGTCGCTCATCGTTCTTCAAGAACAGCTGCAATAAGCCCACGAAAAAGGCCCGAACCAATACGGTCCGGGCCTCATCGAGCTAGAGGTTATGTCTCAGGCGGTTGGCTTAGCCAAAGTAGCGCTTGAGCAGGCCGGCGAAAGCCTTGCCGTGGCGGGCCTCGTCGCGAGCCATCTCGTGCACGGTGTCATGGATGGCATCGAGGCCAGCGGCCTTGGCGCGCTTGGCGAGATCGGTCTTGCCGGCGGTGGCGCCGTTCTCGGCCTCAACGCGCATCTCGAGGTTCTTCTTGGTGGAGTCGGTCACGACCTCGCCCAGGAGCTCAGCGAACTTGGCGGCATGCTCGGCCTCCTCGTGGGCAGCCTTCTCCCAGTACAGGCCGATCTCGGGGTAGCCCTCGCGATGAGCGACGCGAGCCATGGCCAGGTACATACCGACCTCAGAGCACTCGCCCTCAAAGTTGGCGCGCAGGTCGGCAACGATGTCCTTGGAGACGCCCTCCATCTTGGCGACGCCCACGACGTGCTCGGCAGCCCACTCGAGCTGGCCCTCCTCCTGCTTCAGGAAACGAGAACCGGGAACGCCGCACTGGGGGCACTTGAAGTCCTCGGGCAGCTGGTCGCCGTCGAACTCTTCCACATAACCGCAAACGGGGCAAACAAACTTCATGATTCGATCCTTTCGATCGATGGCGATGGTGCGCTCGCCCGGTCCCATAAGGGCCCTCTCCGGACGTGCGTCTTGACGAGTTCTATTATCCATAAATGAGACTGAAAGTGAAGCCTATTAGGAATGATTTTTAATAAAACAATTTTGAGATATGAAGATGTTGATTGATTAACGATTGGCAGGCCGTCTTTGACCGCCGCTGAGTACAATCGGTCGAGCAAATGTTGACGAATCAACAAATGAAGGAGTTTCCTTTATGCATCTAGCCCGCCGCGCCTGGTGCCGAACGTATCAAACGGTTTTTCGCATCGCATTGCCGGTGCTGCCCTATACCGAGCCACGCATTTTGGAGCATGCCGAGGATATGCCCGCGGTGCTTCAAAAGCGCTCGATACAGCGGGTTCTTATGGTAACGGATCTCGGCATTGCCCGTCTGGGGCTCACGGCGCCGCTCGAGACGGCGCTCGCATCCAGGGGAATTGGCGTTACGGTCTATGCCGAAACGCGTGCGAACCCCACGGTCTCAAATGTGGAGGAAGCGGCGTCCCTGTATCGAGAGAGCGCCTGCCAGGCCATTATCGGCTTTGGCGGTGGCTCGGCCATGGACTGTGCCAAGGGCGTGGGAGCACGTATCGCGCAGCCAAACAAGCCCATCAACAAGATGCGCGGCCTGCTGCGGATTCATCGTCGCCTGCCGCTGCTCATCGCCGTTCCCACCACGGCAGGCACGGGAAGCGAGGTCACGCTTGCGGCGGTAATTACCGATGACGAGACGCACTACAAGTACCCCATTAACGACTTTGTACTTATCCCGCGCTTTGCGGTGCACGACCCCGAGTTTACGCGCGGGCTGCCGACGTCCATTACGGGGCAGACGGGTATGGATGCCCTGACGCATGCTGTCGAGGCCTTTATCGGGCGAAGCACTACGCCCTATACGCGCAAGATGGCGCGACAGGCGGTGCAGCTCATCCATGACAATTTGCTCGAGGCCTATGAACATGGCGACGACATGCGTGCGCGTCGCAATATGCTTTCGGCGGCGTATAAGGCGGGTGTTGCCTTTACGCGCTCCTATGTTGGATACGTTCATGCCATCGCACACAGCCTGGGCGGGCGTTACGGGATTCCGCACGGCTTGGCCAACGCCATCATCCTGCCGCATATGCTTCGCGCCTATGGCGAAACTGCTGCTCCTAAGCTCGCCGATCTCGCCCGCATGGCCGGTATCGCGCCGGCTAACGCGCAGGACAGCCTGGCGGCCGAGGCCTTTATCGATTGGGTCGATCGAATGAACGCCGCCTTGGACATTCCCAAATATGTCACGGGCATTCGCCGCTCTGACATTCCCGAAATGGCGGCGCATGCCGATGCCGAGGCCAATCCCCCGTACCCCCTTCCGCCCCTAATGGACCGCTTGGAGCTCGAGCGTATGTACGAGGACGTCGCGGGTGGTATGTTTGAGGACGAGAACTAGGAGGGTCCATGAACACCGCGGAAATTGCGCACATCGTCGGCGATCAGCGCACTTACTTTAAGACGCACGCCACGTTTGATGTCGATGCTCGACGTCGCGTGCTCGTGCGCCTGCGCGAGGCGGTACGGGCGCACGAGGCCGATATTGCCCACGCGCTCAAGACCGATTTGGGAAAGTCGCATGACGAGGCATATATGTGCGAGATCGGCACGTCGCTTTCCGAGATTCGTCATCAGATTGTGCATGTGGCTCGATGGAGTCGTCCGCGCCTGCGTCCGTGCGACCTTGCCAACGCCCTGAGCGTGTGCAAAACGCAAGCCGTGCCCTATGGTGTCACGCTCATCATGGCGCCCTGGAACTATCCGTTTTTGCTGACGCTCGAGCCGCTCGCTGGCGCCCTTGCCGCGGGCAATACCGTGGTCATCAAGCCGAGCGCCTACGCTCCGGCATCGAGCGCGGTGCTCAGGCAAATCTGTGAAGAGGCATTTGACCCGCGCCTGGTGACGGTTGTCGAGGGCGGGCGCGCCGAAAACGAAGCGCTGCTCGATGAGTGCTGGGACAAGATCTTCTTTACCGGTAGCGTTCCGGTCGGCAAGCTCGTCATGGAGCGCGCAAGTAAAAACCTTACGCCCGTGACGCTTGAGCTGGGCGGAAAGAGCCCCTGCATCGTGGATGCGACGGCAAACTTGAAGGTCGCGGCGCGGCGTATCGCCTTTGGTAAATGGCTCAACGTGGGGCAGACCTGCGTGGCGCCCGACTACCTGCTGGTCGACGCACGCGTGCACGACGAGCTGCTGGGCCTCATCAAGGAGGAGGTCCGCCGTATGTTTGGTGACCATCCACTCGATAACGAGGATTACGGACATATCGTCAACGCCAAGCATTTTGCGCGCGTGCGCGGGCTGATCGATCCCGATAAGGTCGTGCTTGGAGGTGCCGCGCGCGAGGCTTCGCTCAAGATTGAGCCGACGATTTTGGATGGCGTGCCCCCCGATGACGCCGTGATGCAGGAGGAGATCTTCGGTCCCATCTTGCCGGTGCTGACGTTTGAGAGCCTAGACGAGGCCGAAGCGTTTATTACGGATCGTCCGACGCCGCTGGCCCTGTATATCTTTAGCCAGGACCGTGCGGTTCAGCAACGCTTTGTGCGCTACGTGCCCTTTGGCGGCGGCTGCGTCAACGACACCATCATGCATTTGGCCACGAGCCATATGGGCTTTGGCGGCATGGGCGCGAGCGGTATGGGACAGTACCATGGCCGCGAGAGCTTCGATACGTTTAGCCACAAGAAGAGCATCGTGAACAAGGTAACGTGGCTGGATGTGCCATTCCGCTATGCTCCTTACGCAAGCTGGAAGCACAAGTTCGTGCGCATGTTTGTGCATTAGAATCAGATGGCGTAGGGACAAACGGTCGAAAAGACGCAGACAGGATGAATTTGTGTCCGCACGGGTCCGTAAACTTCTCAGTAAGGTTAAGCGCCGGTTTATCCGGCCGTTAGAGGAGTTGCCATGTACGAGCCTTCACGTGTTCTTCTGTCATTTCACATTGCGGGATTTCAGTATGCCGATGGCGCCTTGGTCCTGGGCGATCTTAAAGCGGGCGATAAGCTGACGCTGTGTGCCGAGCGCGATAATCCCCATGACCCTGAGGCGGTTGCGATCTATTACGGCAACACCAAGCTTGGCTATGTTCCGGGAAACGAGGTCGGCCCACTGTCCTTGATGATGTATTACGGCCACGAGGACGTATTTGAGGCCCGCGTGCAACAGGTTGCCCCCGAGCGCGGCCCGTGGCATCAGGTGCGCGTTGGACTCTATGTGGTGGATGCTCGCTAATCGGTAAGGGAGGCTGCCATGTTTGACGACGATGATCTGTTCGATTTGACGGATGGTTCGTTTGAGTGGGATCTGCTACTCGACGACGATGAGCTGGAACAGGACCGTAAGATGCGGCAGGACAAGAAAACTCAGGGTGACGCTTCGAAAAAGAAAGACAAACGCCGTCGCGGCCTGTTCGGCGGGCTCTTTGGCTAACCGCCGCATCGCTGTGTCTGTATACTTAGCACGAGTTTGACGCGTTGCGAAATGAGGACATGGACGATGATGTGGTTTACCGCCGACCTGCACCTGGGCGATACGAATATCTTGCACGACATGGATCGACCGTTTGGTTCGGTCGAGGAGATGAATCGTAAGGTCATCAATGCCATCAATGAGTGCGTTGCTGCGGACGACCGTCTCTATATTCTGGGTGACTTTACCTATCGCTTGCCCTTGGCGGAGGCGGTGCGCCTGCGCGAGCGTATCGAATGCAAGAATGTGACGCTCATCCGTGGCAACCATGACGGCGACTGGGAAGATCCGGACGCGCCGCATATATGGGAAGACGTGCGCGATTACTTGGAGATTGCTCCCGGCTATGCCAAGGGCCATCGTCTGGTTATGAGCCACTACCCCATGCTCAGCTGGAATGGCAAGGCGCGTGGTGCCATCATGCTGCATGGGCATATCCACAGCAGGGGAGACCGCACCAACGCACGCAACCGCGATCGCGAGCGCCCTATCTTTCGCTACGATGTCGGCCTCGACGCCAACGAGTACATGCCCGTAAGCCGTGATCAAATCCTCGGCTTCTTTGGGTTATAGAGCGCCAGAACCACCATAAGGGGGACACAGTGCACCTTTGTGGTGGTTTTCACATAGATTGGAGTCATTATGAAGCAATTGCTTATTCGTGCCGATGATATCGGGTATTCGTATGCCGTTGACTTAGGGATTGCTCGCAGCGTCAACGAGGGCTTGGTGCGCTCGGCGGGCCTTATGCCTAATATGCCCGAGGCCGAGCGTGGGTGGTCGCTCGTGGCGGATGCCGATATTGCAGTGGGCCAGCATACCAACGTGTGCCTGGGCAAGCCGTGCGCCGATCCGGCGCTCATCCCGAGCATGCTCAACGAGAGCGGCGAGTTCCATAGCAGCCGTACCTTCCGTGAGCATTTTAAGCGCGGTGAGGAGCTGATAGACTTCGACGAGGCCTGCATCGAGATCCGCGCACAGCACGACCGCTTTGTCGAGATTGTGGGCCGCGAGCCCGATTACTTTGAGGCCCATGCCGTCATGAGCGAAAACCTTAACCGAGCGATCTCGGCGGTTGCCCAGGAGCTGGGCCTTAAGGAGCAAAAGGCGAGCTTCGACCCCACGGCGGTGGTGCGTTGCGGAAATACTGATCTGCGCATGGTGATGCATTCGATGGAGCCGGGCTACGAACCCAAGGACTCGATTATGCAGACGGTTCGCGAGATGTCCGACGGCGAGACGGTCGTCTTTGTGTGCCACCCGGGCTATCTCGATCGGTTTATCCTCGAGAACAGCTCGCTTACGACCGATCGTACCAAGGAAGTCGACGCGCTGATCGACCCTGAGCTGCGCGCTTGGCTCGGGTCTCAACCTGATCTTCGCCTGGTCGACTATCGCGACCTGTAGTGACCCATGCCACCACAAAGGGGACAGGCACCTTTGTGGTGGTTCTGGCGCTGTTGCTATTATGGCGGCGGCGTCTTTTTTGTCCGTGCGGCGCGGTAGAGTGTAAGCGGTTGAAATTTGCGTCCATCGAGGAGCTGCTATGAACGAGATCAAGTGCCCGCATTGTGGCGAAGTTTTTAAGGTCGATGCGTCTGGCTATGCGGACATCGTCAAGCAAGTGCGCAATGCCGAGTTTTCGCGCGACCTGGATGAGCGTGTGAAGGCAGTCCAGCGCGAGGGCGAGCAGGCGCTGGAGCTTGAGCGCTCGCGTTCGACGGCTGCCTTGCAAAAGGCAGATTCTCAGCGCAACGCTCAACTTGTCGAGCAGAAGAACGCCGCGGAGCAGAAGCTGGCACAAGAGGTTGCCAAGCGCGACGCTGAGCTTGCCGAGCTGCGCGCCAAGCTCGAGGGCGCTGCCACAGAGCGCGAGAGCGCAAGTCAGCGCGCGGCGGTTGAGGCCCGTGCCGATGCTCAAAAGGAAAACGCCGAGCTTCAGCGAGAAATCGACAATTTGCGTGCGCAGCTGGAGCGCAAAGATGACGAAGCCAAGCTCGTCGAGTCGGTGGCGCGCAATGCTGCTCAAAACGATTTGGCTGCACGTGATGCTCAGATTGCCGAGCTGCAGGCCAGGCTTGCCGCGGCGGACAAGGCCCAGGAGATGGCGCTTGCCGCTGCCGCGGCAGAGTCGCAGCGCGAGCTCGATGCTGCTCGCGGTGAAGCTGAGCGCGCGCTTGCTGACTACCGCGCGACGGTACAGGAGAAGTTTTCCGCCGCAAAGGCACAATCTGAGCAAGAGGCCGAGGGTCTGCGTGCCCAGTTGCGCGAGCAGGAACTGATGGCAAAAATGAACCTGTCGGAGGCGGTCGCCGCGGTGGAGCGAGAGCGCGATGAGGCACGTGCCAAGCTGACGAGCGAGCTGGCGGTGCGCGATTCTCGCGAGGAACAGGCCAAGGCGGCACACGAGCTCGAGCTTGCGCAGGCCAAGCGCGCGAGCGATGACCTGATTCGCTACAAGGATGAAGAGATTGAGCGCCTTAAGGACATGAAGGTCCGCCTGTCCACCAAGATGGTGGGCGAGTCGCTCGAGCAGCACTGCGAGACCGAGTTTAACCGTCTGCGCATGACGGCGTTTCCTAACGCGTACTTCGAGAAAGACAACGATGCGTCCGAGGGTACCAAGGGCGACTTTATCTTCCGCGAGTGCGACGCGAGCGGCAACGAGGTCATTTCGATTATGTTCGAGATGAAAAACGAGAACGACGAGACTGCGACCAAGCACAAAAACGAGGACTTCTTTAAGAAGCTCGATCACGATCGTCGCCAGAAAGGCTGTGAGTACGCGGTGCTCTGCACGCTACTCGAGCCCGAGAGCGAGCTCTATAACGCAGGGATAGTCGACGTGAGCTATCGCTACGAGAAGATGTACGTGATTCGCCCACAGTTTTTCATTCCCATGATTACACTTCT
Organism: uncultured Collinsella sp.; assembly: GCA_902473205.1. Lineage (GTDB taxonomy): Bacteria > Actinomycetota > Coriobacteriia > Coriobacteriales > Coriobacteriaceae > Collinsella. The sequence continues at coordinate 10,516 of CABRRA010000017.1, forward strand.
TCGCAACGCCGCCATGGGTTCGCTGCGCTATAAGCAGGAGCTGGCGGAGTACAAGCAGCAGAATATCGACGTCACGAACTTCGAAGCCAAGATGGAAAAGTTCAAGAACGATTTCGGCCGCAACTGCGAGATCGCGAGTCGCAAGTTCCAAACGGCAATCGATGAGATCGACAAGACGATTAGCCATCTGCAGAAAACCAAGGAGGCGTTGCTGTCCTCCGAGAACAATCTGCGCCTTGCCAACAAGAAAGCCGACGATCTTACCATTCGCAAGCTCACATGGGGCAACAAGACCATGAAGGCGGCGTTTGACGAGGCGCGCGGGGCTGCGACGGAGACAAACGATGAGCCCGCCGAGGCGGATTCATATGAGGTCGAGGATGCCGAGTAAGGCATAGCAGATAGTGCAAAAGCGGGGCCGCTGGCGATATTGCCAACGGCCCCGCTTGTTTCGCTCCAGTATGTTCGGCTAGTCCTCGAGCAGGTCCTCGATAAAGCCGACGCGGTAGTTTTTGAAGATGACCTCGCCGCCGTCTTGCGTGGCGTCCAGATCGACATCGCCCATGATGCCAAAGTCGTGGTCGCCATCCTCGTCGGCAAAGATCTGGTGCACGTGCCATACGTGCGCGGTCTTCTCGTCGGACTCATCGATGGAAAACATCGCGGCGCTGCGGGCATCTCCGTCGGTGAGGATTTCCTCGTGCTGCTCGTGGTAAGCGTCGAGTGCTTTTTGCCAGCGGATCTCGCTCATGCCCCAGCCGTCGTCGAGCTCGCCCAGGTCGCGAACGTGCTCGCGGGCGGCAAGGGTCACGCGGCGGAAGAGCGCGTTGCGCACCAACAGCGTGCAGCCGCGGCGGTCCGCCACGACCTCGTCGATGCCCTGCGGCGGCGTGGTGTCGAGGGCTGCCGGGTTGCCAGCGTTCTCCCACTCGTCCACCAGGCTCGAGTCGACCGAGCGCACCACAAAGCCCAGCCACGAGATAATGTCGCGCAGGCGCTCGTCGCGCTTCTCGATGGGTACGGTGCGGTCGAGCGAACGGTAGGCCTCTGCCAGGTAGCGCAGCAAAATACCCTCGGAGCGGGCGATGCCGAGCTTTTGAATGTAGCCCTTAAAATCGCTCGCGCTTTCCAGCATATCGCGCAGAACGCTCTTGGGAGAGAGCTGATAGTCGTTTGCCCAGGGTACTTCCTGGCAGTACTTGTCAAAAGCGGCGTCGAGCAAATTCTCGAGCGGCTTTTCGTACGTGACGTCTTGAATGCGCTCCAGACGCTCCTCATATTCGATGCCGTCGGCCTTCATCTCGGCCATAGCGCGATCGCGTGCTGCGCGCTCCTGTGCGCGCAGCACCTGCTTGGGATCCTCGAGCGTTGCCTCGACCATTGAGATTAAGTCCATGGTATAGGTCTCGCTCTCGGGATCGAGCAGCTCCAACGCGGCAAGCAAGAACGGCGAGAGCGGCTGATCGAGCGCGAAGTCCTCGGGCAGATCGACCGTCAGCGCATAGTCGATGTCTGGTGCGGCGTCAGCCGGGGCATCGGGTGCGGGCGGCACCTCGGCGCGCACGACGACGCCGGAATCGATGAGCGTGGCGAAGATTTCGTCGGCGCGAACCTCGAGCTTGGCCTTTTCCTCGGGCGTTTGCAGGCTTGTCTCGATGAGGTCGTGCACGCGGGCTCGCGCATCGCCGCCCTGCTCGACCACGCTAATCACCATGGAGTGCGTGATGCGCAGGCGCGGCTTGAGCGTTTCTGGCTGCGTCTCGATCAGGCGCTCAAAGGTCTGCTTATTCCAGGTGACAAAGCCCTCGGGTGCCTTCTTCTTTTTAATCTTACGGAGTTTTTTGGGGTCGTCGCCCGCTTTGGCCATAAGCTTGGCATTCTCGATCTCGTGCTCGGGTGCCTCGGCAATCACCATGCCCTCGGTATCGAAGCCCGAGCGGCCGGCGCGACCGGCAATCTGATGAAACTCGCGGGCGCGCAGACGACGCATCTTGTAGCCGTCGAACTTGGTGAGCGCGGTGAGTACCACGGTGTGGATGGGTACGTTGATGCCGACGCCGAGCGTATCGGTGCCGCAGATGACGGGCAACAGGCCCTGTTGTGCCAAGCGCTCGACCAGCAGACGATAGCGCGGCAACATGCCAGCATGGTGCACGCCGACGCCGCATCCGAGCAAGCGCTTAAGAATCTTGCCAAAGGCCGTGGAGAAGCTCGTGCCTTTGGCAGCTTCCTTAATGGCCTCGCGCTGCGCCTTGCTGGCGATGCCAAAATTGGCGAGCGACTGCGCCGTCGCAAGGGCGGCATCCTGGCTAAAGTGCACGATATAGAGCGGGGCCTCGCCACGGCGCATGGCGAGCTCGACGGTGCCCTCGAGGGAGGTCGTCACATAGTCGTAGCTCAGCGGAACAGGACGCGGGGCGTCGACAACCAAGTCGCAAGCAGCGCCGGTGTGCTCCTCGAGTGAGGCGGCGATGGCAGTGACATCGCCGAGCGTGGCGCTCATGAGCATAAACTGCGTGTGGGGCAGGGTGAGCAGCGGCACCTGCCAGGCCCAACCGCGGTCGGGGTCGGCAAAGTAGTGGAACTCATCCATGGCCACGCAGCCCACATCGGCGTCCTCGCCCTCGCGCAGCGCATCGTTAGCAAGGATTTCGGCCGTGCAGCAGATGACGGGTGCCTTGGTGTTGATATGCGTGTCGCCGGTGATCATGCCGACGTTATCGCGGCCGAGCACCTGCACAAGGTCGAAGAACTTTTCGCTGACCAGGGCCTTGATGGGGGCCGTGTAATAACAACGCTTACCCTGCGCCATGCCCATAAAGAGCATACCCAGCGCGACGAGCGATTTACCCGATCCGGTCGGTGTGCCTAAGATGACGTGATCGCCGGCTGCCAGGTCCATGAGGGCCTCTTCTTGGTGATCCCACAGTTCAATACCGCGATCGCTCGTCCATTCAAAGAAACGCTCGAAGGCCTGGTCGGGCGTGAGCCATGGCTCGGGCTCACTGCCATCCTCGGGCTCCCACCAGGTGGGGGAGAGCGCGCCGAGCGAGCCAAACTCGGCTTCGGTTCCCGTGCCGCCCGAGAATGAGCTGGCGGCGCCGGCGCCGGAGACGGTGCTGGCGGCGGTATCTGTCGTGGTCTGTGCCATGTGTTTGCTTTCTCTCGCGATTGTCCGCCAACTATTATGGCGTAGCGGCGGCGCGGGGCGGCAGCGCGCGAGAAAATGCAGGAAATGGGCGCGTGAAGTTAGTGCTCTTGCGGCAGGCGCTTCTTGCCCTTGCGGGCGCGGTTTCTGAAGTTCTCGACGGCCTCTTCCATGCCGAGGGGCACGTAGGTGAGCTCATCGAGGTTATCGGGCAGGTAGCAGGCAAGGCTCTGCTCCTGCATGCGACCCGCCGCGAGCTGATTGTCGGTGGGCTGTGCGCCGGGTGTGGCGCAAATGCCATAGACGGCGGCACCCATCTCGCGCGTGCGGCATTCATATTCGGTCTCGGGGTGCTCGGGATGGTCGCGGCGGACGTCGTCACTTACCCAAAGCGTGTCGTAGCCTGCCGCGGCAAACTGGCCCAGGGCGTAGTCGCGCAATGGCTTGCTGTCGGTTCGCAGCGTGACGATGACGTCGGCTGCAAGGAGCGGGCGATAGAGCATTAGATGGTCGACGTGGACAAGTCGTTTTTTGGCGTACTTGGCCTTGGGCTGCGGCGTGGGAAAGTTGATGGTGATGGCATCGAGCTCGCCTGCGGCAAACAGCTGTGGCAGCGATGCGGCGCCTCGGGGCAGGACGAGTGCGTTGGATAGCCCCTGTTCGCAGATTTTCTGCGCGGCATAGGCGATGCAGATGGGCTCTTGGTCCATGCCGATAAAGAGGGTGTCGGGCTCGCGGTGGGCGCGCTCGACCAGATAGGTTCCCTTGCCACAGCCAAGATCCAGGTGAAGGTGTTCGAAGGGCTTGCTGCCAGCTGGCGCGCAAGCCTCGCGCCAATCTCCGGCATAAGCCTCGGGGTTCGTCTCAATCGCATCGGCGTAGCGCTCCAGGCGCTCCTCGAGTACAAAGTTCTTAGGCGTGCGAACGTGGACGGCTCCCATGAGGCTCCTTGGTCATAAGTGTGGAACGCATGGTTGCACGTTCCGTCAATGGGTTGAAAAAAGGGTGGGCATAGTTTGCCCGAAAGATGCGATGCGGCTCGACGGCAAGTCGTCGGTGCTTACAGACGCTTGAGAATCACATAGCGGTTGAGCTCGCCGCTGCGACCGTCGGCATGGAAGCGCTCAAGCTCGCGCACGGGGACCTCGCCGCTCTTGTAGAACGTGCGGACGCCGCGCACCAGGTCGGTGATCTGCTGATCGTCAAAGTGATGGCAATAACGGTAGGCGTGGCGGTCGTTTTGCCAGCCGATGAGGTGGTCGCCGGCTTCAAACTGCGCTGAATCGTAACCCTCAAACGGCGGGGTGAGCTCGGCGCGGGCCTCGGCTCGAACGGCCTTGCGCGCCATGCGCTCGTCGTTCATGAACTCCCAAAAGCTGATGGCGATGATGCCGCCTGGGCGCGTCTGCCGCACCAGGGCGTCGAGCACGCGTACGCGGTACTCGCATGACGGTACGTGGTGCATAAAGCCAAAGCAGACCGAGATGTCGGCGAGTGGGGCGTCGAAAAGCACGTCGGGCGTCTCGGCGGGGTTGAGCTTCATGAGAGCGTCGAGCACATCGAGTTCCTGGAAGTGCAGGTTGGGAATGCGCAGGGCGTGACCACGTGCATCGATGGCTAGGTCTTGGCACGAGTCGACACCATAGAACTCAAACGGGCAGCTGGCATCCGCCGAGGGGTTTGCGCCGTCGACGCCCTTGGCGGCAAGTGCGCCGCCGGCGGCAAAGTTCTCGAATCGCATATTGCCGCAGGCGAGATCGAAGACGCGGACGGGATGCTCGATCGTGGCGACGTCGAGCTGTTCGAGCGCGATGTCCATGGTGCGCACCCAGCCGGGCCATGGGGCCTGACGCGTATCGGAAAAGGAGGCGGAGTGCTCGCGATAGAACGTGTTGTTGAGCTGGATGAGCGATGAGGCGAAATCGCGGTTCACGGCGCGGGACTCCCTCCGTTGGCGGTGCGGAATAAACAGTACGACCATACTACCGTTAACGCCGCAACGGGGACAACCGGGCTAGGTGCCATTGCTTTGTTTGGACACATTTCCGCAGCTCATGTGTGTCCGCAACCGCCGGTTGTCAAAAATCTCACTAGAATAGGTGGCATGCTTTTGGCGGTGGCGGATAGATTTTTAACTGTGCAAGGCGCCTTAAGAACAAAAACGGTCCGGCGGCACGGCTGGCATCACATAGGAGGAACCATGAATGTAGAAACTGCGCAGCGGCTCGCCGACCTTCGCCGCAGCAAGGGTTTTAGCCAAGAAGGGCTGGCACGAAAGCTGGGACTGTCGCGCCAGGCGGTCAGCAAATGGGAGCGCGCGGAGAGCTCGCCCGATACCGAGAATCTGATCTCGCTCGCCAAACTCTATGGCGTGAGCCTGGACGAGCTGCTCAATCCGAGCGATGAGATCGAGGACGATATCGAGTTTGAGAACAAGGACCGCGCCCGTCAGCGCGAGGCCGAGGCGGCGGAGCGCGCCCGCACCCATGAGGCGGCGGCACGCGCCACGGAGGCAGCTACGCAGGCAAGTGATGCCGCGGCCAAGGCGGCGCAGGCGGCAAGCTGGAGTGCGCAGGCCGCCAATGCCGCTACGGCGCAGGCGACGAGTGACACCGCGGTTGGCTCGACTCCGGTGAAGGGCCCGTTCCAGTCGTTCCCGTATTGGGCCGTGTGCTGGCTGATGTTCTTTTTGCTGATGTTCCTGTTTGGTGCCGGCCCCTTTGCCGCGCTGATCTTCTTTACGATCCCCATCTATCACTGGGTGGCGCGTGCGCTCGATGGTGATTGGGCGCGCGGGGATATTCAGGTTGGTCCGGCGTCGGTGGCGATCAAGGCCCAGGGGAAGGATGCTTCTGCGGAACCTGATGCTGACGTGGCTACCACGACCACCGCTGAGCCATGTGCCAAAGAGGGTGACGAATGATGAAGCTTTCGCATGAATCCAAGGTACGCCTGGGTGTTGGCATCGGAGCGTTTGTGCTCATTGTTGGGCTTGTCTTTGGCGTTTCGCGGACATTGATTCATTTTGATGGCCCGTGGGATCTCGACGATGTTGTATCCGGCCTGTCTGGTATGGACGATGTGGTGGACGAGGGCGATCTTTTGGATGACGGTAACTATTCCGCTCGGCCTCAGCAGCTTTCGAGCGAAACCTTTGATGCCGACGCGTTCACATCGCTTGACTTGGACGTGACGTCGGGCACGGTCGAGGTCAAACACGTCTCCGGCGGGCCAGTGCGCGTAATTGAAAGCGGTCGCGTGGCAACGGGGACCGTTGCCTTCGATGCGGCAACCCAGAACCTGGCCGAAATCAAGGGCTCTGCGCTCAAGATTCGCCAGTTCGATTGCGATGACGAGCGCGCCATTGACCGCACGGTTACCGTCGAACTGCCGCGCGACGTTGCCGATAACATGGTGGGCATTACAGCGAATGTAGAATCGGGCGACCTGACGGTCGCGGGCATTGCGTGTCATGACCTCAACCTGACTTTGGACTCTGGAGACGTTGAGTTTACGGGCACCGTGACCGATACCCTGAATGCCGAGGTCGGTTCGGGCGATGTGACGTTCGAGCTCTACCAGGCCCCCGCGAAGTCGATGGACGTGAGTGTGGGCTCGGGCGATGTGGAGATGACGGTTCCGAACTCGACGGGCTTTAAGGCGAGCCTCACCTTGGGCAGCGGCGACTTCGAGAGCGATTTCCTTCCGCTTGACTACGACGGCGAGACCATTTTGAATCTTGAATTCGATAATGGCGATAAGTCCGCCACGTATCGTTTTGAGGTTGGTTCGGGCGACATGTCGTTTGATTCGGAATGATGGCTGCGGGCTGGTCCGCAAGCATAGATGCTTAGACGCGCTGTTTGATGAAGGCGCCGAAGCCGAGATCGGCTTCGGCGCCTTTGCCTTTACAATGGGGGCATGGAACAGATTATCTTGAACATACTCGAGGCTCTGCGTCGCGGCGAGACCGTAGACGACAAAGCGCTCGTCAAACTGATACATGCCGAGGCGCGCCGTGAGGGCGCCGACAAACGCGATTTGGCCAAGCGCCGTCTGCTGCCGTTCTACCAGCGGGTTAAACGTGAGGAGCCGGCTCGGTGGGCTGCCTGGAATGTCGGTTCCGATCTGGAACGCCAACTGCTGCAGGTGCTGCGTATGAAGCCTCGTCGCACGGCTTCGGGCGTGGCGACCATAACCGTCATCACCAAGCCGTGGCCGTGCTCGGGCGATTGCCTGTTTTGCCCCAACGATCTGCGTATGCCCAAAAGCTATCTGCATGCCGAGCCGGCGTGCGCCCGTGCGGAGCAAAATTGCTTTGACCCGTATCTGCAGGTGAGCGCTCGCCTGACCGCGCTTTCGCAGATGGGTCATGCGACCGATAAAATTGAGCTTATTGTGCTTGGCGGTACCTGGAGCGACTATCCACAAGGGTATCAGACGTGGTTTATGTCGGAGCTCTTCCGTGCGCTCAATGATGATGCGGTGGCGAGCGTGGCGGCAAATCCCATGTTGGCGCGTCCGGGCATAAGTCGTGCCGAGGCGGGGCGCCTGCTCGACGATGCGCCCGCCGATGCCCTGCCGCCGGTGGTGGCGGAGCGTCGCGAGCGCTACCGGGCTGCCGGCATTGCGACAGACGAGGCCGAGCTCGCGAGCGGTGTTGCAGGAGAGCAGGAGCGCGTGGATGTTGCTGTGGGCGGCTACAACCGCGCGGTGCGTCGTCTGTACGGCCCTGGCACGCCGTGGGGCGAGGTTGCCGAGTGGCAGACGGCAACGATGGAGGAACTTGAGCGTCAGCAGCGCATCAACGAGACGGCGAAGCATCGCGTGGTGGGGCTCGTTATCGAGACACGTCCCGATGCCGTAACGCCGCAGGCCCTCACACTTATCCGCCGCTTGGGCTGCACCAAGATTCAGATGGGTATTCAGAGTCTTGACCAGCATCTACTCGATATCAACGAGCGCCGCATTTCGGTGGCGCAGATCGAGCGGGCGTTTTCGCTCGCGCGCCTGTTTGGCTTTAAGATCCACGCGCACTTTATGCTCAACTTGCTGGGCGCCACGCCTGATGGGGACAAGCGCGACTACGAGCGCTTTATGACCGAGGGCGCCTTTATGCCCGACGAGGTCAAGGTCTACCCGTGCGCGCTCATCGAGGGCTCGCGTCTGGTGGGCTGTTACGAGCGTGGCGAGTGGCGCCCCTATACCGAGGACGAGCTGCTCGATGTGTTGGCCGACGACATCGTGGTGACGCCGGCGTTCTGCCGCATCAGCCGCATGATCCGCGACTTTAGCTCCGATGACATCATGGTGGGCAACAAGAAACCCAACCTGCGCCAGCTCGTTGAGAACCGCCTGGCTGCTCGGGGTGACGGTGCGACGGTGCGTGAGATTCGCTATCGCGAGATCAGCACGGCGGGCGCCGACCTGGACGAGTTGACCCTTGACGAGGAAGTGGCGTACGAGACGCCGGTGACGCGCGAGCGCTTTTTGCAGTGGGTGACACCGCAGGGCAAAATCGCGGGCTTTTTGCGCCTGTCGCTGCCCGACCGCTCGTTTGTTGCCGCGCATGCGGACGAGTTGCCGACGGTGTCGGACGAGGCGATGATTCGCGAGGTTCACGTGTATGGCATGGCGGCGCGCGTGGGCGATCAAGGCCAGGCGGCGCAGCATCACGGGTTGGGGCGTTTGCTCGTAGAGCGTGCGTGCGAGATTGCCCGGGATGCGGGTTATGCGCGTATCAACGTGATTAGCGCGATTGGCACACGTGAGTACTATCGTCATCTTGGATTTTATGACCATGGCCTTTATCTGCAAAAGGAGCTCTAGATGAACAAGCCGAGTGTTTCTGCCGGCGTCGTTGCCGGCGTTGCTCTGGGGGCCGCGGCGCTTGGTGCGGCCGCTGTCGCTGTCCGTGCTGCCTGTCTGCAGGTTGCGCGAACCCGCAATGGGTTGGCGCGTGTGAAACGCGTGCACGATGAGGGCGGCGACGAAGTCCGTGTATTGGTGCAAGGCGGCGTTTACCAAAGCGCAAGCTACGTTGGCGAGCGTTGGACGGAGCCCGTCTTTGCGTACTATCGCGCGTTTGACGACGTGTTTGAGGCTGAGGACGCAATGCGTGATGCTTACGGGCATGGTATCGACCGTATGCTCATGCTGGGCGGCGGCGGGTTTGCCTATCCCAAGTTTGCACTGATGTCGCACGAGAGCTTGCGCATGGACGTCGTTGAGTACGATGCCGAGATTACGCGCCTGGCGCGCCGTTGGTTCTACCTGGACGAGCTGGAGCGCACGGTGGGCGATCGCCTGCGAGTGATTACCGCTGAGGCTCGTTCGTATCTGGGCGTGACGAGCGTGGGTCATCGTCGCTACGACGTGGTCGTGAGCGATTGCTTTGGCGGTGCCGAGCCCGTACGCGAGCTGGCGACGGTTGAGGCATTGCGTTTGGTGCGAGGCAGCCTGAACCCCGGGGGCATTTATGTTGCCAATATCGTGAGTGCGAACAGGGGGAGCGACGTGACGTTCCTGCGCGATTGCGTTGCCGCGGCACTCGAGGTATTCGCCCACGCCTGGGTGGTCCCATGCGGCGATGCGGAGTTCGGCGGCGAGGAGAACTACCTGCTCATCGCCAGCGACGGCGACTATGTCTTTGCCGAAGCTGTGCCCTTCGACACCGACTTCCTCGGCACCGTCCTTCACGACAAGTAAGTCTCTCCGTCCCAAAAAGACGGGTCTTAGGCGTGGTCGCTCCAGCTGCGGACACGCTGCTTCATGCCCTCTATGTCGAGCACGCCTTCGGCAAAGCCCTTGCGCACGAGCTCTTCGGGAACAAACTCGTCGTAGCGGTCAAAATAAGGCACCTCGCCGGGATAGACGAGCTCGATGGGATCGAAGTCCTTCTCGGCCTCGGCGGCGAGCACCTCAAAGAACGTCTCCTCGTCGGCCTTCATCTTAAACTGCATAAAGTACGGGCGTGATGGGTCGAGTCCGCGAAGGCCCAACTCCGCGGCACATTTAATCTTGAGCATGCGCTCGAGGGCCAAAAAGGCGTAGCTGCCCAGCCAGGGGAAGAGCACCCAGGTATCGCCGCCCAGGTTAATGAGCGGTTTAGTTCCCGCGCCCGAAATCTCGGCCGTATGACGAGCCTGCGCAAGGCGGGCCCGTGCGTTACCCATAAGGTACGGATACGCGGCGTGTTCGTTGAGCGCCTTGCGCATGCGCTCGAGTACGTGTGTATTGATGTCACCGGGACAGTCGCCAAAGTAGGCCGGCACCCGGCCCTTGACCTGCGTGGCAAAGACGGTATGACGCTTCCAGTCCACTTCCTCGACAATCCAGCAGTGTCCGGCGATGGCGATGCGCTCACCGGGCGGTGGCGGATTGACGATCGTGCCCAACTCGGCCGACTCGCTGCGAACGGTGAACTCCTCGTTTTCCTGGAACACGGCGTAAAACTTAAAGTTGTTAATAATGCGCTCGCCCGCGAGGCCCACAATGAGCCCACCGCCCTCGGTGACCTGGATGTGGTCGATCTTGATGAGGTGGCGCAGCAGTACGCGATAGTCATCGGCCGAGACGCGGTGGAAATAGCTGAGCGTGAGCACGCGCTGGGCAAGTTCGGCAGGCGTGAGTTCGCCGGTGCTGGCGAGGGTCGACATGGTCTGGTGATAGAGCAGGCTGTAGGGGAGTCGATCGAGCTCGGGCGGCTCGACCCACTTTTCCTCGCGATAGAGTTGTACGAGCGCGATGCCCTGGAGGAGCTTCCAAGGTATCGTTTCAGGCATCATCGTGCGCGGCTCGGGCTCTTCCTCGCGCATGACAAACCACATCTCGGGCGGAAGATCGCGGCGTCCCGTGCGCCCCATGCGCTGCAAAAAGGAGCTGACGGTAAACGGTGCATCGATCTGGAACGCGCGCTCCAGGCGACCGATATCAATGCCGAGCTCCAGCGTGGAGGTGGTGACGGTTGTCTGTGCCTGTTCCTCGTCGCGCATGAGCTCTTCTGCCGTCTCGCGTAGCGATGCCGAGAGGTTGCCGTGATGGATAAGGAAGCGGTCGGGCTCGTGCCGGCTCTCGCAGTAGCTACGCAGCATGGAGCATACGGCCTCTGCCTCCTCGCGCGAGTTGGCAAAGACCAAGCACTTTCGGCCGCGCGTGTGCTCAAAGATATATCCCATACCGGGGTCGGCGTTGTCTGGTGCTGTATCGGTGGGGTTGAGTAATGCCTGTTCGGGTGCTTGGGGGATGTCGACTTCGCCCTCGGGGGCCGAGGAAGCTTGGCGGTCCTTGGGAGCGGCCTTGCCCTGTGCCCGCTCACGACGTTGACGGCGCTCCTCTTGTGTGAGCTGTCCGCTGTGACGCATGTCTTGGGCGCCGGCGGGCAGTGCCGCGGATGCCGCCGCATCGATGCGCTCGCACGCAAGCACTTCGGCCTCTTGAGGACCTGTACCCATGAATCCCCGCTGCTGCGCCTGGGGGCCCGAGTTGTAGAAGTGCTCCATGGAGATGCGCCACACGCGACGCGGTTCCTCAAAACGGGGGATAATGCAGTCGCGCCCCGTTCCCTGTGAGAGAAAAGCGCCCGTGCACTCGGGGTCGCCGATGGTAGCCGAAAGGCCAATGCGGCGAGGCTGCACGCCGGCCATGCGCGAGAGTCGCTCGATAAGGCAGAGCGTTTGCCCGCCACGGTCGCCGCGCATGAGCGAGTGGACCTCATCGATGACCACGTAGCGCAGGTCGCAAAACATGCGCGGGATCGCCATGTGCTTATGGATTAAAAGCGCTTCGAGTGACTCGGGTGTAATCTGCAGGATACCGCTCGGTTTTTTAATGAGCTTAGCCTTGTGCGACTGCGAGACATCGCCATGCCAGTGCCAGACAGGGATATCGGCCTCTTCGCAGAGGTCGTTGAGGCGGACGAACTGATCATTGATGAGCGCTTTGAGGGGGCCGATGTAGAGGGCGCCCACGCTCGCGGGCGGGTTCTCCCAAAACTCGGTCAGGATGGGAAAGAAGGCTGCCTCGGTTTTGCCGGAAGCTGTGGATGCCGTTAGGAGCACATTGTCTTGTGTGTTAAAGATGGCATCTGCCGCCGCAACCTGGATAGAGCGCAGACTCTCCCAATCGTGGGAGTAGATGAAGTCTTGGATAAACGGAGCATATCGGTCAAAGGCGTTCACGGGGCCTCCCCTCAAATACGAACCTCTCAATGCGGTTGGCAATGGTTTGCTGCATTGCTGTCTCAACGTTTGTGCAGATAAAAGCTGCCAAAATAGACCTGTCCCTTTTTGGCAGGTTAGATGGTGAATTCGGCGAAGTTGCGGTCGCCGTCTGCGGTGCCGGTGTCGCCTGTTGCGGCTGCCGGTGCCAGCGCGTCGCCGCCGACGCTTTGCAGCAACTCGGCCACGTTTGCATCGGGGTTCTGGCACAGGATATCGAGCAGCTCGATAAAGTCACGGATGACCTCACGCGGCGTCAGGTGCGTATCGGCTCCCACGCGGCCAAACTCAATCTTGAGAAAGTCTACCAAGTCGTTCTCGGTAAGCGTGGGCGTCCAGCCAAAGTATCCGGCATGGATCTGCATGAGTTTTTCGATCAGCACCAGCAACTCCTCGTAGGTGAGTGGCTGCAGGCGGATGATGGGCGCGAGCATGTCCTTAAGGTCCTCGCGTGCAAAGCGGCCCTGAGCGAGTCGACTTCGCAGGGCCTCGTAGGAGAACACGCCACGGCGGCGGTCTTCGATGGAGGTTGGCGTGCCGCCCATGATCATGCCCAGGTACTGCGCCTTGCCCTGGAGCGTGTCGTTGTACATGGTCAGGATCTTCTCGTAGTTGTATTGGCGCGTGATGGCGTTGGGAATCTTATACAGATTCACGAGCTCGTCGATGAGCACCAGCATGCCCTTGTAGCCGCTGCAGACCAAAAAGCGCGCAATGAGCTTAACGTAGTCGTACCAGTCGTCATCGCTGATGATGGTCGAGGAGCCCAGCTCGGCGCGTGCCTCACTCTTGGTGCGGTACTCGCCGCGAATCCATTTGGTCACGCGGCTCATAGCTTCTTCGTCGCCCTCGGATACGGCCGCGCGGTAGCGGCGGAGCATGCGGGCGAAGTCGAAGCCGTGGACCATTTCCTCGAGTGGGGCCAGTTGGGCATTGACGGCAGACTCGTCGGCATCGGCACACGAGGCGACCCAGCGATCCAGGATAAGGTTGAGCGCACCGCCCTCGGGGCGCGTTTTAGTCGATATGTTGCGGATGAGCTCACGGTAGGTGGCAAGGCCCTGTCCCTGGCCGCCCTGCAGGCGGCGCTCAGGGGATAGGTCGGCATCGGCGACGACGAATCCCTCGCCCATGGCGTGCGTGCGGATGGTCTGGAGCAAAAAGCTCTTGCCGGCGCCGTAACGACCGACCAGAAAGCGGAAGCTCGCGCCGCCGTCGGCGATGAGACTCAGATCGGTGAGCAGGGCGCGGATTTCGACCTCGCGCCCTACGGTGATGTAAGGAAGGCCGATGCGCGGGACAACGCCGCCCTTGAGCGAGTTGAGAATGACGGCGGCGACGCGCTTGGGCACACGGGGTGCTGCGGATGTGGTATCACTCATGGTCTAGGTATCCTCTCACGTCTGCTTCGTAGTCCTCGATAATCTGCGGTCCTGCCGCTCCAAACTCGATAACGGTGTCACCCACCAGGTCAAAGAGCGCCTCGTTGATGGTATCGACGAGCATGTCCTCGCTTTTGCCCGACTGTGCCACCGCCAATGCCGTCTGGGCCGTGTTCTGCTCGAGCAACGCGCGGAGATAGGCGTCTGCGGCAGGCGCGAGTTCGTTCGTGGCGTCAGCGGGCGCAGCAGCTGCGAACACGGGCGTCGGTGCGAGGAGCGGTGCCACGACGCCAAACTCTTCGGTGGAGACAGTCGGCTCGTCGGGTTCGTCTTGCCGTGTGGCCATCTCGCCAGGTCCGGCGGACATGCTGGGCGTAGACTCGGTGTTCGGTTGCTCGATAAGCGTCGCCTCGGCTTCCATAGGCACATCATCCTCGCGCTCCTCATCAATCAAAAGCGCTTCACGCGTTTGCGCGGCGGCGCTCCGAATGTGCCCCAGCTGACTCAAATCGATATCGATCTTGACAGGCTGGTGCGCGGCGTCCCACGAAAGCCATGCCACGATCTCGTCATCGATGATCTTGGCCAGATATTTGGGGACCTTCTCCTCCTTTAGGGGATGGGTGGGGTCTAGGGCCAGGCGCAGGCGTTGGTCGCAGGCGCGCATCATCTCACCGAGCTTGCTACTTTTTTGTCTGCTGCCGTGGATGCGCATGCATTCCCAAAAGCCATTTTGGCAGCGATAGATGTGAATGGGGTCCAGGCGATATTCGCAGTCCTCGTGGCGCTCGGGCGCAAAGAACACGGCCGAGGCAAACATGGTGTAGGGCATGGCCGTCTCCTCCCCAAACAAGCTCGCTACGATGCCGGTCTTTCGGTGCGTGTCATAGTAGCGCGCCATACGGACATACACGGCGCATGCCACGTGGCGCAGGTCGCGATGGTGGGAACGGTCGAGCCGTGAGTTATTCAGGTTGTACGTGGAGAGGGCGTTTATAGCGGTCATGAGTCGCTCCTCGCCTGCCTCGTCGGGCGGAAGGGGGAGCGTGGGCTCGGAGGTCTTGCGACGCGCAGGCGCCAGGTCTGACGGCGTTGGCGCGGGCGCAAGGTCTCGCGCCGCACGCCGCAGCTCGATAAGGGCGTTATCGAACATGACGGTTTTAGAGTCGCGAAGCAGCTTGGGGTCGAGTCCGTGGAACACGGCGTAGTCCTGCAGCCACACGCGTGCGAACCGGTCGATGCCGGGCTCGAAGGCGCGATAGGCATCCCAAAAGGCCTTGATTTTGTTAAAACCATCGAGTGGGTCATCTACGCCAATGCCGCAGATCAGCTCATAGAGATACAGAAAGGCAAAGGACGTAGACGTTTCCTCGACGGTTCCGCGGCGCACTTGGGTGCGCCAGGTAAAATAGCCGCGCAGCTGCCGATCGCTCATGGCGTTATAGGTGGGAAAGTACGACTTGAATGTGCCGTTGTAGGGACAGTCGTCCTCAAAGTCGGCCATCAGCAGGCCTTGGCGGTAGAAAAGCTCGGCTTCCGAAAGCCAACGTCCCGCGCCACCCTTGGGGTCTTCTTGCCAACGCGATATCTCACGCATTTTGCGGTACTGGTCAGGAAGGAAGTTCTGCATCTGACGACCGGTTTTGAGAATCGGCTCGTCAGCATAGACTTCGTTTGAGAAGCGAGCAGACTGATGGGTCCGGGCCTCGGCCATAATGCGCTCGATGAGCATCTTGATGTCCTGGTCGGCCACCGTTTCTCCTCTCCTAACGCAGCTTCGGTGACCTCATATCATAGCACAGCATCAAACAGGTGTTCGAGATACCGCTACGTAGATAGATTTAGAACAGGAGGGCGTAGATGACGGCTATGACAACGGAGGGGAGCATATTGGCCGTGCGGAAGGTCTGAGGACGGATGAGGTTGACGCCGACGCAGAAGATGAGTATAGAGCCCACGAGCGATAGACTGTCGAGGGCGGCGGCGGTCATGATGGGGGAGAGCGCGCCGGCAAACAGCGTAATCGTTCCCTGGAATACGGCAACGGGCAGGGCGGAGAAGATGCAGCCGCGGCCGAGCGAAGCCGTCATGGTGCAGACGATGATGCAGTCCAACGCGCCCTTGAGGGCAAGCGTGGACCAGTCGCCGAGCAAGCCGTCTTGGATTGATCCCACGATAGCCATGGCACCGATGCAGACGGTCAGCGATGTCGAGACAAAGGCATTGGTGAACTCGTTGTCTCCCTCGCTGCCGGTTTTGCGCTTGAGCCATTCGCCCAGGTTTTCGATGCCGGCTTCCAGGTTAACGGCCTCGCCGATGAGCGAGCCGAGGGCAAACGAGACGATGAGCATGGTGGTGCCGGTGGTCTCCAGCGCTTTCCCGTCAATGACGAGCATCTTTTGCATGGTGCCGCCCAGTCCGATAAACAAAACGCACAGCCCCGACGCCTTCATGAGCGTGTCTTGGATGCGGGGTGTGATAAAGCGTCCGCCTATAAGGCCCAGCAGTCCGCCCGCAATCAAAAGTGCGACGTTGATGACCGTTCCCAAACCCGGCATGAACCCTCCCATATTGATGTCAACCTGGCAATCGTAGCAGAACGGGCTGCAGGGTGCGTCATGCCTCATCCTATACGTTATATAAGTGGTATTAATGACGGCATTTGGTGCCCGAGCCTCAGCCTCCCATCACGACATAGGGGCTGTAATCGAAGCACAGCGTCATGAGTCGCTGCGGGGACTCAATGGCCGCGGCGATGATATCGGCATCTCGAGCTCGGTCAAATCCCACGAGCTCAATTTGATACGAGACGTCTTCCATTTTATGGAGTATCCGGTTATTCAGGAGATTCTCACCGTCGAATTCCTCGGTTTTGCCTCCGTCCGAGGTTACGGCATACAGGTGCAGTTTTGCGGTGGTCGCAGGGTCGGCGACCGTGAGGTTGTCGATTTGGTTGGCCGTGCCCTTTGCCCCAAGCAAGGTGAGCAAGGTGGGGGCTACGACCTCGCCCGATGGCAGAAAAACAACTTCGACGGTTTTAGGGAATGCGATAATGGCTGCTTTGCGGACGGGCTTATCGGCAGCGGTGACCTCAATGCTCGCGGCGTCGACGGTTTCCGTGCGGTCGAGCGCGACCATCATGCAACAATTGCCCTCGTCGATGTCTGCCGGCATGGGACACCCCAAGTTTTCGCCAGCTTGCGTGCCGCCCACTGCGGTGGCTGTTTCGCTTGGCTCGCTGAAAGTGGCTGAAGGACCGCTCGATGGCGGTGTTATGCCGCCTGGTGCGCCATTGTCCCCAGGCGCTATTTCACCGCTGCTCTCGCTGGAGTCGCTTGCGATGTCACCTGTCGAGGGGGCGAGTCCGACCGCTCCTACTCCACTCCATTCCATCTCGAGGAGCGCCGGATCGACAAGGACGTGATGCACATCTTGCGTTTCGGTACTGATATCGACAGGACCGGGATCTGCCCCTCGCGTCAGGCTGAGCGATCCGGTCCGCTGTTTGCCCCGAATCTCCTGGCTTTCTGTGCCGCTCGCGTAGAACATTAGAGCGATCTCGCCATTTGCCGTGGCGTCGGTGCCCGCCTTGGTCATTTTCAGCGATGCGGTGAATGAGATAGCGGGCTGCGTGCCATCGGCGCTCGAGGGGACGCAGCCCAGGCATACACCCCCTCCGTTTTCGAAAAACGTGCTGTCGAAGGCGACTGTTGCCCC
This sequence comes from uncultured Collinsella sp., assembly GCA_902473205.1. Classification (GTDB taxonomy): domain Bacteria; phylum Actinomycetota; class Coriobacteriia; order Coriobacteriales; family Coriobacteriaceae; genus Collinsella. The sequence continues at coordinate 27,981 of CABRRA010000017.1, forward strand.
GTCCGCCGAGTCATCGGACAGGGTGATGTCGAGGCACAGCTCCACGTCGCAGGAATCGCCATCGGCATCAGTTGCAGCTGCGCGCCATGTGCAGATAACGCATCCCGTTAGGGGGCCGTCCGCTGTGCTCGAGTGCTCGGTATCCACGACTATCGAGCTGTTCGTGCAGCGACGGAGGCACCCCGAGGCCGAAATGCTTGCCTGCGCAAGCGAGAAGCGTTGGCGCGCGATGGTGCTCATCTGGTTTGTGGCGAGACAGTTGACAGCAGGTAAGGGGGCGTCCACGGCGGGTGTCGCTAGAGCGGCAACGGGCATGCCGGTGGCAAGCGCACTACAGAGCGCGGCAACGGGCAAAAGGTTCTTTGATGCCATGGGTTCTCCTTACCTATGCTGGACGGTCTCGATTCGTGTGGCTACCGGCTGCGTTTGATGTGCAGGCCAAGGCCGATGGCGCTAGCGCCTGCCGTGGCGATTCCTGCTGCCAGGAGCTGTCGCGTGTCGCTCGTTTGCGCGAGGGGTTCATGTTGGCCACTGCGTTCGAGTTCCGATAGATCGACAGTTACCTGCGTGGCAGCCTGCGCCTGCTCTTGTTGGGCAAAGGCGGCGATCGGGGCAAACGTTGCAACGCCGATGATGACGGCAAGGACAATTGCCTTAGGCCGTGTGCGCACCGGGCTCGACCGTCCACGTAATGGTTGCGACCTGGTCGCCCGTGCCGGTCACATGGAAGATGTCTCGCGTGACGCGGGCGACAGTGCCGCTCGTCTTAAGCTTAATCTTGTCCGTACCATCGGCGATGCCCTGGTAGCCCATGTCGAAGGATGCATTTTTGGAAAGGTCGAGGCCCGCTTCCTGCGTCGCGGCGTGGGCGTCTTGGAGTGCCTTGTCTGGGCCGACCTTAAAATCGATGGAGTTCTGGGCGGTCCCCGTCTTGGCGTCGGCGACGATGCTCCAGGACTTCTGGGCGGCAATCTTCATGTTGGTAACGTGGATGCCATAGGCTGAAAGATTGTCGATGGTGGTTGTATTCTCGGAAGGGCCCTGGAGCGTGCCGTCTGCCTTAGCGACGAACGGAATGACGGTCGGGGCTTTGAACTTGATGTTGTCGATTTGGGTCCTGATGGTCACGTTGGTGGTTCCAGTGCGTCCCTCCGCCAGGGCGGTGGTCGGCGCGGCGCCCATTGCGAGTGCGAGCGCCAGCCCTGCGCCCACGACGAGCACCCTGGCCCCATTCAAGTTCCTGGTGATGTCCATAATCGTTCCTTTCTATTCGTCACGGACCGTTTCCGTGAGGGTTAGACGAAAGCGGCACGGGTGCGCATTTTCATAACAGGTGGCAGGTCTAGTCTTCTGTCTGCGCAACTCGCACCTTGACGCGCGTGGGATTGCCATGGACGTCGTAGGTCTTGGCGTCGAGCGCTTGAATCTCGATATACGCCTCGCCTTCTTTGATGTCGCCTGCAGGGCAGGTCTCAACGGTCTTGCCGGTCTCGACCACGCCCGATTCATAGATGGTCTCGTCGTTTTGGATCACGCGGAAACGCTGGGGAAACTTGTTATCCTGGACGTTTTGCACGTTGATGCGCAGCTTGCCGCCTTTTTGTAGCTGGGCGACCGGTGCGACCGAGATCGTCATCATGTTGTCGCGGACGATGGCATCGAGCTCGTCCTGGATTTCCTGACGCGACTTACCCTCTGCCGCTGTGACCGAGGCACCCGTCTCGGCGACAGGCTTTGACTGCCAAGCGTAAAGGCCGACGGCGATAAGGGCGCAGGCGATGGCCAAACAGACGGCGCCGAGCCTTTTTCGATGTTTTGACCCTAGGGGGCTCGACTGCTTCCTTACGCTCATGCGGCATCCTTAGTGGTATAGACGCGCGCGAACGTGGACGGATCGGCGCCAAAGAGCATGTGGAGCATGAGGCGTCGCGAGTAGATGAGCTCGTCGAAGTTTGGGTCGAGTTTGATGTCGTGGATGTGGGCGATGTGGTGGGCGAGTGCCGAAAACGATTCGGGATCGCAAATCACGTCGGTGGTGACGTGATAGACAGCCGCATCGGGAAATGCCTCCTCATCGAAGGGCAGAAGATATGGGTCATCGTCAACTTCGATGGCGATGCCGTACTGGGGCCAGTAATATGCCATGGGAACCTCCCTGTTTTTGGGCCAAACCTTCTATTGGTTTTGGCTGTCGATGCCGACCGTATCAGCCACAACTTGACCAATTTCTGACCAAATGCTTGACGGGTTTACATCGCCGCAGGTGAGAGACGCTAAAAAATATCTCAAGTTTTTTCGAGCGCCAATTGTGTGCGTGGCTGCGATGGAAAGGAGCGCGTTAAATAGAGCGCCTGCCGAGAAAACGCCGCCGCTCGCCGAATTGCGCAAACGTAAAATTCGCCAATTATGGAGACGGTCTCAGTCACGTCGACGAAACGATGCGGTAACATCTCCCTGCAAACACTGTAGTTAACTAAAGGGGGAGTTCGCGTGTCTGCAGCCATCAAACCCTTCGGCGACGAGTTCGAAGAATATGGTCGCGATGAATCTCGCACATCGGGCGAGGCGTCGAGCATCTCGTTTCCGACAACGGAGGACGAAGTCCGCGCCATTCTGCGAAAGCTCCATGCCGAGCATGTTCCAATAACGGTCCAGGGTGCTCGGACCGGTCTGGCTGCCGGCGCCGTGCCTCACGGCGGGCATATCCTCAACACTTCTCGTATGAATCGCTACCTGGGTCTTCGCCGCGACGAGCGAGGCCGTTTTCTGCTGCGCGTGGAGCCGGGCGTCGTGCTTTCGGAGTTGCGCAAGCAACTGGGTAAGAAGGCATTGCCGACCGCTGACTGGGATCAGGTATCGCTTGAGGCCTATGAGGAGTTCCAGGCAGCTCCTGAGCAGTTCTTCCCCACCGATCCCACCGAGGCATCTGCCTGCCTGGGCGGCATGGCGGCGTGCAATGCCTCCGGTGCCCGCAGTTACGCCTACGGCCCCATGCGCCCGCACGTTACGGGGCTTCACGTGGCACTGGCGGACGGCGACCTGCTTGAGCTTCATCGAGGTCAGGCGCACGCTGACGCACGCCACTTGTCGCTCGTGACAGCGGAAGGCCGCGCGCTCGAGCTGGATCTTCCTGGCTATACCATGCCCAAGACCAAAAACGCGTCGGGTTATTTCGTTTCGGACGATATGGACGCCATCGATCTTTTTATCGGTGCGTGCGGCACACTCGGCGTCATTACCGAGCTCGAGATCGCCCTGCAGGCGGCACCTTCGGTCGTATGGGGCGTGAGCTGCTTTTTCGACAGCGAGGACAAGGCGGTTTCCTTTACCGATTCCGTGCGCCCCGTGCTGTCCCATGCCGCCGCTATTGAGTATTTCGATGCCGGCGCCTTGGATATCCTTCGCCGCCAGCGCGAGCAGTCGACCGCGTTTGTCTCGCTGCCGGCACTCGACGATGAGGCAAAGGTCTGTGTTTACGTGGAACTCGACTGCGACGACGAGGCGCAAGCGACCGAGGAGCTGTACCACCTGGGATGGGTTTTGGAGCTTGCGGGCGGCCGCGACGACGCGACCTGGGTTGCACGCACCGAGGTCGATCGCGAATGCCAGCGGTTCTTCCGCCACGCCGTTCCCGAGAGCGTCAACATGCTCATCGACGAGCGTCGCCGCACCGACCCCACCATTACCAAGCTGGGGTCGGATATGTCGGTGCCCAATGCGCGCCTGGCCGATGTCGTTGCCCTCTATCGCCGCACGCTGGCCGAAAGCGGGCTTGAGTCTGCCGCCTGGGGACATATCGGCAACAACCATCTGCATGTGAATATCCTGCCGCGCGATGCGCGGGACTACCGTCGCGGCGGTGAGCTGTTTGCCCAGTGGGCTGCGGAGGTAACGGCTATGGGCGGCGCCGTCTCTGCCGAGCACGGCGTCGGCAAGATCAAAGCGGGCTTTTTGGAGACGATGTACGGCCACGAGGCCATGGTCGAATCGGCTCGACTCAAGCTGCAGCTCGATCCTGCCGGGCAGCTGGGTCGTGGCAACCTGTTTTCGGAGAAGCTCTTGGATGAACTCGTCCAGAAAGGGGGCGCGTGAAGATGAGTGATTTCCATATGGTGGTGTGCGTCAAGGCGGTGCCGGGAAGCACCGAGGTCAAGATGGACCCCAAAACCAATACCATCGTGCGCGATGGCAAGCAGGCGGTCATTAATCCCTTCGATGCAAGTGCCCTCGAATGTGCGTTGGCGCTCAAGGACGACTTTATCGGCTTTGGCATGGATGTGCACGTGACGGTGGTATCGATGGGTATCCCTGCAACCGAATTGCTACTGCGCGACTGCATCGCCCGCGGCGCCGACGATGCATTGCTGCTCACCGACCGTGCTTTTGCGGGCGCGGACACGTTGGCGACCACCTATGCTCTCAAATGCGGCATCGAGGCGCTCGACGAGGACTTCGACCTGCTCATCTGCGGCAAGATGGCGGTGGATGGCGATACTGCCCAGATTGGCCCCGAACTGGCCGGCGCCTTCGAGATTCCCTGCGTGACCGATGTGAGCTGCGTACAGAGCGCGGGCTTTACGACGTGCGGCTCGCTGGCGCTTGTCCACGGCTGTGACGCCGGCGAGGAGACGGTCTATCTGGAGATGCCGTGCGCGATGACGACCGCCAAGGAGATCGGCCAGCTGCGCATGCCGAGCATCGCCGGCATTCGCGCGGCCGAAGATGCGGATGTGCGGGTGGTCAGTGCTGCCGATGTGCATGCCGACCCTTTGCGCTGCGGCCTTACCGGATCGCCGACGCAGGTCGTGCGCTCGTTTGTGCTCGACCGTGACCAAACGTGCGAGGCCATCGAGGGCACGCCGGTCGAACAGGCGGCAAAGCTTGCCAAGATTATCGAGGGGATGGCTTAGATGAGCGGACTGATAATCGATAGCGAGGCATGCGTTGGCTGTGGCCGCTGCGTTCGCGCCTGTGCCTCGGGTGGCATTGTGGTGGAGGGCGAGCGCCCCAACCGCTGCGCCCATGTGACCGACGGCTGCATCTTGTGCGGCGGGTGCGTCGACGCCTGTCCCGTCAACGCCATTTCGATCGAGCGCGACGAGGCCGCCGGCGCGGTTGACCTCGATGCGTATCGAGACATTTGGGTATTCGTTCAGACCGACGAGCACGATGACGTGGCCCCGGTGGCCTACGAGCTCATGGGCAAGGGCCGCGAGCTTGCCGATGCACGCGGCTGTCGCCTGGTGGCGCTGGTCGGCATGGGCCCCGAGGGCTCGCTTGAGGACCTGGAGCATCTGGTTTGCGCCGGTGCGGACGAAGTTCTGGTCTGTCGTGACGAGCGCCTGCGTCAGAACGACGCGGAGGTCTATGCTCGCCTCATCTGCGATTTGGTAACCGAGCGCAAGCCCGAAGCCATTCTGTACGGTGCGACCGCTTTTGGCCGCGAGCTGGCGCCTGGCGTTGCCGTGCGCCTGCGGACGGGCCTTACGGCCGACTGCACCGTGCTTTCGATGGATACGGAGACGGGCCTGCTGCAACAGACGCGTCCGGCGTTTGGCGGCAACTTGATGGCCACCATTATCTGCCCCAACCACCGTCCCCAGATGGCAACGGTGCGCCCCGGCATCTTTAAGGCGCCCGACTTTGACTATAGCCGCTCCGGAACGATTACCCAGGTATTACTTGCGGAAGACGCCAAGGCTCGTGTCGAGATTTCGATTCCCGCCGAGGAATGGGGCCAGCAGGCTTCGATTGCCGATGCCGAGCGTCTAGTTGTTGTGGGTCGCGGTATTGGCTCCAAGAAAAACCTACCCTTGATGCGAAAGCTCGCCGAAGTCCTGGGTGCCGAGCTCGGCTGCACGCGACCCGTCGTGGAGGCGGGCTGGCTGGAGTATCGCCACCAGATTGGCCAGACGGGCGTGTCGGTTTCGCCTAAGCTCCTTATGAGCATCGGCGTTTCGGGTGCCATCCAGCATCTTGCCGGCATCGGCGGTGCGGAGTGCATCATCGCCGTCAACGAGGACCCAGATGCCCCCATCTTCGGCGTCGCCCAGTACAAGGTCGTCGGCGACGCCGTCGAGGTCGTTGAGGAGCTGCTGGCCCAGCTTGAGTGCTAGGCACTTGCCAGCCAGCTGCGCAGCTCGTCCTTTAGGCGCTCCCAGGTCGCTTGCGTGGCGGAATCGGTGAAGGGGCGCGTGATACCAAAGGGCGCGTCGAGCAGGCGGTAGATATCGCCCTGCTCGCGCGCCAGCGCGCGGCTTGCCGGATAGACAAGCTCAAACATAAAGCAGATAAGCCCCACCAAGTAGTCCGCGGGCTCATTGCGCTCATCGCGCGTGACGCAGCGGTGCTCGTCAAAGGCGGCCAGCGTCGGTGCCGAGAAGTGGCTGGCAAGAAACGCGTCCTCATTCACTTTGAGGATGGTGTCGACGGTACTGTCGGCGATGGTGCGCATGATGTCGATCTTGTCGCCATCGCGCACGATATCGCAGAAGCGCCGCGTGCGCTCGCCGAGCTGCGCGGGCAGACGGAAATTGCTGTGATAGGCAATGCTCGCTCGAATGAGTTCGTCTTCTACCGGATCGTCGATAAAGTCGCGGATACTTGTTGCCGCGGGCGCATCTGCAGGTGTTTTGCCAAAGAGGACCTCGACGCCCAACGCCGCATGGCTCACGCTTTCGGCATCCTTAAACGTATCCCAGCGTCGCAGCTGCTCAAAGCGGCCCATATCGTGCAACAGCCCACAAAGCCACGCCAGATCAATGTCCTGCGGTGACCAGCCCTGTTCGCGTGCCACGGCATCGCATGCCTCGGCAACGTGGTACGTATGCTCGATTTTGAGCGCGATACGCGGATTGGCGGCATCGTAGGCATCGGTGTAGGTCTTGAAGGCCGCGGCAGCCCGCGTTCGATCGATAGCTGTCATAATGACTTCCTAAAAAGTTGTGTCTTTCTGTGTCTTTCGATCCGGTGGCAATTGTAGGTGAACTCGGTTGCCATCGGGCGATGGTTCTGCCGCGTCGTTGCATGCGGCTCGGAAATCTTGTCGGGACGAGGAACGCTATGGTGCTCAAAATCGTTAGAACCGTCTGGCCGGTGATGCTTACCTATGTTGCAATAGGCGCGCCGTGCGGAATGATCATGGGGCAGACGGGAATGGAGCCCTGGATGGTCTTTGCCCTGAGCAGCACGTTTGTGACGGGCAGCGGGCAGTTTATGATCTGCAACCTGTGGCTGGCGGGTGTGCCTGCAGCATCGATCGTCGCGAGCGTCGCCGCCATCTCCTCGCGTTTTGCGCTTTACTCGGCATCGATCGCGCCGCATCTGACGGGTGCCTCGAAGCGTCAGACGCTGGCTGTTGCCGCGACACTTACCGAGGAGGCATACGGCATCTCGCTTGCCAAGTTGGTTGAAGGGGAGGATTGGGGCCCGCGTGAGTCCTTCGTGCTCAACGTGATCCTTATCGCAACATGGGGCGTTTCGTGTACGACGGGCGCCATCGTCGGCGCCGTTGTCGATGTTCCCACCGCCATTGCAGCCTTTGTCTGCACCTCACTCTTTATCTGCCTGCTCTTTTCGCAGCGGCTGTCGCGCGGCAATGTCGTGGCTGCTGTTATGGCTGCGGTGTCTGTCGCCATATGCAAGTTCTTGGGCCTCACGAATATTGCCGTGCCGGCAAGCGTCGTGGCCGGCATTGCCATTGCGTTGGCGTGCGATGCTGTATTTGACGGAAGAGGTGCCCGCGATGCCCGTTAACGAGTTCTTGGTTCTGTGGCTGTCGTCGTGGGCTGCTATCGCGTTCTTTCGCATCGCGCCGGCGTTCGCCTTGCGCGGGCGGACCCTGTCGCCCCGTATTACCGAGGCCCTGGGCTATATCCCGCCCGCTGCCTTTGCCGCGCTGGTCGCCAACGATTTGGTGAGCCCCGGCGCGTTCGACGCGGGACTCTGGCCTGCCTTGGTTCCCTGGATTGCGGCCGCCGGCGTCGTGGTCGTGGCGGTCAAGACAAAATCGATGCTGTGGTGCTGCGTCTCGGGCATCGTACTCTATATCGTCTTGAGCCTTATATAGGGGTGGCGTCGCGGGCGCCGAATCTCGTTCCATCCCAACTTGTCGAATTTTTCACCGAGCTGGTCTATTTCTTCTGGTACCATGGTCAAACTTTACTGTAGCAAAGCGTGACGTGGGCTTTTGTACCCCGTCAGCGGAAATGGGGGTTTCATGGCACAGGAAGCAACCGCCAACGAGCAAAAGAAATTCAGGGCCCCGCGCATCCCGGGCGACATCATGATCTATCCGATGATCGTCGGTCTTTTACTCAACACCTTCTGCCCGCAGGTTTTTGAGATCGGCGGCTTCTTTACGGCTGCCTGCCGCGGTGGCTCCAATACCATCGTTGCCGCGATCCTGCTGTTTGTGGGCGCCGGCATCAGCTTTAAGTCCACGCCGGGCGCCATCAAGACCGGCATCGTCGTGCTGATTCCCAAGCTTGTTGTTGCGGCCGCCCTTGGCTTGGGTGTGGCATATTTCTTTAACGACAACTTCCTGGGCCTGAGCTCCGTGTCTATTATCGGCGGCATCACGTTTTGCAACATGGCGCTTTATACGGGCATCATGGGCGAGTTCGGCAATGAGTCCGAGCAGGGCGCCGTCGGTATCCTGTTCTTTACGGCCGGCCCTGCCGTCACCATGATCATCCTCGGTGTTTCCGGCCTTGCCAACATCCCTGTCGGTACCATCATCGGCTCCATTTTGCCGCTCGTTATCGGCATGGTTCTGGGCAACCTGTTCCCGTTTATCAAGAACCTGCTGGTTCCCGGTGCCAATCCCGCGATTGCCGTCATCGGATTTCAGCTCGGTGCGTCCATGAGCCTGTCGAGCTTTATCACCGGCGGTATTTCCGGCATCTTGCTGGGCCTTGTCACGCTGTTTGTCGTCGGTCCCATCACCTTTGCGTTCGAGCGCCTGTGCGGTGGTAACGGCAAGGCTGCCGTGGCTTGCTCCACCATCGCCGGCACGGCTATGACCACGCCGGTTGCTCTCGCCGAGGTCGCGCCGCGCTACGCCGAGCTTGCACCCACCGCGTACGCCCAGATCGCCACTGCCGTTATCATCACGGCAATCATGGCTCCGATTCTGACCGGCTGGGTCGACAAGAAGTTCTGCCAGGGCAAGGAGGACCTGTCGCCTGCCGGTGTCGAGGCCATCGAGGAGGCCGTCGCGACCGACATCAACGGCGAGTAACGGCCGTTACCGATAATTGATTCCGGCGTGCAATTCGCGCCGTCCGAGCGCCCGAACAGAAACTGTTTTGCAGTGATGTTCGGGCGCTTTGCTATGATTCCCTTTACCCCTGCGGAGTAAAGGGGTGTTTATTGCCCTGATTCGAATTGGGCGATTCTGACCATTCGGATATTGAAGGGATGGCGTCTAGTGGTTAAGGCACTCAAGATTGAGATATTCCTGCTATGCATGATTGTTCTTATCGGGCTTGCCGCGCGAAGTCGTCGCTCTTTGTTCTCGAGCACCCTGCAGCTCTTGTTTAGCATGCTCGGCTATACCTCTGCTGCCTACATTTTCTTCGATATGATCTGGACGCTCTCGGACGGCGTGAGCACTCCTGTAGGCATCACGGCCAACTGGATTTCCAACGCGGTCTCGTTTTCGCTGTTCGCCATCGCGTGCCTCATTTGGTTTTTCTATTCCGAGACAGTGCAGGGCTCACGCCTTTTGACCGCGCGCTATAGGGTGGCGCTCGTGACGTTGCCAACCGTATTGGTGGTCGTGCTGGCATTTACCAGCTACTGGACGCACACTATGTTCTATATCGATGCACAGGGCGTATATCGTCGCGGAGCGCTTTATATGATTCAGCCTATCGTTAGCTACTGCTACATCATATATACGTCTTTGCATGCCTTTATTCAGACTCGAAAAGTCGAAAGCCTGCAAAAGAAGGCCATTTATCGCACCCTCGCCTTTTTTGCGGTTCCCGCTCTGGTGGGCGGTACCTTCCAGGTTTTGTTCTCGGTACCGGGCCTTTGTGTCGGTATAACGCTGAGCATCCTGCTGCTCTACATCATCTACCAGGAGCAGCTGATCTCGACCGACCCGTTGACTGGCCTCAACAATCGCAACCGTTTTGAGACCTATATGCTGTCGCTCTTTTCAAATGTGGATCAGGCCGAAGATGTATATCTGCTTATGATGGACGCTGACGGCTTTAAGCAGATTAACGACCGGTATGGACATGTTGAGGGCGATCATGCCCTCCAGGTCATATCTGCTACGCTCAAAGAGGTCTGCTCGGCGTCTGGTGGCTTTATCGCACGTTATGGCGGCGATGAGTTTGTGGTGCTTCAAAAGGCGACGGCGGAGCAGGACATCATGTGTCTGTGCGCGGCAATCAGCGACGAGCTCGCGCGCGCCGAGGTCCCGTATCTGTTGCGGATGTCCATCGGCTACGCACGGGTTGGTGATGGCGTCGATACCTGGCAAGACTTACTTCGCGCTGCCGATGCGGAGCTCTATCGCGTCAAGGCCGAGAAAAAGAAAGCCGGCGTACAAATACGCTAGAAAAGGGGCATACGACCGCATTGATGGTCGTGCGCCCCTATTGCGTTGGCGGGATTAGTAGCGGCTGTCGAAGATACGCCTCGTCTTTTTCTTGGAACGAGGCAGTTCGCTAGGCCTTTTTGGGCTTGTTTACGATGATGATGCCGCCGCAAACCAACAGCAGGGCAACGATGACGGTAATGGGGCTCGTGCCAGCGCCCTCGCCGAGCAGCAGCGCGCTCAGCAGCACACCAAAGACGGGGTTCATAAACCCAAAGACCGAGACGCGGCTGACGGGGTTGACGGCAAGCAGGCGCGACCACAGCGAGTAGGCGACCGCGGAGATAAGCGCCATGTAGATGATGAGCGCGATGGCGGGGGCAATCGCCGTGGGGGAGAGCGCGCCACCCATCAAAAAGCCGATGGCGGTGAGGACCAGGCCGCCGACTAAGAACTGCCACCCGGCAAGCAAGACGCCGTCGTGCTCACGCGAGAAGATACCGATCAGGCAGGTCGAAAGGGCACCCGCGACGGTGGAGGCTAGGATAAAACCCTCGCCGTCGAGCGTAAAGCCAAAGGTGCCGTCCGCGCCCGAAAGGTTGACGAGCGCGACGCCGGCAAAGCCCAGTACGCAGCCGAGCACTTTGGCCGCATTGAGCTTCTCGGTGTGAAATGCCAGGGCGGCAAAGAGGATTGCGAGGAAGTTGGCGCTGGCCTCGATGATGGAGCTCGACATGGCGCTGGCGCGCGAGAGGCCCAGGTAGAAAAAGAAGTACTGCCCGATAGTCTGGAAGAGCGACAAGATGCAGATGGGCTTGATATCGCGCGCTTGCGGAACGAGCGGTCGGCGCTGGGCCACGCTCATGCCAACAATGACCAGCATGCCGGCAAGGGTGAAGCGCAGGCCCGCGAAGAGCAGCTGCGAGGCGCTGTCGTGCGCGGGAATACCAAAGAGGCCGTAGCCGATCTTGATGCAGGGGAAGGCGGAGCCCCAGAGCGCGCAGCAAACGAGACAGCCCAGGATGAGTCCGGGCAGGGTGGCGAGATACGGCTTGCGGCTTTCCATGATGTCCTTCTCCTATACGCGCAAAGCAAAAAAGAACCCGCCACCGGGGGTGCCGGTGGCGGGTGTTGTTACCCGAGGCGATTGTACCCGATGGAAACGTATTAAGCGAAGTAGGCTACGCCGCTCTCAAAGATCGGCATGAATTTGTCGCCGGGGACATGCTCGGGCACGTTGCGGTACAGGTTGTCGCCGCGACGCTCGGCATGGCCCATCTTGCCCAGGACACGGCCGTCGGGGCTCGTGATGCCCTCGATGGCGAGTGCGGAGCCGTTGGGGTTGACGGAAAGGTCCATGCTGGGCTTGCCGTTCTCGCCCACGTACTGCGTGGCGACCTGGCCGTTGGCGATCAGCTGGGCGAGCACTTCGTCATTGGCGACAAAGCGGCCCTCGCCGTGGCTGATGGCGACGGTATAGGGGTCGTCCAGGCTGCACTGCGACAGCCACGGGGACAAGTTGGACGAGATGCGGGTGCGCACCAGACGGCTCTGGTGGCGACCGATGGTGTTGAACGTCAACGTGGGCGCATCGGGCGTGGCGTCGACGATGTCGCCGTAGGGCACCAGGCCGAGCTTGATCAGGGCCTGGAAGCCGTTGCAGATGCCCAGCATCAGGCCATCGCGAGCCTTGAGCAGGTCGCGGACTGCCTCGGTGACCTCGGGAGCGCGGAAGAACGCCGTGATGAACTTGGCAGAGCCGTCGGGCTCGTCGCCGCCCGAGAAGCCGCCGGGGATCATAACGATCTGGCTTGCACGGATGCGGCGGGCAAGCTCGTGGGTGCTCTCGGCGACGGCCTCGGGCGTGAGATTGTTGATCACGAAGGTGTCGGCCTCGGCACCGGCGGCACGGAAGGCGCGGGCGCTGTCGTACTCGCAGTTGTTGCCGGGGAACACGGGGATGATCACGCGCGGGCGGGCGATCTTGGCGCCGCCGTACACGTGGATATCCTTGGCGCGGAAGTCGATGGTCTCGACCTCGGGGGTCTCGCCGGCGCTGCGGTAGGCGAAGACGCCCTCGATGCCGCTCTCCCAGGCCTCCTGGAGCTCGGCGAGCTCGATGACCTCGGAGCCGGTGTCGATGACATAGCCCTCGACGGTGGTGCCCAGGGGCTCGACGACAACGCCGTCGGCGACCTCGGGCAGCTCGGCGTCCTCGGCGAGCTCGACGATAAAGCTGCCGTAGAGCGGGGTGAAGAGGCTCTCCACGTCTACATCCTCGGCAAGCTCGATACCGATCTGGTTGCCGACGCACATCTTAAAGAGGCTCTCGGCGCCGCAGCCGTAGCCGGGCGTGGAGACGGCCAGGGCGTCACCGGTGGCGGTGAGCGCCTCGACGGCGTCAAACGCGGCGAGCAGCTGCTGGGCGTCGGGGCGGTAGTCCTCGCCATAGGTGGCGGGGGCGATGCGCACGACGCGGTGCGTCAGGCCCTTGAACTCGGGCGAGACGGCACGGGCGGCCTTGCCCACGGCAACAGCGAAACTGATCAGGGTCGGCGGAACGTTGAGCTCGCCGGCCTCGTCCTCAAACGAGCCGCTCATGGAGTCCTTGCCGCCGATGGCACCGGCACCCAGGTCGACCTGGGCCATAAGGGCGCCCAGGACGGCAGCCATGGGCTTGCCCCAGCGCTCTGCCTCGGTGCGCAGGCGCTCGAAGTACTCCTGGAAGGAGAGGTAGGCGCGCTTGTGCTCAAAGCCGGCGGCCACGAGCTTGGCGATGGACTCGACCACGGACAGGTAGGCCCCCGCAAACTGGTCGGCCTCCATCAGGTAGGGGTTGAAGCCCCATGCCATGGCACTCGCCGTGGTGGTCTCGCCGTCCACGGGGAACTTGGCGACCATGGCCGAGCTCGGGGTGAGCTGCGTCTTGCCGCCAAAGGGCATGAGCACGGTTGCGGCACCGATGGTGGAGTCGAAGCGCTCGGAAAGGCCCTTGTTGGAAGCGACGTTGAGGTCGGTGACGAGCGAGGTCATGCGCTCGGCAAGCGTGGTGCCGGCCCAGCTGGGCTGCCACACGCTACGGGCGCACACGTGGGCGACCTGGTGCTTGGGTGCGCCGTTGGAGTTGAGGAACTCGCGGGACAGGTCGACGATGGCGACGCCGTTCCAGGCCATGCGCATGCGCGGCTCGGCGGTAACCTCGGCGATAACGGTCGCCTCGAGGTTCTCCTCGGCGGCGTAGCCCATGAACTCCTCGACGTCACCGTCGGCGACGGCACAGGCCATGCGCTCCTGGGACTCAGAGATAGCGAGCTCGGTGCCGTCCAGACCGTCGTACTTCTTGGTCACGGTATCAAGGTCGACATACAGGCCGTCGGCAAGCTCGCCCACGGCGACCGAGACGCCGCCGGCGCCAAAGTCGTTGCAGCGCTTGATCAGACGGCAGGCGTCGCCGCGGCGGAACAGGCGCTGCAGCTTGCGCTCGACAGGGGCGTTGCCCTTCTGGACCTCGGCACCCGAGGTCTCGATGGACTCGGTGTTCTGGGTCTTGGAGGAGCCGGTGGCGCCACCGATGCCATCGCGGCCGGTGCGGCCGCCCAGCAGGATGATCTTGTCGGTGGGGGCGGGGCACTCGCGACGAACGTGGTTTGCCGGGGTAGCGCCCACGACGGCGCCAACCTCCATGCGCTTGGCCACGTAACCGGGGTGATAGAGTTCGTTGACCTGACCGGTGGCAAGGCCGATCTGGTTGCCGTAGCTGGAGTAGCCGGCGGCGGCAGTGGTCACGAGCTTGCGCTGCGGCAGCTTGCCCTCGAGCGTCTCGGAAACCGGGACGGTGGGGTCACCGGCGCCGGTGACACGCATGGCCTGGTACACGTAGCTGCGGCCCGAGAGCGGGTCGCGGATGGCGCCGCCCACGCAGGTGGCGGCACCGCCGAAGGGCTCGATCTCGGTCGGGTGGTTGTGGGTCTCGTTCTTAAACAGGAACAGCCAGTCCTGGTCCTCGCCGTCGACATCGACCTTCACCTTGACGGTGCAGGCGTTGATCTCCTCGGACTCGTCGACATCGGTCATGACGCCGGTCTTCTTGAGGTACTTGGCGCCGATGGTGCCCATGTCCATGAGGCAGACGGGCTTGGCGTCGCGACCGAGCTCATGGCGCATCTCCATGTAGCGGTCGAAGGCCTGCTGCACCACGGCGTCGTCGATCGTCACGTCATCCAGGACGGTGCCGAAGGTGGTGTGACGGCAGTGGTCGGACCAATAGGTGTCGATCACGCGGATCTCGGTGATGGTGGGGTCGCGATCCTCATCGCGGAAGTACTGCTGGCAGAAGGCGATGTCCGCCTCGTCCATGGCAAGGCCGCGATCGGCGATAAAGGCGGCAAGGCCGGCCTCGTCGAGCTCGCGGAAGCCGTCGAGCACCTCGACGGGCTGGGGCTCGGGGGTCTCCATGTACAGCGTCTCGGGCAGGTCGAGCGAGGCGATGCGTGCCTCGACGGGGTTCACCACGTAGTGCTTGATGGCATCGATGGCGGCCTCGTCCAGAGCGCCTGAGATCATATAGACCTTGGCGGAGCGCACGGCGGGGCGTTCGCCCTGGCTGATGAGCTGCACGCACTCGCTGGCGGAGTCGGCGCGCTGGTCAAACTGGCCAGGCAGGAATTCGACGGCAAAGACGGCGCCATCGCTTGCGGGGAGCTCGTCGTAGGTCACATCGACCTGGGGCTCGCTAAAGACGGTCGGCACGCAGGAGCGGAAAAGCTCCTCGTCGATGCCCTCGACGTCGTAGCGGTTGATGATCCTCAGGGCCTCGATGCCCTTGATGCCGAGAATCTCGGTCAGCTCGCCCTTGAGCTGCTGAGCCTCGACGTCGAACCCGGGTTTCTTCTCCACGTAGATACGAGAGACCATTGGTTCCTGCCTTCCTGATCGGTTGGGCGTACGGTACGGTATGCGGCAGCGGTCGGTTTACGGGGCAAGCCTCGCGGTCGCCTTGAGCCACATGTTTGTAAACCTCACTATGATACGACAGCTCGCGGCGCGTTGAGGACGGCGAGGGTGCTACAGTGAAGCGCAAACAAGAGAAAGGCATCACATGGCATTCGTTTCGCTCGCCATCATCGCACTCGTGGCCTTTGCGAGTCCTTTTATCGCCTCGGCGATTCCCGGAAAACCCGTTCCCGAGACGGTCTTTTTGCTCGTGCTCGGCGCGGTGCTGGGACCCCATATGCTCGGCGTCATCCATGTAGATGCCGAGGTCTCGCTCGTGTCCGAGCTCGGCCTGGCCTTCTTGTTCCTGCTTGCCGGCTTTGAGATCGACCCCAAGAGCATCACGGGCGTCGAGGGGCGCTACGGCTTGGCGACGTGGGTCGTCACGTTTGGTATCGCCTGGCTTGCCGTGCGCTTTACCCCGTGGTTCTCAGTCAGTCATTTCGACGGTATCGCCGTGACGCTTGCCCTCACTTCGACGGCGCTCGGCACGCTCGTGCCCATCATGCGTGAGCGCTCACTCACTGGCACGCGTGTGGGCGACTCGATTCTCGCGTATGGCACCTGGGGTGAGCTCGGCCCTGTGCTCGCCATGTCGGTGCTGCTGTCTGCCCGCACTGGCATCCAAACGCTCATAATCCTTGGCTTGTTTGCGGTGGTTTGCGTGTTGCTGGCTGTGGTCCCAAGCCGCTCCAAGCGTGTCGGCAGCCGCTTCTTTGCGTTTGTCGAGGAACGCGCCGATACCACGTCGCAGACCTTCGTGCGCCTGACGGTGCTCATCCTGGTCACACTCGTGGCGTTCTCGGCCGTCTTTGATCTCGACATCGTGTTGGGTTCTTTTGCCGCCGGCTTTGTCTTGCGCTATATCATCCCCGAGGGCAACCATACGCTCGAGACCAAGCTCGATGGCCTGGCCTACGGCTTTTTGATTCCGGTATTCTTTACCGTATCGGGCGCAAAGATCGATCTGACGGCCGTGGCGTCGCGCCCGGGTCTGCTCGTGGGCTTTATCGTGGCGTTGTTGATTATTCGTGCCGTGCCCATTCTTATTTCTATGAGCATTTGTCCTGCGACGCGCGATGTGTCGGCGTATGGTCGCATTACCGTGGCCCTGTACTGCACCACGGCGCTGCCGATCATCGTTGCCGTGACGAGCGTTGCCGTCAACGCGGGCGCGCTGTCGCAAGATATTGCGTCGGTCATGGTTGCCGCCGGCGCCATCACGGTGTTCTTGATGCCGCTGCTCGCGCAGCTCTTCTACCGCGTGGTCGACGCCGCACCGGTCGCTGCCGTGGCAGAGGTTGCCGAGCATCCATCCGATGCGCTCGACATCTTGCGCGCCCACCACGACCTAGCGAGCTTGCTCGCGCGCGAGCATGAGCTGCTGACTTCGCATGGTCATGGTCGCGTATTCGAGGGCCTGCCTACGCTCGATACGATTGCCGAGCGTCTTTCCGCCGAGGCGGCGAGCGGCCACATCGATGCCCGCATCGTGGACGCGGCGCACCTGCTTGCCGATAAGACCTATGGAGACGAGGTCGACCCGTCCGAGCTGACTCCGCGTGAGCGCCGTCGCCTGGAGCGCGCCAAGCTCGCCGTGCGCGAATACCGCCGCCGCATGTTGGAGCTCTATGCGCGCGATGAAGCCCAGGACGACGACGGCAAATAACGAGATGCTTCCCTAGGGGAAGGCGCGTCCTGCTTTGAAGGCTCGGAACGGGATGCGGTTTCCGAAACGGGGGCCGTTGGGAAGCTGTGTCCCGGAATGGGCGCTCAGAGTGGGATGCAGTTTCCGCAAGGAGGTCCTGGGGGAAACCGTGTCCCGTTCTGATTCGAAATAGTGGGACATAGTTTCCCTTTCAAACAGAAGAAGGCGCGCTGCCTGCGGTTTATGCAGG
>CABRRA010000018.1:0-43676 GCA_902473205.1 uncultured Collinsella sp.
CCAGCAGCGTTACCCAAGGACCTGGGCGGGCGTATGGGGCAACATCGATCGCGAGTTCCGCACGCAAAGGAGAGCACTTAATGTGCTCTCCGTCTTGCGCAGGACTGCCCGAGCAGGCGATGTTGCCCCATACGCCCGCCCAGGTCCGCCGAGACTACGACAGCTTGACGATCGGTGCAAAACCTTTCATTAGCTTTTTGGTCTGGCCGGTCTTTTCGAATTGAACCTCGATCATGTCTCCGGCGACCGAGATCACGGTACCCGTGCCAAAGGTCTTGTGGCTCACGGTATCGCCTGCGGCAAAGTCCTGCGATGCGCTGGCGCGATCAACCTTGCGCTCCACC
Organism: uncultured Collinsella sp.; assembly: GCA_902473205.1. Taxonomy (GTDB): domain Bacteria; phylum Actinomycetota; class Coriobacteriia; order Coriobacteriales; family Coriobacteriaceae; genus Collinsella. The sequence goes on from CABRRA010000018.1 coordinate 345, forward strand.
GTCGGGGACACCTTGGACGAGGGCTTTTTGGCTCGCGGTGCGCCCGAGCCAAAGGTCGAGGCAACACGGCCGGCGTCGGGCGAGACCCCACGATGGCGCTCGGTCCCGTAGCTGCTGCCACCAAAGAAATCGTCAAAGCTCGATCCGCCGCGCGAACCGGAACCACCAGTCGAGCGCGTATGCGAACCAAATACCTTGCCGCCGTACATATCCGAACCCATGCCCGAGCCAAAGGTGCCGTGACGGTCGCCGCGCTTCTCCCAACCCGTGCCTTCAAAACCGGCAGAACCGATACCGCTAAACTCGATATCCTCAAACGGAATCTCGTTGAGGAAGCGCGAGCGCGGGTTGGCAGAGGTCGAGCCGTAGGTGCGACGCGTGGCCGCATAGGTCAGGAACAGGCGCTTACGGGCACGCGTGATGGCGACGTAGGCCAGGCGACGCTCCTCCTCGAGCTTACCCGGGTCATCGCTGCCGCCAAAGTCGTGCACGTGCGGGAAGATGCCCTCCTCCATGCCGGCCACGAACACCGCCGGGAACTCCAGGCCCTTGGCGGAGTGGATGGTCATCATGGTAATGGCATGCGTCTCGCCGGCCAGGGAATCCAAGTCGGAGCGCAGGGCCAGCCACTCCATGAGTGCCGGTAGCGCCTTACAGGTGAGCGGACCATAGGTGCGCTCAATCTCGTCGGCATGCACGGCACCCGCCGGCATCCCCGTCGGCGCGGCATACGCGTTGCCCGCGATGGCGGCGGCCAGGGCATCCTGCGGCGAGAGCGCCGGGGCGGCTAGGCTATCGAGCGGATTGGAACCTGCGGCATCGCGCGCGCCGACGAGTGCCTCAAACGAGGATGCCGGGGCAAATGGCCCCGGTTCGGGCGCGGGCGCGCTCACCACGACGGGCTCGGCGCCGGCAGGCACATCGGCAACACCGGCAGCGCGCAGCTCTTCCAAGCTCTCGAGCGTACCTTCGATATCCTCGTGCGTCTCCTCAAATTCGGCGGCGACGCCCAGGAATTCCTGGATGTTCTCGGCGCGGCTCTCGGACTCCATGGTGCCCTCGGCGCGGAAAGCCTGCAGCAGGCCCGTCTTATCGACGATCATCTCGACGACGTCCTTGAGCTCGCCGTCCATGCGGCGACCCTCGCGCACCAGCGCCACAAAGCTCGACAGGCCGTTGCGCACCTTGGCGCTAAACATGCCGGTTTCGGCACACGCAATCTCGCAAGCCTGGAAGAACGAGCAACGGTTGTCGCGCGCCAGCTGCTCGATTTTTTGGATCGAGGTGGAGCCGATGCCACGGCGCGGTGTGTTGATGACGCGCTTGACGCTCATCTCGTCGGCCGGGTTCACGATCATCTTAAGGTAGGCCATGACATCACGGATCTCGGCACGGTCGAAGAATCGCGTGCCGCCCACGATCTTGTAGGGCACGCCCGCGCGCAGGAACATATCTTCGAGGATACGCGACTGGGCGTTGGTGCGATAGAACACGGCAATGTCGTCGTAGCTCGTGCCTTTGGCATGCAGCTTCTCGATCTCGCCGGCAATCCAGCGGCCCTCGTCGCGCTCGTCGCTCGCCTGGAAGGCCTGGATCTTCTCGCCATCGCCCTCGGCCGTAAACAGGCGCTTGTCCTTGCGCTGCGAGTTGTGGCGTACCACGGCGTTGGCGGCGTTCAGGATATGACCCGTGGAACGATAGTTCTGCTCCAGCTTGACGGTCTTGCAGTTTTTAAAATCCTTCTCAAAGTCCAGGATATTGGTGATGTCGGCGCCACGCCAGCTGTAAATGGACTGGTCATCGTCGCCCACGACCATGAGGTTTTGGTACTTGGCGGCCAGCAGGTTGGCGATTTCGTACTGGACGTGGTTGGTGTCCTGATACTCGTCGACGCTAATGTAGCGGAAGCGCTCTTGGTACTTATCGAGCACCTCGGGGCGGGTGCGCAGCAGCTCAAGCGCGCGCACGAGCAGGTCGTCGAAGTCCATCGCATTGGCGGCGCGCAGGCGGCGCTCCAGCTCCAGGTAGACTTGCGCGGCCTTTTTGTCGTTGGGGCTATCGGCGCTCTTGAGCATGTCCTCGGGGCCGATCATGGCGTTTTTGGCCGAGCTGATCTTGCTGCGGATCATGTTGATGGGGAACTGCTTTTGCTCGATGCCGAGCGCCTGCATAATGTCACGCACCATGCGCTTTGAGTCATCATCATCGTAGATGGTGAACTGACCGGTATAGCCCAGCAGGTCGGCGTCCTCACGCAGCATGCGCACGCACATGGCATGGAAGGTGCACACCCACATGCCGCGGGTGCCGCTGGGAATGAGCGCCGCCAGACGCTCGCGCATCTCGGCCGCGGCCTTGTTGGTAAACGTGATGGCAAGAACCTGCCAAGGCTTAACGCCCAGATCGCCGAGCATATGTGCGATGCGGAAGGTCAAGACGCGGGTCTTGCCCGAGCCGGCGCCGGCGAGCACCAGCAACGGACCCTCGGTGGACAGGACCGCCTCGCGCTGGGCGGGATTAAGGCTGTCAATGTCGACGAGCGGCTTGGCGGGCTTGGGCGCCGGCGCGGGAGCGTCGTAGATGTCGAGCGGGACGAGCTCGGGCTCCGGCGCTGCAGGGGCGGTGTATGCATCGAGCGGCACGGGTTCCGGCGCGGGCGGCACGGGTACCGCGGCGTTCTTTTCCCAGGGCAGGGGCTGGGTCATGGGCGACTCCTCATCTGACGGACGGCGCGCCTGCGGGCAGCGCCATAGTTTGAGCCGTACCAGTATACCGAGCCGCGCGGACACCGGCGCAAATCACACCACGACTCCGTGCGCCACCGTCAGACCCGCCCCAGCGGATTTGGCGCAATGGGGTCAGGTTGCTTTGCACCAATCTATTGACAATCACGGAACCGCCGATGTCATGGCCGCCGTGCGGCATCGACCGAGTTACAAACCGAGCATCGGCTCCAGGACAAAGAAGTACGCGAGAACCACGATGCCCAGGATGATGCGGTAGACGCCGAAGCACTTGAAGTCGTGACGGCGCACGAAACCCATAAGCCACTTGATGGCGATAAGCGAAACCACAAAGGCCACGATGCAGCCCACGCCCAGGATGGCGATCTCGTTGGTGCCGAAAGTACCGCCCTTAATAAAGTACTTGACCAGCTTGAGCGCGCTCGCGCCAAACATGACGGGAATGGCCAGGAAGAACGTGAACTTAGACGCCACCGAGCGTGTGCAGCCAAGCAGCAGGCCGCCGATGATGGTGGAGCCGGAGCGCGATGTGCCCGGAATCAGCGAAAGCACTTGGAAGCAACCGATACCCAGCGCGGTCTTCCAGCTCAGGTCCTCGAGCGTAGTGATGGAGCCAAAGTCTAGGCTATCGTCATCGTCTGCAGCGGCAGTCGCAGTGGACGTGGCAAAATGCGCACCAGCGGGGCGTCCGCCCGTCACCACGGCACGCGAACCAAACGAACCGGCAAGAGCGGCCTGGTCGCGCTTGTTCGCGCGCCAGTTCTCGATCATGATAAACAGCACGCCGTACACAATGAGCGCCAGCGCCACGACGGGAGCATTATAGAAATGCTCCTCCATCCAGTCGTTAAGCGGCAGACCGATCGCCGCGGCGGGAATGCAGCCAAGCACAATCTTGCCCCACAACACCCAGGTGTCACGACGGCCCTCCTTGCCCTTGCTGGGAGAAAACGGATTAAGGTCGTAGAAGAACAGGACGCAGACGGCCAAAATGGCGCCAAGCTGAATCACGACCAGAAACATATTCCAGAACGTCTCGCTCACGTTCATCTTGACGAACTCGTCCACCAAGATCATGTGACCGGTCGACGAAACAGGCAGCCATTCGGTGATGCCCTCGACCAGGCCCATGAAGGCAGATTTTAGAAGCTCGATGATATCCAAAGGGACCCCCTCGTTAGACACCCGCCGATATTGTTCTGCGGACGGTGCGGGCGATGTCCCATTATCAACCGTTGACGGCGCGCCTGCGCCTACCCTTACCAAAAAACTCGCCCGTTCACAGAATTGCGAGCGGTCAAACCCAAATCCTTGGGTATAACTGCAACAAGATAAAGTGTCCGGCGGCCACGCATCCGCGCCCGCCCGATGCACGAGCCCCACGCCCGTGCGATAGACCAAGGAGGAAACCATGAACGAGGGCTACACCAAGGTATTTGTTTCACTCGACGGTACTGAGCAGCAGGATTTTGTGCTCGCACGCGCCATCAAGGTCGCCGCGAACAACGGCGCCAAGCTGATTATCGGCCACGTTATCGATTCCACGGCACTCGAGAGCGCCGGTTCATATCCAGTCGATCTGGTCAACGGCCTAGAGGAGGCATTTAAGAACTCCATCGCCAAGCAGCTCGAAGAGGCCAAGGCCAATCCCGACATTCCCGAGGTCGAGGTCATGATTCGCGCCGGCCGCATTCGCGAGACGCTCAAAGACGAGATGCTCGACGTGGTCAAGCCCGACCTGGTGCTCTGCGGCGCTCGTGGCCTGTCCTCGATCAAGTATGCACTCCTGGGTTCAATTTCGACGTTCCTGCTGCGCAACACCGACTGCGACATCTTGGTCGTGAAGTAGCAAACGTACGCCTAACGCATCGCGGAGCGCAAGCCCACGTGCCCAAGTCTTCCAAGAGCGGGACCACCATTACGGTGGCCCCGCTTTGCTTTAGGCTGAGAATTGCTCCAGAACCCTCATTCTCTCAACGGAATCCGTCTGAATTTTCAGAGCGACCCGACCCAAATCTCCGGTTGCAGAGGCAAGTTCTGCAAGCTGGGCAGACACCTCTTCAGCCACTTCCGCCGCGATGTTCTTGATCATCTTGAGTGGCAGATGCAAATCTTGAGACATGAATTCGAAATCTTCAGGAGTCACCCCATCGATCACCCGGTGATCCCCACTATCAATCCCAAGATTATGGTCGTATCCCATTATCGTCGTGCAAACAATATCGTATGCAGGGGCCAACCTCTTTTCCCGCCAACTCGGACTATAAAGAAACGAATGGTTCTTGAGATGCGAGTCGCAATTCCCCAACGCATAATCGACCATTACCTGACGAGCGAACATTTGAGTATCAGCAATTACGTTAGACGATTGCTCTCTTATCAATCGGCCGCAAAGAGCCATATAGCAGCTATCGGGACGTGTCTCGTATTTCATATACGAAGGCCAGCCAACCGCTTGGCAAAAATCCTCCTGATGCAGCCTCAGAGGCACATCGAATCCGCTCATCGACGGCGGCTCATTGCTCCAGATTCTGTCATAACGCTCGGAAAAGAACGCACCAGGAATCGTATCCGAAGCTTCTGAACGGGCAATTTCAAGCCCAGCAGCAGACGCTGCCGTCATGCAAATTAATTCGTTGAACGGCAAATCCGGATGTTTAGTTGAAGCAATCTTGACTATGTGAGTCGAGGGGGCAGAGCCGAGCGGCAGCATCCAATCCCCCGACCCGGCCTTTTTTGCATCTTTACCGCGCGGTAAAAACCAACCGGTTTTAGACTGAGCGCCCGCCAACGACAGCCTCGAATCCTGCATATCATTTGCAATCTCAAACACTTCCGCCTTAGAAAGTGCCTCAAAATCCTCGTCTTGCAGAGGACGATAGCCCGGATCGTAGCTCGATTTCTCATCGCCGAGAAACCTCAAGGCACCAACGCACTCATCGCCCAAACGCTCGAGCATCGATAAATAGTCTGACTGGGGGATTTGAAAACGCATCGACAGCTCATGCCGAACCGGGCCCTCGGGAAGCATGCCCGAAAAGAAGGCCGAAAACTCATTGCTGGCATATGGCTCATGTCGCAAGGGAAGAGAAGCTGAGAGTGCGGCAGCATCGTCGCGTTCAAGATATCCCTCATCATATGCAAACGTCTCGTTTACGGGGTCGGCCCTCTCAAATTCTCCGACCAGCTCAAACGTTCCCCGATACTCACGATAAACCTTTAATGCCATGAGCCGTCGCCCCTCTCCCTCAGGATCAAATCGACCCCCAAGCTGTTAGCGATTTGAAGGGTTTGGCGAAGATTGGCACCCGCCTTTCCACGCTCAAGCTCGCTCACAAAGCGCAAACTGCACTGGTTGAAATCAGCCACATCGCGTTGGGTATAACCGAGCTTCTTCCGGCGCTCACGCAAATATGCACCGAGTTCAGCTGGGTCAAAAATCGTTCGCTCATTCCAGTCTTGCATGCTAATCCCCTATGATTATCCCAAACGGGATAATCATAGCACATCATGATGGAATTATCCCGTTTGGGATAATTGTCTTAACGTGAATGACGCTCCGGGACGTTACACCGCGACGACTACTCAAAGTATTGAAACTTGTTGGTCGAGAAGGCAAACGTGACGACAAAGCCTTTGCCGGGCTCGGATGCCGCGGTGACGTCGATGCCCATCTTGGAGCAGAGGCGCGCCACCAGGTAGAGGCCGATGCCCGTTGCGCGCTTGGTGGTGCGGCCGTTGTCGCCGGTAAAGCCCTTCTCGAACACGCGCGGCAGGTCGGCCGCGCTCACGCCGCAGCCGTTGTCCGCGACAGTGAGCTCGATGCGTTCGCTCGCCAGGCCCTCGTCCAGCAACGCGCCCGAAAACACGATCTTCGCGCCGTCCTCGCGCGCATATTTAATACTGTTCTGAATAAGCTGGCCCAGAATAAACTCGAGCCACTTCTCGTCGGTAAAGACCTCGAAGTCGAGGTTCTCGCACACCGGGGCCACGTGCGCCGCGATGAGCTCACGCGCGTTGGCCTTAATCGCGCCCGTCACCAAGGTCTTGAGATCCCAACGGCGAATCAGGTAGTCGCGCTCCACGACTTCCGAGCGCGCGTAGTACAGCGCCTGGTCGATATAGCGCTCCACGCGAGCCAGCTCACGGCCCAGGTCATCCACGCGCGACAGGTCGTCTTCGCTGCCATCCAGGTTTTCCAAAATCAGGTGAGCCGCCGCCAGGGGCAGCTTGGCCTCGTGGACCCAGCTCTCGATATAGTCACGATAGTCATCGGTCTGACGCCGGCCTTCGGCAACCTCGTCGCAAGCGGCTTTGCCCACCCGGCGCAAGACCTCGTACTCGAGCTCGCCCTCGGCATAGGTCGGGCATTGCACCATCTCCTGCACCCATGTGGGACTCTCGAGCTCCTCTGCCGCACGCTCCAGCTGGCGCAGAAAACGGCGGCGGCGCGCATACTCGATCACGACGCCCAGCATGCCAAAGATAAAGGACACACCAACCGCCACGACCACAATAGATGTCGAAGCACCGGCGACCGCCAGCACAAAGCAGCTCAGCAGCACGCCGCACGTCCACACGGCGACGGGAAGCAGCGAGTCTTTAAAGAACTTGCCAAACGACATAGCCGGCCCCTAGACCGAATAGCCTTGGCCGCGATGCGTCGTCAAATACCCCTTGATGCCGATTTTTTCGAGCGTGGTGCGCAGGCGGTTGATGTTGACGGTGAGCGTATTGTCGTCCACGAAGGCGTCGGAGTCCCACAGGTCCTGCATGATGGCCGAGCGCGAAACGATCTTGCCCGCGCGACTCAGAAGCAGTGAGAGGATACGCAGTTCGTTTTTGGTGAGCTCGGTGCTGGTGCCGGTTTGCGTGTTGGTGACCATTGAGCGGGCGAGGTCGAGCTCCAGCCCCTTGTGGACAAGTGTACTGCGCTCGCCTGCCGCCGCGGTGCGACGCAGCAGTGCGTTGATGCGCGCCACAAGCACGCGCGCGCTGTAGGGCTTGGGAACAAAGTCGTCCGCGCCGAGCGTCATGGCCATGACCTCGTCGATCTCGGTCGTGCGCGACGTGAGAACGATGATGGGGACCTCGGATTCGCGACGGACCTCATGGCAGATATGCTGGCCGTCCTTGACGGGAAGCGTGAGGTCGAGCAGCACCAGGTCGGGCGCGGCGGCGAGAATATCGCGCGAGACATGCTCAAACGATTCGCAGGCCTCGATTTCAAACCCGGCGCGGGCAAGGATGTCGATAAGCTCACGACGGATGGGCTCGTCGTCCTCAACGATATAGATCAGCGCCATGGATTCCGCTCCCCTCTTGGTTGTCTTGCCACCATTATGGCTGCGAAACTGCAGGTGTGCACCGCGCGCGGTGCCAAGGTGACAGAACTGTTCGCGAACGAAAGCGTTTAGCTTGCCCTTCGCTCGCAGCGGTGGCGGGGACCAAAATGATTCTTTAATCCCCGTCCCAGAAAAATCATTTAGCGGCGGGCACGGAGCTTTTCGTAGCCTTCGGCGAAGAAGGCGACCGTGGCGGCGTCGGCCTCGGCGGCATCTGTCTCGGTCGCGGGGACCACGCCGTGCTCGTCGCTCACTAGGAACAGCGCGCCCTTAAGCTGCGCGGGAATGTCTACGCGCGTGACCGGGATGCCCTTGGTCTGGGCCAGCTGCTCGATGAGCGTCGCCGTGCCGCACAGGCACTCGTCCGCCGGCGCCACAAAGGCAAGCTCGCCGTTGTTGACGGCGGCGAGCAGCTCGGGCGCCACGCCGGTTTCGTCGGCCTCGGAGCGGGCCTCTGCGGAGCGGGCGCGCAGCGCCTTGGCCGACGTATCGGCGAGCGGCTCGTACTCCCCCACCGTCATGGCGGCGTTGCCGTTGACGTCGATCACCAGCATGAGCACGCCGTCATGTGCGGTGTAATCGCCCTCGGCAAGCGACCACTCAACGTGCTGTTTGGCCCAGCTGAGCATGTTATGGGTAAGCGGCTCGCCCTGCACCAGGCGCTCGGACAGTGCGCGGATGTGGCGGTTGAGCATGGGCACCTTTTTGTTGGACATGCGCCAACGGCAGACAAGCGCGGGCTTGTCGAGCGTGAACTTCTCGACCGCCTCCTGATTGGCGCAAAAGTCCTCGTACGCACGCTGATCCTCGGCATTGCCAAACAGCTCGGCATCATCAATCTGGGGCATGGTCATACCTTTCGTGTTAGTCATTCCGTCCTCTTATACCAAAAAGACGGCCCTCCAAACGGAGCGACCGTCTTTTGCAGAGATTATTTTAGAAGTGAGGCTAGTCCAAGGGACGAGATAACATCCCATCCTCCCCAGTCAACCTAACAGGTCGGCGAGGGTTGCCCAGGTGCCGCAGATTGCCGTGAAAGAGGAGCGACGCGCACTTGGGTACGCGAGCGACGAATGAGCGGCAAGGTGCGGTGGCTGGGCAAGCCGCCGAGCCACCTCCCTACTTAGTGGCGGAAGTGACGGGCCCCCGTGAAGACCATCGCGATGCCATGCTCGTTGCAGGCCTGGATGCTCTCGTCGTCACGCTTGGAGCCGCCGGGCTGGATGATGCAGGTCACGCCGTGCGCGGCAAGCACGTCGACGTTGTCGCGGAACGGGAAGAACGCGTCGCTTGCACAGGCAAAGCCGCCCTTCTCCACGCCCTCGCGCTCGCAGAAGTCCTCGGCGCGCTCGCAGGCAAGCAGCGCGGAGTCAACGCGGTTAGGCTGACCCGGGCCCATGCCAATGCCGGCCTTATCCTTGGAGACCAGGATGGCGTTGGACTTGACGCCCTTGCAGACCTTCCAGGCAAACTCGAGCTCGGCCATCTCGGCGTCGGTGGGCTTGCGGTCGGTGGGGAACGTAAAGGTCGCGGGGTCCTCGGTCACGTGGTCGACTTCCTGCACCAGCATGCCGCCGTCGACGGAGCGCAGCTCCACCTGGGCGCCGTGGTCCACGCCGCCGGTAGCCAGCACGCGCAGGTTGGGACGCTTGGACATGCGCTCGAGCGCCTCGGCAGTGTAGCTCGGGGCGATGATAACCTCGACGAACTGCTTGTTCTGATCGGCAAAGTGCTCAACCAGCTCATAGGGAACCTCGCGGTTGCAGGCGATGATGCCACCAAAGGCGCTCTTGGGATCGCAGGCGAAGGCGCGGTCGTAGGCGGCCGTGATGTCCTCGGCAACGGCGGAACCGCAGGGGTTCTGGTGCTTGAGGATCACGCAGGCCGGCTCGTCGAACTCGCGGACCAGGTTCCAAGCGGCGTCGGCATCCAGATAGTTGTTGTAGCTGAGCGGCTTGCCCTGGATCTGCTCGGAGCCAACGAGCGGGAACTGCGAGCTCGCGGTGTTCTCGCAGCCCTCGGCAAAGCGATAGACCGTGGCCTTCTGCTGAGGATTCTCGCCATAGCGCAGGTCGTCGACCTTCTCCAGCGAGATCTCGAGCTTGGCAGAGGTGTCCGCCACATCGCTTGCCTGGGCGGCAAGCCAACGGGAGATAGCCGTGTCGTAGGCGGCGGTGGTCTGGTAGACCTTCACCTGCAGGCGGCGACGGGTGGAAAGCGTGGTGCAGCCACCGGTCTCGCGCATCTCGGCCAGGACGGCATCATAGTCGGCCGGGTCGGAGATGACGGTAACGCTCGCGGCGTTCTTGGCGGCAGAGCGCAGCATGGAGGGGCCACCGATGTCGATGTGCTCGATGGCGTCCGCGAAGGTGACCTCGGGGTTGGCGACGGTCTTCTCGAACTCGTACAGGTTGACGACGACCAGGTCGATCAGCTTAATGCCGTGCTGAGCAGCCTCCTGCATGTGCTGCTCGGAATCGCGGCGGGCCAGCAGCGCGCCGTGAACCTTGGGGTGCAGGGTCTTAACGCGGCCGTCCATCATCTCGGGATAGCCCGTGAACTCCTCGATGGGGGTTACGGGGACGCCCGCGTCCTCGATGGCACGAGCCGTGCCGCCCGTAGAGATGATCTCGACGCCAAAGTCATCGACCAGCGTCCGTGCGAAATCGACGACGCCCGTCTTATCGGTAACCGAGATCAACGCGCGTGCGATCTTCACATCAGATCCCATGCAGTCCTCCTGTCTGGTACGCCGCCGTGCTCTGTGAGCCGGTGATACGTCGATCTGCAGCGCTCGCGCAGCGGCATTGAAAATACTGATTCAATGTAGCGCATCGAGCGCATCGATGCACCCCGCAACGGGCGCATATGCAGAAAAAGTTTGCGAGCGGAGGGGATGGGCACGGCACCGGGCACGGTGAGTTCATGGAACACAGGGGCACCATAATTAGATGCCAATAGCGTGGTAGAACTGTGCTCGATATGCATCCGCAAAAGAAAGAGGCACCATGGTCTCGCGGGTTCTCTACCGACCGTTTGATACCGAAGACTTCGACGCCATCGCGTTGATTCTGCAGCAGCTTTGGCATAACAATTCGGATAACGATGAGTACAACCGCCTCGAGGCCGCGTGCGACCTCGCCTATTGCCTTTCGTCTTCGACGTTTTCGCAGGTTGCCGTAATCGACGGTCAGGCGCGCGGCATTGCGCTCGCGCGTGCGGGACAGAGCTCCGGCGCCACCGTTAAGGAACATTGGCTGGATACCGAACGCGCACTGCTATCGCAAATGCGCGAGCTGGAGCCCGATGCCTGCGCCGAGTATCTCTCGTTTGTGCGCGCAACCATCCGAACCAACAACCGCCTGCTCGAAAGCAGCCCGTTACCACACGACAACGAGGTCACGCTGCTTGCCGTAGATCGCGACGTCCATGGCCTGGGCGTTGGCTCGGTGTTGCTCGACGCCGCAGTCTCGTACCTGTCCTCGCGCGGGGCGACGAGGGCGCACCTGTACACCGACTCCAACTGCTCGTGGAAGTTCTACGAACTGCACGGCTTTAAGCGCACGGCCACGCACCGCGCCAACCGCGAAGAGCGCCGTCACGACATGCCGCGCGAAAGCTTCCTCTACGAACTCGACCTAACAGCCTAGGCCCAGCAGCCATACTTAGTCATTTAGGAACGTCCCCAGTGACTGGTCGTTGGGGGCAGTCTTCGTAGGTAGCGCATAAAAAGGGATGGGCTTCCCCCGACGGCTGTCGAGAAAAGCCCATCCCATAATTTACGACCGCTAGAACGTTCCGCCGCCGCCTCCGCCGACGCCGCCGCCTCCGCCGCCCGAGAAGCCGCCGCCTCCGCCGCCGCTCGAGCTGTCGGAGCTCGATGTCAGCTCACGGATGCTCTCGTGATACACGCCGTCGAACGAATCGAGCGGCGACTCGGTACCGTAATGATGGTAGTACCACCAGTAGCAGGGGTAGTTGTCGTAGAAATCGTCGCTGTTGCGCAGATCCGCAGGCACGGCCTCGGCCAGCTGTCGCAGCACTTCTTTCGAAACGCCCAGGGCAACGCCCATCACCAGCAGTTTGTTCCACAAGATCAGGTCGCTGGGGATAGCCTCCTTCAGGCGCGTAAAGTCCTCGAGCCAATGCTTGAGCGCCTTGCAGCGAGCCGCCACCTCGGCGCCCTCCGGCGTGTAACGGCGGAAGGTGCAGCTCAGGACAAAGCCCACGATCGTGACGGGAATCGAGATCATAGCGGCGCCGACGTTGGCGTCCGCAAAGTCGGTATAGATCAGAGAGCCCAGAATGCCAAAGACAATGATGATGCCGAGAACCAGGCCGGCCACCATCGCGATAGTGCCATCCGATGCGATAAACTCACGCGCCTCCAGCTTGCCCTTAACCGTGCTCTGATAGTCCTCGAGCTTGTCGCCAACAGATGTGGTGCGCTCGCTAGCGTACTCCTCCAGCTCGCTAAACGTGCGCGAACGGACTCCGTCCTTATCGGGCTTAACGCCGGCGAAGAAGACCTTGAGCACATCGCGATCGATGCCGTCCTTCTTGGCAGCCTTCCAGGCCTCGTCGGTCACCGTGATGCGATACGTCTGCTCCTCTTTTTCGCGACGGAGCAGGCCCTTCTTCTTGGCCTCGGTCGCTTCTTCCAGCTTGATCACGCGGTCGTCGGTCAGCTTCATCAGCGTGGCGATATATGCCTGATCGGGCACGTTGTTCCAGCTCATAAGAGCTGCAAGCACCGCGGGATGGTCGGCGGAGGGCACATCGCGGAAGTACTCGTCTTGGAAGAGCGGCTTGGGCTTGGGCCTGCGTAGCTTGAGCACAACGATTGTGCCGGTAAAGGCGACCGCCGCGACAACACTTAGCGCGGCAAGCGCATTGGCAATCATGCGAGCGTGAGCGCGGCGGGCGTTAGCTTCGTCGACCCATTCCTTCTCTTCGCTCAGGATCGTTGACATGCGCTCCTCGCTCGAAGCGGAAAGCCGAGGCACCCAATCGCTGGGGAAGGCGATGCGCGCCTCGGCGAATTCGCCCTGATGCACGCAGGGAATGGTATAGGTGACCATGGGTTCGTCCGCATCGAGCGACACGTCGCCCGTCAGCGGGCCGTGGCCCCATGCGCGGAAGTTATCGCCCTTGACGGCCGCCGTCCCGGCGGCGGCATTTGCGAAGTACACCTCCATCTCGACATCATCGGAATCCGCAGACCAGCCGTCACCCACAAATTTCCAATAGAGCTCGGCGGTATCGGCCCAGTTCATAACCGCACCGGTCATGGTGTAGCTCACGTAATAGATCGCGCTGTCGCCGCTCTCGTGGGGGCTGAACACCTTGATTCTCACGCCATCGTCGGACTGTTCCACCGTGTAAACGCCGTCGTCGCCTTTGTTTGCGCTGTCGACCTTGTTAAACGCGGTGTCGTCTTCCTCAACGCTCAGCACATCGACGGTCGCCGTGCCGCCCTGCTGGTCGGTGCCCGTATTGATCTCCCAAAACACGCCGTTGATGTCGTCATCGAAATCAAACTGGCGTCCCTCGACAACGGTCAGCGAGCCGTCGGCCTCGACCGTGGCACCGATATAGGTTTGGGTCATGGAGTAGCCGTCGGCGTGCGCGGCGACAGGCAGCAGCAACAACGCAAGCGCGACGAGCACGCAGACGGAAGCGAATCGCGCAAACAGGCAGCGCTGCCGACAAGTATTGGCAACGGGGGCGTTCATAGGCACATCCTTTGTCTGTAAAACCAACATCGCCATTGTCCCACGTTTGCGGGCACACATGACGAATATCTGGGCCAACGGAACGTCAAATGGGACAAAAGCCCCACCCGAGTCTGGCACTTAGGGACGTTCCTAATGATCTATTGGGGACGGAGGAAAACGGATCATTGGGTTGAACCGACGGACAGCAACAAATTTGTCGTTCGGGACGTTCTTTGGCCGAGTCCCGCGCCAACGATAGATACCACTTCACAGCTCCGTCACAGGTGTAGCGGCTTTGTGTGGGCGCGGCATGCGCTGATTGAGCCGTCAGTCGAGGGGCATAAACCAATTGAGCGAAAACGGTTGCCCCTTTCCCGTTCGCTCGAGGATCATGTCCCCCTTTTCCGCGGAAACCCCGGCAGTTGCGAAGAGCTGCCGGGGTTTCTGTCGTGTATAAGGCCGAGTCGGCGTACGGCGATCGAGACGTTGGGCCGCAGACCCACCGTGCGCAATGCGCAGCGCCGCCAACTTGCGAGCCACGGAAACGCCTTCCCTACCGTGCCCCGCGCTATACTCGTCCGCATGGATATCAAAGCACGCAACATACCAACGCCTGCCGCGGACGCGCCAACGACGCAGCCCGTCTCCGTTCCAGCGCCCGTCGTGGGGCGCTTTGCCCCGTCGCCATCGGGCCGCATGCACATGGGCAACGTGTTCAGCTGCCTGTGCTCGTGGCTTTCGGCCCGCAGCCAGGGCGGCAGCATCGTGTTGCGCATCGAGGACCTGGACGATCGCTGCAAGCGCCCGGAACTTGCCGCTCAACTGATTGACGACCTGGCCTGGCTGGGACTCGAGTGGGACGAAGGCCCCTACTACCAGCACGATCGCCTCGACCTGTACGAGAGCGCCTTGCGCCGGCTGCAAGACGCCGGCCTCACCTACCCCTGCTTTTGCACGCGCGCCGAGCTCCACGCCGCGAGCGCGCCGCACGCCAGCGACGGCACGCCCATCTACCGCGGCGCCTGCCGAGGCCTTTCGGCCGAAGAGGTCGCCCGCCGCAGTGCCCTGCGCGCCCCGGCCACGCGCCTGCGCGTGCCCGACATCGACGACCTCGCGGGCGACGTGATCGAATTCGTGGACCGCACGTACGGGGCCCAATGCGAGGCGCTCGCCACCGAGTGCGGCGACTTTTTGGTGCGCCGCAGCGACGGCGTGTTTGCCTACCAGCTGGCCGTGGTGGTCGACGACGCCGCCATGGGTGTTACCGAGGTCGTGCGCGGATGCGACCTGCTGGGCTCCACGCCGCGCCAAATCTACCTGCAGCATCTGCTGGGACTTCCCACGCCGCACTACGCGCATATTCCGCTGCTCATGTCGCCGGACGGCCGCCGCCTTTCCAAGCGCGATCGCGATCTGGACCTGGGCGAGCTCCGCGCCCGCTTTGGCACACCCGAGGCATTGCTGGGCTGGCTCGCCGGGCAAACGGGCATCGCACCGGACACCACACCGCGCTCTGCCAAGCAGCTGGTCGAATACTTTAGCTGGGACGTCATCCGTGCGCATCGCGAGAACATCACTGTAACTGCCGAGTAGCCAAACGCCTCGCCCCTACGCAACATCCCAGGGCTGGAGTTCGTCGCCCAGGCGAACGATGCAGTCGTAGAGCACGGTGTGGCGCTCGGCCGGGTTGGCGTCGCGATGAAAATGGCCGTAGTACCAGCGCTTGAAGTCCAAGCGATCTTCCAGTTCATCGAAAAATGCCGTAAGCCGATCAATGGCGGGGCAATTCCAGCCGGGTGCCGGATAGAGCGTGGGCGAAAGCATGCGCGTAGAGCAGGTGTGGGTGATTACGTAGTCGACCTTCCAGCCCACGCTGTCGAGCTTTGCCCGCGCCTCCTCAAAGCTGCGCTCGTCCGGCAGCTCCTGCGGCCACCAGCTGGAATAGGGAATGCGGTACTCCTTGTCCACGCTCGTGGCGCCGCCCATGGTAAAGATTGTTGAGCCGTCGAGCTCGAAGACCTCGCCGCGCGTCAGGCGCCGTATGGGGGAGGTATCCGACAGACGCTGCGTCACCCCACCGTGCCACAACTCCATGGGTCGCTCCGCCCAATGGTCGAAGCGTTCGTGGTTACCGTCGACAAACAGCACGATATAGGGGCGCGACTCCAGCCAAGCGATATCGGCGCACTCCTCGGCAGAGAAATCCCACGGAAAGCCAAAGTCGCCCGCGACAATCAGATAGTCGTCGCCCGTCAGACTATCCCCAAGCTCCCAGTCGCGCAGCTTTTGCATGTCGAGGCCGCCGTGAATATCGCCCGTCACATAGACCGTCATCGGATTACCACTTCCCTCTTATAGGCTTCGAGATCGTGCTCGATCTGCTCGTCACCCGTGGCGTTGACCCACCACGGCCATTTAACGCAACACACCGGCTCGTCTACCTGCGCAAACCACGACCTGAGCTCATCCAGACTTACCGGGGCGTAGCTGTTAGCGTCCACGCCCACGTCATAGCGCAGCAGCCCCTGTCTGAGGTTGAACTTGTTGTACGCGCCGCAGCAGCTGTGGATATGCCCGTGCAAATGCCAGCTGCCGTGCGACATACCCTGCCAGTCGGCCATGGGATAGTGGCTCAGCACGATTTTTTGGCGGTCGATCTTGAGCACGCAAATGGGCGGCTCAACGATAAAAGCATCCGCTACCGCAGACTGCGTCCAGTCTTTATCGTGATTGCCGGGCAGCAGATGAACGCGCTTGCATGTAATGCTTTTGCGCAGCTCATAGGCGTCTTGGACCGTCATCTTAAAGCTGAAGTCGCCCAAGATGTAGAGCTCGTCATCCGCAGCAACCTTGCTGTTAATGTTGGCGACCATGGCGTCGTTCATCTGCGCAACAGCCGACCAAGGCCTATCGCTAAGCCGTAGCATGTTCTCGTGTCCAAAATGAGTATCGCTGGTAAACCAGATCACGGGGACCTCCTGTTGCTGCGGGGCATCCATCCCTTAGGGCTTACCCTTCATTTTTCCATCCAAACGGGTCAAGCACCCAAAAAATCAGATCGAGCACGCCGCCGGTTATCATGGCGCCGGCAAGGGCCATGCAAACGTGCAGAGAGCTGACACTTCGGAGCACGTCGAACGGCCCCAGAACAGCCAGCAGCGCGACCGCTGCGCCGGCAAGGCACAACGCGAGGCACGGCCCCGCGTCCTTGACGCATTTCTTTGCGAGATGCTTGGTGTTGTCACTCATCAAAATCGAACTCCTTAGAGGGTCGTTGTTCAGGTACATGCCGCCGCGGCAGAGCAGGGCGGCAGGGCAAGTGTCACATGTCGTGCGGACACGTGTGCAAGCTCATGCCAAACTGCCAACCCCAATCGTCATACATCTAAAATACGAACGATCGATCTGTTATCCTGGCGCCAACATAGTCTTTCGAAAGGTTTGCCGGGATGACTACGCAGCGACAGATTGATATTGAATTCGACTCGCTTACACGCGAGAACGATTCACCCAAGCTCATCGCCAACTCGAAGGCGACAGGCGGAACACTACTATCCGTTATCAAGGAGCAGCTCTCAGCCTGCGGCTCTTTTGACTTTTGCGTAGCGTTTGTTGCAGACGGCGGCCTTCAAATCCTGGTCGAGACGTTCCAGGAGCTCAAGCAGCGTGGCATTAAGGGCAGGCTGCTCACGTCCACCTATCTCAACTTCAACTCACCCGATGTCTTTCGCAAGCTCCTGGAATACGACAACATGGAAGTTCGCGTATTCCAGGGTAATTTGCATGCCAAGGGATACATTTTTGATAAGGGCGAAACCAGCACGGTCATCGTCGGCAGCTCGAACATGACGCAGACCGCCCTCACCTGTAATAAAGAATGGAACGTGCTGTACCAGACTGTCGAGAACAGCCGCCTACTCGGCGAACTGAGGGGCGAGTTCAATTCGTTGTGGAACGACACCTCAACCGTTTTGCTTTCCCAAGACTGGATTGAGAACTATGCCGCATATCGATCGGCACGTCCGTCAAAGCCCAAATCGAAACCGACGTTCCAGGCGGCCGTTAGCCCAACCACGAACGACCTCGAAGAAATCAAGCCCAATAAAATGCAGCAGCGCGCCCTTGAGGCGCTCGGTGTAATCCACCGCAAGGGCGAGACCCGCGCCCTGTTGGTCTCGGCAACCGGCACCGGCAAGACCTTCCTTTCGGCGTTCGACGTGCTCGCAACTAAACCCCGGCGCGTCCTCTTTCTTGCGCACCGCCGGCGCATTATCGACGCCTCCCGTGCAAGCTACGAACGCCTCTTAGGTAGTAACTATACGTTCGACACCTATCAAACTGGCAAGAATATAAGCAATGCTACCTGCGTGTTTGCCATGTGTTCTTCGGTCGCCAAACATCTGAGCGATTTCCGTCCCGATGAGTTCGACTACATCGTCATCGACGAGGCCCACCGCACGGGATCCCAGGGTTACCAATCCATCATGTCGCACTTTACGCCTCGGTTTTATCTGGGCATGACCGCTACACCCAATCGCACCGACGGCTATGACGTCTTTGCCCTTTTCAATCACGTCATCGCGTTCCAGATCACGCTGCAGGACGCTTTGGCCGAGGAGATGCTAGCCCCCTTCCATTATTTTGGCATTCACGATCTGGAGATTGACGATGAGACAATCGAAGATACCGCCCTGTTCGGGCGCTTGACGTCCGATGAGCGCGTGCGTCACATCACCGAGAAAATCGAAGAGTATAGCGTCACCAAAAGCAACCGCAAGGGCTTAATTTTCTGCAATCGAAACGCCGAGGCAGAAGAGCTGTCGCGCAAATTCAACGCTCTCGGATATCGAACGGCTGCGATTAGCGGCCAAGATTCCGATGAGGTCCGCGATGCCGCGATTAGCCGACTTGAAGCCGGCGAGCTCGAATACATTTTCTCGGTCGATATCATGAACGAAGGCGTCGACATCCCCTCGCTCAATCAGATCATCATGCTTCGACGCACCGACTCCGCAATCATCTTTATTCAACAGCTCGGACGAGGTTTGCGTCTGAATGATGGCAAGGAATACGCACTGGTTCTCGACTTTATTGGCAACTACCAGAGCAACTTCTTGGTGCCCATCGCGCTTTCGGGTGACAAGACGTATAACAAAGACCGCCTGCGCCGTCTTGTCCAAGAGGGCGATTCGGCGATCCCCGGATGCTCGACCGTGAGCTTCGATCGTATTTCCGAGGCACGCATTTACAAGGCCATCGACGGCGGCGATTTCACCTCCGTCAGGTTTTTGAAAAACGAATATCTCGACTTGCGCCAAAAACTCGGCAAGATTCCCTCGCTGCTCGAATTTGATCGTAACGGCTCCATCGATCCGCTGCTTATCTTCAAGAATAGCGGCCTGGGCTCCTACCACGCATTTCTTTCCAAATACGAGCCGGACTACACGGTTCAATTTTCCTCTGATCAAACCAAGATTCTCAAATTTATTTCTCAAAAACTTGCCGCGGGCAAGCGATTCGAAGACCTCTATTTGCTTCAAACGCTTGTCGAAGCCGGACACGAGGGCTATCGGCATATGCGCGAGGCTGCGCTTAGAAACTACCGCGCACAGCTTAAGGACAGCGCCGTTAGGTCGGCAATCGCTGTCCTTAAGGGCGACTTTGCCACTCCTAAGGATTTCGTTTCCCTGCTTATTGACGATGGTACCGGACCTCATCTGACCGAAGTGTTTGCGAGCGCCCTGCGCAACGCAGAGTTCAAGCGCCAGATTCTCGAGGTGCTGGATTTTGGTATTGCGCGCAACCGACTCGACTATGCCGAGACGTACGAAAACACAAATTTCGTTCTCAATGCCAAGTACACGTACGAAGAGGTTTGCCGTCTGATGAACTGGCAAAAGAACATCAACGGCCAAAATCTTGGCGGCTATTTTTACGACGAGAAGACCAATACATTTCCCGTGTTTATTAACTATGACAAGGCACCCGACATTAGTGAGTCAATTCAGTATGAAGACCGCTTTGTTTCGCCGAGCAAGCTCATCGCAATCTCGAAGGGCAACCGTACGCTCAACTCTCCCGAGATTCTGCGCCTGAAGACATGGCCAGAAAACGGCCTGAAGACGTATTTGTTTATGCGAAAAAACAAGGACGATAAGGGTGGCAAGGAGTTCTATTTCTTAGGCGAAATGCATCCGACCGGCGAGTTCGAAGCTATAAAAACTAAGAGCGGCGACAACGCCGTCGAAATCGAATATGAGCTCAATGCGCCTGTACGACAGGACATTTACGAGTTTATGCTCAGCGATTTGAGCGAGGCTGAGTAACAAAAAAAGAGCGGGCCGCCATGTAGCGCCCGCCCTTTTCTTACTTAAGCCCGAGTTTCTTTTCGAGCTCCCTAACGACTTTGACGTCCGCCGGAAGCCAATCGACATCCCACAGGTTATTGGTATCGAGCCACTTCATGTCTTCGTGAGCATGCTCTTTGAACTCCCCCGAAAGGATGGTAGCTAGGTAGCACTGCATCGACAGGTGGAACGTCTCGTAATCATGCTCGACCGTGCACAGATAGTCGAGGTTACCGATCGTGACCTCGAGCTCTTCTTGAATCTCGCGGACAATTGCCTGTTCGCCGGTCTCGCCCGGCTCGAGCTTGCCGCCCGGAAATTCCCAGCCGTCTTTAAGCTCGCCATAGCCGCGCTGGCAGCTCAGGATTTTTCCGTCCTTCTGAATAACCGCTGCTGCAACATTGATTGATTTCATAACTAGTTATCACCTCTCCAGTTGAGCCCAACCAGTATAGGTGATCGACCGCCCGCCATGTCCCAGTCGCCTGAAAACCACCTGCTCGACCAACCCTTGACGCCGACTTGCTACCGGCTCACCATCCCTCGCTATCGAGGTCTAATACTTTTCCGCGAAGTGAACGTCTGTTTTAGGACCCCTGAAGCATCCACATTTTTCGTCGGCAAGATCGCAGGATTCCAGTATCGAAACCGCAGGAAACGATGTCCTTAAAGTGTCGATGCTTCGGGGGTCCGTTTTAGCTCGTTCACTTCTCGGAAAAGTATTAGACCTCTTCGGCAGCAGCCCAAAAGGTGAGTCGTTTCTCCCCGCGCAACCCAATAGACACATTCCGCTCCTCCCTCACACCACCCAAAAACTCATCCAACATTAATCTTGGCTCAAGAATCGCTTAATCTATAACCTGCACTATAGAGTTCGACCGAGGGCGGGGCGGCACCGCGCAACGCAGGCCGCCGAACGCAACGCTCGCGCCCGGGTAGATCGCCCGGCGTCGCGCCCATCGAACGAAAGGATAGGTCATGGACGACCTCGAAAAAGTTGAAACCATCCGCACCAAGCGCAACGTGAGCTACACCGATGCCAAGGCCGCGCTCGACGCCGCCGACGGCAACGTTCTGGATGCCATCATTTGGCTTGAGTCGCAGGGCAAGACCCAGACCACGTCGGCACACGCCGCCACCGAGTCCGCGCCAGTCGATGAGCCCTCGGCCGAGATGGTCGCCGCGCAGGCCGCCTACGAAAAGTCGAGCGAAAAGACCGACTTCTCCAAGAAGATGGACAGCGTGTGGGAGTACCTCAAAAAGCTCTTCCGCCTGAGCCTGGACACCAAGTTTATCGCCACGCGCCGCGATGCGATCATCCTCAACATCCCCATCCTGATCCCCATCGTCGCGCTGTTTGCTTGGGGCGCCACGATATGGCTGATGCTGATTGGCCTGTTCTTTGGCATGCGCTACCGCATCGACAGCGACGGCGACGTGCCCGGCAGCATCAACAACCTTATGAATCACGCCGCCGATGCCGCGGACGACATCAAACAAAATCTGAACGACGACAAGTAATCGCAGACGGGGGCACGCATGGCACGGATCCTGATCGTAGAGGACGAGGAGAAAATCGCCCGCTTTGTGACGCTCGAGCTGGAGCACGAGGGCTACCAGGTGGAGCACGCCGCCGACGGCCGCACCGCCGTGGACCTGGCACTGGAGCGCGACTACGATCTGATTCTGCTCGATGTGCTGTTGCCGCAGCTCAACGGCATGGAGGTCCTGCGGCGTGTCCGCAAGCACAAGGACGTGCCGGTGATCATGGTCACCGCGCGCGATGCCGTGATGGATAAGGTTGCCGGGCTCGATGCCGGCGCCGACGACTACCTGACCAAGCCGTTTGCGATCGAGGAGCTGTTCGCACGGATCCGCGTGGCGCTGAAGCGCTCGGAGGCCGTGCGGGCGGCTTCGGGCGTTGGCGGCGCCGGGACTGGGGCGGGCGCGGCAGGTGGCGCGGGTGTCGGCGCCGCTGCGATACCCTCGGTCAGCGACTCGACCCAGGCTTCCACTTCGCCCTCCCCCGCCACGCTCGCCGTGAGCTCGGTCGTACTCGATCTCGACCGCCGCGAAGTCACGGTCGGCGGCTCGCCCATCGTGCTGACTGCCCGCGAGTTCGACGTTCTCGCCCTGCTTATGGCGCATGCCGGCACCGTGCTCACGCGCGGGCGCATCGCGCACGAAGCGCTGGGCTACGAATACGTGGGCGACACCAACAACGTCGACGTGCACATCGCGCACCTGCGCGCCAAGATCGAGGACGCCGGCGGCGCCCGCATCATCCAGACCGTGCGCGGGGTGGGCTATGTCTGCCGTGCGTAACGCCGAGGCCAAGCGCGTCACCTCCATCGCCCGCGCCATCAACTGGGGCTATATGTGGCGCCGCCTGATGAACTACGTCTGGCTCGATCTGCTGCTGATGGTGATTGCGGTGGCGATCCTCGTCTATGGATACAACCAGACGCTGCCCGACAGCGCGTTTACCGCAGGCTGGATTCCCGGCGCCACCGTTCACGGCATGTCGCTGACGCCCGCGCGCGGCTGGGACCTGACAACGCTCACCTATGCCGTCGAGCTTGCGCGTACCACCAAGACCTTCCCCCTTGCGCAGGACCTCGTCGCGCTATGGCCTCTCTACCTTGTCGTTGTGGGTTGGCAGGTCATCAGCGTGCTCAACATGCTCGGCGGCGCCCGCCGCGTACGCCGCACCATGGCACCGCTCAACGACTTGGCACTGCGCGTGGACGAGCTCGGCCGCATGCAGCTCGCCGGCGGCAAGATGGAAACGCTGGAGCAGGCCATCGAGCGCGCAAGCGTCGACTCGCCGAGCGTCACCACCGGCGACGCCGACCTGGCGAGCATCGAGGTTGCACTCAACCGCCTGCTGCGCCAGATGCAAGAGGCCAAGCTGCAGCAGATGCGCTTTGTCAACGATGCAAGTCACGAGCTGCGCACGCCCATCGCGGTGATTCAGGGCTACGTAAACATGCTCGACCGCTGGGGCAAAGACGACCCGGACGTGCTGACGGAGTCCATCGCGTCCCTTAAAGCCGAAAGCGAGCACATGCAGGAGCTCGTGGAGCAGCTGCTGTTTTTGGCGCGCGGCGATGCCGGGCGCACGGTCCTGCGGCGCGCGAATACCAACCTGGCCGCATTGGTCGGCGAGGTATGCGAGGAATCGCAGATGATCGATACCGAGCACACGTATCGGCTGGCGTACGACACCACGCTTGCCAACGACCCGCGCTGCGACGCATCTGTCGACGTGGCGCTCGTGAAGCAGGCTCTGCGCGTGATCGTGCAAAACGCTGCCAAGTACTCGGACGCGGGAACGACCGTCACATTTGGCATAGCGCCCGATGCGGGCATGGGCACGATCGACATAAGTGTTGAGGACGAGGGCATCGGCATGAACCAGGAATCCGCAGCTCACGCGTTCGAGCGGTTCTACCGTGCCGACAACGCGCGCGATGCCGGCGCGCAGGGCTCGGGTCTGGGGCTTGCCATTGCCAAGTGGATCGTCGATAGCCATGGCGGTGTCATTGGCGTGACCTCGGTCGAGGGTGTCGGCAGCCGCTTTACGATTCGCCTGCCACGGTAGGGATGCCCCTCGGCATAAATAAAGGGATAGGGCCACGCGGCTCTATCCCTTTTTGCTAGCTATAGCAGCTTGTGCGCTAGTCGCGGCACAGGTGCACGGCGAAGCCGGCGAACTCGCGCTTAAAGTACACGAGTTTGGTGCCGCCGTCGGGCAGCAGCACGCGCGACTCCTCGTTAACCTCGAGCCCGCGCTCGGCAAACCACTTCTCGGCCGCATCGATGTCGTTGACGGCAAAGCCAATGTGGCCCTTGGCGCCACGACCGTTCTGCTTCATGATCTCGACCAGCGAATCGTTAAAGTACGAAACGGGGGTCTCGATGACGGGCAGGCCCATCATCGTCGAGAACAGCTCCGCGATCTCCAGGGCGTCTGCCGGGTCGGTGGCGTTAATGCCCACATGGGCAACGCGCATGCCAAAGAGCTCGACCGGATTGGCGTTCTGCTCACTCATACAGGCAGCGCCTACTGAGCCATAACGTCGAGGACGGCCTTCTCGGCAGCGACGCGGTTCATGCCGGTCATGAAGGGCACGCCGCTCACGTACGGGCAGGTGAGGCCCTCGGGGGCAACGGTGGTGGCGATCAGCAGGTCAGCGCCCTCGTCGCAGTAATCCTTGGCCTCGGAGATGGCGCACTGCACGATCTCATACTTGCCGGCATAACCGTTGGCGTCGAGCAGGGTGGCGACCTTCTGGGCGACGAGCGTGGAAGTAGCAGCGCCAGCACCGCAAGCCAAAACGATTTTCTTCATAGGTAATGTCTCCCTTCATGGTTTACTTTAGGTAAGTGTACCGCAGCGAGCGATGGCACTCGGCCTCGATGAGCTTTTATGCCAGTTTGCTTGCGCGCTGCGTATAATACATCTAGTACGTGTTGTCATACCGCTCGCTTTATGAGCGACTAAGGACCCTAATATGCCCGATTCCCGCACCCTCTGGACCGCCGTCGTTATCATCTGCATCGCCGTGTCGGTGTTCTTTAGCGTCAAAAAACGCACCACGTTTAAGCGCCTGCAGCAGCTTATGGCTGCCAAGCAGTGGGACGAGTTCGATCGTTTGCTCGACGGCAAACTCACCAGCATGCTGTACCCGCGCTACAACCGCGACTACCTGCGTCTGAACTCCTATCTGCTGCGCGAGGACCACGAGCGCGCCAGCGAGATGTTCGACCTACTGCTGGGACTCAACCTCCCCAAGATGCAGCGCGTCGACTTGGTGATTAAGGCCTTTAACTACTATGTTGGCCAGGAGGACCGCAAAAAGTCCAAAGAGCTGTTGCACGAGATCAAGGGCTTTGAGGGCGGTCAGGCCGAGGCAGTTGCGCACGAGTGTCAGCTGATGTACGACACGATGATTCTCAAGCGCCACAACGACATTCCCGAGCTGGAGCGCATGCTCGAGGATGTCGGCGACGACCCGGTCAAGCGCTGCCGCTTGGAGTACCTGCTAGCCCTGCAGTACCAGAACAAGGGCGACGAAGCCAAGTTCCAGGAGTTCCTGGAGAAGTCGGGCCAACACTCGATGGCCGTCAACGCGTAACGGACGGCTTGTGCTAGACTTCTAGTCTCACGGGGGCGTGGCGGAATTGGCATACGCAGGAGACTTAAAATCTCTCGCCGCAAGGATTGTGGGTTCGAGTCCCACCGCCCCTACCATGTATTGCCTACGAGCCCGTGTCCCCCAGGGAATGCGGGCTCCTTTCTTTTGGACGCCGTCAACTGCAGAGCAGCTCATTTGGGACGGGGCTTTTTTGACTACTTTTTCCGCCCACCCAATGAGTTTCCTACCACATTTTCCGATGGAAAAACGTGGTTGTCTCGCACATTTTCCGATGGAAAAACGTGGTTGTCTCGCACATTTTCCGATGGAAACATCCAAATGGCCTTATACTAACCGAGAGGGTTGGGAGGCAATATGCAGCGACAGCTTATGAGCGAACTTATCGCTTGGAAATCAAGGACGAATCGCAAACCTCTCTTGCTTAAGGGAGCCCGCCAGACAGGAAAGACTTGGCTTCTTAACGAATTCGCAAGCCAGCAGTATCGAAACGTCATTCGTTTTGACTTTATGCTCGAGCCGAGCACACGCTCGCTGTTCGATGGGGACCTCGACCCCAAGCGCATCATCTCCCAGATAGAACTCCTACGTGGCCAAACTGTAACGCCAGCAGACACGCTCATCATCTTCGACGAGATCCAAGAGGCCCCGCGCGGGATCACCTCGCTCAAGTACTTCAACGAGCTTGCACCCGAATACCACATCGTAGCAGCCGGTTCCTATATGGGCCTCGCGCTCCGACGCGAAAACGAGTCATTTCCCGTCGGCAAAATCGACCAGCTCACCATGCGTCCCATGGGGTTCGCCGAGTTCGTTCGTGCCGTCGACGGCGACCCGCTCGCCGACGCCATCCTTGCCGCAGACATGAACCTTCTAGCAAACGTTACCGAAAAGCTCGAACACTTGCTCAAGGAATACCTTGTTGTCGGCGGTATGCCCGAAGTTGTCTCCGCTTTCGCCGAGACACGCGACTTCATCGAAGCCCGAAGGCTTCAGCAGCAAATCATCGAGGCTTACGAATCCGATTTTGGCAAACATGCACCCGCCCGCATCATCGAGCGCATGAGGTTGGTTTGGAAATCCCTTCCCGGCCAGCTTGCCAAAGAGAACAAGAAGTTTGTCTATGGCGCCCTTCGCCCCGGAGCGCGCGCACGCGATTTCGAGGAAAGCCTCCAGTGGCTCACGGACTACGGAATCGTTCATAAGGTGCCACGTGTTTCCGCTCTAAAGGCGCCGCTCTCGAGCTACGAAGACCTCTCGGGCTTCAAACTGTTCTGCATCGACACCGGCATCCTCGGAGCGCTCTCCGGTCTCTCTCCGGCCATCGTTCTTAACGGATCCGCTGTTTTTACCGAGTTCAAAGGTTCGCTGACCGAACAATACGTCGCGCAGGAGCTTTTGCTCCAGGACAAAACTCCCGCGTATTGGTCCTCTACCTCTGGCAATGCCGAAACCGACTTTGCCATCGACCATGCGGGAACCGTGCTTCCGCTTGAGGTCAAGGCGGCAGAGAACCTTAAAGCGAAGAGTCTGAAAATAGCCTGCGAAAAATTCAAGCTCGAGCGTTGCGTGAGGAGCTCCCTGGCGGCATATAGAGACGAGGGCATGCTCGTCAATATTCCGCTTTGGGAGATTGGGCAAATCGACAAGCTGGCATAGGCGCTGTGGGGACGCCCCGCAAGGACTGTCCCCAGGTGCCGACTGTTGAGTTGCGGTGGAATAGGGACTGTTTGGTGCCCGAAAGGGCGATTTTAGTCCGTATTTCACCGCAACTTATTTAGAGGGCGCTGAGGCTGGGGGTCCAGCCGATGGTGGGGGTCGCGCCGTCGAGGGTCTCGTTGATGGTTGCGGCCATACCGGCGAGCAGGCTGTTCTCGCTTACGGTGAGCGTCTTGTAGCCGCCGGCACGCATGAGTTCGCGGATCACCACGGCGCCAGCCAAGATCACGCCCGCGCGTTTGGGCTGTACACCCGGTAGCGCGGCGATGCCTTCCGCGTCCAACACAGACATGCGCTCGATAGCGGCCGAGACCTGCTCCAGCGACAGCTCGCGTAGGTGAACAAAGCTCGAATCGTACGGTTCCAGCTCGTGGACCAGAGCCACCAGCGTAGTCACCGTGCCACCCACCGCGACCAGACGCTCGGCGCGCTCAAAGTCGCTGGGCAGGCCTTCAAAATAGGCGGCGAACTGCTCGCCTGCCCACGCGGCAGCGGCAGCAAGCTCGCCGCGTGCGGGTGGCAGCGTCGAGAAAAACCGCTCCGTCACGCGGCGGCAGCCAATGTCCAGCGAGCGCGTCCCTTCTAGCGCAAAGACGCCACGCTCCGGCGCATAGACGCCCGTCGCGAGCTCCGTGGATCCGCCGCCCGAATCGGCAACAATGATGCGCTCGCCGGCAAAGTCGTGCGCCACGCCAAAAAACGTCAGGCGTGCCTCGACCTCGCCCGGAATCACCTGTGGCTCAAGCCCCAGATCGCGCAGGCCGTCCAGCAGCAGCGCGGCATTGGACGCATCGCGCGCGGCGCTCGTGCACGTGGTGCAGATGCACGCGGCCCCAAAGGCACGGGCCTCATCCACAAACATTCGGCACGCAGAGAGCACGCGCTCGACGGCCGCCTCACAAAAGCGACCCGTCGCGTCCACGCCCTCGCCCAGGTCGGTAATCTCGGTATGCTTGGACGATTCCACGATCGCCCCGCCCTCGACCTGGGCCAACACCAGTCGCGACGACACCGTTCCCAGATCGATCGCCGCCACCTTATATCGTTTGCAATCTGCCATTGCCGGCTCCCCTCCGGGCGCTATTTGCCGTTGGACACGACCGTCTGGCCCTCGACACCGTTAAACCCAAACAGCATGTCGAGCGCCTGGATGTACCAAGGGGCGTCCTTACCGACTTCTTCGATTTCCTTGGCAACTTCGCTGGCCTTCTTGGCGTTCGACGAATTCTTGCTCGAAGACGAATCCGAATCGTCGTCCAGACCCTGCACTTCAATCCTCTTCTCACCGGGCATCACCAGGCCCAGGTCCTCGGATGCCGCGTCCTTGATACCCTCCTCCGAGAGCAGCTTGTCGACGCTTTTTTGCAGGTCGTCGTTATATTGCTCGCGAATCTCGACCTGCTTGGCCAAGATGTCGCTCGAGCGTTTTGCCACATACAGGTCGCGCACGGGGAAATACAGGCTCACGAGCGCCAGGGCGACGACAATGCCAACAAACAGCCCCCGCTGGGGACCGTGGGTAAAGTCGTAGATTGCTTTGACCACCGCGTTATCGTTGGCGTAATGCATGAAGTCCGAGCCCGAAAGACGGTTCGAGGGCCTACTCGGCTTTTCATGCGTTTGAGCCGAGGAACGCTGAGCATGCTCCGAATGCGCCGGGCGCACCGAACGTGGCGGACGGTCCGTCGGCGTATTCATTTGAGCACGGGAGTGTGGGGCACTTGTCGGTCGCTGCATGGAGCGGTCGGCACCGGCGTAATCGGACCCGCCGAGCTGCACCGTGCGCGCACGGCGAGGTGACGGCTCACGCGAACCGGCGGAATAGTACCTGTTGTCGTAAATCTGATCCATGTGCGCCTTGTGCGGTTGAGGTTTGTTTGCGCTAAGTCTTTTAGTTATAGCACGAGTGCGCGCACCGCCTTCGGCGGCCCTTGCTCGACATAAAAAAGGCGCTGAGCCATATGGCCCAGCGCCCAATGGTGCCCAACAGTGCCCGACGGGAGCGAGGCGAATCCGAGTCAGCCCCGCCCCCGCACACGCCGCTTGCCTAGCGAATGTTGTAGAACGCGGCCTTGCCGGCGTAGCGCGCGCTGCCCTCGAGCTCGTCCTCGATACGGATGAGCTGGTTGTATTTGGCAATACGGTCGCTGCGGCACGGGGCGCCCGACTTAATCTGGCCAGCGTTAACACCCACGACCAGGTCGGCGATCGTGGAATCCTCGGTCTCGCCGGAACGGTGGCTCACGATGCAAGCGTAGCCGGCCTCCTTGGCGGTTTCGATGGCCTCGAGCGACTCGGTGAGCGTGCCGATCTGGTTGACCTTGACCAGGATCGCGTTGGCGGCGCCCAGCTCGATGCCCTTCTTGAGGCGCTCGGTGTTGGTGACAAACAGGTCGTCGCCCACCAGCTGCACCTTGTTGCCAATGCGACGGGTGAGCTCGACCCAGCCGTCCCAATCCTCCTCGGCCATGCCGTCCTCGATGGAGATGATGGGATAGGTGTCGACGAGCTTCTCCCAGTAATCGACCATCTGAGCGCTCGTGTACTCAACGCCCTCGCCCTTGAGCTCGTACATGCCGGTCTCGGCGTTGTAGAACTCGGTCGATGCCGGATCCATGGCGTACATGAAGTCGACGCCGGGCTTAAATCCAGCCTTCTCCACGGCCTTGGTAATGTACTCGAACGGCTCGGCATTGGTCTTGAGGTTGGGCGCGAAACCGCCCTCGTCGCCCACGCCGCCGCCCAGGCCGGCCTCGTGCAGCACGCCCTTGAGGGTGTGGTAGACCTCGGCGCACCAGCGCAGGCCCTCGGCAAAGCTCGGAGCACCCACGGGCATGATCATGAACTCCTGGAAGTCGACGTTATTGTCGGCATGCACACCTCCGTTGAGGATGTTCATCATGGGCGTGGGCAGCAGGTGGGCATTGACGCCGCCCAGATACTGGTACAGCGACAGGCCCGCCGACTCGGCAGCGGCGCGGGCGACGGCCAGCGACACGCCCAGGATGGCGTTGGCACCGAGCTTGGTCTTGTTGGGGGTACCGTCCGCGGCAATCAGCGCGGCATCGACGGCGCGCTGGTCGAAGGCGTCGAGGCCCACGACGGCGTTAGCGCACTCGTTGTTGACATGCTCGACGGCCTGCGAAACGCCCTTGCCCAGGTAGCGGCCCTTGTCGCCATCGCGCAGCTCGCAGGCCTCAAAGGCGCCGGTCGAAGCACCCGAAGGCACCATTGCACGGCCAAAGCTGCCGTCCTCGAGCACGACCTCGACCTCGACGGTGGGATTGCCGCGGCTGTCGAGCACCTCGCGACCGTAGACGTCCAAAATATCGCTCATGTTGTCTCCCTCTCACTTGGAAACGTAGTGGATGCAAGCGACCGGCTGACCGTGCACCATCGGTGCGTCTCCGTAAGTTAGCCATGTCGCACTTTTTGCATTATGCCCTAAGTTAGCCGAGGGATACACTTGATTTTCGAAAAATTTAGCGGGAACGATGAGGCGTGTCAGCCCGTCGCTCCCGCAGTCTTACTCCTCTGCCTTTGCGGCATCCCAGAGGTCATTGAGGCCGTGGGTCGAAAGCTCGGCCAGATCCACGTGGGCGTCGGCCGCCATCCGCTCCATCGCGGCCCAGCGGCGGCGGAACTTTGCCGTGCTGGCACGCAGGGCGCTCTCGGCGTCGATTCCCTCCTTGCGCGCAACGTTGACCAGGGCAAAGAGCAGGTCGCCAAACTCCATCTCGCGCTCGGGCGAGCCGGGAGCCTCGGCCTCAAACTCGGCACGCTCCTCGGTGACCTCGTCCCACACGTCCTGGACCGTCTCCCACTCAAAGCCCACGGCAGCCGCCTTGCGCGACACCTTCTGAGCCTGCATCAGCGCCGGCAGGTGCGTAGGCACGCCGTCGAGCAGACCCTCGGGCGCGGCCTCGCCTGCCGCCACGGCCTGGTCTTTGGCGGCCTTCTCGGCAAGCTTGACCTCGTCCCAAATCTTGAGCACCTCGTCGGAGTTGTCGGCATCCGCATCACCAAACACGTGCGGATGACGGCGAATGAGCTTGGCGTCGATATCGCGTGCCACGTCGGCCAGCGTAAACTCGCCGGCGTCCGCCGCGATCTGCGCATGCAACACTACCTGCATGAGCACGTCGCCCAGCTCCTCGCGCAGGTGCGCCGCATCATCGGCCTCGATGCAGTCGAGCGCCTCGTAGGCTTCCTCGATCATGTTCTTGCCAATGCTCTGATGCGTCTGTTCGCGGTCCCACGGGCAGCCATCGGGCTGACGCAGGCGCCAGATGGTCTGCACCAGATGCTGCAGCTCGGCCGACGCGTCGACCAGCGTGGACAGGTCGCGCGAACCCTCGTCATTTTGCTGAGCCATATGCTCGGCCATGGTTAGTCCTCCTCCAGGATCACATGGCGGAACGCGCCGTTCTCGTAGATGCCGTAGCTGTGCGTGCCGTCCTTGGGAATGCTCACGCTGCCGGGATTGAAGAGCCACAGACCCGGGTGCGCGGCGCTTTCCTCGTTAACCTTGATGTGCGTATGGCCGTAGACGAGCGCGGAGCCCTCGGGCAGCGCGGGCGCGTGGTCGACGCTGTTGTGCATACCGACGCCAAAAACGTGGCCGTGCGTCAGGAACAGTTCACGTCCGGTCTCGTCGAATAGTGTGGCGTAGTCGGCCATGACGGGGAAGTCGAGGACCATCTGGTCGACCTCGGCGTCGCAGTTGCCGCGCACCGCGATGATGCGGTCGGCCAGGGCGTTGAGCAGCGGAATCACGCGCTTGGGGGCATAGTCGCGCGGCAGGTCGTTACGCGGGCCGTGGTAGAGCAGGTCGCCCAGCAGCACAATGCGGTCGGGCTGTTCGGATTCGATGGCAGTGCAGAGGCGCTCGGCCCAGTATGCCGAGCCATGGATGTCGGAAGCGATGAGGTATTTCATGGGGAGTCCTTTCGAAGCGGAGTTGATGGGGCTGAAAACGGGGCCCGGCGGATGTGGAGCCCATCTACCGTGTTACTCGAATCGCAGCGCCGCGCTCTGAGCCGCCTGCATCACGCGTTGGAGCGGCACGTTGCGCTCGCGGGCGAGACGGGCGCAGTCCTCGTACTCGGGAGCCGCGCGCTCGCTGCCGTCGGGCAGGGTCGCCACCTTAACGGATACCTCGCCCCAAGGCGTTGTCACCTGCTCGAATCGGCGCGGCAGGCAAACGCGTTCCATCACCTGGCGACGAACGGCGTTGGTCGTGGTCTCCAAAAAGATAATCGTCTGTAGGCGCTCGATATCCTCATGCGAGCAGATCACCTGCAACTGCCATCCGGGGCGACCCTTTTTGCAGTAGAGAGGCAGCCAGTGCACCTCGCGCGCACCCGCCTCGCGCAGGCGGTCGGCAGCGTAGGCGAGCACCTCGGGCGACGCATCGTCGATGTCGCACTCCAGCTTGACGATGGTCTCGGGCGCATCGGTCTCGCGAGACAGCGGGGATGTGCTATCGCATTGCATACGGTCCGGATCCTTTCCGCGCGGGCTCGTTTTGTCCACCCAAACGCTAGCACATCGCAGGCGGCGCAGGGGCGGCGTCATGGGATAGGTGCGACTTTTGCTGGGCGCAAGTGCTGGCGCGCTCCAACGCCGGCCCGCTCCATTCAAACGTGTACGTCAGCCTCCAAACATGTCATTTTTTGCAGCTTTTGGAGGCTGATGCACATGTTTTGAGAGCGCAAGCGAGGCCGCACCGCGCGCCGCGCAGCCTTTCCAATCGATTTCGACCCCCGGCGTGCCCGGCGTGTTGAGAGCTGCGCCATTACAATGGAGCGGATTCGCTTGACGCAAAGGAGCCGCCATGTCTGCTTGCCCGCTGATCGATTGCCATACCCACACCTCGTTCTCGGACGGTCATGCCTCGTTTGAGGACAACGTTCGCGCCGCTGCTGCGGCCAGCTGCCGCGTCATGGTCTCAACCGATCATCTCACCCTGCCCGCCAGCATGGACGCCAACTGCGAAGTGCAGGTTACTGAGGGCGACCTGCCGGCACATCGTCTGGCTTTTGAGGACGCCCACAAGCTCGCCGCGCAGATCACGCCGGAGCTCGAGCTTATCTATGGCTTTGAATGCGACTGGTACGAAGGTTGCGAGCCTTTGGTTGAGCGCTGGTCCGCGGGTGCCATAGTGCGCTTGGGCAGCGTGCATTGGATTGGCAACCCGGGCGATATCATGGCCGGTGCCACGGGTACGGCGGGAACGGAAAACGTCGCTCGCCCCGATACGCCCGATTCCCTTTGCGGTTGGATCGACGACGACACCGACCTGCACGTTTGGGAAAACCTGGGCGTGCGCGGCGTGTGGGAGCGCTATGTCGACGACTGGTGCCGCGCCTGCGAAAGCTCGCTCAGCTTTGATGTGATGGCTCACCCTGACCTGGTCATGCGCTTTTCGAAGGAAGGCTTTACGCCCGACTTTGACCCCGCACCGTTTTGGCAGCAGATGGCCGAATGCGCCCACGATACGGGCCGCCGCATTGAGGTCTCGACCGCCGCACCGCGCAAGGGCCTCGACGACTACTATCCCACGACCGGATTGCTGCATTGCTTTGCCCACGCCGAGGTGCCGATAACTTTTGGCTCGGACGCACACCGCGCCTGCGACATCTGCTGGAACATCCGTGAGGCCCAGGCACACGCCTACGACTGCGGCTACCGAACCTTCGGCATCCCCCACCTCACCGGAGAATGGGAGTCCACGCCCCTCGCCTAACCATCCCTTCATAAGTTGCGGTGAAATAGGGATTGTTTTGCCTGATGAAGCGCTTAAACAGTCCCTATTTCACCGCAACTTCCATGACCCCGTTACACCAACAAAGACTGCCCCAAACGACTAGTGGCGGCGGGCGTTGAGTTCGCCGGCCAGCTCGTCGAGGGTAATGCCGTAGCGCTCAAGCGTCACGAGCAAGTGGTAGACCAGGTCGCCAGCCTCGTAGCGGATGTGATCGTGATCGTTATCCTTGCAGGCCATGATCACCTCGCTCGCCTCCTCGGCAAGCTTCTTGAGCAGCTCGTCCTCGACGTCGGTCAGCAGGCGAGCGGTATAGCTCTCCTGCGGCGATGCGTCGCGACGGCCGTGAATCACCTCGGCGAGCCCCGTCAGCGTCTCACCGATATTTCCATCCTGAACGTTTGCGGTGCGCACACCCATAGTTCAATCCTTTCTGGTTGGCCGAGCGTCTAATCGAGCGCCCGCCCTACGCGAGTTTCTTAAAGAAGCAGGTACGGTTGCCGGTATGGCAGGCCGGACCCGGCGAGTCAACCTTGACCAGCAGCGTATCGCTATCGCAGTCGGCCCAAAGCTCCTTGACCTCCTGCATATTGCCGCTCGTCGCGCCCTTGTTCCAGAGCTCCTGGCGACTGCGGCTCCAAAACCACGTGGTACCGGTCTTGAACGTCAGCCCCACCGACTCCTCGTTCATCCAAGCAACCATAAGCACCTCGCCGGTGTCATACTGCTGAACCACACAAGGAATCAGCCCACGGGCGTCATACGTAAGATCAGACGCTTCTATTACCTCAGTCATCATTTCTCCCAAGTCATAAACGAAACCCCACAGGTCGGCGAGGGTTGTCCAGGTGCCGCAGGTTGCCGCGAAAGAGGAGCGACGCGTACTTTGGTACGCGAGCGACGGTTTGAGCGGCAAGATGCGGTACCTGGACAAGCCGCAGCATTAGAAGTCCAGCCTCACAGGAATACCTTGAGAGGCCATATACTCTTTGACTTCGCGAATGCTGAACGTCCCAAAGTGAAAGACGCTCGCCGCCAGCACGGCGTCCGCCTCGCCCTCGATCACGCCCTCGGCAAAATGCTCGAGCGTGCCCACACCGCCGCTCGCGATCACCGGAATCGGCACCGCGCGCGCCACGGCGCGGGTGAGCGCCAGATCAAATCCGGCCTTGGTGCCGTCGCGATCCATACTGGTCAGCAAGATCTCGCCGGCACCGCGACGGGCCGCCTCCTCGGCCCACGCCACCGCGTCGATACCCGTGGCGTTGCGGCCGCCCGCCGTGAAGACCTCCCACTTGTCGGCACCCGGCTCTCCGGGCAAACCGACGCGCTTGGCATCGATCGCCACGACCACGGCCTGACTGCCAAAAGCCGCGGCAGCCTGACTAATCAGCGACGGGTCACGCACGGCCGCCGAGTTGAGCGACACCTTGTCGGCACCGGCGGCAACCATGGTCCGCATGCCCGCCAAGTCGCGAAAGCCGCCGCCCACGGTATAGGGAATAGCGAGCTCCTCGGCCGCGTGCGCCGCCATCTCGATGGTCGTCGCACGGTTGTCACTCGTCGCGGTAATGTCCAAAAATACGACCTCGTCCGCACCTTCGCGGTCGTAGGCGCGCGCCAGCTCCACCGGATCGCCCGCATCGCGTAAGCTCACAAAGTTGACGCCCTTGACCACACGGCCGTCCTTGACGTCTAGGCAGGGAATCACACGTTTGGTAAGCATGGGCTACTCCTCCCCTCGGGCGGCGGCCAGCGCCTGTACCAGCGTAAAGTTGCCTTCGTAGAGCGCACGACCGGTAATGGCGCCTTCAATCGCGACCTCGCCCACCGCGGCCAGTGCGCAGATGTCGTCGAGCGTCGAGATACCGCCCGAAGCCACGACGGGAAAGCCCGCGACCTCGGCCACATGGCGATACGCCGCCACATCGATGCCCGTCTGCATGCCATCGCGCGCGATGTCGGTATACACCAGATGCTTAAAGCCCAGCTCGGTAAGCTGCGCCACGGCATCGTCGAGCGCCACGCCCGCGCCGTCGCGCCAGCCGTTCACCTTAACCTGGCCGTCGCGCGCGGCAATGTCGGCGACCAGCAGCTCGCCAAAGCCTTGGGCTGCCACCTCGGCAAAACCTGGCTCGGTCACGAGCACGGTGCCCAGCGCAATGCGGCGAGCACCATAGCCGGTCAGCTCGTCGATGCGCGCGAGCGAGCGGACGCCGCCGCCCACGTCCACGGACAGACCGTCGACGCCGCAGATGGCCTTAATCGCCGCCGAGTTGGCAGCGCATGTGTCCTCGTCCTCGCCAAAGGCAGCGGACAGGTCGACGACATGCACCCAGTTCGCGCCCTGCTCGGCAAACGAGCGGGCGACGGCTACGGGGTCGTCGGAATATACCTTGCAGCGGCTGCGGTCGCCGCGCTCCAGGCGCACGACCTTGCCGCCAATCAAATCGATTGCGGGAAACAGGATCATCGGCCGGCCTCCTCGACGATGTTGACGAAGTTCTTAAGGATGC
Organism: uncultured Collinsella sp.; assembly: GCA_902473205.1. Taxonomy (GTDB): domain Bacteria; phylum Actinomycetota; class Coriobacteriia; order Coriobacteriales; family Coriobacteriaceae; genus Collinsella. Next base: position 36,658 of record CABRRA010000018.1, read on the forward strand.
GCTGGCCCAGCGCGGAGGATTTCTCGGGATGGAACTGGCAGCCCCACACGTTGCCATGGCGCACGATGCACGGGAAGCTCCGCGTGTAGTGCGTGCGCGCCAGAACGTCGGCGGCATCGGCGTCGTCGGCCACCGCATAGCTGTGGGTGAAGTACATGTTGGCGCCCTCGGCAAAACCGGCAAGCAGCGGATCGGCCGCACCGGCGGGCGTCATGTGCACCTGGTCCCAGCCCACGTGCGGCACCTTCAGGCGGCTCGACTCCAGACGCGTGCACAAGCCGCGCATAATACCCAGGCCATCGACCCAGGGACCGCCAGCCTGCTCGGGAGCGTTTCCGTCCGCGACCACGCCCTCGTCCGCCGGCACGCCCTCGTCGCCGCGCTCAAAAAACAGCTGAAGGCCCAGGCAGATGCCGAGCAGCGGAGTTCCGGTGGCGACGGCATCGAGCACCGCGTCCGCCTCGCCGCTCTGGCGCATAAAGGCGATCGCGTCATAGAACGCGCCCACGCCCGGGATGACCAGGCCGTCGGCGTTGCGGATCTGCTCCGGATCGTCCGACGTGCGGGCGGCGGCACCGGCGCGCGCAAGCCCGCGCACGACGCTCGACAAGTTGCCCTTGTGGTAGTCGACCACCACGATCTTCGGTTCGCCCACGCGACCCTCCCTTTTCCCATTCAAAACCTGCCAAAAAGGAACAGGTTTATTTTGGTCGGTTAAACGTTCACCCACCACATGAGACAGCATTCCCGCAGATAAAACCTGCCAAAATAAACCTGTCCCTTTTTGGCAGGTTACAGTGAGCCCTTGGTGCTGGGGATGCCCTGCACGCGGGGATCGAGCTCGCAGGCGTGGCGCATCGTACGGCCCACGGCCTTAAAGGCGGCCTCGATAATGTGATGTGAGTTGCCACCCGCCAGCTCGCGCACGTGCAGCGTGAGCTTGGCATCGCGCGCAAAGGCATAGAAGAACTCGACGGCCAGCTCGGTATCGAAGCTGCCCACGCGCTCGGTCGGCACGGGCAGCTCGCAGTAGGCCTGCCCGCGGCCCGAGATGTCAACGGCGGCCATCACGAGCGTCTCGTCCATGGCGATCGCCGCGTCGGCAAAGCGCGTAATACCCGCCTTGTCGCCCAGCGCCTGGCAAAACGCCTCGCCCAGCACGATGCCCGTGTCCTCGACGGTATGGTGCGCATCGATCTCCACGTCGCCTACCGCATGCACCGTCAGATCAAACAGGCCATGGCGGCCAAAGGCGTTGAGCATATGGTCGAAAAACGGTACGCCGGTCGAGATATCGCACACGCCCCTTCCGTCCAGGTCGAGCTTTACGACAATGTCGGTCTCGCCCGTCTTGCGGGTTACCTCGGCATAGCGGCCCATCTACATCTCCTCCTTCACCAGCGCGGCAAACGCGGCCAGCACCTCGTCGTTTTCCTGCGGGGTTCCCACGGTAATGCGCAGACAGTCCGCGAGCCCCGGCGCGTAGCTAAAGTCGCGCACCAAAATTGAATACTCGTCGCGCAGGCGCTCGCGCACGCGCGTGGCGTGCGGCGTGCGCACGAGCACAAAGTTCGCCGCGCTCGGCCATGCCTCCACGGGCAGGTCCTCGGCAGCCATCGCGCGCAGAGCGGCCTGCTCGCGTTCGCGCTCGGATGCGACCTGTGCCACCACAGGTGCGTAGGCATCACGGGCACGCACGCAGGCAAGCGCGGCGGCCTGGCTCAGCACGTTAACCGAGTAGATCTGGCGAATCGCCGCAAACACATCGATGACCTCGGGCGCCGCGATCACATAGCCCAGACGCGTGCCGGCGGCGCCGAACGCCTTGGACAGCGTATGCAGAATCGCCAGGTTGGGATGCTCGGCGATAAGCCCCTGCGCCGTGGTAGCCGCGCCAAACGAATCGTCCGCAAACTCAACGTAGGCCTCGTCGACCATGACCATGCCGGGGCACGCATCGCACAGGGCCGCGACAAAGTCGAGCGGTGCCACATCGCCCGTGGGGTTATTGGGCGAGGTCACGATGGCCAGGTTGCACTCCGGCGCCGCGGCGAGCACGGCTGCCTGGTCGAGCTCAAAGCTCGTCGGATCACGCCACACGTCGCGCACCTCGGTCTGGCACAGAGACGCAAAGAAGGCATACTCGCTAAAGCACGGCGGGCAGTTAAGCAGGGTCCACCCCGCGCCGCCAAACGCCAGCAGGTAGTTATAGAGCAGCTCGTCGCCGCCGTTTCCCACGCAAATATTCTCACGCGCCACGCCATGCCAGGCAGCAAGCTCATCGCGCAGGTCGTTGGACATGGGATCGGGATAGCGGTTGAGCGGCGTGACAGCCAGGGCTGCATCGATTGCCTCGCGCACGCCGGCCGGCACGGGATAGGTGTTCTCGTTGGCCGAAAGATTGATACGCGTAGGCGTAAAGTTGGGATCATAGGGCTCGATGCCGGCCAGGTAGGGCTGGACGAGCTCCTTCATGCGCGGAGTAAGTTCGGCCATGTTAGGCCTCCTCGCCGGTCGCGCCAGCGCCATCCGCGCCTGCAGCCGCCAGGTCCACGCCCTCGGCAACCGTCACGGTCGTGTCGCCCGGCCAGGCAACCTTAGTCAGGTCGGCCGCGGCCAGCGACTCGGCACTCACGGCATCCTCGCCCTGCTCCAGCACACGGCGACGCAGAGCGGCGGAAAGCGCGTGCGCCCACAGGCCCTCGGCCTCGGCCAGGCGCTGCGTAGCGGGAGCATCGGAGAGCAGGCCTTCGGGCGTATAGCAAATGACACTCGAGCGCTTAACGAACTCTTCGACCGAAAGCGGGTTGGAGAACATGGCCGTGCCGCCGGTCGGAAGCGTGTGGTTGGGGCCGGCGACGTAATCGCCGAGCGGCTCGGAGCTCCAGGCGCCCACAAAGATGGCGCCGGCGTTGCGAATGCCGCCAAGCAGGCCCATCGCATCCTTGCAGTGCAGCTCCAGGTGCTCGGGCGCCACGGTGTTCACGGCCTCGACGGCGGCAGCCATATCGGCGGCCACCACGATGGTGCCTTCGTTGTCGAGCGAGGCGCGCGTGATCTCGGCACGCGGCGACTGCGCCACCAGGATGTCGATACCCGCCTCGACCTCACGCGCAAACTGCTCGTCGCAGGTCACCAGATAGCAAGCTGCCAGCGGATCGTGCTCGGCCTGGGCCATCAGGTCGGCCGCGACCACCATAGGCTTGGCCGTGGCATCGGCCAGCACACAGACCTCGGAGGGGCCGGCAACCATGTCGATACCCACGTCGCCCGAGACAATCTGCTTGGCAGCGGCGACAAAGGCGTTGCCCGGGCCGGTGATCTTGTCGACGCGCGGAATGGTCTCGGTACCGTACGCCAGCGCGGCCACAGCCTGAGCGCCGCCCACCATATAGATCTCGTCCACGCCGCCGAGCTTTGCCGCGGCGAGCGTGTAGGGGCTGATCAGGCCGTCCTTTTGCGGCGGCGTCACCATGACCACGCGCTTGACGCCGGCAACCTTGGCGGGAATGGCATTCATGAGCACCGTGGAGGGATACTGCGCGCGACCGCCCGGCACATAGATGCCAGCCGCCGCGAGCGGGGTCACCTTAACGCCGAGTATCGTGCCGTCCGGGCGCGTGGTAAACCAGCTCTGCTCGACCTCGCGCTGGTGGAACTCGCGAATCTGGCGTGCGGCCTTCTCGAGCGCGGCAACAAAGGCCGGATCAAGACCTTCGAGCGCGGCATCGATCTGCTCCTGCGGCAAGCGGAAGCTCTGCAGCTCGACACCGTCAAAACGCTGACAGCAATCGCGCACCGCGGCATCGCCGTTGGCACGCACGTTGGCCACGATATCGCGGGCGGCGTCGACGATGTTTTGCGGCAGCACACCCTTGCGGTTGAGCTGGTTGGTAACGAGGCGCTCACCGGGAGCAAGCTTGATGGTCTTCATATCGGTATCCCCTATCGGTCGAGGTTGTGTTCGAAAAACGAGCGACTGGGCAGCGGCGCCAGTCGGCCCGCAGCCCAGACACTGGGGCGCCCGTGCGCGCTCGCGCTATTGTGCCGAGCCCGCGACGGGCTCAAAATGCTTGTCCTTCACGGCAGCCGCCAGGCGATCGGCCAGGTTGCGCACACGCGGATCGAGGCGCGCGGCACCCGGGTTGACGAAGAAACGGGCCGTGCAGTCCATGATGCGGCCGGTGATGACCAGGTCGTTGTCGCGCAGCGTGGCGCCCGTGGCGGTAATATCCACGATGCGATCGGTCATGCCGACAATGGGGCCCAGCTCGATGTTACCGTGCAGCGAAACGATGTCGGCGTTCACGCCGCGCTCGGCATACCAGGCACTCGCGATGCGCGGGTACTTGGTTGCCACGCGAAGCGAACCGCGGCGGGCATAGTTGCGCTCGGCCTGGCCGGCGCGCCACGCGGGCTCCGCCTCGATAAAGGTGCACAAGCCATAGCCCAGGTCTACCAGCTGCAGCAGGTTGAGGTCCGCCTCGATGAGCGAGTCCCAACCGCAGATGCCGCAATCGGCACCACCGCAGCCCACAAAGGCAGGCGCATCGCTGGGACGCACGATGACAAACTCGATATCGCCGACCGCGCCCTCGCCGGCACGCGTGTCGCGACCGCGCACGATCAGGTGACGGCCGGGGTCACGCAGTTCAGAGACATCCAAACCCGCGGTCTCGAGCACGTCGAGCGTGTCGGCCTTAAGCGAGCCCTTGGGCACAGCGATGCGCAGCGGGCCCTCGGCGCCACGGCCCGCGGCGTGATCGCCGTCGGAAGCGGCGTCCTCGGCCGAAGTGTGCGCTGCCTCCAGACGCTCGAGCGAAAAGGCGAAGCCCGCCGCCGGCACCTCGATGCCGTCGCCAAATGCACCGGTAAAGATGGAGTCGTAGCGTCCGCCCGAACCGACCGGATCGGGCAAGCCGCCGGCATAGGCCTTAAAGACCAGGCCCGTGTAGTAATCAAACGAGTTCATGATGGAGAAGTCGAAGGACAGCACCTGGGCGTCCTCGGGAGCCAAGCCCTCGACCAGAGCGCGTAACTCGTGCGTGAGCGGCGCGACGATACCGGCGGCAACCAGCAACGCATCCACGCGATCGAGCACCTCGGCTCCGCCGTGCAGACGCGGCAGCTCGCTAATGGCGGCCTTGACGGCATCGGACTCGGCGCTGGCAGCCACGCGGGCATCGAGGCCCACAAAGTCGTTGGCATGCACGCAGCGCAGGGCCTCGGCAGCCAGCTCACGATCCTCGCATACCGCGAGCAATTCCTTAAAAGGACGCACGCTGCCTGCGATAATGCGCGCATCGGGAAGTGCCAGCTCGCGTACGGCCTCCGCCACGAGCGAGACGATCTCGACATCGCCCGCGGTATCGCCCGCACCGATAAGCTCAAAGCCCAGCTGTGTAAACTGGCGCGAGCCGCCGGCATTGCGCTGACACTCGCGAACCACCGGCGCCTCGTAGCGCAGGCGCAGGGGCAGGTCGGCCGCGCGCATGCGGGTCGAAACCAGGCGCACGATCGGCAGCGTGTTGTCGGGACGGACCACCAGCAGGCGTCCGTCGTCGTCAAAGAGCTTAAACGGCGTGTCCGCAATGCGGCCGCCCTCCTCGAGCGAGCCCTTGTCCTCGAGCAGCGGCGTCTCGACCGGAAGGTAATGATGCTCCCTAAAGCAGCCCTTCACCGTCAGCGCGATCTCCTCGCGCGCCTGAGCCTCCTCGGGCAATATGTCCCGGAATCCCCACGGTGTGGCCGTCATCTGGTGAGCCTCCTCATGCTGCGTTTCATATAGAACAGAAGACCAGCATAGCTCCGCCAGTCTTCTGGGTACTTTAGCATACTAGAGTACTTGCGGGGAAAATCCGTCGTAGCCGCTCACACCGTATTCATTTGGAAACATAGGGCAGATTGCCGCAACCCAACCCCACCTAGGCGCCAATCGCACGACGATACTCTGCCATTACCTGCGCATCGGCAGCTGCGGGGTCGGCAAAATAGCGCCAATCATAGGTCTCGGCCGAAACAACTCCGCGATAGCCGCGCGCCACCAGCCTATCCAGGTCGGCGCGCATATCGCGGTCGCCGTCACCCCAAGCAAGATGCGTCGTGCCGTCTGCCGCAACATCGACAAAATGCACGTGGGCGACATCATCGCCAAGCAGATCGAAATAATCGTCGATGGTATCCCCTGCCACCGCCATAGCGCCCAAATCCAGACACGCCTTAAGTGCCGGATGATCAACTGCCTCGATCATGCGCTTCGTGTCGGCCGCCGAGTTCACGATCATCGACTCAACCGGCTGTAGGGCCTCAAGCACCAGTCGCACGCCGCGCTCTCCCGCATGCTCGGCAATCGCACGCAGCATCGAGGCGCTGCGACCCCACGCGTCCTCGATCGGCTCGTTCAAAAATGCCCAGCCGCTCGAGACCATGACCTGCTCGGCTCCAAGTTCCGCCGCGATATCTACAACGTTCTTAAAGTACGCGAGCGTGCGGGCACGCGCCTCATTCCCGCGCGCCGCGATATTCCACGGCTTGGGGTTGTTCTGTTCGGGACAAAGCCCCACAATCCGAACCCCATACCGCTGCGACAGCTCCCGTACCCGCTCGAGCGAATCGTATCCATGGCAATCGACATACAGATGCATCGCCCCGGTCCAAAGCTCGCAACACGTGTAGCCCGAAGCCGACGCCGAAGAAAAGAACTCCTCAAGATCAAAGTAGCGATGGCTGATATTCATAACGGCAAGCTGGGGGTAGCTCATAATTACTCTCCAACCCAAACGGGGCCCCGTTCCATATAGGAGCGGGGCCCAATTACACAAACGTTATTTGCTCTTAGTAGTCGAACTGGTGATAGTAACGACGGTAGTTGAGGTTGTGCTTGGTGACCGTCTCGTAGTAAGCGGCAAGGCGATCGGTGATCAGCGAGGAGAGGATCCACGGAGACACGATGACGCGGAACTCATCGTCAAGGCCGGGGATCGCGAACTCGGCGGTGTCGATGATGTTGATGTCGGTGT
>CABRRA010000019.1:0-43044 GCA_902473205.1 uncultured Collinsella sp.
CAGTCCTGCGCAAGACGAAGGCCACATTAAGTGGCCTTCTTTGCGTGCGGAACTCGCGACAAACCTAACCCATCTCGCCCGCTCGGCGGGCACGGGGTCCAAGATTGTCAAAAAAGCGGTCGGCGCGCAGTGCGCCGACCGCCGATATATGGGGTCTGATATTTTCTATCGCTAGGGCCTCTTACTCGTCGAGGAGGTCTTCTGGCATGTCGTTGCCGTCGCCAAGGTCGACTGGGGCCTCTTCGGCGTCGGCTGCGGCCTCGGCGCCTTCGCCTTCGGGCTTCTCTTTGGCGGCCGTCATGCGCGCTACGGCGCAGATGCGGTCGTTGTCGTCGACGGCCATCATCTTGACGCCCTGGGTGGCGCGACCGGTTTGGCTGATCTCGTCGGTCTTGACGCGAATGACCGTCGCGCCCTCCGTCACGATGAACAGCTCATGCTGCGGGCCAACCGTCTTCATGGCTGCGAGGTTACCCTTGCGCTCGGTCATCTGGATGGTGTAGACACCCTGACCGCCGCGGTTCTGCTCCGGGTAATCCGAGACCGGCGTGCGCTTGCCGTAGCCGCGCTCGGTAATGACGAACAGGTCGCCGTTACCGTTGGTAATCTCCATACCAAGAACGCTCACGCCTTCCTTCATGCTAATGCCACGGACGCCGCTGGTATCGCGACCGGTGGCGCGCACCTGGTCCTCGGGGAACATAATCGCCTTGCCCGCGGTGGTTGCCATGATGATCTTGTCACCCTCGCGCACGCGACGTACAGTGAGCAGCGCGTCGTCGTCCCTCAGGTTGATGGCGATCAGGCCGTCGCGGCGGCTGCGGTCGTAGGCGCTCATCACGGTCTTCTTGACCATGCCGCTCTTGGTGGCAAACATCAGGTACTCGTCGGCGGGGAACTCGCGGCAGCTGATGACGCTCGCGATCTTCTCGCCCTCCTCGAAGGGCAGCAAGTTGACGATCGCGGTGCCGCGCGCCTGGCGCGTGCCAACCGGCAGCTCGTGTACCTTCAGGCGATAGACCTTGCCCTTGCTCGAGAAGAACAGCACGTACTCGTGCGTGGACGCAATAAACATCTCGTCGATAACGTCATCCTCTTTGAGGTTGACGCCCGACACGCCCTTGCCGCCGCGCTTTTGGGCGCGATAGGCGGCCACCGGGATGCGCTTGACGTAGCCGGTGTGGGTGATGGTCACGACCATGTCCTCGTCGGCAATCAGATCTTCGACGTCCAGATCCTTCTCGACGTGGCTGATCTCGGTGCGGCGCTTGTCGCCGAACTTCTTGGAAATCTCGCGCATCTCTTCCTTGATGACGCTCAGAATCTTCTCCTCGTGCGCCAACAGGTCCTCGTAGTAGGCGATGGCGCGGCGCAAGCCGTCCAGCTCTTCCTGAATCTTGTCGCGCTCCAGGCCGGTCAGGCGGCGCAGCTTCATCTCGAGGATGGCCGTAGTCTGCTCGGGCGTAAAGCCAAAGCGCTCGATCAGGCGGCTGCTGGCCTCGGAATCGGTCTGCGAGGAGCGGATGATGCTGATGACCTCGTCGATATGGTCGAGAGCCATCAGGTAGCCCTCGAGGATATGGGCACGCGCCTGGGCCTTCTTGAGGTCAAAGCGGGTGCGGCGGGTGACGACGTCGACCTGGTGGTCGACGTAGTGCTGCAGCATCTCGCGCAGGCTCAGGCATTTGGGAACGCCGTTGACAAGCGCCAGGTTGTTGGCACCAAAGGTCGTCTGCAGCGAGGTGTACTTGTACAGGTTGTTGAGCACGACCTGCGGGATGACGCCCTTCTTGAGCTCGATGACCAGACGGATACCCTTCTGGTTGGACTCATCGCGCATATCCGAGATACCCTCGATGCGCTTGTCGTTGACGAGCTGGGCGATCTTCTCCTGAAGGGTGCCCTTGTTGACCATGTAGGGAATCTCGGTAAAGACCAGACGGCTACGGCCGGTCTTGGTGGACTCCACATGAGCCTTGGCGCGCACGGTGATGGAGCCGCGACCGGTCTCATAGCTCTGCTTAATGCCGACACTGCCCATGATGATGGCACCAGTGGGGAAGTCCGGACCGGGCATGATCTGCATGAGCTCGTCGACGGTGGCGTCGGGGTTGTCGATCAGGTAGCAGGTGGCCTCGATCGCCTCGGTAAGGTTATGCGGGGCGATGTTAGTGGCCATGCCGACGGCGATGCCCTGGCTGCCGTTGACCAGCAGGTTGGGGAAACGCGCGGGCAGTGCCACGGGCTCGGCGAGCGACTCGTCGTAGTTGGGCTGCCAGTCGACGGTGTCCTTCTGCAGGTCACGCAGGAGCTCCATGGCGGGCTTAGCCAGGCGGCTCTCAGTGTAACGCATGGCGGCGGCGCCGTCGCCGTCGATGTTGCCGAAGTTGCCGTGACCGTCGATGAGCGGCGTGCGCATGGAGAACCACTGTGCCAGGCGGACCATGGCCTCATAGACCGCGGAGTCGCCGTGCGGATGGTACTTACCGATAACTTCGCCGACCGTCCAGGCCGACTTCTTGTGCGGACGGTTGGGGTAGATGCCGCTCTCGTTCATTGCGTACAGGATGCGACGGTGCACCGGCTTTAAGCCATCGCGCACGTCCGGCAGGGCGCGCGCCGTGATGACCGACATCGAGTACTCGATGAACGACTGCTTCATCTCACGGCCGAACTCCGAAATCTGGAGCTGGCCACCGTTGATATCCTCTCCGGCCGAGGCACCACGGTCGACTTCGCCAAAGCTCTCCTCGAGCTCGCCGTCGTCGTCTTCTTCCTCATCATCATCGGCATCGGGGTTATAGGCGTCCGGGTCGCCATCCTCGCCCTGCTCAGCACGGGCAAGCAGGCGCTTCAGATCGTCGGGCATGCCGGCGTCGCCGGCCTCGTCCATACCCTCGTTATTGTTGATATCGTCTGCCACGTTACCTCCTCTTAAGCGTCAAGGAATCGTGCGTCATGCGCATGCTTCTCGATATATTCGCGGCGGTAGCCGACCTCGGAACCCATCAGTTCGCGCACGGCGCGGTCCGCCACCACGGCGTCCTCGATCGACACGCGCTGCAGAATGCGGGTCTTGGGGTCCATCGTCGTCGAGGCAAGCTGCTTGGGGTCCATCTCGCCCAGGCCCTTGTAGCGCTGGACGGTGTAGCCCTTGCGCTTCTTAGTGATCTTGCCGTCCTTGGCCTTGCCGTCCTCGTCGTTGTCGTCGGGGTTCAGTCCCAGGCTCTGGATGGTGTCGCGGAGGATCTCGTCTTCGGGCTGGCGGCCGTTGGGATACACGTAGTGAATCTTGTTGCGCACCTTGATGCCAAAGATGGGCGGGCAAGCGACGTACACGTAGCCGGCGTCAATCAGCGGGCGCATGTACTTGTAGAAGAACGTCAGCAGCAGGATGCGGATATGCGCACCGTCGACGTCTGCATCGGTCATGATGATGATCTTGTGGTAGCGGGCCTTGGTGATGTCGAAGTCGCCGCCGTCGCCGGCGCTCGTCGTGACGCCGCAGCCGATCGCGGTGATGAGCGACTGGATGGTGTCGCTCGAAAACGCACGATGATCGCCCACGCGCTCGACATTCAGAATCTTGCCGCGCAGGGGTAGGATCGCCTGGATGTCTCGGCGACGGCCGTCCTTGGCCGAGCCGCCTGCCGAGTCGCCCTCTACGATAAAGAGCTCAGTCAACTCGGCGTCGCGCACCGAGCAGTCGGCGAGCTTGCCGGGCAGCGACGCCGTCTCGAGCAGGCTCTTGCGGCGGGTCGCCTCGCGCGCCTTGCGGGCGGCGTTGCGCGCCTTGCAGGCCTGCTGGGCCTTCTTGACGATCTCACGAGCTGGCTTGGGATGCTCCTCGAGGTAATCGGCAAGCCCGTCGGTCACGATCTTGAGCGTCAGCGCGCGCATATAGGAGCTGCCGAGCTTGGCCTTGGTCTGGCCCTCAAACTGCGGATCGGGCAGCTTGACCGAAATGACAGCAGAAAGGCCCTCACGCACATCGTCGCCAGTCAGGTTGGCGTCCTTTTCCTTGAGCAGGTTCTGTTTGCGAGCGTAATCGTTAATCACGCGGGTGAGTGCGGTACGGAAGCCCTCGAGGTGCATGCCGCCCTCGGGGGTGTAGATGTCGTTGGCAAACGACATGACGTTCTCACCGTAGCCGCTATTCCACTGCAAGGACACCTCGACCTCGCCCATCTTGGTCACGGGCGCATCTGGATCCGATTTGCCCTCAATATAGATGGGCTCCTTAAAGGCCTCGGGGACATCCTTGCCCTCGTTGAGGAACTTGACGAAGTCGATGATGCCGCCGGCATAGCAAAACTCCTCCACATGGGGAGTCGCCTCGCGCTCGTCGGTCAGCACGATCTTGAGGTTCTTGTTGAGGAATGCCGTCTCCTGCAGACGGTTGTGCAGCGTGTCGAAATCGTAGATGCAGGTCTCGAAGATCTCGTCGTCGGGCCAGAAGGTGACAGTGGTACCCGTCGTTTCCGAAGTGCCCACGACCTCCATCTTCTTAACGGTCTTGCCGCGCGAGAACTCCATCTCGTAGATGTTGCCATCGCGGCACACCTGTACGACTACGCGCTTGGACAGCGCGTTGACGACGGAGATGCCCACGCCGTGCAGGCCGCCCGAGACCTTGTAGGCCGAGTTATCGAACTTACCGCCGGCGTGCAGGATCGTCATGACGACCTCGAGCGTCGGGATCTTTTTGATAGGATGCTCGTCGACGGGGATGCCGCGCCCGTTGTCGACGACCGTGATGGAGTTGTCGGCGTGGACCGTCACCTGAATCTCGGTGCAGAAACCGGCCATGGCCTCGTCGACGGAGTTGTCAACGATCTCCCACACCAGGTGATGAAGACCGCTGGCGCTCGTCGAGCCAATGTACATGCCCGGGCGCTTACGAACGGCCTCGAGACCTTCGAGAATCTTAATCTCGCCGCCATCGTAATCGTTTTCGTTTGCCACACGTCCTCCTTCAGTTAAGAAAATGTGTACAGCCTTACTAGTTTATCGTAAAAAATACCCTCGGGAACGAGGGTATTTGGCTATACAAGGCCACCAGATGCGATTTAAGGCTCTTTTTTGCTCTGCACGCCCTTGGCCCACTCGGCACTGGCTCTCATGGCGTTCTCGAGGGCCTCGCGCAGTTTTTGGTCCTCGATGGGTGCCACTTGGTGCTCGATCTCGGCACGCTCGGCATCGCTTAGGTCGGCCTGCGGAGCCGGCGGGCGCTCGGCCACGGCCGGACGCAGACGCTCTTTGGCAGCGGGCGGTGTGTGGCCGGGGGCGGTCGTCTTGAACACCAGGCCGTCGACGTGCGCGCCGGCGCGCTCCATGCGCGCGCGGATAATCTCGCGCAAAAGTGTCATCTCCTGCGTCCATGAGGGCGAATCGAGGTACACCAGCAGTTCGTTGGACTCGGGCAGGTAGCGCAGGCCCGTCACATGGCGTCCCTCGCGCGTGCCCGAGCACACTGCATTCCAGGCGTGATAGACCGCACGAGATTCCTCTGCAGCCTCCATCTGCGCGCGGCGCTCAGGTGTCGCGGCCGCCAGGATGCGCTGACGCTCGGCATCCAAAAAGCCGCCAAAGGCAACCATTCCGTTCTCGCGCTCGTAATTAGCACGTCTCACCCATGCTCACCACCTTGGCTCGATCAAGCAAGTCATCGGTAAAATACCCCAGATTGGTGGTGGTTATGACTGTCTGGATATCATCACCGATCAGCTGCAGAAAAGCGCCTCGGCGCCCGGCGTCGAGCTCGCTCATCACGTCGTCCAAAAGCAGCAGCGGTGCGGTGCCCAGGATATCGCGCGCCACGGCCACTTCTGCCACCTTCCAGGCAAGCACCAGCGTTCGCTGCTGGCCCTGGCTGGCAAATGAACGGGCCGATCGACCCGCGACGGAAAACTCAATCTCGTCGCGATGCGGACCCACGAGCGTCACGCCGCGGCGGATCTCCTCGTCGGCGCGCTCATCGAGCGCCGAAAGCATGTGCTCATACGCCCAGCCCCTGAGCTCATCGCGTTCCTCGGTGCGAGGCAGGTCGCCAAGCGTGGACACATAGGACACGCCGGCGGGCTCGCCGGATGCCACGCGGCCATAGGCGTCGCGCATATGGCCCGACAGCCGGTCAAGCAGGGCCAGACGATGCACGAGCAGGGCCGAACCGGCGCGGGCAATAGATTCGTTCCAGGCGCCGAGCATCTCGCGGCAGCACCAGGTCTCCTTGAGCAGGGCATTGCGCTGGGTCACGCAGCGCCCGTAGGCACTAGCCAGATCGGCATAGCGCGCACTCAGCTGAACGCCAAAGTCGTCAAGTGCGGCGCGGCGCACGCTGGCACCCCGCTTGACCATATCCAGGTGGTCCGGGCAAAACAGAACGCTCGGCAGTACCCCGCGCACACCGGACGCAGCGCAGCGCTTGCCGTTGCGGCTAAACGAACGCTTGCCATCTTCCACACTCAGTCCCATGTCCAGCACGCGCCCATCACCTTCGAGCCTCAGCTCGACCTTGCATGGGCCCACGCCGTCGTGCACGAGCTCGGCAGCGGTCGGATGCCTAAACGAGGCGCCACTCGTCAGCAGCTGCAGCGCCTCTATGAGGTTGGTCTTTCCCGCCGCGTTGGGACCTGCGAGCACTGTCACACCGTCGCTCAGGACAAGGCGGTAACTGTCGAAGCTGCGATAGCGCGCAACGGAAAGATCGCGTGCGAACATGGTCATGGGCAGTGCTAGATGCGTACCGGCATGACCAGGTACAGGTAGTTGATCTTGTCGTAGGACTTGAAGATGCCAGCCTGCGAATAGCTCTTGAGCTCCAGCGTGATCTCCTTTTCCTTGGACAGTGCATTGAGGCAGCCAAAGATGTAGTGGTAGTTGAAGGCGATGGTGCCCGACTCGCCCTCGGCCTCGACATCGATCGTCTCCTGCGCCAGATCCTGATCGTTGGAAATGGAGGACAGGCCCATCTGGCCGTTCTCGACGTCAATCTCAAACTTGACAGCGGGGTTGGCGCTCGCGATGACCGCCACACGTTTAAGGGCGGCGTTAAAGGCGGCTACGTCGATCTTAACGCTCGTCACGCACGAATCGGGGATGAGCTGCTTGTAATTGGGATATACGCCCTCGATGCGGCGCGACACGTAGGTGGTGTTGCCGGCCTCGAAGACAACCTGGGTGTCGGTTGCGCCGATCATGATGGTGGCCTGGCTGGCCATGATGCTCAACGCGTCGTTGAAGGCGTCGGCAGGCACGTTGAGTTCAAAGGAACCTTCGAGGGTCGAGGTCTCGACCTGCGTATCGCACACGGCCAGTCGGAAGGAGTCGGTCGCGACCAGGCGCACGGTGTTGTTCTCGACCTTCATGTGCACGCCACCCAGGATGGGGCGGGCCTTGTCAGTCGATGTGACGCGCCATACGCGGCTTACCATTTCGGACAGGATATCGGTCGGCAGCTCGACGGCGCTCTCGATGGCGTATGCCGGGAACTCGGGAAAGTCGTTGGCATCGAGCGTGTTGAGGCGGAAGGAGCTCTTCTCGCAGCCAATCAAAACCTGACGCTCGGACAGCTCAAAGGTGACCGGGGCATCGGGAAGGGTCTTGGTGATGTTGGAGAGCATCTTGCAGGGAATCACCATCTCGCCCTCTTCTTCGACATGAGCCGCAATGCGGTGACGAATCGAGATGGTGTAGTTGGAGGTCTGGAATTCCAAGATGCCGTCTTGTGCCTTAACGAGCACGCCCGACAGAATGGGAAGGGTGGATGCCGAAGCGACGCCTTTCATAACGACGCCGATGGCTTGCGTAAGCGAGCTCTGGCTGACGGTGAACTTCATCTTTTAATACCTTTCTATAGATATAAATATCTTAATAATAGTAATAGTACTGACGAAACTGTTGATTACTCCTAAAAGTGCAGGTCAACCCTAAAAAGAGAATCGACAGGAACCTGTGTGCAACCGGGTATGTTTTCCACGTTCAAAACCTGCGCAAAACTTTTCATCACCGCGGCTCGAGTTTTTGACACCTTATAGCCGCCGTTTCGACAAGTTTTCAACAGGTGTGTCCATTTACCTACGAGCGCAGTGTAATTTTATCGCGCAGCGATTTGAGGTCTTCGGTAACAGTCCGGTCTTCCTGAATCATCTTCTGAACCTTTTTATAGCTCGTGCTGACGGTCGAGTGGTTTCGGTTGCCAAACTCGGCGCCCACGGCCGTCGTCGTCATCTCGCACATCTCGATCGCCAGGTAGATAGCGATATGGCGCGCCTTGGCGATATTGGCGTTGCGGCGAGGCCCGATGAGTTCCTCGTGCGTCACACCGTATTGCTCCTCGATGACGGACTGGACCGTCTGCACATTGATCTTCTTGGCCGATGTGTCGAAGTACTGGTTGGCGATGGCGTCGATGTCGTCAAAGGTGAGCTCCCCGCCCTCGCGCTCGCGATCGCCCGCTTCGCCGGCACAACGCTCGCAAAAGCTCTCGAGCTCGCGGATGTTGGTGCCCGAGACCTCGGCCATGTGTTTAAAGTGCGCGTCGGTCAGATGTCCGCCGTCGCCCCCGTAGGCCGCCAGCAGCGAGTCGTTGCCCGCCTCGGGCGCGGCGGCGATCGTGTTCTCGTAATAACGCTGCAAAATCTTGTACTTCATCTCGTAGCTCGGCTCCGCCACCAGACACAGCAGACCGGCATTAAAGCGACTGGTCAGGCGCTCGTCCATATTAAGGTCCTTGGGAGCGCGGTCGGCGGCGATCACGACCTTCTTGTTGTTGCGGATAAATTCGTCCATTAACTGGAAGAAGTAATCCACGCTCGCGCGCTTGCCAATGATGTTCTGGATGTCATCGATGATAAGCACGTCGACGCCGTGGTACGCCTGCATAATGGGGGCGTTGCTCTTCTTTTGGCGGTCGAATTCCGTCATCAAGTCGTCCAGATATGCCTGCGAGTTGGCGTACTTCACCTTGATCTCGGGCGATTTCTCTGCCAACTCGTTTTTGATGGCGAGCAGCAGGTGCGTCTTGCCCAGGCCCGATTTGCCGTAGATGAACAGCGACGTGCAGGTGCCGGGCGTGTCTGCAAGCATGGCGAATTTGAGCGCCGATCGGTAGGCAAGACTGTTCTCCGGTCCGAAGACGAAGTTTTCAAACGTGAATTTCGAATTCGCTGCGAGGGGTGCCCCGTCTGCGTTTTTCTCGACTGCCGCCGGCGCCGCTGCCGAAGGTGCTGCCGGCGCTGCGGACGAACTCGCACTTTTCGCCGGCGGCCTGCCATTCATTTGGGTCATCATGCGGCGGAAATCGTCGGCGGACAACGTGTTTTTGATTGCAATGCCCGATTCCTCCCCGGGTGTCGCCTCGTGTGCGACGGGCATGTGCGTGGCGGTCGGGATGGGCGAGGGGGCCGGCTCTACCGCCGGTGCGACCGAAGCGGTCGGCTGCGGTGCCATGGTTTCACGGGAAACATCGTCGCGTCGAGGCTCGGGCACCGGCGTTGCCGCTGCAGCGTCGGTCGCTACCGGGTGAGTGACCGGGGCCGTATTTGCCGAGGCGCCTTGCGGTGCCACGATATTGAGCGCAATCGGTGCAAAGGCGATCTCTTCTAGGTACGCCTCGATGGTCGGCTGATGCTTTTTGAGCTGAGCGATGGCAAAGCGTGAAGGGGCCTCAATCGTCAGAGTGTCCTCGGTTAAACTCACGGCGCGCGATTGTCCCAGCATATTGATGAGGCGTGCATCTTGGCCGTCGCGCTGACAAAAGGCGATGGCATCCCCCAGGATGATGCTTGCTTCCTCGTCCACTGTTTCTCCCGTTCCTTAACTTTGGGCTCGCACGCGAGCGCTACCTATCTCGGTCAGATGATATTTCTGGCCATGTTTGATTATCAAGCCGGCCTGTGCCAAGTCGTTGAGCGTTCGCGACCACGTGGGCGCTGAGTTTCCAAACGCTCGTGCCAGGTCGGTTGCGCCACACTCCTGGTTTTGAGCCAGATAGCCCAGCGCCGCTTCGCCGCGCTCGCTCACAAATACGTTTTGCTGCGGCTGTGCATATTGATTCGCCGCATTAGGATACATCATTTGAGCTGCTGGTTGTTGAGAACTCTGTATGGGCATCGGCTGCTGTTGAAAACTTTGCGGCCACTGTTGGTAAGGCTGCAAAGGCATCTGCTGGGCCCATGGGTTGTACTGCGCCTGGGGCATCTGTTGGTACGGCTGCTGGTATCTCAGCGGGTATTGCTGGGGGTATGCCTGCGCATACCCCGTTTGCGGCGCGTATTGAGCCGGATACCCTTGCGGGTTCGGTTGATAGGACATCTGCTGTGCGGCTGATGCGCCCGCCATCTGCTGCAAGGTTCCCACGTCCTGGCCCATCGCT
The DNA here is from genome assembly GCA_902473205.1 of uncultured Collinsella sp. Classification (GTDB taxonomy): domain Bacteria; phylum Actinomycetota; class Coriobacteriia; order Coriobacteriales; family Coriobacteriaceae; genus Collinsella. The sequence goes on from CABRRA010000019.1 coordinate 10,376, forward strand.
GGCTTTGCATCGGGTATGTTCTGGGTAATCGCGCCCGAGGGTGCCTGGGGCTCTTGCATGGGGGCCAGGCCAGGCTGCTGCATGGGAGGCATTTGCTGTTGCACCTGTTGCATCGCTGCGGGTTGCTGCGTGAAGGCGCCCGGCATGGGATATACCTGCTGCTCTGTTTCGGGTCGCACGGCTGCCCCGCGCCCGCCAGCACGTTCGATTTCCTGCACGCGCTTGGGGTCCAGACTTACCGTGACCACGGTGCCGTTGCCCATGTTGTCCTCGATGGATACAGCGCCGCCGGCGTTTTCCAGGTACTCCTGCACCATGGGAAACCCGGCTCCGGTTCCGCGGATGTATCGTTTCATGTTGCTGTTTGCGCTGGTAACGCCAAAGTCGAACGCGCGCTCCTTGTCGTCGATCCCCGGTCCCTGGTCTGCGAATCGGATGGTGTCGCCGCCGTCTAGGATCGAGATGATGGGCTCTGCAAAGTGGGCGTGGATAAAGTTTTCGACAATCTCGCGGATAACCATGAGCGAGATGTGCCCGCCCTGTTCTTTCATGCACTGGTAGACGGTGTTGGTTGTCTCTTCCAGATAGGTGCGCACGTCCTTAGGTTCGATGACGATGACGCGCGGCGTCGACAGCATGTCGTCATAGACCGCGATGCGTGCGGCATACATGGCAGCCTGCGTTTTCGCAGCGGCCTGCTCTTCCTCGCCACGCTTTTCGCGCACGCCGGTGATGTGCTCGTTGTCGGGTGCCGGGTCTCCGGAATCGACCATGGTGTAAAAGTCGTCAGACATGCCGCTCGCAATCTTTCAAAAGGTTTCGAACAAATAGTAGCTCACCGTGCAATGTTTCTCATCTTTCGACAACTTTTCAAAACCTGTTGAAAACTTTGGAAAACAGGCGAAAAGTTCTCAACATTGCCAACATGACCTGTCGAAAACTCGATGAAATATCGTGAAAAGTTGTAATGCGGCGCAAATTTCGGTTGAGCTTATGGGGGAACCGTGTGAACTGCGCGACCTTTTACCTTTGATTTCTTGACATTTGAACATTGATTTCCCTACAATCTTCAAGCTCACGTGTCTATATCTGCGTCCGCGCTCCCGCGGACACTCGAAATGCAGCAGGAGGAACTTAAGATGAAGCGTACGTATCAGCCTAATAAGCGTAAACGTGCCAAGACCCATGGCTTCCGTGCCCGTATGGCCACCAAGGGTGGTCGTGCCGTGCTCGCCCGTCGCCGCGCCAAGGGCCGCAAGCGTCTCACTGTCTAGCAGCGATACACACATCTCGCATGAAGACTATTAAGTCTCGGCAAGATTTCGAGCATGTGTTCAGTCAGGGGCGTCGTTTCAATCACCCTCTGATTCGAATGACCATATGTGAATCGGTTGGCGAAGGCGACTCCGGAAGGGTCGCCTTCGTTGGTGCTAAACGGCTCGGTTGCGCAGCCGTGCGCAACCGTTCTAAGCGTGTGATGCGCGAGGCCGCCCGCAGCTGCGGATTTCCCGTTGCGGGTTATGACATCATCTTGTTCGCGACTCCCAAGACGAGGATCTCCTCGCCGCAGGAGATGGACAAGGCATTGCGTTCGCTTATGAAACGCGCCGGCGTTGCCGGGGAGGAGCGATGAGCAATCACGTTTTGCGACGTGTTGCCATCGCTCCTATTCGCATATATCAACAGGTTATTTCGCCCTTATTACCTGACGCCTGCATTTATTACCCAACGTGCTCGCAATATGCCGTTCAGGCGATTGAGAAGTACGGTGTTTTGAGAGGCTGCTGGCTTGCCGTGAGGCGCATCGCTCGCTGCAATCCCCTGCACGTCGGCGGTTATGACCCTGTGCCCTAACGGGCACTCGCTATCGGAGGAAAACTTACATGTGGGATTGGATCGTTAACATCCTTTTCGAGCTGCTCAAGCTCATCCAGACCTTTGCGGTCGACTGGGGCCTGTCCATCATCATCCTGGTGGTCATCATCCGTCTGCTGCTGACGCCGCTCATGCTCAAGTCGACAAAGTCGACGGCGCGCATGCAGGTGCTGCAGCCCAAGATGCTCGAGATCCAGGAGCGCTACGCTGACGATCCCCAGCGTCAGGCCGAGGAGATGCAGAAGTTCTACAGCGAGAACAAGTTCAACCCCATGGCTGGTTGTCTGCCGCTGTTGATCCAGATGCCTGTCCTGTTCGCCCTGTTTACGCTGCTGCGTAACCTGCCGCAGTACTTTAGCGACGGCACGTTCTCGTTCTTCAACATCCTGCCTGACCTTACCACCACGCCGAGCGCTTCTTTTGCCGATGGCTTTATGGTTGCGCTGCCTGCACTGGTTTGCCTGATTCTGTTCGCTGTCTTGACCCTGATTCCGCAGCTGTATATGTCTCGCAATCAGACCGGTCAGCAGGCCCAGAGCATGCGCATGATGGCCGTCGTCATGACCGTCATGATGCTTTGGATGGGCTGGAGCCTGCCCGTCGGCGTTCTGCTGTACTACGATGTGTCTTCTGCCTGGCAGGTTATCCAGCAGATCTTCGTGACGCAGAAGGTTATCGACAAGGCTAAGGCCGATGAGGAGGAGCGCCTCAAGAACGCTCCGCTGCAGGTCGAGGTTACCCGTCGCGAGAAGAAGCCGCGTCCGCACAAGAAGAAGTAGTGGGATAGTATTCTTATTTAGGTACCAAACTTTTGGAGTTCGTTATGTCTGAAGAGATCATCGAGGATATGCTTGAGGAGGTTGCCCCGCAGATTGCGGGCGATTATCCCGAGATTGCACAGCGCTACAAGGCCGGTGAAGAGCTGACCGATGAGGAGCTCGACACCATTGCCGATGTTGCGATTTCCATTCTGCGTTCCATCCTTTCGCACTTCGATGCCGCCAACTCTCCTATTGATGAGTACGAGGGCGACGAGGGCGAGCTGATTCTGGATGTTACGGCTCCCGATCTTGCTGTTCTCATTGGCCGTCATGGGCGTACCCTCGATGCCCTTCAGGTTATGTTCTCTTTGCTGGTGAGCCGCAAGCTTGGCTTTAGGTATCCGGTTGTGGTTGACGTTGAGGGCTACAAGAGCCGTCGTCAGGACAAGGTTGCCTCTATGGCTCAGTCCGCCGCCGAGCGTGCCATCCGCACTCATAAGAGTGTTTCGCTTCCGCCCATGAATGCCTATGAGCGCCGACTGGTTCATATTGCACTTCGTGGCAATGATGCCGTCGATACCCATTCTGAGGGTTCTGACCCTGATCGCCATGTGGTGATTGTTGCTCGATAATCTACTCGAGCTTATGCTAAGGGGGCGTGGTTTCCACGTCCCCTTTTTTTGTCAAAAGTTCTCGATACACTGATTTTTGTCAGAAAGGAGCTTCTGTTGTTTGTACTTACAGATCAGCAGGCTGATGAGATGCTGAGTCGTCTAACTTCCTATTGCAAAGAGTATTCCCTGAGTGTAACTGATACTGAGCTGAGGAAATGTATTCAGCATTTGGATTTGGTTCTAGAAACAAATAAGACAACCAACCTCACCCGTATTCTTAACGTAGAAGACGCTGCGGTACTTCATATCCTCGACTCACTTGTCTTGCTCCCTTATATCAATAAGGCTCCTGAGGGAGCTTTGCTCGATATGGGAACTGGTGCTGGCTTTCCTGGTATTCCGTTAACGATAACAACGCATCGTAAAGCTACTTATATTGACTCTGTTGGCAAGAAGGTTGACGCTGTCAATACATTTGTTCATGCTCTTGGATTGAAAAATGGTCATGCAGTTCATGATCGCCTTGAAGAATATGCTCGAAGCCATAAGAAGCAGTTCTCTGTTGTAACCGCCCGCGCATTGGCCCCTCTACCGATTCTTGTTGAGTATGCCGCTCCGTACCTCAAGGATGGTGGGCTATTTGTTATCACGAAGGGCAATCCTACGGATGAGGAGCTTGCTTCCGGCATGTCAGCGGCTAAGATCTGCGGCTTCACCTTGCTTCTGAATGACGCAATTGATTTGCCTGAGGGCTTGGGTCACAGGGAGTTCATTGTTCTTAAGAAGAGTCATCCAGCATCCGTTTCATTGCCTCGTGCAAATGGCATGGCAAAGAAGAATCCGCTTGCCTAGATGTTTCACGTGAAACATAATGGATACTAACAACTTGCTGTGTTTCACGTGAAACATTGATGTTGATATTGAATCGGAATGTTTCACGTGAAACATCCTCCGTTTAACAGCTTAAAACACACCAGGAGGGACCGTGGGATTTCGCGACGTTAAGCGTTCTAAGAGCGCAAAAGACACGCGTATTATTGCAATCATCAATCAAAAAGGCGGCGTCGGTAAGTCAACGACGGCTGTAAACCTTGCAGCAGCACTGGGTGAGCAGGGTCGCAAGACACTGATTGTCGATTTTGATCCGCAGGGAAACAGCACCAGTGGATTCGGAATTGAAAAAGAAGACCTTGATCAGTGCATCTATGATGCATTGCTGAATGACGTGCCGGCTGAATCGCTTGTTCTTGATACAAGTTGCAAAAAGGTATTCGTTATTCCGGCGACAATTCAGCTTGCAGGTGCCGAAATTGAGCTCGTAAGCGCAATTGCTCGTGAAACCCGCCTTAAAGATTTGCTTGAGCCGATTCAGGATGAGTTCGATTTTATATTCATCGACTGTCCTCCTTCGCTTGGCCTGCTTACAATCAACGCTTTGACCGCAGCAGACAGCGTTTTGATTCCGATCCAGTGCGAGTATTATGCACTCGAGGGCGTAACGAAGCTGCTTGAGTCAATGAAGATGGTCAAATCGCGTCTGAACAAGGGCTTAGACACCTATGGCGTGCTTATGACCATGTATGACTCACGTACTTCTTTGTCGAATCAGGTTGTTGAGGAAGTTCAGTCGTACTTTGGTGATAAGGCTTTTAAGACCTTAATTCCTCGTACCGTAAAAATCTCTGAAGCTCCGTCTTTTGGAGAGTCGGTAATTACCTATGCGCCTCAAAATAAGGGTGCAAAAGCGTATATGAACCTTGCAAAAGAGGTGATCAAGCGTGCCTAGTGCAAAGAAACGTGGCGGATTGGGACGTGGACTCAATGCTTTGGTCTCAGAGGCCGAGTATGAGACCGGTGGTTCGGCTGCATCGGCTTCAAATGCGGCATCTGAAACAAAACTGCCTATTGAGGATATTGTCCCTAATCCAAATCAACCTCGAATTCACTTTAATGAAACAGAACTTCGCGAGCTGAGCGAGTCAATCCAAGAACATGGCGTTTTGCAACCACTATTGGTCCGCAAGCACGGAAATGGCTATGAGATTATTGCCGGTGAGCGTCGTTACCAGGCATCGAAACTCGCTGGCCTTGAAGAATTGCCAGTCATCATTAAGGAAGTTAATGATGAGGAAATGCTCGCTCTTGCACTTATCGAGAATCTTCAGCGTTCTGATTTGAACCCTGTCGAAGAAGCAAAGGGTTATCGTCAGCTCATTGATGCCAGCGGTATGACGCAGGAGGCGTTATCAAAGGCTGTCAGTAAGTCTCGTTCCGCAATTACAAATTCGCTTCGTTTGCTAGATCTTCCCGAAGTCGTACAGCAAATGATTTTCGAAGGCAAGCTTACTGCAGGTCATGCAAGAGCGATTCTTGCGGTTCCTTATGAAGATGCCAGGATTCGACTTGCTGAGAAAGTTGTCGCAGAAGGTCTTTCTGTTAGAGCGACAGAAAATCTTGCTCCGTTGTTTTCTGCCGGAGAGACGCCAAGGACTCCGAGACCGGCAACACCTCAGTCATTCAAAAAGGCCGCTCGAGTACTTCGTCAAGTTTTCAACACGAATGTACGTGTGAAGAGCTCGCGTGGCAAGAACAAAATTGAAATCGAGTTCAAAGACGAGGAGGAGCTCTCCCGTATCCTTGGCGAAATGATTCAATTTGGGCAGGAGGATCAGGATGAAGAATAAGGTTCTCGCGGCTATTGCGTTGGCAACCACCGTCGCCGCTGGTGCTTTTGCGGGGTATAAGCTTGCGACAGATGATGAACTACGCGGTCGACTGCTGCGCGGAGCTCAGGATATCGTCGATACATCAAAGAAGAAAATGGATGTGATGACCGAAGATGTCGCTATGCGCACTGCTCAGATGACTAAGAATCCCAAGATTAACCAAGACTGGGTTGACCATCAATGGGAAAATGTTGGTTATTAGGTACCTAACAATTACTTGCCTATTTTGAAGGGGTCCTTGTCTGATTCATGAGACAAGGGCCCCCTATTTTGGCCATAAAGCTAAGTTCACGTAAATCAAGTCCACTAGGATGAAAACAAATGAAACAGCCCTGGTTGCATTATTTGCAACCAGGGCTGTCGGATGTTTCACATGAAACGTTATGGGGGGGCAGACTCCCCTATGCGTTCTTCTGGACCTTGAAGCGTTGCTTCAGTTGACCGCAGGCGGCATCAATATCATTGCCGCGAGAATTGCGGATCGTGGTCTCGATGCCACGAGACTCAAGGCGGCGCTGAAGATCCTCAACCTTATGAATCGGCGACGGCTTGAGCGGGCTGCCCTCGATGTCGTTAAGCTGAATCAGGTTAACGTGGCACAGCGTTCCCTCGCAGAAGTCGCAGAGCGCCTGCATCTCGGGATTCGTGTCGTTGACGCCTTCGATCATGGCATACTCATAGGTCGGTCGGCGTCCGGTCTTCTCGGTGTAGAGCTGAAGCGCCTCGTGAAGGCGAAGTAGCGTGTACTTCTTAACGCCAGGCATAATCTTGTTGCGCGTGGACTGGATAGCGGAGTGCAGCGACACAGCGAGCGTGAACTGCTCGGGAATGTCGGCAAACTTGCGAATGCCTGGAATAACACCGCTGGTGGAGACAGTAAGATGACGGGCGCCGATGCCGATGCCATCGGGGTCGTTAAGGATGCGCAGTGCCTTGAGAACCTCGTCGTAGTTGGCAAACGGCTCGCCCTGACCCATGAAAACGACGCTTGTGGCGCGCTCGCCAAAGTCGTTGGATACATGAAGCACCTGGTCGACGATCTCTTGAGCGCTCAGAGAGCGCTTGAGGCCGTTGAGACCAGTAGCGCAAAAGGCGCAGCCCATGCCACAGCCAGCCTGAGTAGAAACACAGACGGAGAGTTTATTGCGGCGAGGCATGCCAACGGTCTCGACGGAAATGCCGCCGTGGTACTCGAGCAGATACTTGCGCGAGCCGTCCTTGGAAACCTGTTTGGTAAGCTCCGTCGGCGTGTCGAAGGCAAATGCCTCTTTAAGCTGCTCGCGGAAGGCCTTGGGAAGGTTAGTCATATCATCAAACGAACAAACGTTCTTCTCAAAGACCCATTCGATGAGTTGCTTAGCGCGGAAAGCGGGCTGGCCGAGTTCTGCCACGAGCTCGCGAATATCGTTTTGGCTCAAGTCGCGAATGTCCTGAGATTTAGTCCTGGGATTCATGGAAGCCTTTCGATTTTGGGGAAACGTAGAGGGTATCGCTACAATATGGTATCAGCTGCAGAAATTATAGAGGAGGAGTCTGCCCATGCCGGGTAAAAGCCTAGAGAACATGCACGTAGCGGTCTTGGCGGGCGGTCATTCCGCTGAGCGCGAGATCTCGCTCAATTCGGGAAAGAACGTCGTGGTGGCCTTGAAGGAGGCCGGCTACACTTCGGTGGAGCTGCTCGACACCGCCGCCGATGACTTTATGGTGACTATGGCGACCGGTGGCTTCGACGTGGCGTTTATCGCCATGCACGGCGCCGGCGGCGAGGATGGCGCCATGCAGGGGGCCATGGAGACCCTGGGTATCCCCTACACGGCGTCGGGTGTGCTCGCGAGCGCCTGCGGTGCCGACAAGGAGGTCTCGAAGCTCCTATACGCCAAGGCGGGCATTCCCATTGCCCCCGGCCTTGCGCTCGAAGTGGGCGATGAGGTCGATATCGATCATATCGTTGGGGTTTGTGGCGAGCGCTGCTTTGTGAAGCCGACCGTAAACGGTTCCAGCTATGGCATTTCCCTGGTCCATGAGCCCTCCGAGCTGCCCGCGGCAATCGCCAAGGCGTTCGAGTACGGCGACAAAGTGCTGGTCGAGAAGTGTATCGAGGGAACTGAAATCACCGTTGGCGTGTACGGTGAGGACGACGTGCGCGCTCTGCCGATTGTCGAGATTCGTAAGCCCGAGGACTGCGAGTTCTACGATCTTGACGTGAAGTATGTTGACCCCACGGATATCCATCGCATTCCGGCACAGATTTCGCCCGAGAACTACGCTCGTGCCCAGGAGCTCGCCTGTGCTGCCCATAAGGCACTCGGCTGCCTGGGTATCTCGCGCAGTGACTTTATCGTGAGCGAGGACGGCCCCGTCATCCTCGAGACCAATACCATTCCCGGCATGACCGATACGTCGCTGTATCCGGATGAGATTCGCCACACCGATGACATGACGTTCCCGCAGGTCTGTGACAGTCTGATTCGTATGGGACTTCGTCGAGCGGGCGTTGCATGCTAATCGAGGACGCTGTTTCGTCGGGAACGCCGCAGTTTGTCATCGATTCCTATGCCACGCTTGCCGAGCGCGCCAAAACTCAATCGTTTGGTCTCATCGAGGAAGATGTTATCGTCCTCGATACCGAGACCACGGGTCTTTCGGTGCAGGACAACGAGCTTATCGAGATATCGGCGGCCCGCCTTTCGGGCCGCGAGGTTGTCGATCGGTTTGATACCTTCGTGCATCCCAAGCAGCTGATTCCCGCCGAGATTACCGAACTCACGAGCATTACAAACGCCGATGTGGTGGATGCCCCATCGGCCGTCGATGCCGTGGCTGCTCTCGCCGATTTTGTCGGCGGCTGCCCGGTGATTGCGCATAACGCCACCTTCGACCGCTCGTTTATCGAGTCGGTCAAGGGCGGTGTCAACGTCAGCGACATCTGGATTGATTCGCTGGCACTGTCGCGCATCGCGCTTCCGCGCCTGGCATCGCATAAGCTGTCTTTCATGGCCGACCTGTTTGGCTGCGACTCGGTGTCGCACCGCGCCAATGCCGATGTCGACGCCCTGTGTGGCGTATGGCGCGTGTTGCTCGTGGCGCTCACCGACTTGCCCCAGGGCTTAATGGCGCGCCTGGCCGACATGCACCCCGACGTACCCTGGTCCTATCGTCCTATCTTCTCGTTCTTGGCGGGGCAGAACCCCGGTTCCATCTTCTCTCTCAGCGCCGCCCGCGCCGACGTACTCAAGGCCGATCGGGCCGATGATCGCGTTGATGCGGACGAGCTACCGGTCCTTAAGATGCCGAGCCGCGAGGAAATCGAGACGGACTATGCCCCGGGCGGCCTGGTTAATCGCATGTATCCCACGTACGAGCCGCGCGATGAGCAGATCGCGATGGCGCTCGAGGTCCGTGACGCACTCGTTACGGGAACGCATCGCGTAATTGAGGCGGGCACGGGCGTCGGCAAATCGATGGCTTACCTGGTGCCTTTTGCCGAGGCCGCTCGCCGCAACAACATCACGGTTGGTATCGCGACTAAATCGAATAATCTTGCGGACCAGCTCATGTATCATGAGCTGCCCAAACTTGACGAGCAGCTGGACGGAGGCCTATCGTTTTGCGCCCTCAAGGGCTATGACCACTATCCATGCTTGCGCAAGCTTGAGCGCATGAGCCGCGGGCAAGTCGAAATTACGACTAAGCGTGATCCTGCCGACACGCTTACGGCAGTCGCGGTCATCACGGCGTACGTGTGTCAGTCGGCCGATGGCGACCTCGACTCGCTCGGCATTCGCTGGCGCAGCGTCAACCGTCCCGACTTTACGACGGCGTCGCGCGAGTGCGCCCGTCGCCTATGCCCGTTTTTCCCCGATAAATGCCTGGTCCACGGCGCCCGCCGTCGCGCGGCGCATGCCGATGTAGTGGTCACCAACCATTCCCTGCTGTTCCGCAATGTTGTGGCCGAGGGCAGAATCTTGCCTCCGATTCGTCACTGGGTGATCGATGAGGCCCACTCCATCGAGCGCGAGGCGCGCCGTCAATGGGCGCGCGTGGTGTCGGCGGATGAATCGCGCGTTCTGTTTGAGCGCCTGGGTGGCTCGAGCACCGGCGCGCTGAGCCAGGTTTCCCGCGATTTGGCAACCTCGGAGGGCTCTACGCTCTACTTGGGTCTAACCGCCAAGGCGACGTCGACGGTTGCGCGCGCGAGCATGGCAATCGCCGACGTGTTTGACGGCGTTCGCGAGCTCGGCCGCCGTGCCCGCGGGGGCTATGACAATGCGAACCTATGGATTGGCCCCGAGCTGCGCGAATCTGACGACTGGCACGATTTTTTGCAGTCGGCCCATACCGCAATTGATGCGCTGGACCAGGCGGATAAAAGCGTAGACGCGCTGGTGCAGACCGTCGCCGCCGATAAGCCCGAGGTCGTTGTCGACCTAGGCGACATTTCGCGCCGTCTGCACGAGCTGGACGAGAACCTCAAACTCATCATTGAGGGTACGGATGAGCACTATGTGTACTCGCTGCAGGTGAACCGTCGGCTGCGCGCGGGCGGGGAGTCTATGACCGCCGAGCGCATCGATATCGGCGAGGCCTTGGCGAACGAGTGGCTGCCCGAAGTGCACACGGCCATCTTCGCTTCGGCGACCATGACGGTGTCCAAGAGCTTTGAGCATTTCAACCATGCTGTCGGCCTCGATCGCATCGGTGAGTCGACATCCTCATCGCTGCACCTGGATTCGAGCTATGACTTTGACTCGAATATGGCCGTGGTCGTGGCGGGGGACATTCCCGATCCGCGCGATCGCGAGCACTATCTGTCGGCACTCGAGCGTGTGCTGGTCGATGCCCATCTCGCCATGGGTGGATCGGTGCTCACGCTCTTCACTAACAGGCGCGACATGGAGGACCTGTATGCCCGTGTCGAGCCCAAATTGGCGCGAGCGGGCCTGGAGCTCAATTGCCAGCAGCGCAACTCGTCCCCGCGTCGCCTGCGCGATCGATTTATCAACGAGCCGACCTCATCGCTCTTTGCGCTCAAGGCCTTTTGGGAGGGCTTTGACGCCAGCGGCGAGACACTGCGTTGCGTCATTATCCCCAAGCTGCCGTTCTCGAGCCCCACGGATCCTCTTTCGTGTGAGCGCAACCTGCGCGAAGACCGCGCCTGGGCGCGCTACTCGCTGCCCGAGGCGGTGCTCGAAGTCAAGCAAGCCGCCGGCCGTCTCATCCGCTCGTCGACTGATTGCGGTGTGCTCATCTTGGCAGATCCGCGCTTGGTGACAAAGGGCTACGGCAAGAAGTTCTTGACGTCGCTGCCCACGACTTCCTACCAGCGTATCGAGTCGGCACAGATCGGTCATTATTTGCAGCTGTGGCGTGCACGCCACGAGCGACGCCGTTAAAGCGGGCAGGTCAGGCTCTTCGCCATATCGCATAGACGCAATGCCTGGGCGGGGTCATCCAGTATGCGGATGGCTCCGCCCGCTGCGATTACCTGGCAGAACAGCCAATGCTCTGACCCATAACGCACGGTCACCGTCGCCATGTCTGCCCCGTTTGGCTCAATCGACATGATGCCGGCCCAGTCTAGGCGCTCTGCCATGTCGAGCGGCATGAGGAGTTTTGCGCTCTGCTCCGCTTGGGAAAGGGATTCGTGGAGGGACAAGGACGCGGGCGCGTGGCGCTCCACGGAATCGTCGGTAAGGGTAAGGCCTTCGATTTTGTCCATGCGGTAGGAGCGCTGCTCATCGACTTCGACATCCCAGGCAATCAGATAGGTTTGGTCGCCATGCGTCGCGATGCGCAGGGGGTCGATGAGACGCTCACGCGGCCGTGTGTCGTCCATCGAACGGTAGATGATGCGGCATCGAACGCCGTCTTGAATCGCGCAGTTCAGCTGTTGCCAGTGCGATCCTCGGGCAACGGTATCGACGACGCGCTGGTTGTAGCCGAGTTTCTCGGGTAGGAGGGCGTGTCGGATACGCTCTGCTGCCCGAGAGTCGATTCCCATCGATTCGAGTTCGTGGTTGAGCACGGCACCTTCGGCGGCACTTAGGCGCAAGGGCAGCACACGCCCCGCATCGCCTGTCAGGATGATGCACTCGCCGTGGCGCTCGCAGATGATGCGTGCGCCCGACTCACGGTCAGCGAGGGTCGAGACGATATCGATAATTTCGTCGAGCGCCGCACCCGTGATATCAAAACGGCTGCAGATATCCCCTCGTGTCATACCGGTCTCACCGGCAGCGTAGAGGGCCTCCATGATGTCAATCGCACGCGAGAGCCTTTGCTCGCTGGTGAGTTTACGCACGGGCATGCTCGTGCACCGTCCTTTCGATGAGGTGGTTCCACGCCAGTTTAAGTGCATCGGGGGCAACGGGTCTCATGCCGTCCATGGCGTGCTCCATACAAAACGAGGCAGCGGCATTAAGGTCGCGCACGCCGACGGTCCAGGTCCAACCCTCTTCGGTGTGCGTGAGCTCCCCGCGACCGCGCGTTAGGCCGCTGACCATGTCGGCCTGGGCTTGCGGGGCAAACGAAAAGGTCGCCATAACGGGCTTGCAATCGGCAAAATCAAACTCGAAGAACAGGCGATCGTTCAGGTTAAAGTCGGCGGGGATGGAGTAGGCCTTCGAGGGGCGCCATGCGCGAACGATACGGTCGCAGCGAAACGTCCTGATTTCAACGGTGGCGTTGTCGAGTCCGCAAAAATACGCCACACCCTCGTGCTCAAACATGCCGTATACGCAGACGGTGTGCTCTTTTTGCTCCCCGTGCCCGTTTTGATACAAAAAGCGCAGTGCGCAGCGTTCGGCGAAAGCGCTCCACACCGCATCGACGGCGGGTAAGCGACGGGCGGGAGGCTCTTCTGCGGTCGATGCGCCGGTGAGGTAGGCGATCTTGGAGCGTATGTCTGCAAGCGGCGTGGCAAACGCGGCCGAACCGGTCGCAAGGGTCTGGTCGATAGCGTCGAGCAAGATGTCCGCGTCGTCTGCGGTGATGAGGCCACCGGCCGCAAACGTGTGCTCGCGATCGATGGTCCACGCGCTTTCTTCGGTTTCTTGGGCGCCTGCTGCGCGGACTTCCTTGATCGTGATTCCGCGTTCGAGGAGTTTTTCGCGATCGCGGCGAAACTTGCGCTTGTCCGAGTCGATATTGCCCGACCCATAGCCAAGATCGGAATCCAGGACAATTTGCTCTGTGGTCAATGGCTCGGGAGAGCTGTTGAGGACAAAGAACAGATTGAGGATGCGCTGGGCTGTCTTGTCGAAACCGGGTTCCGGCGCCCCATTTTTATTCGTTACGGTTGTATCGCTTGCCGTCATAGAATCCTCGCATGGGAAGGTGTTTGATGCCATGATTTTAGTCCGATATGGAGATTAGGCTATATCCTTGTCCGCTTGGGGCGTTAAGATGCCCAGAATTCGGCCGTTTGCGCCCGCTCGGGGTATACTTTCGACTATATACGGTTCTAATGTGCATACATTGGGCCTATTTGTCGGATTATGGATGTGGAGCGCATATGGCGAACACCCAGAACTATATTAACCACCTGTTGCAGAACACTGGCATCACGCCGGCGTGCAGCGAAGAAGAGCGCTTGGCTGCCGAAGATATCGCTCAAATTTTCCGCAACCACGGCTTTGATCCCGAGGTGCAGGAGTTTAATGCTCCCGCGCCGAGCAGGATGGCGTTTGCCGTTACGGGCATTCTGGCATTCGCCGGTGCCCTGCTTATGGGCATCGGTGGCGGTATCGGCTTAGTCGGCACCCTGTTGGCCATTGTCGGAGCCGTGCTCTATGTGCTCGAGAGAACCGGGCGTCCCGTGATCTCGCGCCTGGGCAAGACGGGCGTGAGCCAAAACGTCATCGCCTACCACAAGGCGTCGGGCCCGCTTGCCTCTCCGCGCAATCGCCCGGTTGTCGTCGTCGCGCACTATGACTCCCCGCGCGCCGAACTGCTCGCTCGCGAGCCCTATGCGCCGTATCGGGCGCTGATCGCCAAGTTGCTCCCGATTGCCACGATTGCTCCCGCGGCTATTGCCATCCTGCGCATCTTGCCTCTTCCCGGTGTGCTGAAGGTCTTGCTGTGGATTGTCGCGATTCTTGTCTCCCTCGTGGCGCTCGCTAATGCCGCCAATATCATTTCCAATCGTTTTGTCCTTCCCTACACGTCCGGCTCGGTTTGCAACAAGTCCTCTGTTGCCGCCATGCTGGGTGTCATGGATAACGTCGCCCCCTATCAGGGCGAGAACGAGTTCCCCGACGATATTCCGTTTGACACGTATTTTGGCGAGCAGAAGCGTCGCGCCGAGGAGATGGCGCGCGCGGCAGCCGAGTACGCCGCGGCCCAGCAGCAAAACGATTACGGCAATACCATCGAGTACGAAGAGCCTGCCTATACCGAGGATGAGTATGGCCAGTCGGTCGCTCCCGAGGGTGAGCAGGGCGAGGCTTTTGATGAGCAAATCGATGGATTCGAAGGTGCTTCTGCCGACGAGACCCTGATTGGCGTCATTGCACCCGAGTCCCAGGTCCAAGATATTCCGGCCGAGGAGCCCGTTGCAGACGAGTCCGCTGCCGAGTCGGCAGAGGAGCCTGCCGCGGCCGAGCAGGCCGAGCCCGAGCCCAAGCTTTATCGCAATGCCGCCGGCAACATCCGGTTTGGCTCGGATGCCATCCGTGCCCTGGGAATGCTTCCCGAGTCCTGTACGCTCGATTACGAAGAGGGCGAGGAGCCGACGTTCGAGCCCGCGCCCCAGCCCGACCCGGTCGTGGCTGCGCAGCCCGATGAGGCCAATGCCGTCGAGACGGAAGCCGATGCGGAGACTGCTATCGATCCCGCAGCCGGTCTGGACGTCATGGCGCCTGCCCCGGCGCCCGAGGAGCTCGATAATACCGAGGACGACTACGATGCGTATCCGCAGCGTGTGTCCTACGAGAGCGACACCGATTTTTCTGCCGAGCTTCCGGTGACGACGCCCCACGCCGATATCGCTTCCGCGTTTTCTTCGATCGGTGCCAGCGCCTCCCATTTCTTTAAGGGGGCATTCGAAAAGGGCAAGAAACTCGTTGACGACTTTGAGGAAAAGCGTGCTGCTGCCCGCGAGGCAGCCGCGCGCGAGGCTGCAGCCAAGCAACAGGCGGCCGAGGCCGAGCGCGCGGCACAGGAATTTGAGCAAAACGCCGCCGAGCAACCGGTATCTGTTGATGTTGCCGACGCAACGACGTCTTTCGAGGCGCCGCAGCCTTCGTCTGCGGATGTTGCCGGGGAGACGGCGACTTTCGAAACCCAACAGCCAGTCGACAGCACTGTGTCGTTTGATGCCACGATGACGTTTGAGAAGCAGGGCACCGCTATCGCCGAGCCCCTTTCCGCTCCTGTCGAGGACGAGCCCGCTGCGCCCGATACGGTCGAGGATCAATCTGCGGCGGAACAGGTCGTTGCGGACAGCTCTGAGCAAGAGCCTGAGCCCGTGGCCCCCGAAGCTCCGCAGGCGGATGAGTCGAGGCCCTACTCTACGCAGATCTTCACCATGCCCGCGCCGAGTGATTCCGGCGCCACGGTTGCCAACGCTGCTCCGTCGCAGGCCGAGACGGTCGATGCTCTGATGGCTCAGATCTCGTCTCAGGCGTCGCCGCGCCCGAACATGAACGTTCCCGACCCGGCATCCGCGCCGGCTCCCATGCCCTCTGCGTCTCCGCATGCCTCGGTCCCCGATCCCTCGATGCCTTCGATGCGGCAGGCCAATGTCGCCTCGCGCACCTCGCTGTTCGACCTTCCCGACCCTTCGGCTCAGGTTAACGATCCCTTCGCGACGGCACAGGGTCCCGAGCCCACATCGGCTCCGGTTGTTCCCCCCATGCCGGTCACCTCGGATGTTCAGCCGCTTGAGACTATCTCGGCTCCTGCCGCTCCGGCCGCCAAGCCGCAAAAGCGCGGCTTGGGCGGTCTGTTCGGTCGCAAAAAGAAAAACGAGCAGGACAGCATGAGCGATTGGCTTGGCGTCGAGGATGATTACGACGCCAAGAAGTCTGGTCGCGGTATCGGCTCGTGGGATAACTTCGAGGATGACGACGACGGCTGGAAGGGCGGTGCCACGTCTTCCGATGGAGCTTCCGCCGAGGATATGCTCGCTGCCGTTGCCTCCATGGGCGATGACGAGCTGCTTGGCCACGACATCTGGTTTGTGGCTACAGGCGCTTCCGATTGCGACGGCGCCGGCATGAAGGCGTTCCTGGCCGCGCATCGCGACAAGCTCCGCGGCGTGTTCTTTATCAACCTTGAGTCCATTGGTGCCGGTAGGCTTTCGGTCGTGACGGTCGAGGGCGAGCAGCAATTGCTCAAGGGTGACCGACGCATCATGAACTTGGTCAACAAGGTGTGCAAGTCGTTCCATGTCGATTGCGGTGCATTTGAGATGCCCTATGCCAAGACCGATGCCTATGCTGCGCTCGAGGCAAGCCGACGCGCCCTTACCATTGCCGGCGTCGACGGCCCACGTTTGGCATGCGCTCACACTGAGGACGATCTGCCGTACAACGTCAATCCGACAAATATCGCTACGGTGTCCGAGGTCGTGACCGAGGTCATTCGTCGTTCGTAGGTTGACCTATAAGGAGTCTGCGTGTTTTCGTACATCAAGCGCCACTGGCCCGTCTATCTCATCTTGGCCCTGATCGCCATTGTCCTTGGTTTCGGGGCCGCGTATATCGTGGGCGTTAAAGGCTCAACGCCTGAGTCCACGATTAGCGAAGAAGTGGAGCACGAGCAGAGTTTGGGAGCCGATGGCATCTTCGAGTCCGATCAAGCGCTCATCGACGGTGGGTCTGCATCTGGGGAATAGCCATTTCGCCACGAACGAATAAGAGGCGAGCCGGGAGACGGGCTCGCCTCTTTTTTATTGCGTCAGCGACGTTTTGACGCCAGCTTTAGATGGGCAAACCAGATTGCCGCGGCGCCGGAGGTCACGAAGGCGGCGAGGCAGGCGGCAATGGGAAGGGAGCCCGTTGCCGGTAAATCTTGCGGCATGGCGCATCGCTGGATGACGCGATCCTCGTCATGTGATTCAAGGTTGCTACCGCCGCCATTGCGACAGAGGTCAACGCGAGCGCTGTTGGCGAGTGCGGTCTGAGGCGTGTAAGACGACGCGGCCTGCATATGGATGACGGCACCGTGAATATCCGAGCCAAGGACGGCGCTCACATCATCAAGGTCGTCATGCTCGTCTTTGAGGTCCTCGCGGGTCCAAGATTCTGCAGCGCCTCTTGTCGTGAAGTCGGCCGATACGGCCCCGTACTCAAGACGAATGCCCGTGACGGCGGTATCGTCCAAAAGAGCGAGCTCTTTTGCCTCGAGGGTGACCGACTCCGTTGTTGGGATATCGGCTTTCCAAAGATGCCAATCGCCGTAATCGACCATGCGCAAATCGTCACCTAGGAGCTTTTTGACCTCGTCCGTTTCGAGCCAGGGGTTGTCATGCCCGTCGCTGAGCGTTGCATTGGTCTGTTCGCCCGTATCGATACTTCCCACTGGAGACGTTCGATACCACACGTTGCAAAGACCGTCGATGTCCCCGGTCGCGACAGGGGTTTCGATGGCGATGAGTTTGGCAGTGCCTTCCTTGGCGCATTCGAGATCGTCAGTGATGGTGAATTCATCAACCCAGGTATTCGACTCATTTTTAGCATCGAGCGTATAAGAGAAGGAGCCGTCCGCATCGGATTGTGCCACGGCTCGGTTTTTGCCATCGCCGTTGGCGACGAGACCCTTACCGATAGGGCGGGCGATCTCTTGCCGCTTGTCGACTCTGCCCTCGATCTCGATGGGTGCGTCCTTCATGGTTACCGTCTGCACTTCTCCTGTGGCCTTAATTTCAAACGTCATGTCTTCGGCAAGGTCGTAAGTGCGCGGGGGCATCACTTCGCACAGGGTGTAGGTGCCGGGCAAAAGATGCTCGATGCGATGCGGTTTGTCAGAGGAGGTCCAAGCGTCAATTTCGGTTCCGTCGGCACCGTGGAGGGAGAGCCGGGCGCCTTCCACTTCTTGTTTGCCGGTCAAATCTACTTTGGAGATGTCGATTTTGGTGTAGTCGTTAGAAACATCGAGGTGCGCATTGATCACGGGTGTTTCCTGACCGGCATACGACAGCTCGACGGTGTGGACGCTTTGGTCGAGCAGGTAACCTTCGGGTGCCTGCACCTCGATTACCTCATAGGTGGCGGTTCCGCACCCCAGTGAAAGATGAGTCGCGCACGCAAATCCCCGCTCGTCGGTCGTGATGGATGTGACGGTTTCGCCGTCCAGGGCAGCAATGCTGCCGTCGGGGCGCACGATATCGCCCGCGGCACGGATATCAAAAACAGCACCGGCAAGGGCGCGCCCACCTACGGCATCGTTCTTGACGATCTCGATGCTTCCTGTTGCCGCGTCGTCGTAAAACGAGGCGACCGCGACGGGCGTTAAGTTCATGTCGGCGGGAATCGTTATCTCCAGATCTTCACCAACAAGATACGGTTCCTTGGCGGAAGTCTCTCGTATGTAATACGTGCCCGGGTTAAGCGATTCGGGTAGGGTGACGGTGCCGGTTTCATCGGTCGTAAAGGTATTCATAACGGTATGGGCGGGATGCCAGGATGTTTGCGAGATGGGCTCACGGTCGCCGTTGAGCAGCTGAAAGGTGAACCCAGCGCGTGGTACGGCGTTGCCGGTCTGAGCATCGCGCTTCACGATTTGAAGATGTGTCGACAGGGCGTGGTTGTCTACGATGTACTGAAGCTCTGCGCCGTCCGTGATCTGCTCTGCCGTGATAGTCCATTCCCCTGCCTGCTTAAAGCCGTCGGGCACAGTGTCGACAACCTCACGAATGGTGTAGCCGGCACGGTCATACGGTATGGTTCCGCTGACGCCATCGGGGCGCTCTCCTGCGCCAAACCATGCTCCGGCCTGGTCTTTGGTCGATGCGAAGCCGTGGATATTGGTGGTCAGCGTTCCAACAACCTGCTGCGAAGTGTTGCTTGCCACTTCAAAGACCACGCCTTCCGCCGGCTGCTCTACACCAGATTCGTCACTATTACCGCAGTCCTTGAACTTTGAAATCTCGAGGTCAAAAGCGATGGGGATGTTGGGGATGCGGCGCTCGAGCTCAACGACGCCCGCGTCTCCGAGCTGATCGGCACCGATGGTGTAGCTCCAGGTTTCATCGGAGGACAGATAGCCCTCGGGAGCTCTTGACTCATAGATGGTAAAGGTGCCCAGGGGGATGTCGGTAAGTGTTGCCCGGCCGTCCTCATCCGTCGTGAGGGTGTGCGACCAGCCCGGGGTAGACTGTGAGACGCAGGTGAACTCAGCGCCGGCAAGTGACGCGCCGACTTGAGGACCTGCCCCTGTCGCGGCATCGACCTTTGCGATGCGCAGGGTAATGGTACCGGGCTGCTCATCGATGACAACATTCCCGCCGTCATTGCCGGTGGAAAAGGCGATGCGGTCACTCCTGGGGATATAACCCGCTGGAGCTTTGGTTTCGACCAGATAATATGCCGTATTGGGCAAAAGTGTCGCCTGTGCGCGACCGCTGCTGTCCATCTGGATGCTGCCGACACGCTTGTCGCCGGCGCTCTCATAGATGTCGAACCTCGCTCCGTCGAGCCTGTAGGTATCGTTTTCGCTCGTGATGGCGGCGTTGGCTGACTGTTTTTGGAAGGATGCGGAGACGGCCGGGAGCACGTAGAGCATGTCTTGACGCTTGCTGCCGCCCGACACAGTTCCCAAATAGCGCCGTGCGCGATGCGGTGCGGCTTTAATGCTTCCCGATTTGGCGCTGTCGTGGAGCCAGCGCGCTGCGGCAACGACCTCATTGTCGCCGGAAAAGTTTCCGCTCTTTGTGACGCCCTGGGCGGTTGTATATGAGAATGATCCGTCGGTATGGGTGGTGCCGTTGAGCATCCAGACGGCAAGTTGGGTTGCGGCGCGCGCTCGATCGGGGGACAGGTTATGCCCGCCAAAGGATGTGGCGGTGGGGTAGCCATGGCAGATGATGGCCGCGAATTCGTCTTCGAGCCATACCCAGCCCTGATTGTAGGTGAGCCAGGGTCCGCCCGGTGTGCTGGGGCCAAATCGGTCCTGGTTCATACAATAGGCAGTCGAAGAATCCTGTGCCTCGTATTTGCCAACTCCAAAAGGACCGCATTCATTGCTGATAGTGCGGAATCCGAGCGATTCGTAACCGTCGACGGCGAGCGCGGCATCCGGTGTCATGCAGCCTAAAAGTAAAAAGAGGACTAGGAGCAGCGATCCTGCTGTGATTGCGCTGTGGACAGAGTGCGTGGGTGCGTTGGACATGGCTGCTCCTTATCCCTCGTGCGCCGCACGGGGAGGCCGCGGCGCTTGGGATGAGGCTACCCCCGAGGTTCATGCGGGTAAGTACCGGAGCCTGACCAAAAGCTTGCCCGATATCTGACAAATGGCGCCTACGAAAGACAATGGAATAAATCTGCAGGTAGACAATGGTAAATAAAAGAGCCTACAGGTCCTCATCTACACAATTGGCCTATTTTTAGGAGGATTCTCCACAGCTAAAACAAGTATCGTCACCCTTGTATCGAACAAGACAACCGCGTTATACTATCCCCCACATATGCGGGCATCGCCAAGTGGTAAGGCATCAGCTTCCCAAGCTGACACTCGCGGGTTCGAGTCCCGTTGCCCGCTCCAAAAAAAGTAAAAGCACGACACCGTTCCGGTGCCGTGCTTTTTTCAATAAAGTGCCGGGACTCGAACCCGCCAGGGTGCGAGCGTAAAGCAAACGCGAAGCGTTTGTAGCGAGCAGGCGAAGGCGCCGGCAGGCGCCTGAAGCCGGTGCGGATTTGCGAAGCAAATACGCGGACGTCCCCATGGCCGCTCTTGCGGCAAAATGTTAGGTTAATGCCTGCTGCCCATACTTGCACCTGCGCACGGTACAATGGTTGAGTTACGACCAACGTGCCAATAACCAAAAAGGAGCCGCTATGATCGATCGCTATACCCGCCCGGAGATGGGACATATCTTCTCCCTCGAAAACAAGTACGCCATTTGGCAGGAGATCGAGGTCTTGGCCTGCGAGGCCCAGGCGGAGCTCGGCAAGATCGGTATTTCTAAAGACGAAGCCCAGTGGATCCGCGATCACGCTAACTTTGAGAAGGCAAAGGTCGATGAGATCGAGGAAGTCACGCGCCACGACGTTATTGCTTTCCTGACCAACATGAAGGAGTACATCGACGCCGATGTTCCTGAGGGCGACCCCAAGCCCAGCCGCTGGGTCCACTACGGCATGACCAGTTCCGACCTGGGCGATACGGCTCTGTGCTACCAGCTCACCCAGGCCTGTGACCTGATCATCGAGGACGTCAAGAAGCTCGGCGAGATCTGCAAGCGTCGTGCCTTCGAGGAGCGCAACACACTCTGTGCCGGCCGTACTCATGGCATCCACGCCGAGCCGATGACCTTCGGTATGAAGTTTGGCTCTTGGGCCTGGGAGCTCAAGCGCGATCTGGACCGTCTCGAGGATGCCCGCAAGAACGTTGCCTTCGGTGCCATTTCGGGTGCTGTCGGCACCTACAGCTCCATCGAGCCGTTCGTCGAGGAGTACGTCTGCGAGCACTTGGGCCTGGTGCACGACCCGCTGTCCACGCAGGTCATCAGCCGCGACCATCACGCCTACCTCGCCGGCGTCCTTGCCACCACGGCGGCCACCTGCGAGCGCATCGCTACCGAGGTTCGCAATCTGCAGAAGACCGATACGCTCGAGGCCGAGGAGCCGTTCCGCAAGGGTCAAAAGGGCAGTTCCGCCATGCCGCACAAGCGCAACCCGATCACCATGGAGAAGGTCTGTGGCCTGTCGCGCATCGTGAAGTCCAACGCCCAGGTCGCCTTCGACAACGTCGCCCTGTGGCACGAGCGCGATATTTCGCACTCCTCTGCCGAGCGTGTCGCCCAGGCCGATAGTTTCATCGCGCTTGACCACATGTTCCAGTGCCTCATCCGCGTTATCGACGGCTTGCAGCTGTATCCGGCTCGCATGATGGCCAACCTCAACAAGACCCGCGGCCTTATCTTCTCCTCCAAGGTGCTGTTGGCCCTCGTCGACACTGGCATCACCCGCGAGGACGCCTACGCTATCGTGCAGGAAAACGCCATGGCCACCTGGCACGAAGTGCAGGATTGTGTCTCCGGTCCCACCTTTAAGGAGCGTCTCGAGGCCGATCCGCGCTGCACCGCCAGCCAGGAGAAGCTCGACGAGATCTTTGATCCGTGGGACTTCCTCACCCGCATCGACACGGTCTTCGGTCGCCTGGAGCAGCTGAGCTTCGAGTAGGGTTAACCTAATTCGGCCGTTTGCGGATGCATTCCAACCTTTGGCGCCTTGCCCATCTTGGGTGAGGCGCTTTTTTATCGCCGCATCAGCCCCAGGTATACAATGAAATCCGACTGCTGTTTCGATGAAGGGAGGCTTGTGCCCGGACGTATCAAGCGAGCCGCCGTCGTCTTGTTTGCGCTCATGTTCCTTGTTGCCGCCTGTGTGGCCGCCCTGACGTATACCGTTCGAAGCAGTTCTTCCTCCCCGAATGAAGCCGACAAAGACCTCCCGGTACTCAAAATCGGCGTTACGGATAACGACCCCTATGTGTATGTCGATACCACGGGCGATTACGCCGGTATCGATATCGACATCGCCCGCGAGGCCTGCAAACGTGCGGGGATCAAGCCGCAGTTTGTCGATATTGACTGGAACGATCGCGACCGGCTGCTCGAAAACGGCGATATCGATTGCCTGTGGTGTGATTATTCTCCCTGTTATCGCGAGGATAAGTATTACTGGACCGAGCCGTATCTAACCGTGACGGTCTCGGTTGCCGCCAAGAAAACGAGTGGCATCAAGTCCTTGGCGCATCTCGATGGAAGCAAGACCATCGCGGTAATTGCGGGCTCGGTGAGTGAACGCCGATTGCTCGCAGGGGATCTGGAAATCTCGCCGAACGTGCAAATCAAATCGTATGGTTCTGCCGAACTCTGCAAAGCCGCCCTCGCCAAAGGGTATGTCGACTGTTGGATGGCGGACGTTCAGCCGCTTGACCGACTTGTCGCCCGGTATCCCGGCCTTTACCGCGTGTTCGCTGACAACGTTATGACGGTTGATCTGGGCGTCGCGTTTGATGACAGCTATGAAGGACCGATCGTAAAGGATCTCAATACCGCATTGTTTGCCATGGACCGAGATGGCACGATTGACCGTATTGTGGGCAATTACAAGACAGGGGCGACGACGGGCGGGCAAGGAGCAAATCCATGACAAATGATGAGCACCGCTTGCGTCGAAAGACTCTGACCGTCATAGCTGTCGGCGTTATTGTCAGCGCTGTCTTGTTAGGCCTGTTGTATACGGTTGGAACCCATCGCTGCCTCGAAAAAACGCTTGGGTTTGGCCAAGAAACCATGGCGTTTTTGGAAAACGCTTGCGAAAAATATGACCGCTACGAACAGGGGAGAAAAACCGAAGAGACGCACGATTTGCTCGCCGCGGTCGAATCGTTTGCGACGTTCCTGTCCTCTGATCGCGTTGAGGTTAACGACGATCTTATCGAGCAATTTGTCCATGCCGAGAACCTTTCGGGGCTGATGGTCATGGACTCCGATGGCCATATGGCTGCCCACTACGACATCGATGGTCGCGATCCGCTCATGTTGTGGCGAGAGGAGCTGGCCTGTGCGCCGGTCGCATCGATGTATCAAGGTTCCAAAGTGACCTACTCAACTGTCGTCGAGCGCCGTGGTGTCGTTTTTGCCGTCTGTGCTATCCCGTATGGCGACGGCGTTGCCTTGGCATACCGCTCATTTGTTTCCGATCCAGCGGACGACTATTCATATGCCATAGCCGACGTGCTTTCGAACAGCACCTTCCACCAGGGCCCCACGGTGCTTGTTATGGAGGATGCGGAGATTGTCTCATCCAACAGTGCCGATGCTGACGTGTCGCTCGCCCGATTCCTCACCAGCGCAGGGGTTGAGTGGAAAGACGATGGCCTAACGCGCATCGAATATCGAGGAGACAAATGGTACGCGGTGCGTGCGGCATACAAGGACTACCGCCTGTTTGCGCTGTATCCCAAATCTGAGGTCATGTCTGGCAGGATCACATTTGTCGCCTCTGGCGTCTTGGTGTGCCTTGCGTTTTGGGTCGTGGTACTGTTGGCTCGAAATATCGTTGATCGCCGCAATTTGGTCGAAAAGGATAAACAGCTCGGCATTATCAATGCCATAAGCGCCATCTACGATTCGACTTTCCTTTTGCATCTCGACACCCTCGAGATCGAGGGAATCAATATGTCGCCGACGATAGCGAAGATATTTGCCGAGCACAGCGAGGCATATGACTTTATGGACACGGTCTGCCGGGATATCGTGAGCCCCGAAAGCCGCGAAGCGGTTGTGGAACTCGTAGATATAAGTACGCTTCGCGAACGTATGGAGGGCGTACCGTACTTGGCTGCCGAGGTGCGAGATTGTCGAGGCGCTTGGTACTCGCTACAGGTTGTCCCCCAGCATCGCGATGAGCAAGGCCGGCTGGAGTCGGTCGTCGTGGCGACGCACAACATATCAATGGTCAAGCATGCCGAGGAGCTGACATACCAAGACAAACTGACGGGGCTTCGCAACCGCAACTACCTTGAATCGCGCGGAGATAGCCTGGTAAACGAGGGCTTGCCCGTGAGCGTGATTATGTTGGACTGCAATTATCTCAAGCGGACCAACGATATCTACGGTCACGAGATGGGGGATGAACTGCTGCGACGGACGGCGTCCGTGCTGCGGCGGGTGGCTGGTGCGGATTCCCTGCCGATGCGCGTTGGCGGCGACGAGTTTTTGCTGGTTTGCCCCCATACTGACAACGAGTCTGCGCTCGGGCTGGAACAGGATCTTCGTCTCGGTCTTGCCGCGGTAAGCGATGAGGCACTGACGGTCAGCGCATCGATTGGCGTGGCGACCGTCGAGACGGCTGGAAATACGCTGGCCGATGTATATCGTGTCGCCGACCACAATATGTATCGGGAGAAGCGCACAGTCCACGCACGGGGTACGGGCTGCTAATCTTGCCCCCACTAATCTATGCATCGTAGGATGTTGAATCGGTGCTTACGATAATAAGTCGGCCCAGGCGGGGATAATAGACGTCTGAAATTTCTTTCTGAGAGGGGATCTCAATGATTAGTTTTGACTACAAGCCTCAGGGTGTATGCTCTCGCAATATCCACCTCAATCTTTCCGATGACGGCAGCAAAGTGCTGGGCGTCGAGTTTACCGGCGGCTGCGACGGCAATCTCAAGGCTATCTCCAAGCTGGTCGAGGGTGCTCCTGCCGATCGCGTAATCGAGGTTCTCGCTGGTAATACCTGCGGTATGAAAAAGACCTCCTGCGCCGATCAGCTTACGCGCGCTATCGAGGCCGCTCGCGCCGAGATCGCCTAATGGGTATCGCCGACCGCTTTAAGAATGGAATAACGCGTCGAGGTTTTGTGCTGGGTGGCGCCGCTACCGGTACTGCTGCCGTACTGGCCGGTTGCTCGAAAAAAACGGGCACGAGTGATGATGCCGCCGGCGAGCCGCAGGTTATCAAGGACGATTCAAAGATTGTCTCGATTACGGATGAGTACGAGGCTGTCGAAATCGACCTCGAGCCTGCAGCTTCATGGACATTGCCTCTGGGTACGCTGCTGTACTACTGCGACGGCGATTACGCCGCGGCGATGATGGCACCCGCATCGGCGCGGCATGCCAACACGCTCGGTGTGCTCAACCTGGGCGACGGTTCGCTCACGACACTCATCGAGGACCCCGTCGAAGGTGCGGGGTATTCGTTTTACGATGTCCGCGCCGGCGATGGCGTATTTGCTTGGATCGAGATGAACTTTGCGAACGCATCGTGGAAGCTCTATGCGCAAAATACGGCAGGTGCGTCGCTTGTCGGCGATGTGGTCGAGCTCGACCGAGGCGGCAAGGACTACGACCCGCCGCTGTTTACGGCGTTCGAATCGTCCGTCATTTGGTACAAGATGCCTGCTGCAGGCGGCAATAAGACGAGTCACGACTCGTATTGCTACCGCCGCTCGCTCGACGAGGCAAAGGCCGAGGCCATTTGGAAGTCAACGGGTCGCTTTGCATCCGCCCCGCGTGTGAGTGACGGCATCTTGACCATTTCCCCGCGCGTGCGCAACGACGAGGGCGTCTACTACGGCATGACGGCGATCGACCTGACGGACGGCAACAATACCAAGAGGGCTCAGCTGGTCCTTCCCTCATCGGTGTCTCCCTTCGAGGCCGTATATATGGGCGACACGTTTGTGTTCTCCATCGAGGCCACCTATAGCGGCGTGGGGAGTCTAGGCAACATGGGCACCTATATCGGTAACGAGAATGGGACGTTCCTATTCCTGTCGCGCGAGCCGCTTGCGTGTGCTGCCGGCAGAAAAGGCAAATATCTGGTTAAGGTTCAGGCATCGCATTTTCTGATCGATACCTCCGCCAAAACCTATGGTTCGCTGCTGTCGCCCGACCGCGCTCTCGAATATGGCGATTATCCAGCTACGGCGGGTAAATCGAATACGTTTTTAACCTATGCCACGGTGCGTAATAGCCAAGGAATTCCCGAGACGGTTACCGCCCGCCTGTTCTCTCTTTAGCGCCGAGGGGTTAAAAGGGCGCCAACGGGGGAATAAACGCGTTGTAATTGTGAGTGCCGCCCGCCGAGCCGCCGCACTGTAGCGGTGCTCGGCGGGCATAGGTGCGTTAAAATGGGCTTGTTCTTAGCTAATTGAGACAGGGGGGCCGTGTTATGGCTTCAGATGCAAAAAAGATTCTGCTGGTCGAGGACGAGAAGGCAATCCGTGACGCTGTCGCTGCCTATCTCGAGCGCGAGGGCTACTGGGTTGTTGGCGTCGGGGACGGCCAGTCTGCGATCGAGGAGTTCGAGAAGCACCAGTTCGACCTGGTTGTGCTCGACCTTATGCTCCCCAAGATTCCCGGCGAGCGCGTTTGCCGCACCATTCGCGACACCTCGGATGTCCCCATCATTATGCTGACGGCCAAGGGCGAGATCGAGGATCGCATCATCGGCCTTGAGCTTGGTGCCGACGACTACCTGATTAAGCCGTTCTCGCCGCGTGAGCTCGTCGCCCGCGTCCGCGCCCTGTTCCGTCGTGCTCACCAGGCAGACGAGCCCGCCGTTGAGGTGCTCGACTTTGGCGATCTGGTCATCGATATCTCGGGCCACAAGATCTTGGTCGAGGACAAGGAAGTAGACCTGACTGCTTCCGAGTTTAAGCTGCTCACCACGCTTGCTCGCCATCCCGGTCGCGTCTATAACCGTATGGAGCTGGTCGAGAAGGTGCTCGGCTATGACTTTGAGGGCTACGAGCGCACCATCGACAGTCACGTCAAGAACCTTCGCGCCAAGCTGGGCGACGACCCCAAGAAGCCTAAGTGGCTCTACACCGTTCACGGCGTCGGTTATCGCTTCGAGGCTCCGGCCAAGACCGATAAGTCGGACGAGAAATAGGGAAATCACATATGACACCTGCGCGCTTTGAAATTGGGCAAAAGCATAAGCAGGAGAACGAGGCGGGTTCCAAGGCAAGTTGGAACACGCCTCGTTCCGATTCACGGCCAGCGATGAGCTATCCCTCGCGCATGGCCTTGGCTTTTGCCCTGACGTCGCTCATGACGGTATTGGTGCTGGTGGGCGTTGTCTCCGTTGTGTGGGGTACCGTCTTTTCGGATTACACGCGCTCCAATATCGTCGAGATTGCCAATTCTGCCGCCGAAAAGCTTGCGACGTCGTACGAGGAAAACGGCAACTGGACTGCGGGCGAGCTACGCACGGTCGCGACATCGAGCTTGGTGTCCGACGACCTGAGTATGCAGGTTGTCAACAAAAAGGGCGTTGTCGTCTATGACGACTCATGGCCTTCGGCAAGTGCGACCGCCGATGTGCGCGAGAGCGAATCGGCGTCGAGCAGCTCGAGCGGTAAAAAGGCCTCGCATAGCCCGGTCTCGTCGGCGCCCACCGACTCCGATAGCGTTGCCAACGTCGAAATCATAACGTCTTCTGGCGAGCATGTCGGACAGGTGAAGCTATGGGCTATCGGCTCCGATGCCCTGCTCACCAAGGCGGATTCTGCGTTTAGGGAAAAGACTTTTAACGCCATGGCCCTTGCCGCGGTTGTTGCGGTCTGCATCTCAGTTGTTATCGGATCGTTCGTGTCGCGCATGCTTACCAGACCGATTCATCGTATAACCAGCACAGCCAAGCAAATTCGCGACGGCGATTTGTCCGCTCGTACCGGTTTGCGCGGCGACGATGAAATCGATCAGTTGGGTGAGACCTTTGACGAGATGGCCACCTCGCTCGAGAAAGATATGAAGCACGAAAAGCGCCTGACCTCGGATGTCGCACACGAGCTTCGCACGCCGCTCATGGCCATGCTTGCAACGGTCGAGGCCATGCAGGACGGCGTGTATCCCACCGACGATGAGCATCTGGAGACGGTCGCTTCCGAGACGCGCCGCCTGGCTCGTTTGGTACAGCAGATGCTCGACCTATCGCGTATGGAAAACAGCACGGCGCCGCTCAATCTCGAACCGGTGGACATGGTTCCCTTTGTGCGGTCTATCGTCAACGCTCAGGAGCGCCTATTTGTTGACCGCGATCTGCGCTTGCGCTTTGCTGACGAGACCCAAGGTCACGACGATGTCGTCGAGGCCGATCCCGACATGATCACGCAGTGCGTCATCAACCTCATGAGCAACGCCATGCGCTACACCCCCGAGGGCGGTTGGGTCGTGGTGTCGGTGCTCAGTGACCGCAAGCATGTCAGTATTGCCGTTTCGGATACCGGTATCGGTATTGCCAAGGACGACCTGTCGCGCATCTTCGGGCGATTTTGGCGCGCAGATGCCAGCCGCGCCCGCGAAGCCGGCGGCCTGGGCGTTGGCCTCGCCGTGACCAAGCAAATCGTCGAGCGTCACCATGGCTACATATCCGTGGAGTCGGAGCTTGGAAAGGGTACGACTTTTACGATTCATCTGCCTCGCGAGCACACGGCGGACGCGGCATCTACTACAATGGAGCACTAGCTTTTCGCTATTCGGTGAAGGAGGGGCCGCGTTCCTGCCGCTCCGAGTTTGCGAAAACATGCGGGAAAGAACCCGCATTTCTGTCGTATTTAGGTAAGGAGTGACTCACGTGACAACGATGGAGCGTCGTCCGGATTCCCGTGGCAAGGTTCGTGATATCTACGATGCCGGCGAAAACCTGCTGATGGTCGCCACCGATCGCATTTCTGCGTTCGACTTTATTCTCCCCGACGAGATTCCGTTTAAGGGAGAGGTGCTCAACCGCATCTCGGCATTCTGGTTCGACAAGTTTGCCGATATCGTCCCCAACCACCTCGTCTCCATCGATCCGGCGGATTTCCCCGAGGAGTTTGCCGAGTATCGTGACTATCTCGCAGGCCGCGCCATGCTGGTCAAGAAGGCCCAGACGATTCCTATCGAGTGCATCGTCCGCGGTTATCTGACCGGTTCGGGCAAGAAGACCTATGACGAGAACGGCACCGTCTGCGGCATCCAGCTGCCCGAGGGTCTGACCGAGGCCTCCAAGCTTCCCGAGCCGCTGTTCACGCCGTCCACGAAGGCCGAGATCGGTGATCACGACGAGAATATCTCGTTTGAGCGTTGCTGCGAGATCGTTGGCGAGGACATCGCCACGCAGATTCGCGATCTGTCTCTCAAGATCTACAAGGCTGCTGCCGAGTATGCAGCGACCCGTGGCATCATCATTGCCGACACCAAGTTTGAGTTTGGTGTTATCGATGGCAAGGTCACGCTGATCGACGAGTGCCTCACGCCCGACTCCAGCCGTTTCTGGCCCGCCGCCAGCTACGAGGAGGGCAAGATCCAGCCTAGCTACGACAAGCAATTCGTCCGCAATTGGCTCAAGGCCAACTGGGATATGACGGGGGAGACCCCGCACCTGCCCGCCGAGGTCATCGATGGCACGTCCGAGCGCTATCGCGAGGCCTTCCAGATCATCACGGGCTCCCAGTTCACAAGCATGAAGGAGAACGCATAAGTGAGTACCCGTAGCGCCACGAACAAGCGCACGCAATCCCACGAAGTTACCGGGGTTGCGCGCAAGTCCGCCGCATCTGCTAAACCCGCCCGCCAAGCAGCGAGCTCCGTTCGCGTCGTGCCGGCTTCGTCTAAAGCTCGCCGCAAAGAGCTCGAGAAGGGTGAAAACCTGGAAGGCCTTTCCAAGGAGGAGAAGCGCGCCCGCAAGGCCAAGCAGCGTGCTCGCGAGGATCGTATCTATACGGTGTCGAATATTCTTCTCAAGCAGGATGAGGACTACACCAAGCGCCGTCGTATCTGGTGGGCCGTGCTCGCCATCGGCATGGTACTCGTCGTGGCAATTTGGGCTTCGCTCTACTTCGCTCCCGGCGGCACGGTGTCCAGTCCTGTTCAGATGGTCGGCATCGTTTTGTCCTATGTCATCATCCTGGGTGACTTTATCTACGACTTCGTTCGTATTCGTCCCTTGCGCAACATGTACCGCGCGCAGGCCGAGGGCATGTCCGAGAACAAGCTCAACGCTCTTATCGAGCGCTCGGCTGCCGAGGAGGACAAGAAGGACTCCAAGAAGAAGTAGCGTTTGTATCCATACATATCGCTAAGATATAAGGCGCGTCGTTTTTGCGGCGCGCCTTTTTACTGTTCTATAGATAGATGGAGTGGCACATGATTCGAGCTGCCCTAACGGTCGAGGAAGCTCTTGAGGGCATGAAGACCCTTGAGCCCAAGATTAAAAATTATGCGCGTCTCGTTGTCCGCAAGGGTGTAAACGTTAAGCCCGGCCAGGAGGTCGTCGTTCAGTCTCCCGTCGAGTGCGCATCATTTGCGCGCGTGGTGGTTGCGGAGGCTTATGACGCCGGTGCCGGTCACGTGACGGTCATCTGGGCCGACGACGCCGTGACGAGGCTTGCGTACGAGCATGTCGAGAAAAGCTATTTTGGGCAGACGCCCGAGTGGAAGCGCATACAGCTGGATTCTCTGGCCCAGGACGGTGCCTGCTTTATCTTTATCGAGGGTGCTGACCCCGCCGCTCTCAAGGGCATCGATCCTGCCAAGCCCGCTGCCGCTTCCAAGGCGAGGAACACGCAGTGCAAGATTTTCCGCCGCGGACTGGATTACAACATCAACCCGTGGTGCATTGCCGGAGCGCCGGTCGTGGCTTGGGCGCGCGAGGTGTTCCCGGGAGACGCCGATGAGGTTGCAATCTATAAACTATGGATTGCGATTCTGCATACCGCCCGTGCTGACGGCCAAGATCCGGAGAGTGACTGGGAGCTTCACGATGCGGCGTTTGAAAAGAACCTGCGCTTTCTGAACGAAAATCGTTTCGACTGCCTGCGCTATACCGCTTCGAATGGAACCGACCTGGTAATTGGTATGACGAAGGGGCATGAGTGGGCCGGCGGTAAGGGCGAGACCCCCGACGGTCACCCCTTCTTCCCCAACATCCCCACCGAGGAGGTCTTCACCTCGCCCGATCGTATGCGTGCTGACGGAATCGTCTATTCCGCAATGCCGCTTATCCATCACGGTAACAAGGTCGACGGTTTTTGGATCAAGTTCGAGAACGGTCGTGTGGTGGATTACGACGCCCGTGTGGGAAAGGCGACACTCGCAAGTATCATCGATACTGACGAGGGCGCTGCTCATCTGGGAGAGGTTGCGCTCATTTCCAAGAACACGCCGATTCGCGAAAGCGGCATCCTGTTCTATGACACGCTCTATGACGAGAATGCCAGCTGCCATCTTGCACTGGGAGTCGGCTTCCCCGAGTGCATTGAGGGTGGATATGATATGTCCAAAGAGGAGCTCATTGAGCATGGCGTCAACGTTTCGAGCACGCACGTCGACTTTATGATCGGTACGGACGACATCGATATTGTGGGCATTACGCCCGATGGACGCGAAGTTGTGATTTTCCAGAACGGCCAATGGAGTTGGGAATAGTCCCAGACCGTGGTACAATGCCACCCGCGGGCCGTTAGCTCAGCTGGCAGAGCAGGGGACTTTTAATCCCAAGGTCCAGGGTTCGAACCCCTGACGGCCCACCATAGAAAAGAAAGCGATCGACTTCGGTTGGTCGCTTTTTTGTTGCCGCGACACGGGTTCGAACCCGTCGGGGCGCGGAGCTGAGTAAACGCGTGAGCGTTTGCCAGCGCAGCGCGCAAGGCGCGAAAGCGCCGCAGCGGCCGCCCGCGCAGCGGGCCCTAACCCCTGATGGCCCACCATAGAATAGAAAAGCGACTGGCGGATGCCGGTCGCTTATTTGTTGTCGCGACGCGGGTTCGAACCAGATCTTCTCTATATATAAGGACGCCTGGCGGCCAAAACCAGCCTTTTACCGACAGGAAACCAAAACCTAATGTCTTTAGAGTAAAGTAGCCCAGCAGAGATGGCCGACGCCTCAACACCTATAAACCAGCTGGTCATCGCCAATACCAGAAGCCGATGCTTCAGACATGACTTCAGTGGAACAACTGAAGGATGAATTCATTTGTGAACAAAATATGGAGTGCCAGATTCCCGCCCCCGGGGCCCCTCCG